>CAYJLE010000003.1:38392-147328 GCA_964370985.1 uncultured Gaiellales bacterium | reverse complement strand
CCCGCCCGGCGCCCCCCCCCCCCCGGGGGGGGGGGGGCCCCCCCCCCCCCCCCCCCCCCCCCTACCCCCTCTCAGTAGGCGACCGTCTCGCGCCCGCGTGCGAGTTGCGCCTCGTACTCGGCGTCCGACGAATCCCCGGCCAGGCGACGCTCGCGAATGAACGGCAGCGGCATCTGCGGGTCGGGGGAGTCGATCTCGCGGGCGAGGCGGTGGCCGTCGAACACGCAGTCGGCGATCAGCCGCGGCGCAACGCAGTCGCCCGCCCGGTAGACGCCCTCGATCCCCGCCCGCTCGAGCGCGTCCGCGTCGCCGTGGAGCTCACGGTAGAGGGAGTCGTTCGAGAGCCGCTGGGTGACGAGCACGACCGCGTCGGCCGCGAGCGGCGCGGTGTCCCCTTCGACCCAGGCGTTCGCGGTCACGACCTTACCGGCATCGACCCGCTCCAGGAGCCGCTGCGTGACGAGCTCCACGTGCAACTCGTGAAGCAGCGCGTGGAGGGGAATCGCCTCGCCCGTGTAGTGCATGTAGGCGCCCGGGTGGGCGTTCGGAGTCAGGTACGTGACGTGCCTGCCCTCCCGCGCGAGCCGCTCGGCGAGGTTGACACCCATGAAGTACCCCTCGCAGTCGTAGACGACCACCCGCTCCCCGGGCGGCTCCTTCCCCTCGAGCACGAGCTGCTCGGGGGTGAGCACGTGAGGGAGCGCCGCGTCGGCGCCGGGTACCGGCTCGTGCGTGAAGCCGTTCAGGCCGTTGCCCGCCCAGCGGGCCCCGGTCGCGCAGACGACGAGCTCGGCCCCGTAGTCGAGCACCGCTGGGGCATCCAGGGAGAGCCCCGTGTGCACCTCGACGTTGCGCAGCTTGCCGATCTGGACCCTGCGGTAGTCGACCACCCGGCGCCACTCGGCGAGCCCGGGGAGGCGCGAGACCCAGCCGACGTAGCCGCCGACGTCGGGGGCGGCGTCAACGAGGTGGACGCGGCGCATACCCCGCATGCCGAGCACCCGGGCGCACTCGAGCCCGGCCGCGCCGCCACCGACGACGAGCACGTCCCGGTCGGCGTTCGACGCCCGGGTGAACCGCTCCGGGTGCCAGCCGCGCCGGTACTCCTCGCCGGCGGTCGCGTTCTGGGTGCAGATCAGCGGGGGGCCGCCGATCTCCCAGCGCGACACGCACACGTTGCAGCCGATGCACTCGCGGATCTCGTCGAGGCGCCCCTCCTCGATCTTCCGCGGCAGGAACGGGTCTGCGATCGTGGGACGCGCCGCGCCGATCAGATCGAGCTTCCCGCTGCGCAGCACCTCGACCATCGCGTCCGGGCTCGTGTAGCGACCGACCCCCACCACCGGCTTCGAGGTGACCTCCTTCACCCTGCCCGTCCACTCGAGCTGGTAGCCCTGGGCGTAGAACTTCGAGGTGCCGATATCGTCGCCCCAGTTGACGTAGCCGCCGACGTTGACGTCCCACAGGTCGACGAGGTGATCCGCGGCCCGCACGAAGGCCAGCCCCTCGTCGAGCTCGACCCCGTAGGGCCCGAGCCCGGCCACCGCGAGCCGCGAGGCGACCGCGCAATCGTCGCCCACGGCGTCGCGGACGAGCTCCAGGGTCTCGCGCCAGAAGCGGGCGCGGTTCTCGAACGAGCCGCCGTACTCGTCCGTCCGCTTGTTGTGGAACGGCGAGAGAAACTGCATCGGCAGGAAGCTGTGCGCCCCGTACACGTAGACGATGTCGAACCCGGCCGAGCGGGCCCGGCGCGCCGCCGCGACCCAGAAGCCCTGGAGCTCGCGGATCTCGCTCTTCGACATCTCCATCGGCACGGTCAACGGGTCGGCCTCGCTCGCGATCTGGGAGACACCGCGGGGAACGCAGCGCGACTCCATGCAGGGAGCGTGCGGTCCCCCGTACCAGAGCTCGACCGCCGCGAGCACGCCGAAGGAATGCACGACATCGCACATCCGCGCGAGGTTGCGCACGTCCCAGTCGTCCCAGAGGCGCGCGGAGACTCGGTGGCTATCGTCCGACTCGGGGTGGATCGAGCAGTACTCGGTCGAGATCGCTCCCCAGCCGCCCTCGGCCTTCATGCCCCGGTGCCCGGCCTGGAAGCCGGGCTTCTCGGAACCCGCACCGGAGCACTGCGGCGTGCAGTAGAAGCGGTTCTTGATCGTCTTCGGCCCGATCCGGATCGGCTCGAACAGCGGGTCGTACTTCGGGTCGCGCGCCATGACTGCTCCTTCCTGGCCCGCCTCAGCGCAGGTAATGGCCGAGGGGGTGGTGCTTGTAGCGCGGCTTGCCCAGCCGGTCGAGGGTGACGAGGCCGGGCTCCGCATTGATCACGTCGGGGATGCGGTTGACGAGGGTCGTGCAGGTGATCAGCCGGGTGGGCACCCGATCGTTCCTGAGGTGGAGCTCCTCCGGGTCGCCCCGAACGACCCACTCGTTCATGTCGGCCTCCCCGGGCTCGTAGATCCGCCCGCCCATCTCGAAGCTGAAGACGGGCCCCTCCTCCGTCTCGATCGCGACGCGGTCGACGACGCCGACGATCCGGCCCGCCGGGATCACCCGCCCGAGGGCACGCGAGGTCCGGTCGACGTGCGCGAGCACCGGAACGACGCTCGGCGTGACCGCCGCGGGCGTCAGCTCGACCTCGGCGATCAGCGCCTCGAGCGTCGCCCTGACCACGAAGTCGGGCCAGCCCTCCTCGGCCAGGTAACGGCGGAACTCCTCCTCCGTCTCGCCCACGTGGACGTGACGCGCGACCTCGGGCCCGTAGTCGTCGGCGTTCCACGTGCAGCGGCCCGAGACGCTGTCGATCCGGTGGGCCGCGCCCATGAGCACACCGACGAGGTGCAGCCAGTACACGTCCTGCGCCCCGGATGCCGCCAGCGTCGCCCCGTGCGCCTTGCCGATCCGGTCGAGCTCGGCGGCCAGCTCGGGCGCGGTGCTCCAGGGATAGACGGTCTCCTCCTCGATCGTGACGACGTTCGTGCCGTGCTCGAGGCAGAGGCGAAAGTGGTCGAACATCACGCTGAGGTAGCTCGCCACCGACACGAGCGCGATGTCCGCTCCCTCCGCCAGAGCCCTGCGGGCGTCGGCCTCGACGGTGACGCCCGTCCGGATCCCGAGGCCGGCGACCTCGCCGAGGTCCCGGCCCACCTTCTCGGGGCTGCGCGCGACCGCCCCGACGATCTCGACGCCCTTGTCGATCAGCAGGCGCGCCATGATCGAGCCCATGGCGCCGACCCCGTAGACGATCGCCCGCACGTTGCGCATCGGGCCGCCTCCGCTCAGCCCGAAATGTCCGGCCTCTGGTAGGGGAACCACCACTCGGGCGAGGGCACCTGCGCGAAGTCGATGTGCACGTGCTTGGCCTGAGTGAAGGCGCTCATCCCCTCCGAGCCGAGCTCGCGTCCCAGCCCCGAGAACTTCATGCCACCGAACGGCGCCGCGTCGTTGTCCTTGAGCGGATCGTTGATCCAGACCGTGCCGGCCTGGAGCTCCGTCGCGGCGCGCATCGCCGTCTCGAGGCTCGACGTGTAGATGTTCGCGCCCAGCCCGAAGTCGGTGCCGTTCGCGAGCTCGATCGCCTCGTCGAGGTCACGCACGGGCGTGAACGTCGCCAGCGGGCCGAAGCACTCCCGGCCGAGCTCCTGACTCCTCGGGTCGGTGATCTCGAGCAGCGTGGGCTCGAAGTAGTAGCCGCGCGTGAGCTCTGCGGGAGCCCGCCCGCCCTGCGCGACCTTCGCCCCCTTCGAGAGGAGCTCGTCGATCGTGCGCTCGACCGTGTCGCGGGTGCCGCGGGACACCAGCGCGCCGACGTCGACATCGCCCATCGGATCGCCCACCCGCAGCGTCCGGGTCAGCTCCGTCGCCTGCGCCATGAAGTCGTCGTAGATCGAGCTTTCCACGTAGAACCGCTCGGCGGAGGTGCACACCTGGCCGGCGTTCAGGAACGCCGCGAACACGGCGCCGCGCACGGCCACGTCCATCCGGGCGTCGCCGAGGACGATGAACGGGTCGCAGCCCCCGAGCTCGAGCAGGAGCTTCTTGATCCGCGGCGCCGCCGCGGCCATGATCCGCGAGCCGGTCGCGACCGAGCCGGTGAAGGCGATCATGTCGGTGCCCGGGTGCTCGACGAGCCGGGCGGAGCCCTCCCCGGTCGCGGTGATCACGTTGAACACGCCGGGCGGCAGGCAGGAGAAGACCTCGCCCAGCTTGAGCGTCGCGAGCGGTGTCAGCTCGCTCGGCTTGACGACGACGGTGTTCCCGGTCGCGAGCGCCGCGGCGACCTGCCAGGCGAGCAGGACGATCGGGTAGTTGTAGGGGAAGATCGCGGCCACAACCCCGAGCGGCTCGTGCATGACGATGTTCATCTGGCCGGCCTTCGAGGGGCCGACCACCCTTCCGAGCGAGGCCCGTGCGGTCTCGGCGAGGTGCCGGAAGCACGTGACCGACCAGTCGATCTCGTCGCGGTTCTCCTTGAGCGTCTTGCCGCCCTCGCGGGTCAGGATCAGCGCGAGCTCGTCTGCGTGCCGGGCCAGGCTGGCCGCGCACTCGTGCAAGAGCTCCGTCCGCTCGAGCGCCGCGGCCCGCCGCCACTCCCGCTGCGCCTCGCGCGCGGCCGCAACCACGCGGTCGACGTCCTCCGCGCAGGCGTCGGGGACCTCGGCGATCGTCTCCTCGGTTGCGGGGTTCTCGACCTCGATGACGCGGTCCGACGTGCTCTCCACGTACTCGCCGCCGATGTACAGGCGCTCCATTCCGTCTCCTCCGTTCGCTGCCAGCTGTCTCAGATGGGGGCTTCGCGCCGCGTCACGGTGACCGTGCCGCGACGCTCGAGCTCGGCCAGGAACTCGCGGGGGTCGAAGTAGGCCTCGGGGGCGACGAACCCGGGCGCCGTACGCCCGTGCCTGGCCAGGAGCTGCGCCCCGACCGCCGCGCACGTCCCCGTCATCCGGCCCGTGCCCTCCTGCCCCCAGGAGGTCGGGTGGCTCACGTCGTAGGCGACCCGGACGGGCGACCCGCCGCGCAGCCCGATCACGTCGACGTGCACGAACAGGAGCCATGGCGCTTCATCGCGGACGGCGCCGAAGCGCTCCCAGACCCGTGCCTTCGTCTCCTCGCGGGCTCCCTCGTCGAGGAGCCCGTACGTGTTGAGGACCCGGGCGTGCTCCATCAACTCCGGGCGGTAGCTGCCCCGCACGGCGCAGACGCGCAGGGTCGGGAAATGCCGGGGCAGAGTCATCACCTCCGGGTGGGGCACATAGTAGACGCGCTGCCGCCCCACGGGCGGGGCGAAGTCGACGAGCCGGGAGCCCTCCATGAAGCCCGCATGCTCGTAGCGACCGTCCTGGAACGAGAACCGCGTCGGGCAGTCGTCCGCGAGCTCCCACAGGATCGTGTCGAGCAGCCCCGGGCTCGGAGCGATCGTCCGGAAGCTGACCCACGAGACGTGGGCCTCCCGGACCTCGTCGAGCCGGCCGGCAGCGTCCCGGACGAGCACGTTCGAGAGACCGGGCGTCGCGCCCAGCCCCGACACGGCCGTGATCCCGGCCGCCTCGACTGCCCGCCGCTGCTCCGGGCTCGGCTCGGAGATCAGGTCCGCGTAGTCGACCCCGGCCCGGGTCGCAAGCTCGAGCGCCGGCCCGAACAGGGTGAAGCTGAGGCAGTTCATGAGCAGATCCGCTCCGTCGAGGAGCTCCAGGGCCCGCTCGGCGTCATGCACGTCGATGCGGGCGGCAACGGCGCTTCCGCCCGGGAGGCTCGCGACGAGCGCCTCGGCTCGCTCACGGTCGACGTCCGCGACGACCAGCTCGTCGATCTCGCCCAGCGCTGCCAGGTCAGCCGACAGGGCGGCCCCGGTCTCGCCTGCGCCCCCAAGGACGACAACCCGCATCAACGCGATTCTGAGCGGTCGGGACGTGACCCGCAATACGGCGCGGGCGCAAAGCACCGAGCCTGGCTCGTACGATGGTATGAATCCGCCCGTGGCCCTGACGATCCGCCAGCTCACCGACCTCCCCCACCTGGGCACCCGCATCCACGCGGGGTCGGGTGGCGCCGACCGGACGGTCACCTGGGCGCACGCCTGCGAGCTGCCGCAGCCGTGGGAGTGGCTATCGGGCGGCGAGCTCGTGCTCACGATCGGCCTCGGCGTCCCTGCCGGGGCGGAGGAGCAGCGGGCCTACGTCGAGCGGCTCGCCGAAGCGGGTGCCGCGGGAGTGGCAATCGCCGAGCAGGTGCACGCGCCGGTGCTGTCCGCGGAGATGGTCGAGGCCGCCGAGCGTCTGGACTTCCCGATCCTGTTCACAGCCTACGAGGTTCCCTTCATCGCGATCGAGCGTGCAGTCGCGGACGCGAGCCTGCGGGAGGGTCAGGACCGCCTCAACCGGACCGTGCGGATCTACGACACCGTGCGACGCGCGGCCGCCGAGGGCCTGTCCGGCGCCGCGCTCGTCGACCGGCTCGCCGAGACCGCCGGTTGCCAGGTGTTCGTGATCGACCCCACGCGAGGCCATGCGCTCCTCCCGGGCGGGCTCGACCCGCCGCCCGGCCTCGCTGCCGCTCTGGCAGCTGCCACGGCCGGGCGCTCGTTCCCGCTGCCGGCCGTCCTGCGGCTGTCTTCGAGCGCGGAGCAGGGGCTCGCGCTTCCGGTGCCAGCCCGCCGGCCCGCCACCCTGCTCGTTCTCTCCGGCGGCCAGGTGCGACCCGACACGGCGGTGCTGCAGCACGTCGCGACGATCGCAGCCCTCGAGCTCGAGAAGCTCGCCTCCGAGCGGGAGCGCGAGCGCCGCTTCGGGGCCGAGTTGCTCGCCCAGCTGGTGGACGGGAGGCCGTCCTCGGACGCCGGGGAGCAGCTCGCCCGGCGGGGGCTCGCCGGCGAGCTCGTGCTTGCCGCCTGCTCGAACCCCGACGACGGGATCGACCACGGGGACATCCACCATCTCCTGGCCGCGCGAGACGTCCCGCACCTCCTCCTCCAACGGGCCGGGACGCTGCTCGCCCTCCTGCCAGCCGGCCCCTCGCCAGTCGCAGCGTTCCGGCACGAGCTCGACCCGGGCGCCGCGGCCGGCCTCTCCAGCCCGTTCGCCCGGCCGGCGGCAGCGCCGGACGCGGCCAGGGAGGCGCGCTTCGCCCTGTCGGCCGCGCTCGCGAGCGGCGAGAGCCTGGCGCGGTACGGCGACCACGCTCACTCGCCGTTCATGCCCCGGACGCTCAGCGAGGCACGCGAGATCGTGCGGCGCATCCTCGGGCCGCTCGCGGACTACGACGAGTCACATGGCACGAACCTGCTCGCCTCGCTCGAGGCGTTCCTCGGCGCGAACCGCTCGTGGCAGCGGGCCGCCGCCGACCTCGTCGTCCACAAGCAGACGCTCGTCTACCGGATGCGTCGGATCGAGGAGCTGACGGGCCGCCGCCTCGACCGCACCGAGGACGTCGCCGAGTTGTGGCTCGCGCTGCGCGCCCGCGAGGCGACGGGCACCAGACTCGTCGGCGAGCACTGAGTGAGGCCGTCTCAGACGATCGTACGAGCGACCGGCCGAAGTTCGTCCCCGTGACGGATTGCCGCCGTCCGGCCCGCGCCGGACAATCGGGCGCATTGATCTGACCGGGCGGGAGTGGTAGCGTCGCGCCTCCGGCGGTGACGAGGAAGGCCGTCGGGACGTGAGCGAGAGGAGGATGTATGGCTGAAGTCGCGGTAGACCAACGGCGGCTGCTGAAGACGATCCGCTGGTGGGACGGATTCGTGATCGGCCTCGCCAACCCCGGGTTCCTGCTCGTCGGGCTCTGGGGCTCGATCATCTCGCTGGGCGGCTGGGTCGCCGCGGCCCTCTGGATCATCTCGGCCTTCATCGGCGCGATCCAGGCGTACATCTACGCCGAGCCGGCGGCGATGTTCCCCGACAAGCCGGGCGGCCTCTCCGTGTACGCACGCGAGGGCTGGCGCAAGTACTTCTCGCTCGCCGGCCCGATCGCCGTCTTCGGCTACTGGTTCGCGTGGTCGAGCGTGCTCGCGATCTACGGCAGCCTGATCGGCTACCTGCTGATCGGCTCGTTCGGTGGTACCGGCTACTTCGCGACCGAGTCGTGGGATCCGCCGGTGATCATCGCGCTCGGCTGGCCACAGCTGATCGGCGTCATGTGCATCGTCCTCTGCTGGGTCTTCAACATCCGCGGGATGCGACCGGCGGTGTGGCTGAGCTACGTCGTCGGCGGCCTGATGATGATCCCGATCGTGGTGATCGCGGTCGGCGGCTTCCTGACCGGGGATTTCTCGAACCACCAGATCGACTCGAACTTCGTCGGCGACAGCGTCAGCTTCTACGGCGACGACGCGTCCGGCTTCAACAAGTTCCTGATGCTGATGGTCTGGATGTACATCCTCGGCTGGTCGACATACGGGCCGGAGGCCGGGGCGACGTTCGCGCCGGAGTACAAGGACACGAAGGACGACACGCGCAAGGCGCTCGCGTCCGTGGGCGCGCTCAACGTCGTCCTCTCGTTCATGCTCCCGGTCGTCGTGATCGGAACGATCGGCTACGACGCGATCTACGGCGATCTGACGGGCGTGCTCTGGCTGAACAACGTCGTCAACTCGATCGCGGGGGAGGGCTTCGGCAAGTTCCTCGTGGTCTGCCTCTGCGGCGGCCTGCTCCTGTCGATGAACACGGCCACGATGGACGGCTCGCGGGCGCTCTACGCGCTCTCCGAGGAGAAGATGACGGTCAAGCAACTCGGCGTTCTGAACCGCCACCACGTCCCGGGCCGCGCGATGACGTTCGACATGTTCCTGAACATCTTCCTGCTCCTCTACTTCGGGAACATCTACTTCATCCTCGCGGCCGGGAACCTCGGCTACATGCTCTCGCACGTGTTCGCCCTGTCGGGGGTGCTCCTTCTGCGCAAGGACCGCCCGAACTGGCCGCGACCGGTTCGCCTCGCAAAGCCGTGGATGGTCGGGGCGGGCATCTTCTGCATCGCCAACCTGCTCTTCATCGTGTTCGGCCTCTGGAAGCTGAAGTACACCGGCTACGGGTTCGACTACCTGAGCCCCGAGTACGCGGAGGGCACCGCCAGCCCGACGGCGAAGGTGCCCGAGATCGTGGCAGTCGGGCTCGGCGCCCTCGCGGCGGGCGTCCTCGGCTACGTGATCGCGCAGCGCCAGCACGGCCGGCCGTTCCGGTTCAAGGAGCCGAGCGACGAGCAGCCCTCCCAGGAGGCGCTCGACATGGTGGCCGCGGCGGCGCGCGCCCGCTAGCAGCGCCGGGAGCACGGGTGGGGGCCCGGCAGGGCACGGGCCCCCACCCGTTCGACGTACACTCGGGAGAGCCCGTGGCAATTCCCATCACCGTGCGCTGCGAGTGCGGCCAGGTCTCCGCGGCGAAGCTCGGCGACACGGTCACCTGCCAGTGCGGGCGGACCTACGACACCTCCGCGCTCCCGGCCGAACGGTTCTCCCAGGTTCGCGCGCACCAGGCCAAGGCGAGGCTCTACGTCCGGATCGGCGTCATCTTCGTGGCCGGGATCGCTGCGCTCGCGTACGTGTTCTTCGGGATCTGGGGCGCCGCGTTCGCGGGCCCGCTCGCCGCGCTGATCTGGTTCCGGGTCGTGCGCCGCTGGTTCATGCGCACGTTCGTCCCCTCCCCCGGCGAGCTGCCCACGCTCGAGCTGGACGCCTGGCGTCAGTGACGCCGGGGCCGGACCGCGACGCGGTCAGGCCCCGTCCCTTCCGGGGAAGCGCCGTGCCGCGGCCCGCACGGAATCGACGTCGATCGTCATCTCGAGCAGCCCGACCTGCTCGTCGTACACCGCCGGATCGACCTGCTCCTTGACGTCCTGCTCCAGGATGTGGACGACGGGGAGCCCCAACGGGACTCCTGCCAGCGGACCCACGTAGGCCGGGTCGCCGAGCGTCAGCGTCTCGGCCGCCACCTCGAGCGCCTCGAGGTCGGCGGCGCCGAGCACGACGACGACGCTTCCCGGCCCGTGCTCCTCGACCAGGGACTTGATCCGGCCCTGGTTCTCTGGGTCCATGGCCCCGGCCGCCGTTCAGACGAAGCACTCGGTCTCGACGAAGATCGCCTGCGCGCCCGCGGAGCGCACGCACTCGGCGATCGCCGGGCCCGGCACGCCGTCGCGCTCGCCGAGCGCGATCACCTTCTTGCCTTCGAGCCTCACTCTCCCCCACCCCCTTTCAACGTCTCGAACGCCTGCGCGACGTCCGCCCTGGACACGTCCCCGGTCAGCCGCGCGAGCTCGACGCCGTCCCGCAGGAGCAGGTACGTCGGCAGCCCGAAGACGCGGAGGTCGCGGCAGACCTGTCGGTTCTCGGCGGAGTTGACCTTGACCACCGTGACCGCCCCGCCCGCGGCGGTCTCGAGCTCGGCGATCGCCGGCATCAGAGCGAGGCAAGGCTGGCAGCGCGGCCCCCAGAAGTCGACGAGCACGCTCCCCTCCCGGGTCAGCTCCGCGTAGGTCTCGGCGGTCGCGTCGACCGGCATCACCCCTCCCTTCCAGGCTCGAGCAGCACGGACATCCCGTCGGAGAGCTCCGTCATCCTCCCGAGGAAGAGCGAGCCCTTGGCGACGAGCATGGTGGAGCCGAGCTCGCCGGCGCGCAGGGCGGCGAGCCCGTGCGGGAGCCACGGGACGGCCGAGGCGACGTGCCCCTGCGTCGGCGAGTAGCCCGGCAGCCCGCGGTCGAGCTCGAACGAGTCGAGCCCGTCGCGCGGGAGCTCCCCGCGCCGGACGGCGAGCGCCCCGAGCAGGCGGTAGTTGCGCTCCGGCACGTTGCCGGCGCCCGCCGGCTCGGTGATGTCTGGATCGTGGAGCTCGGTCGCGTAGCGGTCGACGTCGAGGAGGCCGCGCCCGAGCCGCTCGAGCGGCTCGACGACGAGATCCTCCAGGATCGCCTGCTGGGCCGACCCGGACCCGATCCGGTGGCGGCCGACGGCGTCGAGGCGCACGATCGGAGCGCCGCCGCCGCGCGGGCCGACCAGGATCGCCAGGCCGGCGAGGACGTCCTCCAGGATCGGCGCGCCCGTCCGCAGCGCCCCGGCGAGCTTCATCCCCAGCTTGGCGAGCGACCCGCCCGCGACGACGGCGACGTGGTCGTGCACCCGGGCCGCGACGAGCGCGGCGGCGAGGACGAGCGCGTGCACCGGGCCGGCGCAGAACGCCTTCACGTCGGCTCCCGACGCGTTTCGGCAGCCCGCCTGCTCGGCGATCGCCTTGCCGAGGTTGCCGCCGCCGCGCTGGTAGCGGTCTCCGACCGCCTCCTCGCCGCAGCCGAGCGCGTACGCGAGCTCGTCCGCGGGGAAGCCGGTCGCGCTGAGCAGGTGCTCGAGCGCGAGCGCCCCGGTCGCTTTGCACGCCAGGTTCTCGAGCAGAACGGCTGCACCGAGCGACTCGTCCTCGTCGTGCGCCGGCCGGATCGAGCCGGCGAGACGGCCGTCAACATGGAGCGGGAGCCCACCCGGGGGCGGCTCCTCGCCGTCGAGCCGCACGAGGCCGAACTGGTCGCACGCCGCGAGGCGCTCGTACAGCTCCGCCTGGGGCACGATCAGCCCGTACGGGCCTTCGCGCCGCGGGTCGGCCGCGTGCTGCCAACGCGGGCGTGGGACGTCCCGGAGCGCCTCCGGCCGCACGTTCCCGATGAACGCCTGGCTGGGCGGGTAGGCAAGCGCCTGCTCGAACGTCCGCAGCGACGAGGCGAGCGGCCCGAGCAGGGCCGGGTCTGCGGCAAGCTCGCGGGCGGGCTTCGAGCCGTGCCGGACGAGATCCGGAGCGTGGGCGAGCACGAGCGAGCACCCGTGGACGGCGGCGCCGGTCACGAAGCTTCCTCGACCGTCCCTGACTCGACGTCGGCCTCGAGCAGTGCAAGCGCCGCTTCGACGATCCGCCGGCGCTCGGCCCGGTCGATCCCGGCCGGGTGGGTGATCGCCGGTCCGCGCACGACACGGTTGCAGCCGACCATCGCGGCGATCGTAGGTAACGACGTCACGAACACGGTCGGGATCCCGGCCCGCTCGAATTCCTTGCCCAGCGCTGCCCCGCAGCGCGTGCCGGTCCCTCAGGTGCCGGTGAGCAGAACGGCCTCGACTCCGGCGTCGGCTAGCTCGCGCGCGATCTCGCGCCCGAACTCGGCGGCAACCGCGACCGGAGTGCCGTTCCCCGTCGTCGTGTAGAAGCGGTCGTGGAGGCGGCCGACCCGGCCCTCGGCGACGAGCTCCGCGACGACGTCGAGCGGCACGAGCCGGTTCGGATCGTCGTCCGCGAGCGCGACGTCGAAGCCGCCGTGGACACACTGCCAGGCCGCCGGCTCGAGCGCGGCGGGCAGCTCGTAGGTGAGCCAGCCCCGCGCCCGGACCGAGGGCAGGCGGTCGGGGTTCCCCTGCGGCACGCACCCGGCCTCGGTCACGAGCGCGAGCAGGGCGCGAGAGAGGTCGGGAACGGGCGGCGGCGGCTTCACCCGGTCGAAGCCGGCGGGAACCTCGGTGCGCACGTCGCCGGCGAGCTTGGCGAGCAGCAGGTCGATCGCGCGCTCCGCACCCGTGCGGCCGGCGTGGACGTTACGGCGGAAGCCGCGCGGGAGGTAGCCCTCGGCGTCGGGCGGGCCGAGCTCGCGCCCCTCGGCGAGCGCGACCGCGAGCCGGGCGAGACGGGGCAGGGCCTCCCGCATGCCCGCGACGTTCACCGCCGTCGGCACCACGAGCGCCTTCCCCGCGGCCGCGGCGACGCCGGGGCTCTCCTCGTGCATCGCTGCCACGGCCGGGATCCCGAGCCGCTCGACGGCTGCCCGCGCGAGCGTGCCGCACGCGTAGCCGTAGCGGCCGGACCCGAAGGCGGGGCCGGCAATCAGGACGTCCGGCCCCTCGACGGCGACGAGCTCGAGCAGCGCGGACAGCGCCTCGCCCTCGCGCTCGCCGAAGTAGTCGTCGCCGCAGGCGACGGTCGCGACGATCTCGACCTCGCCGAGCTCCGCCTGGAGGCCGTGACCCGGGCCGACAGGACCGGCGACCCGGACGGGCGGCGAGCCGGCCGCCTCCTCGCCGCCCAGACCGGCGAAGAACTGGTTGAGGTAATGAACCGCCCGCATCACCACGTGCGCGCCATCAGGTCGAGCTGGCCCATCTGATTCGTGGCACCGAGGTAATCCTGGACGGGGAGCGGGCCGGGATCGCGGGCGGAGCGGCCGTCCAGCAGGGTGTCGCCGCCGAGCACCCGCCCGGGCACCCAGGCCGGAACGAGGTCGAGGCTATTGCCGACCGAGACGATCGAGTCCGCCTCGGGCACCCAGTCGACGAGCGCCGGGTCGGTCGAGGTCGGCTCGTTCTGCTCGGCGACGATCGCGACGGTGCGGATGCCCCGGCGCTCGCAGGCGCGCACGGTCAGCATCACGTCCGTGTGCGAGTTGCCGCCGGCGTCGGTCGTGATTACGGCCCCCTCGACGCCCAGCTCGCGGACGATCCCGGCGGCCGCCTCGGCGGCGCGCTCCTTGTCGGCTGCGGTCTGCTCGTAGCCGCGCATGAGCACGAGGCCGGCGAAGTCGAGCCGCCGGCCGTGCTCCCGGTAGAGCGAGCGGACGAGCGAGCTGCGCTGGTGGAAGAGGGTCGGGTTGCGCATCGAAGCCCAGTGGTACTCACCGGCCGTGACGGCTCCGTCGAGCAGCTCGGCGGGATCGAAGGCGCGCGGCAGGCCGGCCTCCCCGGCCGGGACGCCGTAGACGCGCTGGACGTAGAGCTGCCCCAGGTCGGAGAGCTGGACGAGCGCCGCGACGCGCGGCAGGCCGGGCGCGGGGCCGAGCTCGAAGCGCTCCACCCTTGCGGGCTCGGCGGCGAGCGTCGGCGCCGCCAGGAGCTCGGCGGCGGCCAGCGTGACGCGGCGCACGGCCTCGTCGAGTGCCGCGTGGCGCGCGCCCGGGGCGGCGGCGAACGCGAGCACGACGTTCGTCAGCGAGCCGAACGGCGTCACGCCCGCGCCCGGCCCGGCCAGGTCGACGATCGCCTCCTGCTCGTGCAGCGGGCGCTCCTCGCCGGGGAAGTCGAGGCAGGCGAGCACGGCGACGCCATCGAGGCAGTTCGTTCTGCCCTCGCCGGCGCGCCCGGCGGTGGGGAACGCGGGGCGCCCGTCCGGGCGGGCGCGCGGCTCGACGGCGTCGAGCACGTGCGTGACCCGGACCGGCTCGCCGGGACCGGCGACGGCTACCTCGAGGCCCGCGAGCGCCGGCTCGCCCTCGACCAGGGCTCGCAGGCGCTCTGGCTCGATACGGAGCAGGCCTGCGGGGTAGCTCGCGAGCTCCCAGGCCATCAGCCGGCCCGCCCAGGCCCGAGGCGCTCGGATGCCTCGGCGGCCGCGGCCGCGCACGCCCGGCCGGTGACGGCGACCCGCCGCCGCGGCAGACGGTAGGCGGGCGCCGAGATCGAGACCGCGGCAACGCATGCCCCGCCGCCGTCGAAGACCGGCGCGGCCACGGCGTGGAGACCGCGCTCGAGCTCCTCGAGCGCGACCGCGTAGCCGCGGGCGCGCGTGCGCGCGAGCTCCCGGGCGAGCGCGGCCCCGTCCGTGATCGTCCGGGGCGTCTGCGCCGGCAGCTCGCGTGGCTGCGGGCCGCTCCCGAAGGCGAGCAGGGCCTTTCCATTCGCGGTCGCGTGCAGCGGGAACGCCCGGCCCGTCCAGTCCCGCACGCCGACGAGGTGCGCGGTCTCGACCTGGTGGACGTTGAGCGCGAGATCGCCGCGGCGGACCGCGAGGTTGACGGTCTCCCCGGTCTCACGGGCGAGCCGGGCGAGCGTCTCGCCGAGCGCGTGCGCAAGCGCAGGCCCCTGCGCAGCGAGGCTTCCGAGCCGCGCGAGCTCGTGCCCGGGCACGAACCGATCCCCGGCCCGGACGACCAGCCCGCGGGCCGCGAGCGTGGCGAGCAGGCGCGAGACGGTGCTCTTGTGGAGACCGAGCTCGGAGGCCAGCTCGGTGACCCCGAGCTCGGGGCGATCCGCGCCGAACGCGGAGAGGATCGCAAGCGCGCGGTCGGCCGACTGCATGTTGCAGATTCTGCAACATCTCTGCGTCCGATGCAACGGTTGCTCAGCTCCGAGGTCTCGTCTAGAGTCGCACGGCACGACGATGGCTGGCGCGGACGCGACGCCCGACCTCGGCCCGGAGCGGCTTGCCACGCTCCGCGCGCTCGCGGACGCGCTGATCCCGGAGGCGGGGCGCCTGCCCTCGGCCGGCTCGGCCGACCCCGACGGGAGATGGCTCGGGCGCACCCTCGCCGCACGCCCTGAGCTGCGGCCCGGGCTCGAGCTGATCCTCGAGGCGGCCGGGGGCCGGGATCCCGTGCGGGAGGCAAGGCGCCTGTTCGAGGAGGAGCGCCCGGGCTTCGACGTGCTGGCCGCCGTCGTGGCCGGCGCGTACTACATGAACGTCAAGGTCAGGCGGCGGATCGGCTACCCGGGGCAGGGCAAGCGCCCGCCCTACCCGGACGAGGCCGAGTACGACCTTCGGGAGGGGCTGCTCGACCCGGTGCTCGCCTGGACGCCGCCGCCGCTCGAGGACGCGGGCCCGCTCCCCGCTGACGGGCCGCAGCTTCCGTTCGCGGGGGCTGGCGAGCGTGCCGACGTGCTCGTGATCGGCGCGGGCGCCTCGGGCGCAGTCGTCGCACGCCGGCTCGCCGAGGCCGGCTTCCGGGTCGTCTGCCTCGAGCAGGGCGGCTGGTGCAACCCCTCGGACTTCCCGGGCGACAAACCGGAGTTCGAGCTCCTGATCGAGCGGCGCTGGAACCCCGACCCGAACGTCCGGGCGCTCCCCGAGGACTACCCGTGCGAGAACTCGAGCACGGACGTCGCGCCGATCATGTTCAACGCGGTCGGGGGCAGCACGATCCACTTCGGGGCGCAGTGGTCGCGCATGCGCCCGTCGGACTTCCGGACCCGGAGCCGGGAGGGCGTTGCCGACGACTGGCCGATCGGATACGCGGAGCTGCGCCCGTACTACGAGCGGACGGAGCAGTGGCTGGGCGTATCCGGGATAGCGGGCGACCCCCTCTACCCGCCCGGGCCGCCGCCGCCGCTGCCGCCGCTCCCGATCGGCGCGATCGGGCGCAGGGCGGCCGGGGGGATGAACCGGCTCGGCTGGCACTGGTGGCCGGCAAGCCACGTGATCGCGTCGGTCGAGCACGGGCGTCAGGCCCAGTGCGAGCGCACGGGCACGTGCATGTGGGGCTGCCCCAAGGGGGCGAAGGGCTCGACCGACCTGACGATCTGGCCGGAGGCGCAGCGCCTCGGCGCCCGGCTCGTAACCGGCGCCCGCGTCCGGGAGCTCACGGTCGACTCGCGCGGGCTCGCCACCGGCGCCGTGTACGTCGACCGCAAGGGCGTCGAGCACCGCCAGGAGGCCGACGTCGTCGTGCTCGCCGCGAACGGCGTCGGCACCGCCCGCCTGCTCCTGCTCTCGGGCTCGAGCCGCTTCCCGGACGGGCTCGCCAACTCGTCGGGTCTCGTCGGCAAGCGCCTGATGCTCCACCCGTACATGAGCGTGCTCGGCATCTACGACGAGCCGCTCGAGAGCTGGCTCGGCCCGTGGGGAACGCAGCTCCTCTCGCTCCAGTTCGCCGACACGGACGAGTCGCGCGGCTTCCCGCGCGGCGCGCAGTGGGACGTGATGCCGATCGGCGGGCCGCTGCTGGCCCTCGCCCGCTACGGCGACCTCCCCTACGAGCAGCGCTGGGGGCCCGCCGTGCACGGACTTGTCGAGCGGACGCTCGGCTGCGCGTTCGACTGGGGGGTCGGCATCGAGGACCTCCCGCACGAGCGCAACACGGTCACGCTCGATCCGGCCCTGACCGACTCTGACGGGATCCCCGCCCCGCGGATCGCCTTCCGCATCGACGGGGAGATGCGGGCGAACCTCGACTGGCAGCTCGCCCGGGCGCGCGAGGCCCACGAGGCGGCCGGGGCGATCGACACGGTCGTGACCGACTGGTCGGCGTGGGGCTGGCACCTGCTCGGCACGGCCCGCATGGGCGACGACCCGGCGACCTCCGTCGTCGACCGCTGGGGCTGCGCCCACGACGTCCCGAACCTCTACGTCGTCGACGGCAGCGCGTTCGTCACGTCCGGCCCCCAGCCGCCGACCGCGACGATCTCCGCGAACGCGCTGCGGGTCGCCGACCACCTGGTTCGACGGGCCGGCGGCCAGCGCGCCCCGGCGTGAGGTATCTCCACAGTTGCAACGCTATTGCCAGAAGATGTTGAATGACGCCATCGGACCCGTCGAAGGAGGTGCCGCTCGTGGCCCGTGACCCCAAGCACGACGTCCTCTTCGAGCCGATCGCGATCGGCCCGAAAGTGATGAAGAACCGCTTCTACCAGGTGCCGCACTGCAACGGCTTCGGTTCCGAGAAGCCGATGAACCAGGCCTACTTCCGCGCGATGAAGGCGGAGGGCGGCTACGGCGGCGTCTGCACGGAGTACTGCTCGATCTCGCCGGAGTCCGACGACACCCACCGGGTGTCCGCGCGCCTCTGGGACGACGACGACGTCAAGAACCTCTCGGTGATGTGCGACATGCTCCACGAGTACGGGGCGCTCGCCGCCTGCGAGCTCTGGTACGGGGGGCCGCACGCGCCGTGCATGGAGACCCGCTGCGTCCCCCGCGGCCCGTCCCAGATCCCGAGCGACTTCGAGCACCTCACGTACTGCATCGAGATGGACAAGGACGACATCCGCGCCGTGCAGCAGATGTACGTGGACGCCGCGATCCGCGCCCGGCGGGCCGGGTTCGACATCGTCTACGTCTACGGCTCCCACTCCTACCTGCCGCAGCAGTTCCTGACGCCGTTCTACAACCGGCGCACCGACGAGTACGGCGGCTCGATCGAGAACCGGGCACGCTTCTGGCTCGAGACGATCGAGCAGGTCAAGGAGGCGGTCGGCGACGACACCGCGATCGCGGTCAGGCTCTCCTGCGACATGTTCATGGGCGAGCCCGGCACGCAGCTCGAGCGGGACGCGGTCCCGTTCGCGCAGATGGCCGACCACCTGGTCGACGTCTGGGACATCAACCTCTCCGGGATCGCCGAGTGGGGCGAGGACGCGACACCGTCGCGCTTCTACGGCTCCGGCCGGGCGATCCCGTGGCAGAAGCGGATCAAGGAGGTCGTGACGAAGCCGGTGCTCGGCGTCGGCCGCTTCACGAGCCCGGACGCGATGGTCGAGGCCATCAACGGCGGCGCGCTCGACATCATCGCCACCTGCCGCCCGTCGATCGCCGACCCGTTCCTGCCCCAGAAGATCGACGAGGGCCGGCTCGACGACATCCGCGAGTGCATCGGCTGCAACGTCTGCATCTCGCGCTGGGAGATCGGCGGCCCGCCGCTCATCTGCACGCAGAACGCGTGCGCGGGCGAGGAGTACCGCCGCGGCTGGCACCCGGAGAAGTTCGAGCCGGCGAAGAACGCTGGCAACGACGTCCTCGTCGTCGGCGCCGGCCCGGCCGGGATGGAGTGCGCGATGATCCTCGGCAAGCGCGGCATGCGCCGCGTCCACCTGGTCGAGGCACAGGACGACATGGGTGGGATCATGCGCTGGATCCCGCAGCTGCCCGGCCTCGGCGAGTGGGCCCGGGTCGCGAACTACCGCAAGATCCAGCTCGACAAGCTGAAGAACGTCGAGTTCGTCCCGAGCACGACGCTGTCGGCGAAGGACGTGGCCGAGTACGGAGCGGAGATCGTGGTCGTGGCGACCGGCTCCTACTGGGCGACGGACGGCCTCAACGGCTGCACGCACGACACGATCCCCGGCGCGGACGCCTCGAAGCCGTACATCCTCACGCCCGACCAGCTGATGGGCGAGGGCAAGCCGGTGCCCGGCTCGAAGGTGCTGGTGGTCGACGACGACGGCTACTTCATGGGCCCTTCGATCGCGGAGAAGCTCGCGCTCGACGGCAAGCAGGTGACTCTGATGACTCATCTCGGGCACGTCGGCCCGTACATGCACTTCACGCTCGAGGCGCCGAACATGCACCGCCGCCTGCACAGCCTGAAGGTCGAGATCCAGACCTACCACATCCCGACCTCGATCGAGGAGGGCCGGGTCAGGTCGGTGCACGTCTACGACGTCGACGGGCACGAGCACGACTGGGATGTCGACGCGGTCGTGCTCGTCACCCAGCGCCGCTCGAACGAGAAGCTGTTCCGCTCGCTCAAGGACGAGCTCGGCGTGGACACGCTCCGGGCCGAGGGAGTCACGGGGCTGTACCGGATCGGCGACTGCGAGGCGCCGCGCCTGATCGCCGACGCGGTCTTCTCGGGCCACCGCCTCGCGCGCGAGATCGACACGGACGACCCGGCCACGCCGCTCCCCTTCAAGCGCGAGCGGTTCGTGGTCGACAAGGAGCTGGCCGCGGTCTGACCGCCCCGGGGCTCGGACGGGGGCGGTGCCGCGCCGCCCCCGTCGCTTGCCCTGACGCCGTCTGCCGCGCCCTCAGTAGACTCGCGCAATGAAGATCGTCGTGTGTGTCAAGCAGGTGGCGATGCTCGGTGACGAGGTGGAGTTCACCCCGGACGGCCGCGGCGTCGACCCGGACTACCTCGACCACGCGCTCAACGAGTGGGACTCCTACTCGACCGAGGAGGCGCTCCGGATCAGGGAGGCCGCGGGCGAAGGCGAGATCGTCGTCGTGTCCGTCGGTGACGAGGACGCGGAGGACGCGATGCGCCGCTGCCTCGCGATGGGCGCCGACCGCGGAGTGCGGATTGCCGGCGACGGGGTTCCGGCGGGCGACCCGATCGCGACCGCACGGGCACTGGCCGGGGCGATCCGCGGCGAGGAGCCGGACCTCGTGCTCTGCGGCGTGCAGTCGTCCGACGCGGTGCAGGGCGCGACCGGCACGGCGCTCGCCGAGCTGCTCGGCCTGCCCCGCGTCGCCGTCGTCAAGAAGGTCGAGTACGACCACGCCGCGCGCAAGGCCGTCGTCCACCGCGAGCTCGAGGGCGGGCTCGTGGACGTGAACGAGATCGAGACCCCTGCGGTGATCACGATCCAGACCGGGATCAACGAGCCACGCTACGCGACCCTGCGCGCGATCAAGCAGGCCGAGCAGAAGGAGATCGAGGTGGTCGATCCCGGCGATCTCGGCCGGCCCGCGGCGTCGGTGCGGCGGATGTTCGTGCCCCCGCGCGGCGAGGGCGCCGAGCTGCTCGGCGACGACCCCGCCGGGGTCGCGCAGCGGATCAAGCAGATCGTCGAGGAAAGGCTGAGGTGATGGGCGGCACGCTCGTCGTCGCGGAGCACGTCCGGGGCCAGCTCAGAGACATCACGAAGGAGCTCGTCACGGCCGCGGCGGAGCTCGGCGGCCCGGTCACGATCGCGGTGATCGCCCGCGACCCCGGACCGTTGGTCGCCGCCGCGAATGTCCCCGGCGTCGACGAGGTGGTCGCGGTCGCGGTCGATGCCGACGGATTCTCGGCCGATGTCACTCTCGAGGCCGTCGAGGCACTTGTTCGCGAGCGCGAGCCGTCGGTCGTCTTGACCGGTTTCACGGTCGACGCGATGGGTTTCGCGCCCGCGCTGGCCGCCCGCATCGACCTCGGCTTCGCCTCCGACGTCGTCGCGGTGCGCCGCGCCGCCGAGGGGCTCGTCGCCGAGCGCGACTTCTACGGCGCCAAGGTGCGTGCGGAGCTCGATTTTTCCGGCCACGATCGTGTGCTCCTGATGCTCCGCCCGACCGTGTGGGCGCCGGCTGAGGGCGCCGGCTCTGCCTCGCTGTCCGAGCTCGCGATCGAGGCGACCGGCCGCAGCCGCCACCTCGAGTACGTCGAAGCGGGCGGCGAAGGCGACGTGGACATCACGAAGGCGGACTTCCTGCTCTCGATCGGCCGCGGCGTCGGAGAGAAGGACTCGATCACCCAGTTCGAGGAGCTCGCGGCCGCGATGGGCGCGACGCTCGGCGTCTCCCGCCCGCTCGTCGACGCGGGCTGGATGCCCGCCTCACGCCAGGTCGGCCAGTCCGGGAAGACGGTCAAGCCGAAGGTGTACCTCGCGTTCGGCATCTCGGGCGCGGTCCAGCACCTCGCGGGCATGAAGACGTCCGGGACGATCATCGCGGTCAACACCGACCCGGAGGCGGCGATCTTCGGCGTCGCTCACTACGGCGCGGTCTGCGACATCTTCGACGTCGCCGAGGAGCTCGAGAAGCTGTACTGAGGCGGCGGTGCCGCGGTCACGGCCGCCGCGTATAGTCGCCGGAACGATGCTGGGAGCCGAGGCCGCAACCCGCGAGACGTTCGCGAACCTGCCCGTCTGGGCAATCGCGTTCTGGTACTTCCTGATCTTCGTCTCGGTCTGCGTGTTCGCCTGGGGCGTCTGGCGGCTCGCACGCAAGTACCGGGCGGGCCGCGGGCCGGCCGAGCCGGACCATCCGGCGGAGCGGCTGGCACGGACGGCGAAGGTCGTCCTCACGCACTCCTGGATCCGCCGGCGCGATCCGCTCTCCGGGCTCGGCCACCTGTTCGTCTTCTACGGCTTCCTCGTGCTGTTCGTCGGGACGGCGATCCTGATGGTGCAGGACGACATCGCGGGCCCGGCCGGGTTCGAATTCTTCGAGGGCTGGTTCTACCAGGCCTACTCGCTCTTCCTCGACGTCTTCGGCGCCGTCCTGGTCCTCGGTCTCCTACTCCTCGCCGGCAGGCGCTGGCTCGCCCGGCCACCCCGACTCGACTACCGCAGAGTCGACGGCGGGCCCGAGGACGTGCGCGGCCGCTACGTGCTGGGCGACCGGGCGTTCCTCGGGATCCTGTTCTTCCTCGCGCTCACGGGGTTCCTCCAGGAGTCGTTTCGGATCGCCGAGACCGACCCCGCCTTCGAGACCTGGTCGCCGATCGGCTGGGCGGTCGGCAAGGCCTTCATCGGCATCGGCTTCGACGGCGGCGCCGCCGAGCTGGCCCACCGGGTCAACTGGTGGGTGCACGGCCTGGTCGCGCTCGGCTTCGTCTCGTCGATCCCGTTCACGAAAGCCGTGCACATGCTCGCGGGCCCCGCGAGCGTCGCCACGCGGGACGACCTGGCGGGGCGGCGCCTCATCGAGCTGCCGCCCGACGCGAAGCCCGAGGAGGTCGGCTACCAGCGGATCACCGACTTCGCCCCTCGCCATCTGCTTCAGCTCGACGCGTGCACGAAGTGCGGGAAGTGCCACGAGGCCTGCCCGGCTCGGGAGAGCGGCTACCCGCTCTCCCCGCGCGACCTGATCCTCGACCTGCGCGAGGTCGCGGAGGGCTCGCTCGGCCTGCGCTCCCAGCTCGGGGTCGAGCCGCGCTTCGACGCCGCGGCCCCGCTCGTCGGCAACCCGATCCGGCCCGAGACGCTGTGGTCGTGCATGCAGTGCATGGCGTGCGTCGAGATTTGCCCGGTCGGGATCGAGCACGTCCCGATCATCAACCAGCTCAGGCGGGGGCTCGTCGAGCAGGGCGATCTGGACGGCCAGCTCCAGCAGACGCTCGAGACGATCTACACGTCCGGCAACTCGTTCGGCGAGGCGAAGCGCAAGCGGGCGCGCTGGACGAAGGAGCTCGGCTTCGAGGTCAAGGACGCCCGCAAGGAACCCTGCGAGCTGCTGTGGTTCGTCGGCGACTTCGCCTCGCTCGACCCGCGGAACATTCGCAACACGCAGGCGCTCGCCCGCATCCTCCACCACGCGGGCGTCGACTTCGGGATCCTCTACGACGCCGAGAAGTCGGCCGGCAACGACGTGCGCCGGGTCGGCGAGGAGGGCCTCTACACGTCGCTCGCCGAGGAGAACATCCAGACGATCGAGGGCTGCGAGTTCGGGCGGATCCTGACCAGCGACCCGCACTCCTACAACACGCTCAAGAACGAGTACCCGGAGCTGGGCGCGGGCTGGAGCGCCGTCGACGTCGTCCATCACTCGGAGCTCCTGCTCGAGCTGCTCGGAAGCGGGCGGATCGTCCCGAAGCGGCGGCTCGGCTACCGGATCACGTACCACGATCCCTGCACGCTCGGGCGCTACAACCGGGTCTTCGAGCAGCCGCGGGAGGTGATGCGGGCGCTCGGGCTCGAGCTCGTCGAGATGCCGCGCAACCGCGACAACTCGTTCTGCTGCGGCGCCGGCGGCGGCCGCATCTGGATGAAGGAGCTCCGGGACGAGAGCGCGCAGCGCCCGAGCGAGAACCGGATCGACGAGGCGGTCGCGCTCGGCGGCGTCCAGTTCTTCACGGTCGCGTGCCCGAAGGACGTGACGATGTACGAGGACGCGATCAAGACCTCCGGCCACGCCGCCGAGATCGAGCTGCGGGAGCTGTCCGAGCTCGTGCTCGAGGCGCTCGACCTCCCGCCCGCCGCCCTGGCAGCGGGGGCGGAGGAAGGAACCGGCGAAGGGAGGCCAGATGGCGACGCGTGAAATGGCGATGAGCGCGGAGCGGCTCGACTGGAACGACCGCGACATCGACGCGATCATGAGCTCCTTCACCGAGGACTGCGTCTTCCAAGCCTCGGTGGGGCTCGAGCTCATGGGTACGACCTACCGGGGTCGCGCGGAGGTACGTGCGGGCATCGAGGCGTTCCTCGCGCGCAACCCGCAGGGACGCTTCGAGGACGCAGAGTCCTGGGTCGCCGGCAGCCGGGGCGCCGCCGACTGGACGTTCGTCACGACGGGCCCGGACGGCGCCGAGGTCGCCACGCGCGGCTGCGACCTGTTCGAGTTCGACGGCGACCTGATCCGCGTCAAGAACGCGTTTCGCAAGCTGCGGGCCTGACGGCCGAGAGGCGCACCCCGACTCTGCGGCGACCGGAGTCTAGCTATCTCCCTCGACCCGACGAGCGCCGCCATCCCCGATTGACAGAATAGGCAACATGCCCACGATTCTCGATGCTCTGCGCGAGTTCGCCGAGACGCTGACTGCGAACTTCGCCGTCGCTGACCTGAATCCAGCGCAGGCTGAGGATCAGCTCAAGGGGCCGACTCAGCGGCTCCTCGCCCAGGTCGGCCAGGCCACCGGTCTCGACGTCGTGGCGCGAACGGAGGCCCGAACCGACCTCGGCGTACGACCCGACCTCGGCGTGAGCGTCGATCGACTCCTGGCGGGGCACGTGGAGCTGAAGGCCCCCGGGAAGGGAGCCCGTGCGAGGGTGTTCACCGGACACGACCGCGACCAGTTCAGGGCGCTCGCGGATCACCCGAACGTGCTGTACACGGACGGCAGCGAGTGGGCTCTCTATCGCCGTGGCGAGCTCGTCGGTGCCGTGGCTCGGGCCGAAGGAGACGTGATCGCCGACGGCGCGGGCGCATTCCAGGAGCCGAGCGCGCTGGCTCTGGAGGGCCTCCTGCGCGACTTCTTGGGATGGGAGCCGCTCGTGCCCTCGACGCCGAAGGCGCTCGCCGAGCTCCTCGCGCCGCTGACCCGGCTCTTGCGAGAGAACGTGCGCACGGCGCTCACCGATCCGAGCTCGGCGCTGCACCAACTCGCCGAGGAGTGGCGAGACGTGTTCTTCCCCGACGCTGATGACGCCCAGTTCGCGGACGCGTACGCCCAGACGCTCACCTACGCGCTGCTGCTCGCCCGGGTGGAAGGCGAGACCGACCTGCACGCTCGCGCGCCCGAGCGCCTCGACGAGCGTCACGGCCTCCTCGCCCAGGTGCTCCGCGTACTGACCGATCCCGCGGCGCGACGCGAGGTCGAGGTACCCGTCGAGCTCCTCGAGCGCTCGATCGCCGCGGTGCAACCGGAGGAGCTCGCACGCCACGCCCGTGGCCGTGACCTGTGGCTCTACTTCTACGAGGACTTCCTCGCCGCGTATGACCCCAGGCTGCGCAAGCAGCGTGGCGTCTACTTCACGCCGCCCGCGGTCGTCGAGGCCCAGACGGCGCTCGTCTCGGAACTCCTTCGCGACAGGTTCGGCAAGCCGCTCGGCTTCGCGGGCGACGAGGTGACCGTCCTCGATCCGGCCGTCGGAACCGCCACGTACCTGCTCGCGGCGCTCCGCTCCGGGATCGAATCGGTCCGCGAGGCGTACGGCAGCGGTGCCGTAGCGGCGCGCGCCTCGGTGATGGCGCAGAACTTCCACGGCTTCGAGATCCTGATCGGCTCGTACTCGGTCGCACACCTGAGACTGTCCCAGCAGGTTCTGGAGGCGGGCGGCGCGCTCCCCGACGACGGCGTCCGCGTCTTCCTCACGGACACGCTCGAATCGCCGCATCTGGCGCCGCCCGGGCTGGCGCACGCACCGCTGTTCCAGCGCAAGCTCGCCGAGGAGAACGAGCGGGCGCGCCGCGTCAAGGCGGAGATGCCCGTGCTCGTGTGCATCGGCAATCCGCCGTACTTCCGCCAGGTGATCGAGCCCGAGGAAGAGGGCGTCGCGCGGCAGGGCGGCTGGGTGCGCTACGGCAACGACGGGATCCTGGGCGACTTCCTTCGCGACGCCCCGCCGGTGCACGCGAAGAACCTCTACAACCTCTACGTCTACTTCTGGCGCTGGGCGCTCTGGAAGGTGTTCGAGAACGCGCCGGCAAGGGGAGTCGTGAGCTTCATCACCGCCTCCTCATAACTCCGCGGGCCGGGGTTCACCGGCATGCGCCGCTTCATGCGCGAGACGCTCGACGAGCTCTGGATCCTCGACCTCGGCGGCGACAACCTCGGCGCTCGCAGGAGCGAGAACGTGTTCGACATCCAGACCCCGGTCGCGATTGCCGTCGGTGTTCGGTACGGCGAACCCGACCTCGAGACACCCGCCCGCGCCCGGTACGCCCGGATCGAGGGCTCACGCGAGGCGAAGCTCGCCGCCCTCGATGCAGTCGAGGGCTTCGCGAGCATCGAGTGGCAAGACTGTTTCTCCGACTGGACGAAGCCGTTCCTCCCCGAGGGCGGGGGCGACTACTTCTCGTGGCCGCTGCTGACCGATCTCTTCCCGTGGCAACACTCCGGCGCACAGTTCAAGCGCACCTGGCCGATAGGGCCGGATCGGGAAACGCTTGCTGCCCGCTGGCGCAGGTTGGTCGAGGCTCCGAGCGACGAGCGACCGCATCTCTTCCGGGAGACGCGTGACCGCACCGTGACGCGGACGTATCCCGCTCTCCTGGCGGACACAGGCAGGGCCTCGGCTCTTGCCGGACTGCCCGAGGGCTCGCCTCCCCCGGCCGCCGTGGCCTACGCGTACCGCACCCTCGATCGCCAGTATTGCCTGGCGGACAGCCGGTTGGGGGACTTCCTGAAACCAGTGCTCTGGCGAACCACCAGCGCTCGGCAGCTCTATCTCACCAGCCTGCTGACGAACGTGCTCGGCGAGGGCCCGGCGGCCTCGGTCACGCACCTCGTTCCGGATCTGCATCACTTCCGCGGCTCGTTCGGTGGCAAGGACGTGATCCCACTCTGGCGGGACGCGAAGTGCACGGAACCGAACGTGGCGGCCGGCCTGCTTGAGGAGCTCGAGCATGAGGTCGGGGCGCCGGTCGAGCCAATCGATCTCTTCTCGTACTGCTACGCACTGCTCTCGGCGCCGAGCTACACGGCTCGCTTCGCCGGGCAGCTCGCGATCCCCGGCCCCCGGATCCCGTTGACCCGTGACGCGGGGCTGTTCCACGAAGCTGTCGAGCTCGGAGAACGGCTGATCTGGCTCCACACGTTCGGCGAGCGCCTCGTGCCGGACGGCGCCGATGCCGGTGCCGTGCCGCAGGGCGAAGCCCGCTGCATGCAACCGGTTGGCGCGACACCGGAGTCCTATCCGACCGCCTTCACGTACGACGAGGGGCGCCGGGAGCTGCACGTGGGGGACGGCGTGTTCGCGCCGGTGCCCGCGGCGGTCTGGTCGTACGGCGTCTCGGGCCTGCACGTCCTCGGGTCGTGGCTGAAGTACCGGATGCGAGACGGCGGCGGGCGGCGGTCGTCGAAGCTCGACGAGGCCAGACCGGCGGTCTGGCCCGCTACGTTCACCGAGGAGCTGCTTCGCGTGCTCTGGATCCTCGAGCACACGGTCGTTCTCCAGCCGGCGCTTGACGGCGTGCTCGAGAAGGTGGCTGCGGGCGAGACAATCGCCGCTGATGAGCCACCGGTACCGACCGAAGCCGAGCGCGCGCCGCCCGGCGAGTAACGTCAGCCGGCGAGCTTGAGCTGATCCTGCGCGTCGCCGAAGTACGACGAGCGCATCAGCTCGCCGTGTATCGCAAGCAGCTGCCGGTCGGCTTCCTCGAGCGCGACCGCGAGTCGCGAAGCGCCACCCTCCCGCCTGATCGTCCGCGCCGACCGCTCCGCCCGCTCGCGGGCGTGCGAGATGAGGAGAAGCGTCTTCTCGACCTCCTCGAGATGGGTCGCGTTCACGTGAGCGATCGTACCCGGGCGGAAGGACAGCGGTGTGACGGATCCGAGTCGGGATCGTGCCGGATCATCGACGGGCTTCCGGCCCGGGCGCGGCGACGGAGGCTCAGGCGGCCAGACGGTCGGCGACCAGGCCGATCAGCTCGAACGCGATCGCCGCGGCCACCATCGCGGTGATCTGGTTCGGCAAGTCCTTCGTCGGCAGCAGGCAGACGACGTCGCCGCCGATCACGTCGAGGCCGCGCACGCCGCGCAGGAGCCGGGTCGCCTCGTCGATCGTGAAGCCGGTGAACGCCGGCTCGAGGTTCGAGACCGCGGGCGCGACGCTCGGGTCGAGACAGTCGAGGTCGAACGTGATGTAGACGGGGGCGTCCCCGGCGCGCTCGCGGACGAGCTCGATGCAGCGCTCGGGCCCGAGCTCCCGGTAGCGCTCGATCGGGATCACCTCGTAGCCGAGCCCGTAGCTCGGCGCCAGCCAGTCAGCGGTACGCGGATTCCCGCGCATGCCGATCTGGACGCTGCGGGAGGCGTCGACCTGCCCCTGGCGGACGAGGTAGCTGGCCCAGTGCGCCGCCGACTTCCGGGCGCCGAGCCAGTGCGGGATCGACTCGTAGGCGTCGATGTGCGCGTCGAGGTGGAAGAGCGCGACCTTGCGCCCGCCCGTGAGGCGCGACGACGGCGCCGCGAGCCCCTGCAGGATCCCGCCGGTGACGGAGTGGTCGCCGCCGATCGCGACAGATCGGGCGCCCGCCTCGGCGATGCGGCGGAAGAAGGCGGTGATCCGCTCGATGCAGGCCTCGTTGTCGTTCGCCTCCGGGAAGGGGACGTCGCCGAGATCGTGGATCCGGCAGGCGTCCCAGGGGGAGAACCCGAACGCCTGGTGGTAGCGGCGCTGGAGCGCCGAGACGTGCCGGACGGCTCGCGGGCCGAGGTGCTGGTCGCGCTCGGTCGAGGCGTTCCCGGAGGCGTGCGGAACGCCGACGAGCGCGACGTCGCACGCGGCCGGGTCGGGGTCGACGGGGCAGCGGAAGAGCGACGGAATCCCCCACCAGTAGAGCCCCTCCACCATCATCCTGTCGCCCGGCGTCAGCTCGTCCCAGGCCATGCTCGCCTCCCCGCTCGCGGTCTCGACGGACTTCACGTGCGCAGTAGGCTACGCGGGACGGCGGCCGGGGACGCCGGCCGGGCCCGACGACCGAGGAGACCGCGTTGAGCAAGGAGACCGCCTTCTACGGGAAGCTCACGGCGCTGACCGATCAGTGGATGGATCTGTTCGGCTACTTGGCGCCGAGCGTCGTCACGGACACGCTCGAGGAGTACCGGGCCTGCCGCGAGGCCGCGGCACTGATGGACTTCACGATGCTGCGCAAGGTCTCCCTCGACGGGCCGGGCGCGCTTGCCTTCGTGAACGGGATCGTCACCCGGGACGTCTCGAAGCTCGAGCCCGGACGGATCGCCTACGGCGCGCTCTGCGACGAGCACGGGAAGATGGTCGACGACTGCACCGTGATGATGCGCTCCCCGGACTCGGTTCGCTTCTGCGGCGCGAACGACCGCGACTTCGAGATCTTCAGCGAGCGGGCCGCCGGCACGGGCATCACCGTGAGGGAGCACACCGACGCGACACCGCACCTGTGCCTCCAGGGGCCGCGCAGCCGCGAGATCCTCCAGACCCTGACCGGCAGCGACCTTTCGAACGCGGCGTTCCCCTACTACACGTTCAGGGAGGACGTCGAGATCGCGGGCATCCCCGTCTTCATGACCCGCCTCGGCTACACGGCCGAGCTCGGCTACGAGCTCTGGGTCGAGCGGGACCGGGCATCCAACCTGTGGGACGCGCTCGTCGAGGCCGGTGCGCCGCGCGGGCTGGCCGTGATCGGGATGGTGGCGCTCGACCTGTTTCGGATCGAGGGCGGGTTCATCATCGGCGGCGTCGAGTACGACCCGACGGTGTCGCCCTACGAGTGCGGGCTCGGCTGGTCGGTCGACCTCGACAAGGGCGACTTCCAGGGCCGCGAGGGCTGTCTGCACGACCGCGACGAGGCCGCGCTGCGGCTGACGAGCGTCGTGCTCGAATCCGGCGGCGACGCCGCGAGCGGCGCTCGGCTCTCCGTCGACGGGCGCGAGGTGGGCCTCGTCACCCAGGCGGTCGTCTCCCCGTACCTGGGCGGCAAGACGCTCGGCCTCGCGAAGCTCCACCGCGACCTGCGCGAGCCGGGGACGCGCGTCACCGCTTCGGTCGGGGGCGAGGATGTGCCGGGAGAGGTCGTCCGCCACCCCGTCTACGACCGCGAGCGGCGCCGCGCCCGCGAGTCGTAGGGGCGGGTCATGACCCGCCCCCGCCGAACGGGAGCCAGCTAGCCCGGGGCGGGGGCCGGCTCGAGCTCCACGTCCTCGCGCGCGAACAGCTCCCGCGCCTCGGCAAGCTTCGCGAGCGACGGCAGGCTCGAGAGTTGCTCGAGCGCCTGGGGCAGCTCGACCCCGGACGCGGCGAGGGCGGCGACGCCTCCGATCTCGTCCGCGAGCGCGCGCACTCCCTCGACGAGCGCTCCGTGAGCCTCCTCGAGCGCGCCCGGCGGCTCGAGCGCTGCCAGGGCGGCCGCCGCCGCGACGAGCCGGAGCTGGACGTCCGCGGCCGTTTCCGTCAGCGCCTCCGCCGGTGCGGCCTCGAGCGACGCGAGCGCAGCATCGACCTGCCCCAGGTGCCCCGAGACCGAGGCCACGTACTCCTCCTTGGACACGCCGCCGCCGCAGCCGGCGGCGAGCGGCAGCGCGGCGAGCAATCCGAGAGCGAGGAGGCGGCGCACCGCCCGCCGATCATAGTCGGCTCGAGCCGGCGGGCCGGCTAGCCTGCGGCCATGGAGCACGGCCAGCAGCGCGGCAAATGGCTATTCCTCTCGGTCGTCGCGCTCGTCGCCGGCGGGCTGGGCGCCTTCGCGATCTGGGCGTTCGCGATCCGCGACGGCGACGAGAGCGCGGGCGCCGGGCCGGCCGCGCCGCTCACCCAGGCCGAGCGCGAGACGCTCGCGGGCTTCCACGAGCTCGCGACGGCGCCGGACGCATCGGTCACCGCGGAGGGAATCGGCGAGACCTGCGACGACGTCACTGGCATCGTCCGCACCAAGCCGTTCGGCGCCTACGACACGAACGCCTACCCGGACGGCGCCGACCCCCTCCCGTCCGCCCCCCTTCCGGGCACGGCCCACTGGGCGGCCGCCGCCGACCTCGAGGCACTCGGCTACCCGCCGCGGCTGCTGCGCCAGCTCGTGCTGCGCACCGCGTTCGGCTCCGAGGACGACGCGGAGGACTTCGCCGGCGCCGTCCGCGACTGCCACGGGGAGCTGCGACCCGCCCTCGAGGCGGCGACCGCGTAGAGACGGCAGCGGCAAGGCGTTCGCGCGCGGAGCAGGTGTCCGGGCGAGACAAGTCTCGCCCCTACTCGTACTGGAGGGCTTCGAGGACGTTGAGGCGGGCCGCGCGGCGCGCGGGCAGGATCGCTGCGGCCATCCCGGCCACCACGGCGGCGAGCGCGAACACGACGAGGTTCGCGACCGGCACCGAGAACACGACGCCCTCGCCCGAGAGCGCCCGGGTCACGAGCACGGCGAGAAAGATACCGAGCACCATCCCGAGCACCGCGCCGATCATTGCCGTGATCACGCTCTCGTGGCGGATCATCCGGCGCACCTGGCGGCGCGTCATCCCGACCGCCCGCAGCATCCCGAGCTCGCGCGTCCGCTCGAACACGGACAGGACGAGCGTGTTCACGATCCCGAACAGGCTCACGATCACCGAGAGCGCGAGCAGGACGTAGAGCAGGTTGAGCAGCGGGTCGAGCGACTCCTGCGACGTCTTCGAGAACCCGTCCTTGGTGTCCAGCTTCACCGTCGGGAACGGCTCGAGCGCCGCCCGCAGCGCCTCCTCGCTCGCGTCGCTCGCCCCGCCCGGCATGGCAACGAACGTGTAGAGGTTGCGCGGGTCCTGGAACGCCGCGTCGAACGTCTCGACGTCGATCGCGACCTTCCCCAGCATCTCCCAGAACGGCGGTGCCTCGTAGAGGCCCTTCACTTCGAGCTCTACGCGCTCGCCGGAGGCGGTCTCGAGGAGGAAGCGGCTGCCGACCCGGAGGCCCTCGTCGTTGGCGAACGACTCCTCGACGATCGCCCCGTCCGCGCCGAGCCCGGCGAGCACCGCGTCCGAGCCCTCCTTCCAGTCGAACGTGTAGACCGCCGCGACCGTGGCCGGATCGACGCCGGAGACGTTCTGCTCGCTCCCGGCAACCCGGGCGCGATCGCCGCGGACGCCAACCACGGTCGCGCCTTCGACCGCGGCAAGCGCCTCATCGGCGGCCGGCTCGAACGGGGAGAAGTTGTCCTCGGAGACGACGACGTAGGCGGCGTTCACCTGCCGGTCGATCGCGTCGACGATCGAGTCGCGCAGGCCCTGCGCCAGCACCGCCACGAACGTGATCAGCGCGAGCCCGATCATCAGCGCCGCCGCCGTCGCCGCCGTCCGCCCCGGGTTTCGCATCGCGTTCTCCCGCGCGAGCCTCCCGGCCGCACCGCCGATCCGCAGCGCGGGCCAGCCGAGCACCGAGGCGAGCGGCCGCACGAGCCGGCTCGCGAAGCCGGCGACGCCGACGAAGAGCAAGAGGCACCCGGCCCCGATCGAGCCGAGCCGCGGCCCGATCCCGAGCTCCTCCGCGAACATCCCGTAGGCGAGCAGCGCCACGCCCGCGACGGCCGCCAGACCCGCCAGCCAGTGGGCGAAGCGCGCGAAGCGCGACGGCGGCAGCGACGCCCCCTCGCGCACCGCTGCGATCGGCGGCACCCGCGTCGCCCGCAGGGCCGGCACGAAGCCGGCGACGAGCGTGATCGCGACCCCGGCCACGAGGCTGACGACCACCGTCCGGGCCGCGAAGACGGTGCCGGTCGACGGCAGATCGAGCCCGAGCGCGCCGAGCACCGCGTCGAGGCCCTTCGCGAGCCCGAGCCCCAGGAAGAGGCCGACGACTGAGGCGGCAAGCCCGATCGCGAGCGCCTCCAGGACGACGGAGCCGAGCACCTGCCGGCGGGAGGCCCCGATCGTCCGCAGCGTCGCGAACTCCCGCACCCGCTGGGCGACGGTGATCGAAAGGGTGTTGAAGATCACGAACGCCCCCACGAACAGCGCGATGCCGCCGAACGCGAGCAGGAAGTAGCGGATGAACTTCGTGAAGCCCTCGATGTCCTTGGTCGCATCCGCCGCCTCCTGCGTGCCCGTCCGCACCTCGGTGTCGGGCGGCAAGAGCGGCGCGATCGCGTCCACGAGCTGCTCCGGCGACACGCCATCCCGCGCGGCCGCCTGGATGCCGTCGAGCTTGCCTTCCTTCGCGAACAGCTGCTGGGCGGTCGCGACGTCGAAGACGGCGAACGTGGCCCTGCCGATCGAGTCGACGGAGCCGAACCTGGCGACCCCGACGATCGTGAACCGCTCGACCGGCCCCTTCGCTACGACTCCGATCTCGTCGCCGACCTCGTAGCCCTCGCCCTCGGCGGTACCGGCGTCGATCACCACCTCGCCCGGTCCGGCCGGCCAGCCACCGTCGACGAGCTCGAGCGCGTTGAAGCGCTCCTCGCTCGTGTCGATCCCGAACGCGAGCGACGGCGCGCCTCCCGTCGAGATCAGCGACCCGTCCTTCGCGGTCAGCTGCGCGAGGTCCGAGATCCCGCCGACCGCGGCCTCCACTTCGGGCAGCGCCCGCACCTCCTCGAGCAGGCCCTCGTCGAACGGGGGCGGCAGCCCGAAGTCGGTCGTGAACGCCTCCTTGCCGGTGACGACCACGTCCGTACCCGCGTACGCTTCCGTGAAGACCGTCGCGAACGCGCGGTCGATCGTGTCGGTGAGCACGTAGGTGCCGCTGATCATGGCGACGCCGAGGACGATGGCGAGCGCGGTCAGCGTCGCGCGGAGCTTGCGCCCCGCGAGCCCCTTCAGCGAGACCCCGATCATCGCCGGAGCTCGTTCATCGCCGCGAGCACCTCGGACGCGGTCGACTTCCCGGCATCCCTCACGATCAGGCCGTCGGCGAGGAAGAGGATGCGGTCGGCCATCGCGGCAGCCCGCGGCTCGTGCGTCACCATCAGCGTCGTCTGCCCGTAGGTGTCCACCGAGTCGCGCAGGAGGTGGAGGATCTCCTCGCCCGTCGTCGAGTCGAGGTTCCCGGTGGGCTCGTCGGCGAAGAGGACTGTCGGCTTCGAGATGAGCGCGCGCGCGATCGCGACGCGCTGCTGCTGACCGCCCGAGAGCTCGGAGGGGCGATGCGCACGGCGGTCGCCGAGACCGACCTTCGCGACGATCTCCTCCACCCAGGCCTTGTCAGGCTTCGTCCCTGCCAGGTCGAGCGGGAGCGTGATGTTCTCCGCCGCCGTGAGCATCGGCAGCAGGTTGAAGAACTGGAAGATGAACCCGATGTGGTTGCGCCGGAGCAACGTCAGCTCCTGGTCGCCCATGCGTGTGATGTCGATGCCGTCGATCGATACCTCACCCGCGGTCGGCCGGTCGAGCCCGGCCAGGATGTGCATGAGGGTGGACTTGCCGGAGCCCGACGGCCCCATGACAGCCGTGAACTGACCCCTGGGGACGTCGAGCGTGACGCCGCGCAACGCGTCGACCGCCGTGTCGCCCTCGCCGAAGCGTCGGGCAACCCCGCTCGCCGAGACGACTCCCCGGGCCGCGCGCGTCGCGTCGATCGAGTCGCCCTCCGCCATCGTGTCCATCGAGCCCCCCGTCACTCGAGCGGGCAGTGCCCGCGCCTGTCCTCGGTCGTTCGACTGAGAGTCTGCCAGCCGGACGCCCGGAAGGAGGCCCGCGACCAGCGGTCGCCCCTACCGCGAGCGTTGCAGCTCGGCCTCGACGGCGCGCACCGTGTCGGCCATCCGCTCGACGATCAGAGCCAGCTCGTCCTCGGAGCTGACGAATGCGGGCGTCAGCAGTGTCTGATCACCCGCGTAGCCATCGGCCGTCGGCTGGGTCGAGTAGACGAGCAGCCCGCGGCGGAGCGCCTCCTCGTTGATCCGCCCGGCGACGCCGAGCGCGGGGTCGAGAAACGACTCGCCGTCGGCCGGATCGACGTAGTCGATCCCGAGCAGGAAGCCGCGCCCACGCACCTCGCGCACCATCCGCGAGCCGGCGAGCGCCGCCTCGAGCTCGGCACGGAGGGCTGGGCCTCGCTCGGCGACCCGCTCGACGAGGCGATGCTCCTTCAGGTAGCGGAGAACGGCGAGCCCGACCGCGCAGGAGAGCGGGGCTCCGTCCCAGGTGTGCCCGTGCTCGAAGCTGCGCGAACCGCCCGCCACGGCGTCGTAGACGTGCTCGCGACACAGCACCGCGCCGATCGGCGCGTAGCCGGCTCCGAGGCCCTTCGCAGTCGTGATCAGGTCCGGGACGAGCGGCAGCTGATCGGCTGCGAACCAGCTCCCGGTCCGCCCCATGCCGGTCACCACCTCGTCGAGGCAGACGAGGAAGCCGTGCTCCCGCCGACGCTCCTCGAGGCCGAGCCAGAAGCGCTCCGGAGGAGCGTACGCGGGCAGGGCGGCCGCGCTCACGGGCTCGCAGAAGAAGCCGGCGATCGTCTCGGCGCCGGCCTCGTCGATCGCCCGGTCGAGCGCCTCGAGGGCCGCCTCCCCGGTCGGGTCGAACCGCCACGTCGACGGCGGGATGTGGAGCTGCGGGCTGAGATAGGGCTCGTACGGGTGCTGGAGCCCCGGCCTGCCGGTGAGCGACAGCGTCGCCCAGGTGGGCCCGTGGTAGGCCTGAGCCTGCGTCACGAAGCGCCAGCGCGACGACTCGTCGCGCTCGACGTGGTAGCTGCGAGCAAGGCGCAGCGCGAGCTCGTTCGCCTCCGCGCCGCCCGTGACGAAGTGGACGCGCGTGAACCCGGGCGGCGCGAGCGCGATCAGCTCGGCGGCAAGCGCCTCCTGGGCCGGGGTCGTCGCACGCAGGTTGTAGACGAAGGGGAGGCGCTCGGCCTGCGCGCGCGCCGCGTCGACAAGCTCCCGGATCCCGTAGCCGAGGCTCGTCACCATCGCTCCCCCGCCGACGGCGTCGAGAATCGCGTTGCCCGCGGCGTCGTACAGCCAGACGCCTTCGCCTCGCTCGATCAGCGGGTACGCGCGATCGAGCTCGCGCGGGAACACGCTCGTGCCGTCCGCGGATACGGTTGCGAACCGCTTCACGTGCCGCACCACGCCATCAAGACCCGGGCGTAGAGGCGAGCGCAGACGATCAGCTCGTCGATCCCGACCCACTCGTCCGGCGCGTGGGCGCGGCCGAGCTCCCCGGGCCCGCAGGCGGGGCTCGGCGTGGCGGCGAAGCGGGTCAGCAGCGCCCCGTCGTAGGCGGTGTCGATTCCCGCGACGCGCGACTCGATGCCGAGCTCGCGCGCGGCTGCCTGGACGGTGGCGACGATCGGCGACGTCGGATCGAGCTCGGATGGCGGGTAGTCCGTGTACCACGTCCACCGCGGCGGATGCACCGCCAGCCAGTCGTCGGCGGCCACCGCGGCCGAGACCGCCCGCTCGAGCTCCGCGCGCGGGATCGAGCCGTACCCGTCAGCGTCCGCATCGTGCGGCAGGTAGGTCGTGTTGATCGCCAGCTCGCAGCTCTCGGGGACGTTCGCGATGAAGCTTCCGCCACGCACGATCGTCGGGTTGACCGACGGCGTGCCGAGGAGCGGATGTCGCTTGTCCGGCCTCGCGGCCCACTCGGCCGAGAGCCCGTCGAGCGCGGAGAGGGCGACGACCGCCTTCTGGATCGCGTTCACACCGCCGCCGTCGCGCCAGTGGGGTTGCGTCAGCTCTGCGTGTGCCGAACGCCCGTCGACGACCAGGGTGCCGTGCAGGAGCCCGCGCGTCGCCGTCCACATGCCGAGCCCGGTCGGCTCCGGCACGAGCCCGGCATCGCCACGGTAGCCGCGAGCGATCGCTGCGATCGTGCCCATCGCGCACGTCTCCTCGTCGGTGACGGCCTCGAAGACCACGTCGCCCGCGAGCCGCACCCCGCTGGCATGGAGTACCTCGAGAGCGAACAGCGCGGCCGCGATCCCGCCCTTCATGTCGCAGGCGCCGCGGCCGTAGATCCGCCCGTCGCGGACCTCGGCCGCGAACGGCGGTGACGTCCACCGCTCCAGCTCCCCGGCGTCGACGACATCGACGTGCCCGTTGACGACGAGCGAGCGGCCGCCGCCGCTCCCGCGCAGGACGCCCACGGTGAGCGGACGGCCCCGCCAGTGGTGCCAGGGCGGCAGCATCGGGTGACCGGCGAGCTCGACGGGGTCGGGCTCCCACTGATCGACCTCGGCGCCGATCCGGGCAAGCCGCCCCGCGATCAACGCCTGGCAGGCGGCCTCGTCGTTCTCGGTGTGCTCCGAGCCGGGCGACAGGTCGACGGAGGTCGTGTCGAAGCGGATGAGCGAGCGCGCGAGCGCGACGAGCTCGCCGGCGCCGTCATCGATCCGGGCGTCGACGTCGGCCCCCGCGGGGCCCTCACCTGCTAGCGACGCTGGAGCTCCGCCCACGCGTCGGTCAACACGTCGCCCAGGATCCCCGCGATCTCGTCGAACTGCTGCTGGCCCGCGACGAGCGGCGGCGAGATCTGGATCACGGGGTCGCCCCGGTCGTCGGCGCGGCAGATCAGGCCGCGCTCGAAGAGCCGCGCGGAGAGGAAGTCGCGTAGGAGCCACTCGCACTCCTCGTCGCTGAACGTCTCCCGCGTCTCCTTGTCCTTGACGAGCTCGAGCGCCCAGAAGAAGCCGGCGCCGCGCAGGTCGCCCGCGATCTCGAGCTCGAGCAGCTGGGAGAGCGTCCCGCGGATCGCTCCCTCGCTGTCGCGCACGTGCTCGACGATGCGCTCGCGCTTCATGATCTCGAGGTTCTTGAGCGCGATCGCGGACATGACCGGGTGGCCGCCGAACGTGATCCCGTGCATGTACATGTTCTTCTCGGCCAGGAACGGCTCCATCACCCGGTTCGACGCGATCAGCGCGCCGATCGCCGCGTACGAGGATGACAGCCCCTTCGCCGCCGCGATCAGATCGGGGCGGATGTCGTAGCGGATCGAGCCGAACCACTCGCCCACCCGGCCGAAGCCGCAGATCACCTCGTCGGCGCAGAGGAGGATGCCGTAGCGGTCGCAGATCTCCCGAACCCCCTGGAAGTAGCCGGCCGGAGGCGTAAACGAGCCACCCGCGTTCTGCACCGGCTCCATGATCACCATCGCCACGGTCTCGGGCCCGGCCTGGATGATCGCCTCCTCGAGGTCCTCGAGCAGGAACGCCGTGAACTCCGCCTCCGTCTCCTCCTGCGGCCGGCGGTAGCGGTTCGTGTTGCGCACGTGGATCGCGTCCGGCACGAGCGGCTCGAACGGGGTCCGGAGCGCAGCGATCCCGTTGATCGAGAGTGCCCCCATCGTCGTCCCGTGGTAGGCGATCCGGCGAGCGACCGCTTTCCAGCGCCGCTCGCCACGCGCCGCGTGGTACTGGCGGGCGAGCTTCCAGGCCGCCTCGACCGCCTCCGAGCCCCCGTTGACGAAGAACACGCGGTCGAGGTCGCCGGGCGCGAGCGAGCCGAGCTCGGCGGCCAGCTCGATCGCGCGCGGGTGCGCGTACGTCCAGTTGGTGTAGAACGGCAGCTCGCGCATCTGCTCCGCCGCGGCCTCGCCGATCTCCTCGCCGAAGCCGTAGCCGACGTTCACGCAGAAGAGCCCCGCGAGCGCATCGAGGTAACGCTTGCCGTTCATGTCCTCGAGGTAGCAGCCGTCGCCGCGGACGATCACCGGCACCTCGGACTCCGCGTAGGCACCCATCCGCGTGAAGTGCAGCCAGAGGTGGTCGCGCGCCGCCTGCTGGAGCTCCGCCGGGGTCATCCCGCTGTGCGTCGTGCTCATGCGCTCCCTCCCGTCACCCGTCGGCCGCGGCGACCCGGGTGACCGCCATCGCCGCCTGCTCCCGCCTCTCTCGCCGCCGCTGCCACAGCGTGTTGGCGAGCATCAGGCCCACCGCGACGGCGAAGATGATCGTACCGATCACGTTCACCTGCGGCGGAACGCCGACGCGGGCCGCTCCCCAGACCCAGACCGGGAACGTCTGCTCGATCCCGGCGGTGAAGAACGTGATCACGAAGTCGTCGATCGAGAGCGCGAACGCGAGCAGCCCGCCGGCGAGGACGGCCGGCGCGATCAGCGGCAGCGTCACCCGCCGGAAGGCCGCGAACGGCGTCGCGTAGAGGTCAGCTGCCGCTTCCTCGAGGCTGCGGTCGAACCCGACGAGCCGCGCCTTCACGGTCACGACGACGAAGCTGATGTCGAACGCGATGTGCGCGATCACGATCGTCCAGAACCCGAGCTGCACGCCGAAATTGAGAAACAGCGTCAGGAGCGACGCTCCGAACACGATCTCGGGCGTCGAGATCGGCATGAAGATGAGGAAGTTCGTCAGCCCGCGGCCGCGGAAGCCGTAGCGCACGAGCGCCATCGCGATCAGCGTCCCGAGGATCGTCGCGACGACCGTCACGATCGCGGCGATCTCGAGGCTCGTCGTGACCGCCTCGCCGATCCCCGGCGCGCCGGTCGGGTGTGCCCAGTTGTCGAGCGTGAAGCCCTTCCATGTGTAGTTGAACTTGCCGACGGGGTCGTTGAACGAGAAGGCCACGACGACGCCCACCGGCAGCATCAGATAGCCGAGCGCGAGCACGCCGTAGACGGTCAGCAGGTGGTGGCGCGCGAACGCGAGCGCGCGGGGACCCGTGCGCCGGGGCGGCCGCAGTGGCGCGGGAGCTTCGGCTACCGCGCTCAGATCCCGGCCCCCGTCAGGCGCTCGGAGCCGAGCACCTTCGCGTAGACGAGCATCAGGACGAGGACAGCGCCCATGACGATGAACGAGAGCGCGGCCGCCTGCCCGTAGTCGCCGAGCTGCAGGAAGCGCGACTGGATCACGTTGCCGATCATGTACTGCCCGGGCGCCCCCAGCAGCTGCGCGTTGATGAAGTCGCCGACCGCGGGGATGAACGTCAGCAGCGTCCCGGCGAACACCCCCGGGAGCGAGAGCGGCAGCGTCACGCGCAGGAACGCCTTCGCCCGGCTGGCGTAGAGATCCTGGGCGGCCTCGATCAGCCGCTGGTCGATCTGCTCGATCGACACGTACAGCGGCAGCGCCATGAAGGGGAGGAAGTTGTAGGTGATGCCGGCGACGACCGCGGTCGACGTCGCAAGCAACCGACCGTCGTCCGAGAGGATGCCGACGGTCTGGAGCACGTCGACGACGAGCCCCTCGTCGGAGAGGATCGTCAGCCAGGCGAGCGTGCGGATCAGGTACGTGACGAAGAACGGGGCGATGATGAAGAGGAGCAGCAGGTTCTTCCAGCGCCCGCCCCGGACGGCGATCCAGTACGCGAGCGGATAGCTGATCCCGAGCGCGAGCGCCGTCGCGATCCCCGCGTACTCGAGCGAGCGCAGGAACTGCTCGTCGAACTGGCCGATCGCGTCCGAGTAGTTCTCCCACGCCCACGTGAACGTGGTCGTGAACGTCCCCTCCTGCAGGGAGGTGTTGAACAGGTAGTAGAGCGGGACGAGGAAGAACGCGGCCAGGAACGCCAGCCCCGGCAGGAGCAGGAGGTAGGGCGCCAACCCGCGACGGCCGCGCAGGCTCATCGGCCGGCGGGGAGGTAATGGGGCGAGGCGACCCTCGCCCCATTCTCATGGGGTCTACGCACCGAGCAGGGCCTGGAACTTCGCCTTGTAGGCGTCGTTGTTGGCGGCGCTGACGTCGAACAGCTTCGACTTCGCGAGCGTCTCCTCGGACGGGAAGATCAGCGGGTTGTTCGCGATGTCCGGGTCGATCGCGAGCAGCGCCTCCTTGGCGCCCTTGACCGGCGAGATGTAGTTGATCCACGCCGCCGCCTGGGCCGCGATCTCCGGGTCGTAGTACCAGTTGATCAGCGTCGAGGCGCTGTAGACGTCGGCGCCCTTCGGGATCAGGAGCTGGTCGGTCCAGATCATGCCTCCCTCGGCGGGCTGCACCCAGACGAGGTCGGGGTTGTCGTACTGGAGTTGCACGAGGTCACCGGACCAGGCCATGGAGGCCCACACGTCACCCTGCGCGAGCAGCGAGGAGTACTCGTTGCCGGTGAACTGGCGCACCTGGCCGGAGTCGACCGCCGCCTGGACCGTGGCGATCGCGCGATCGAACGCCTCGTCGGTCATCGCGGTCGGGTCGTCGCCGTTCAGGAGCGCCGCCAGGCCGACCGTGTCCGGCATCTCGGTCAGGAACGTCACCTTGCCCTTCAGCTTCGGGTCGGTGAAGAGCTGCTCGAGCGACGTCACGTCGCCGCCGACCTTCTTCGGGTCGTAGCCGATGCCGGTCATGCCGCCCTGCCAGGGCAGCGAGTAGTCGCGGTTCGGGTCGAAGGCCGGGCCCGCGTGAACGTCGAGCAGGTTGACGATGTTCGGGATCGCCTCCTTGTCGAGCTTCTCGAGGAAGCCGAGCTCGATCATGCGGCCCGGCACGCCTGACGTGTCGGTGAGGACGATCAGGTCACGCCCGACGCCCTGGCCCTGCTCGAGCTGCGGGCGGATCTTGGCGAAGAACTCCTCGTTGCTGTTGATGTCGCCCTCGAGGTACTCGACGTCGATCCCGTACTCCTGCTCGAACGCTTCCAGGGTCGGGTAGCGGTTCCCGCTCTCGTCCGTGTCGAGGTAGAGCTGCCAGTTCGCCCAGACGATGTCGCCGAGCTCCTTCGGCGGGGCGGTCGTCTCGGGCGGAGCGGTCGTCTCGGGCGGAGCGGTCGTCTCGGGCGGAGGCGCGGTCGTCTCTCCACCGCCCTCGATCCCGCCTCCGCCGCACGCTGCGAGCAGGGCCGCGAGGGACAGGCCCGCGCCGCCGGCCGCGGCACGGCCGAGCAGCTGCCGTCTCGAGATCGGGTCGTTCATTCCTCCGCCTCCTTCGTGGGTTCGACGACGAACGTCGCCTCGGGGCTCCAGCTCACGGTCACCGGGTCGCCGGCGCGAGCCGGGCGGGCTCCGGGATCGGCGTTCTGGACGTAGACCGTGAGCGGACCCGCGAGCGTGTTGACGATGTACTGGTTCGAGACGCCGATGTAGGCGACCTCCGCGATCGCGCCCTCGAGCGCGTTCGCCCCGCCGGCCCCGAGCCGTACCTTCTCCGGACGGACGCCGACGGCGACCGGGCCGCTGCGACCGGCGAGCGAGCCGGGCGCCGCACGGACCTCGCCGCCACCGTCGAGGCGAACGACGCCGTCGCCGGACACCGTGCCGTGGAGCAGGTTCGAGACGCCGAGGAAGCCGGCCACGAATGCCGTACGCGGCCGCTCGTACAGCTCGGCCGGCGCGTCGAGCTGCTCGATGCGCCCCTCGTTCATGACCGCGATCGTGTCCGCCATCGTCATCGCCTCCTCCTGGTCGTGCGTGACGTGGATGAACGTGATCCCGACCTCGTGCTGGACGCGCTTCAGCTCGAGCTGGAGCTGCTTGCGCAGCTTCAGGTCGAGGGCTCCGAGCGGCTCGTCGAGCAGGAGGACACGTGGCCGGTTGACGAGCGCGCGGGCAAGCGCCACCCGCTGCTGCTGGCCGCCCGAGAGCTGCCGGGACCTGCGCGCGGCCATCGAGCCGATGCCGACGAGCTCCATCGCCTCGCCGACCCGCCGCTTCAACTCGTCCCCCCTGACGCCGCGGCGGCGCAGGCCGAAGGCGACGTTCTCGTAGATCGACAGGTGCGGGAAGAGGGCGTAGCTCTGGAAGACCGTGTTGACGTCGCGACGGTAGGGCGGTAGGCCCGTGACGTCGCGATCGCCGAGGTAGATCGTCCCGCCGGTCGGCTGCTCGAAGCCACCGATCATGCGCAGCGTCGTCGTCTTGCCGCACCCGGACGGGCCGAGCAGCGCGAAGAACCTGCCGCGCTCGATCGTCAGCGAGATGTCGTCGACCGCGACGACCTCCTCGCCGAAGCGCTTCGTCACGTGCTCGAGGCGGACGTCCGCCTCGGCGGCGCTGGCAGCGGCTCCTTCCACGCGCTACCCGATGCTCGCGATCGGGTGCCCGCCCGGAGCGCGCGGATTGCGATCGCCACTCCAGACCGTGCGGAACGCCAGCCTGCGCGCGGCGTCGAGCAACTGCCCGGCATCGCCTACGACGTGGTTTCTCGTCTGACCTGTGGTCACGCTCACTTCCACCTCCGAATGCCTGACGGTGCGCGAGGATACTCGCGCGAGCGTAACGCCACAAGGCACGAATTTGCGGCCCAGGTCCGACGCCTGTGTTCGGACGGTGAGGCGGAGTCTATCGTGTACCGATTTGCATGCCCAGGAGCGCGGGCGCCGCGGCCACGAGCCGCGCGAGCGCGGGAGCGGGCTGACCGTCCTCCTCGCGCTCCTCGCAGGTGAGGATCGCTGCCCGCACGGCGCCGCCGCCGACGCGCTTGAGCGGCTCCGGCGGCAATCCCGGCACGTGGCGCGTGACGAGCGGCAGCGATGCCCACTCGTCGTCGGCACCGGTGACGAGGGACGCGAGCGCCTGCCCTCCGATCCAGGCCGATCCGACCCCGTGGCCGGAGTAGCCGACGCCGTAGTGGATTCTCGTTCCCGGCACGGTGGCGAAGAAGGGCTGATGGTCGGCGGAGACATCGATCGGACCACCCCAGGCATGCGTGACCCGCGCCGCCGCCAGCCCGGGCAGCAGCTTGCGCAGACCCAGCTCCGCACGCCCGGCACTCGGCCCGTCGGCCGTGAAGCGGGCGTCGATGCTGCCTCCGTGCCCGATCGGGCCCGAGCCGCTGCCCATCAGCACGCGCCCGTCGGGTGTCGTGCGGAAGTAGTGGACGAACATCCGCCAGTCGGCGATCGCCTCGCCGCCCGTCCAGCCGATCTGCTCGAGCAGGTGCGGGACGGGCTCGGTCAGCACGGCGTAGCTGGCGAAGTTCGTGAGCCGGCTTCGGACAGGCCTCCAGCCGGTCATCCAGGCGTTGGTCGCGACCACGACCTCGGCCGCCCGTAAGCTGCCGGCCGGTGTCTCGAGCAGGGTCGGGCTGCCCGCCCGGATCCTGGTCACGCGCGTGCGCTCGTGCACGGCGATCCCCTCGTCGAGCGCGGCCCGGCGCAGCGCCCGCGCGAGCCGGGCCGGCTGGACGGTTGCGCACTCGGGAAAGTAGAGCGCGCGGCGGAAGCGCGGCGAGCGCACGCGCTCCGCCACGTCGTCCGCGGCCAGCGGCACGACGCGGTCGCCGAGCACGCCGAGCGCGCGGGCGGCCGCCTCGGCCCGCTCGAGCGGTCCGTCCTGGAACGGCGCCGCCGAGACCTTCAGGTAGCCGCGCTCGGTCAGCCAGACATCCTCGCCGCGCTGCTCGACGAAGGCGCGGATCCCGGGCAGGATCCGCGAGCCGGCACGGGCGAGCTCGAGCGCGGCGCCGTCGCCCACCAGCTCGCGCAGCGAGGCAAGCTGCGTCCAGAAGCCGTGCACGAAGCCGCCGTTGCGCCCGCTCGGCCCCCAGCCGCAGATTTCCGCCTCGAGCAGCGCGATCCGAAGCGTCGGGTCGCGCTCGCGCAGGGCGAGCGCGGTCCAGAGCCCCGTGTAGCCGCCCCCGACGATCGCGACGTCGGCGTCCGCATCACCTTCGAGCGGAGGCGCGTCGCCCCGCTCGCCGCCTTCGTTCGCGAGCGCCTCCTCGAGCCAGTAGGGCGGTGCCAGCCCCGGCTCGACCGACGGCCGCGGGACGCTCAGAAGACGATCACCCTCCTGGCGGCGACGCCGGCGTCGAGCGCCGCGAAGGCGTCGTTCACGTCCTCGAGCCGGCAGGGCTCCACGAGCGTGTCGAGACGGAGCTTGCCGTCGCGGTAGAGGTCGAACAGCAGCGGGAAGTCGACGAGCGGCCGGCACGATCCGTACCAGGAGGTGCGGATCGACCGCTCCTCGAAGACGAGCGGGAGCGTGTCGAGCGCAACGTGGTCGTCCGGGGGCGCAAGCCCGATCAGCACGGTCTGGCCGCCACGCCCGGTAAGCGCGACCGCGAGCTCGATCGTCGCCTTGCGCCCGATCGCCTCGACCGCGTGATCGGCGCCGCCGCCAAGCAACTCGCGCGCGACGCTGACGACATCCGGCGTCGAGGCGTCGAGCGTGTGCGTCGCGCCGAGCTCGCGCGCGAGCTCGAGCTTCGACGGGACGACGTCGAGCGCGAGGATCGCGCCCGCGCCGGCGATGCGCGCGCCCTGGATCGCGTTCAGGCCGACGCCGCCGCAGCCGACGACGGCGACGCTCTCGCCCGGCCGCACGCGCGCCGAGTTGAGAATCGCTCCGACGCCGGTCATGACCGCGCAGCCCATCAGCGCGACCTCGGTCAGGGGCAGCGAGGGATCGACCCTGATCGCCGTCTGGGCGGGAACGACCGAGCGCTCCGCGAACGAGGAGGTGTTGTAGTGGTGGATCCGCGTCCCGTCCCGGTGGAAGCGCGTGCTCCTGTCGGCCATCAGGCCCTCGTTCGACCAGTCCATCCCCTCGCAGAGGTTCGGGCGACCGATGGCACAGAAGCGGCAGCTCCCGCAGTAGGGAAGCCAGGAGAGCATCACGTGGTCGCCCGGCTCGACGTGCGTGACACCCGGCCCGACCTCCTCGACGACGCCCGCCCCCTCGTGGCCGAGGATCACGGGCAACGCCCATGGGTGGGTGCCCCGGATCGTGTGCAGGTCGGAGTGGCAGACGCCGCTCGCCGCCATCCGGACGGTCACCTCGCCGGCCTGCGGCGGGTCGAGCTCGACCTCCTCGACGACGAGGGGCTGACCGTACTCGTACAGGACGGCGGCTTTCACAGCCGCCATCGTAGTGCGGACAGGGAGATCCCGGTCCGTACAATCGACCTCATGCGGATCGTCGCGTCGCCCGAAGTGCTCTCCTACGTCGGCGAGCACGGAGGACGCCTCTTCATCTGGTCGCAGAAAGCGGGCTGAGGAGCCTGCCCGGTCGTCCTGCGGGCTGCCACGAAGCCCCCGGGGCGCTGGGAGTTCGGCCGGGTCCCGGCCGACGGCTTCGAGCTCTACCTGTCGGCCAGACTGCGTCGGCGCCCTCCCGAGGAGCTGCACCTGACGCTGCGCGGGCTCTGGCACAAGCACGTGTCGGCCTACTGGAACGGCTTGCCGTGGGTGGCCTGACGTGACGCTCGCCCCGCTCGATGTCACCCTGCGCGACGCGCTGCTCGAGCGCGTCGACCCGGCGCTCTGCGCGGCGATCTCGACCGTGCGGCCGGACGGGTCGCCCCGGGTCGTGCCGGTCTGGTACCGCTGGGACGGCGAGCGGATCTTCGTCTGGAGCGGCGCGGAGCGGCGCTGGGTGCGCGACCTCCGGGCGGAGCCCCGGGTCGCGCTCTCCGTGCACGAGCACACGGCTCCCTGGTCGGCGGTCGTGCTGCGCGGGCGGGCCTCGGTTCGCACCGGCCCGGTCGCCGAGCTGCGCGACGAGATCGAGGCGATCGTGCGCCGCTACGTGCCGGCGGAGGAGGTGGCCTCGACGATCGCGGGCTACGACGACGGCAGCCTGCACGCGCTCGTCACGATCGAGCCCGGGCTCGTGGACGCCTGGGCGACCCCCTCCTGAGATGATCGACCCCCGCGTCGAGATCGGGCACGTCCACCTGAAGGTCGCCGACCTCGAGCGGGCGCTCGGCTTCTGGCGCGACGTGCTCGGGTTCGAGGTGCAGGAGACGCTCGGCGATCACGCGGCGTTCCTCTCCGCGGGCGGCTACCACCACCACATCGCGCTCAACACCTGGGAGAGCCTCGGCGCACCGCCGCCGCCGCGCCGGACGACCGGTCTCTACCACGTTGCCGTCCGCTACCCGGGCCGGCGCGCGCTCGCGGAGGCGGTGCGGGCCGTGCTCGACGCCGGGATCCCGCTCGAGGGCGCGTCCGACCACGGCGTCAGCGAGGCGATCTACCTGCGCGACCCCGAGGGCAACGGCGTCGAGCTCTACCGCGACCGCCCGCGCGAGGAGTGGGCGCGCCACCCGGACGGGCGGATCGCCATGAAGACGGAGCCGCTCGACCTCGCCGGCCTGCTCGCCGAGCTCGGGCCCTAGCGGTGCGCGCCATGGTGCTCGACAGGCCGGGCAGCCCGCTGCGGCTGGCCAGGTTGGCCGCGCCCTCGCCCGGCGCCGGCCAGGTGCTCGTGCGCGTGCGCGCGTGCGGGGTCTGCCGTACCGACCTGCACGTCGTCGACGGCGAGCTGCCCGAGCCGAAGCTGCCGCTCGTGCCGGGGCACCAGATCGTCGGCTCGGTCGAAGTGGCCGGCCCGGGCGTCGAGACGCTCGCGCCCGGCGAGCGGATCGGGATCCCCTGGCTCGGCTGGACGTGCGGGGAGTGCCGCTACTGCCGCGAGGGCCGTGAGAACCTCTGCGACCGCGCCCGCTTCACGGGCTACCACCTCGACGGCGGCTTCGCCGAGCTCGCCGTCGCGGACGCCCGCTTCTGCTTCCCGCTCCCCGAGGGCTACCCCGACCTCCAGGCGGCGCCGCTCCTCTGCGCCGGGCTGATCGGCTACCGCTCGCTGACGCTCGCCGGCGACGCCGAGCGGCTCGGCCTCTACGGCTTCGGCGCGGCAGCGCACATCGTGGCGCAGATTGCCCGCTGGCAGGGCCGCCGCGTCTTCGCCTTCACCCGGGCCGGCGACGCTGCCGCCCGGGAGCTGGCGCTGGCCGTCGGCGCCGAGTGGGCCGGGGACGCGCTCGGGCCGCCGCCGGAGGAGCTCGACGCCGCGATCGTCTTCGCGCCCGCCGGAGAGCTCGTTCCGGCCGCCCTGCGCGCGCTCGCCAAGGGGGGCACGGTCGTGTGCGGCGGCATCCACATGAGCGACATCCCGTCGTTTCCGTACTCGATCCTGTGGGGCGAGCGCGTGCTGCGCTCGGTTGCCAACCTGACCCGCCGTGACGGTGACGAGTTGCTCGCGCTCGCCCCGCGGGTGCCCGTGCGGGTCGAGGTCGAGCCCTACCCGCTCGAGCGGGCGAACGAGGCGCTCGCCAGCCTGAGAGCGGGGCACGTGCGCGGAGCGGCCGTCCTCGTCGTCGAGCCCGATGCGGCTGCGTCCGCCTGATCCCCCGCTCACGGACGGCATCGTGAGCCTGCGGCCGCTTGCCGCTCGCGACGTGCCTGCGATCGCCGCGGCCTGCACGGACGCGGAGATCCAGCGCTGGACGACCGTGCCCGAGCCCTACACGCGGGCCGATGCGCACGCCTACGTCGCCCTGTCGCGGAGGCAGTGGCGTGACGGCAGCGCCGCGCTGTTCGCGGTCGTGGAACCCGCGAGCGGCTCGTTGCTCGCCTCGATCGGCCTGCGACTCGCGGAGTGGCCGGTGGCGGAGGTCGGTTACTGGGTCGCCCCGGCCGCACGCGCACGGGGCGTCGCCACGCGGGCGGTGCGCCTCGCGGCGGCGTGGGCGCTCGACGAGCTGGGCGCCGCGCGGCTGCAACTCGTCACCGACGTCGACAACGTCGCCTCCCAGCGCGTGGCCGAGAATGCCTGTTTTCGCCGGGAGGGCGTGCTGCGTCAGGCGCTCGTGACGAAGGGCCGCCGGTCGGACTGCGTGATGTTCTCGCTCCTTCCCGACGATCCCCGCTGACGGGCACGGCTCGGTCGACCTAGCTTCCGGCGCGGGCCCAGAGCTCGGCCGCGAGCAGCTCGACGACGGACGTCTCGACGAGCAGATCGACGAACGGCTCGCCGGCGCCCGGGTAGGCGGCCTGGAGCGTCGCCCGCGGCTCCGGCCGGCCGACCGCAACCACGGGCACGTCCCGGCGCTCGAGCCAGTCGAGCACCTCGCCGTCGAAGCGCGAGCCCGGGAAGAGAATGGCCCGGTAGCCGGGCCGCCTGGACAGGTAGACGTCGACGTGGAGCCAGTCGCCGGTCTCGGCGGCAAAGGCGGGCAGCCGCGGCCCCTCGCGCAGCATCAGCGCCGCCTGCTCGGCGGAGGAGAGCCGCTCGGCGGGAGCGATGCAGTGCAGCGGTCCGCCGCCGAGGAGATCGAGCGCCGGGCCGAGCCACTCCGCGCGGCCCGCCCGGACGCCCGCGGCCGCGTCGACCGCGCGGCGCAGGTCGTCGGCGCGGGGCCCCGCGCCCAGCACGCGCCCGCAGACGAGGAGAAGCACGGCGACAGTCGCCTGATACGTCTTGCAGGCGACGCCGCCCCGCTCCTCCCCGGCGAAGACCGGCAGCACGAGGTCGGCAGCCCGTGCCAGGTCCCCGTCGGGCCGGTTCGTGACTGCGACAACCCGGCCCGAGCCGCGGTGACGCTCCGCCACCTCCACGGTCTCGGGGGTCCGCCCCCCGGCGGAGATCGCGACGACGAGGCAGCCGGGCCGGGGCGGTACCGCCAGCCGGGCCGACGCGTGCTCGACGGTCGCCTCGACGCCGGCCGCGCGGAGGATCGGGCAGGCGGCGAGGGCGGCATAGCGGGAGCTGCCCATGCCGACGAAGAGCACGCGCCGCTCGGGCACGTCACCGAGCGCCGCCAGCGGCCCGTCGTCGGCCGCGTAGGCATCGAGCAGGCCCGCTAGCGTCTCGGGCTCGCCGAGCACGTCCTCGAGGAAGGCCGCGGGATCGGGCACGGATGGAATTCTGACGCAGCCGGGCCGGCGTCAGCGACGGCGCCCGAGCAGCGCAGCGAGCCCGCCGCGAGCGACGGGCATCCACCCGGGCAGGAAGCGCACGGCGTAGACGAGCTCGTAGACCGCCTTCTCGAGCTCGAGCGCACCGAGCAGCGGCTCGTCGACCGGCCCGTACGCCTCGAGGAACGCCCTGCGCGCCGCCGCCACCCAGCCCTCGTCCGAGCCGCCCGCCCCCAGCGCGAAGCGGGCGGCGTTGTCGAATGAGCGCAGCATCGAGGCGACGTCGCGAAGCGGGGTGTCGAGCGCTCGGCGCTCCGCGGCGGGGCGCGTCGGCTCGCCCTCGAAGTCGGCGAGGTGGCAGCCGGCCGGCGAGCGCAGGATCTGACCGACGTGGTAGTCGCCGTGGATCCGCGTCAGGAGCGGCCGCCCGGCGGGATGGGCGAGAGCAGAGAGCCTCTCCCTGACTGCGGCGTCGCCGCCGAGCCCCGCGTCGGCGAGTCCTCGCTCGGCCCGCTCGACCCAGCCCGCGAGGTCCGCGGCCCCGGCCAGGCGCGGCCGCAGCGCCTCGTCCACCGCCCCGGCGAGCGCCGCGTGCATCGCCGCGGTGAGCTCGCCGAGACCGGCAGCCCAGCCGACGTCGTGCCGGCCCTGCCGCCACGCCGCGAGCTCCGCCTGCGCCCAGGCCCAGCCGTCCTCGGCCTCCGCGACGTGCTCCTGGACGAGCGCGACCGTCCACGGCCCGTCCTCTCCCCGCCACTCGACCGATCCCGCGACGGGCGGGACCGGGCGGAATCCCGCCCGGGTCAGGTAGCAGGCGACCTCGACCTCCGGATGCGGCCCGGGCCAGAGCAGCCGGTAGCACTTGATGACCAGCCGCTCGCCGAGCACGACGGAGGTGTTCGACTGGTCGCGCCCGAGCGGCCGCTCCGCGCCCGCCGGCACGGCGGCGGGCTCCGCGCGGGGAACGAAGCGAAAGCGCCCGCGCTCGCCGCCCGCGAGCGCGGCCAGCAGAGGCCCCCAGAGCGGCGAGCCCTCCGGGAGCGCGTAGCGCTCGGGCGGCCCGGCGGCGAAGCGGACGTCGGCGAGCGCGAGCACGCCCTCGCCGGCCTCGACCGCGTCGACGAGCGAGAGCGACTCGACCGGGCGCTCCTTGCCCGCGAACCAGCGCTCGCCCGCCAGCAGCCTCGGATCCAGGGAGGCGACGAGGCGCGCCGCCCGCGCGAGCGTCACGTCAGGTGACCGGGCCGCGCTCGCGGGCGAGGCGCTCGATCAGGCCAGCTGCCTTCTCCGTGCCGGGCACGGTCGCGAGCCGACCGGCGATGCCCCGCATGCGCGAGCGCAGGTCGGCGTCCGCGAGCAGCTCGTCCACGGCCCGCCGCAGCTCGCCCGGCTCGAACGCGTAGGCCGGGAGCCGCCGCCCGAAGCCGAGCTCCTGGACGCGCTGGGCGTTGTCGTACTGGTCCCAGAAGACGGGGAGCACGACCATCGGCTTGCCGAACCAGAAGCACTCGGTCGTCGTGTTGTTGCCGCCGTGGGTGACGACCAGATCGACGCACGGCAGCACGGAGGCCTGCGGCAGGAACTCCGCGCCCCACATGTTCGGGGCGAGCTCGAGCTCGTCCGCCTGCGGGCCCTTGCTGACGACGTATCGGTGCGGCGGGCCCGCCAGCTCGGCGACGATCGCCCGCATCAGGTCGAGATCGGCGGAGGCGAGGCTGCCGAGGCTGAGGTAGACGAGGCCGCCGTCGCCGCCGGCGAGCTCGTCGGGCACCGACCAGGGCTCGTCGGTTGCGCGTACCGACGTGTCGAGCCGGTGCCACGTCGCTGCGAGCGGCCGCGAGCGCTCGTAGTCGGCCTCGCGCGGGTAGACGTACAGGTTCAGGTAGGGCGACTCGTGGACGAACTCGAGCTCGGGCAGCCCCGGAGCCCCGCGGCTGCGGACGAACGCGTCGAAGTCGCGCCACATCTCTTCGTGGGTGCGGCGGCGCTCCGCCTCGAACTCCTCCCAGCCCGTCCGGTCGCCGGCCGGGTAGCCGGAGAACGCCGGCGGCAAGGCGGGATCGCGCAGCTCGAGCGGGTTGCAGGAGACGATCCGCACCCACGGGCGTCCGGAGGCCGCGATCGCGGGGAACGCGACGACGTTGTCCTCGACGATCACGTCGGGCTCGAGCTCGGCGAAGATCTCGGCCAGTCGCCCGTCCACGTACTTCGACCCGTCGACGAGCGCCTGCCAGGTCGGCTGCAGGAACGAGCCGAGCTGCTCGATCGTCGGCAGGCGAAAGAGCGGCGCGGTGTCGCCGATGAAGTCCTTCCAGAACTGCCCCGGGACATCCTCGCGCTCCGGCGGTGGCCCGAGGCGCACCAGCCGCTCCTCGAACCCCTTCGCCTCGAGCGTGCCCGCGAACGACTCCTCGACCGCGAACACGACCCGCACGCCGTGGCGGCGCAGCACGTCGCCGATCCCGACGCAGTTGTTCGTCGGGCCGAACGCGCCCTCCGGAAAGAACACGACCGTCGTCGCCCGGGCCGCCACGGCTGCGTAGTATCGACGATCTCGATGTCCTCGCAGGCCGAGACGCCGCTCGCCGACGCCGTCCGGGCGTTTCTCGCCGACCCCGCGATCACACCGTTCACGACCCCGGGGCACAAGCGGGCACCCGGCCTGACCGACCCGCTGCTCGCCGCCGACGCCCCGCTCTCCGCCGGCGCGGACGACCTGCACCTGTCCGGGGACGTGCTCGGAAGCGCCGAGCGCCTCGCCGCCGGGCTGTGGGGCGCGGACTGGTGTCGCTTCTGCGTCAACGGCTCGACGCAGGGAAACCAGGCGCTCGCGCTCGCCGCCGGCAAGCCGGGCGATCGCGTCGTCGTCTGCCGCGGCCTGCACAAGTCGCTGTTCGCCGGGCTCGTGCTGGCCGGGCTCGACCCCGTCTGGGTGCGCCCGGACGTCGATCCGGAGACCGGGCTCGCGCTCGGCGTCCCGGCGGAGCGGGTCGCGGCGGCGCTCGAGGCGCACCCGGACGCGCGCGGCGTCTTCCTCGTCGAGCCCAACTTCGTCGGCGTCTCGAGCGACGTCGCCGCGATCGCCGCCACGTGCCGCACCGCCGGCGTCCCGCTGGCAGTCGACCAGGCCTGGGGCGCCTACCTGGGCTTCCACCCCGCCCTGCCGCCGCACGCGCTCGCGCTCGGGGCCGACGCGCTCGTCACGTCGGCCCACAAGACGCTGACGGGCTTCACGCAGAGCGCCTACCTGCTCGCGCGGGAGGGGCGCCTCGACCTCGACCGGCTGCGCGAAGGCTTCGACGCCCTGAACACGACGAGCCCCTCCGCCGGGATCCTCGCGAGCCTCGACAGCACTCGCGCCCTGCTCGCCGTACGAGGCGAGGAACTGCTCGCCGGGGCGCTCGCCCTGGTCGCCCGGGCGCGGGCGGAGCTGGCGACGATCGAGGGGCTGCGCCTGCTCGGCCCGGGCGCCGGGTGGGCCTACGACCCGGCCAAGCTCGTGCTGGCGCTTGCCGGAACCGGCGCCGACGGGATCGAGGTCGAGCGCGACCTCTGGGCTGAGGGCGTCCGCGTCGAGCTCGCGAATCGCGACACGCTCGTCCCGCTGATCACGATCGGCGACAGCGAGGAGAGCGTCGGGCGGCTCGTCTCGGCGCTCACCCGCTCGCTCGAGCGCCGCCGCGGTGAGGCTCGCACGGCCGGCGGCGCGAGCGCCGTCTGGGGCGTCGAGCCCGAGGTCGCCCTGGGCCCGCGCGAGGCCTTCTTCGCCCCGCGCGAGACCGTGCGTGCGGCGGCTGCCGCGGGCCGCATCGCTGCCGAGACCGTGGCGCCCTACCCGCCCGGGATCCCCGCGATCGCGCCCGGCGAGCTGCTCTCCGCGCCGCTGCTCGAGGCGCTGGCCGAGGCGGCCGCGACCGGCACGCGGCTCGCCTACTGCGCCGACCCGTCACTCGCGACCATCCGCGTCGTTGCGCGCTGAGCTCGAGCGGATCGTCGGCGCCGAAGGCGTTCTCCCGGGCGACACGGCGCCCTACCTCGGGGACGCGACCTCGACGCTCGGACTGCGCGGACACGCGGACGCGATCGTCCTGCCGCGTACCGCGGACGCGGTCGCGCGGGTCGTCGCCTGGTGCTACGAGCGCGGCGTACCGATCGTGCCGCGCGGCGGCGGCACGGGCTTCGCGGGCGGCGCCGTCCCCGTGGCCGGCGGGGTCGTCGTCGCGCTCGAGCGGCTCGCGCGCGTGCGGGCCTTCGATCCGCTCGCCTGGCGCATGCACGCCGAGGCGGGCGTGCGCACGGCCGAGGTGCGGCGGCTCGCCCGGGAGAGCGGCCTCCACTTCCCGCCCGACCCGGGCGCGGCCGAGCAGTCGCAGATCGGGGGCAACGTGGCCACGAACGCTGGCGGGCCGCACGCCTTCAAGTACGGCGTCACAGGCCGCTGGGTGACCGGGCTCGAGGCCGTCGTCGCCCCGGGCGAGCTCGTCACGGTCGGCGGCCCGATCCGCAAGGACCAGTCCGGCTACGACCTGCGCGGCCTGCTCGTCGGCTCGGAGGGCACGCTCGGGATCGTGACCGCCGTCTGGCTTCGCCTCGCGCCCGCCCCGGAAGCGGCCCTGCCGGTCGTCTCGTTCTTCGACGGGACGGATGCCGGCTGCGAGGCGATCGAGCGCGTGCTCGGGAGCGGCCTCGTCCCGGCCACCCTCGAGTACCTCGACGGGGCAACGCTCGCGATCGCGGCGCCCGCCTTCCCGGGCTGCGTGCCGCGGGCGGCCGGGTTCATGCTCCTGACCGAGGCCGACGGCACGCGCGAGGAAGCGGCGCGCCTGCGCGCCGACCTCGTCGAGGTGCTCGGCGAGACGGCGCTCGCCATCCGGGCGCCCGAGTCCGCCGCCGAGGCTGCCGAGCTGTGGCGCTGGCGCGAGGGGATCGCGTTCGCGGCGACGTCCAAGTGGGGCAGCAAGCTCGGCGAGGACATCGCCGTGCCCGTCGACCGGCTCGCCGAGGCGATCGAGGCCGTGCCCACGATCGGCGCCCGCCACGGGCTCGAGGCGATCAGCTTCGGCCACGCGGGCGACGGCAACCTGCACGCGAACTTCCTCTTCGACCCGAAGGTGCCAGGCGCCGTCGAGCGGGCCCGCGCGGCGGCCGAGGACGTGGCCGCGCTCGGGGTCTCGCTCGGCGGCTCGGTCTCCGGCGAGCACGGGCTCGGCTGGCTGAAGCGCGGCCAGCTCGCCCGCCAGTGGAGCCCCCGTGCGCTCGAGCTGCACGCGGCCGTGAAGCAAGCCTTCGATCCGAAGGGGCTCTTCAACCCGGGCAAGAAGACCTGATCAGGCCGCTCGCGTCCGGCGCGTGCCGGCGAAGGCTCCTGCCAGCGCTGCCGCGACCTGGCCTGCCTCCCCGGGGTCGAGCGCCGCGGTCGTGACGCGGACCGCCGGGGGGCTCTCGAGGCGGTAGCGCGAGCCCGGGGCGACGGCGTAGCCCGCCTCGAGCAGGGCGGCGGCGGCGGCCTCCTCGTCGGGGACCGGCACCCAGACGTTCAGGCCGCTGCGCCCGCGAGCCTCGAGTCCCCGCGCGGCGAGCTCGCCGATCAGGGCCTCCCGCCGCGCCCGGTAGGTCCCGGCTGCCCGTTCGAGCAGCGGCCCCGTGGCCGGGTCCGAGAGCAGCGAGAGCACGGCGTGCTGGAGCAGCCGGCTGACCCAGCCCGGGCCGAGCCCGAGCCGCCCCTCGACGCGGGCGACCGTGGTCGCGTCCCCGGCCAGGAACGCGAGCCGCAGATCCGGCCCGAGCGACTTCGCGACCGAGCGGACGAAGGCCCAGCGCTCGCGAGCGCCCACCGTGGTGTACGGGGGGACGCCCGCGACCGCTCCCAGGTGGTCGTCCTCGACGACGAGCACGTCCGGCGCCGCGGCGAGCAGCCCCCGCAGCTCCTCCGCCCGGCCCGCGTCGAGCGCGGCGCCGGTCGGGTTCTGGCCACGCGGAGTGATGACGAGGGCCCGGCAGCCCGCCTCGAGCGCCCGGGCGAGAGCGCCGGGGAGCATGCCCGCGTCGTCGAGCGGCACGGCCACCGGCACGAGCCCGAGCGCCCGCACGAGGTCGAGCGTGCTGCCGTAGCCGGGGTCCTCGAGCGCGACCCGGTCGCCCGGGCGCAGCCAGGCCTCGAGCGCGCGCTCGACCCCGTCGAGGGCGCCGGAAACGACGCAGACGTTCCCGGCCGGTACGCCGAGGCGCTCGAGCCCGGCCCGGACCGCCGCGGCGAGGGCGGGCACGACGGGTTCCTCCCCGTAGAGGTAGCCGGGCGGGTCGAGCGAGCGGAGCACGGCGGCGAGGTCGGGCAGCAGCGCCGGGTCGGGGTTCCCGGTCGCGAGGTCGCGGACTCCGGGCGGAACCGGCCGGGACGGGCGCCGGCCCGCGAGCGGCGGGCGAGCGCTGACGGCAACCCCGCGGCGCTCCCGCCCGACGACGATGCCGCGCCGCGCGAGCTCCCGGAACGCCGCCGCGACCGTGGCCGGGCTGACGCCGAGCTCACCAGCGAGGCGGCGCACCGCGGGCAGACGCTCGCCGGAAGCGAGCACGCCCGCCGCGACGAGCGCCTCGACGCTCCCCGCGATCTCGCTTGCGCTCGTGCCCTTGATCTGGTACTGTGCTGGCTCAGTCATCGATCTGTACTATAACAAATGAGGAAACCCGCCACCGACCGCATCCGCGTCCGCCGCCACCCCGAGCGGGGCGCCTACGACCGCGCGGCCGTCGACTCGATTCTCGACGAGGCGCTCGTCTGCCACCTCGGCTTCGTCCACGACGGACAGCCGTACGTGATCCCGACGCTGCACGCGCGCGTCGACGACACGGTCTACGTGCACGGCTCGGCGGCGAGCCGGATGTTCCGGACGCTCGCCGCGGGCGTGCCGGTCTGCCTGACCGTCACGATCGTCGACGGCCTCGTGCTCGCGCGCACCGCCTACAACCAGTCGGCGAACTACCGCTCGGCGATCGTGCTCGGGACCGCGCGCCTGGTCGACGACCCCGACGAGAAGCTGCGCGCGCTCGAGGCGTTCACCGAGCAGCTCGTGCCTGGCCGCTGGGCCGAGGTGCGCCCGCCGAGCGCGAGCGAGCTGAAGGCGACCACCGTTGCCGCACTCCCGCTCGAGGAGTGCTCCGCCAAGCTGCGACAGGGGCCGCCCGGCGACAGCGGCGCCGACCTGGACTACCCGGTCTGGGCTGGCGTCGTCCCCCTCGCCGTGCGCGCGGGGGCGCCGGTACCGGCGCCCGGCCTCGCTCCGGGGCTCGAGCCGCCCGCCTACGCGCTCGACCTCGACGCCGCCCGGGCCGCGAGGCACCCGGCCAGCTAGCATCCCGCCCGTGAAGGTCCGGGCCGCCGTCCTCGAGGAGTTCGGCCGGCCGCTCGTGGTGCAGGAGGTCGACCTCGCCGAGCCGAGGGCGGGCGAGGCGCTCGTCCGGCTCGTCGCGTGCGGCGTCTGCCACACGGATCTCTACACCGCGTCGGGCGCCGACCCGACCGGGTACGTCCCGTGCGTGCTCGGCCACGAGGGCGCGGGCGTGGTCGAGGGGGTCGGCGAGGGCGTCACGCTCGTGCGCCCCGGCGACCACGTCGTGACCCTGTTCGCCCCCGAGTGCGGCGAGTGCGTCCACTGCCGGAGTCCGCGCACGAACCGCTGCGTCGCGATCCGCGACCAGCAGGGGCTCGGCTTCCTCCCCGACGGGACGACGCGCTTCTCGCGCGACGGCGAGCCGCTGCGCCACTTCATGGGCACGTCCACGTTCGCCGAGTACACCGTCATGCCCGAGATCGCGCTCGCGAAGGTGAGCCCGGAGGCGGCGCTTGCCGGCTGCGCCCCGTTCGCCTGCGGGCTCTCGACCGGGATCGGCGCCGCCCTCTATACGGCGCGCGTGGAGCCCGGCTCGACCTGCGCGGTCTTCGGCTGCGGGCTCGTCGGGCTCGGCGCGGTGATCGGCTGTCGCCTGGCGGGCGCCGGGCGGATCGTCGCGATCGACCTGGCCGAGTCGCGCCTCGCGCAGGCGCGCCACCACGGGGCGACCGACACGCGCCTCGCCGGCGCGGACACGGTCGAGTGGCTGCGCTCGGAGACCGGCGGCTTCGGCTTCGACTACACGTTCGAGGCGACCGGGAACGTCGCGGTGATGCGGCAAGCGGTCGAGGCGGCGCGGGAGGCGTGGGGGCTCGCCACGATGATCGGCGTCGCAGGCAAGGGGGAGCTGCTCGAGATCGTCCCGCGCCTCCTGATCACCGGCCGGCACGTCGCCGGCTCCTCGTTCGGAGGCGTCAAGGGACGCACGCAGGTGCCCCGGCTCGTCGAGCGCTGGCTGGCCGGGGAGATCGACGTCGACGCGCTCGTGACCGCGCGCGTGCCGCTCGACGCCGTCAACAATGCCTTCGCGACGATGGAGCGCCAGGAGGGCATCCGCACCGTGATCGAGCTCCCGTAGCTCGGAGAGGAGACCGACGTGATCATCGAGCGAACAGAGCACCCGGGCTGGCTTTCGAACGCCTACCTCCTGGCCGACCGCGACGGCGGGCACGGCGTGCTCGTCGACTCGAACGGGATCAACGAGCCCCTGCTCGCCGCGGCCGAGCGGCTCTCGCTGACGATCACCCACGTGCTCGTCACCCATCACCACGAGGATCACGTCGTCACGTGTGCCGCGGACGCGGCCCGCTTCGGCGTGTCCGTGCTGGGGCACCCCCTGGCCCGCGAGGCCGGCGTCCCACTCGACGGCACGATCGGCGACGGCGACGTCATCCGCTCGGGGGAGCTCGAGCTGCGGGTGATCGAGACGCCGGGCCACTGCCGTGACCACCTCGCACTGCTCGTCAACGGGACGGACTGCCTGACCGGCGACTGCCTCTTCCGGGGCACGGTCGGGGGCACCGCCGGCGGCGGCCCCACCGGCTACGCCGACCAGGTGCGCTCGATCATGGAGCGGCTGATGGCGCTGCCGCCCCGGGCCCGCCTCCATCCGGGTCACGCTGGGCCGACGACCGTCGCCGCCGAGTGGGAGTCGAACCCGTTCGTCCGCGTCTGGCGGGGGCTCGACCCGGAGGGCACGCAGCGCTGCCGGGTCGCGGGCGAGGAGGCGACGCTCGTCCTCTGGGGCCCCGACTACGACGGCACCCACAAGGCCTGGGTGCGCTACCCGGACGGCCGCGACCAGATCGTCGGCGGCTCGCGCGTCGAGCGGCTGTAGGGGCGGGTCCTGACCCCGCCCCTCGCGCCGTCACGGCGCGTACGGCTCGCGCTCCACGGCAGCCGCGGAAGACCACCTCAACCCGGTCGTACACCACGAACGGGGACGCCACTGGCCAGACTGTCGGACTCCCCATCCTCGGGAGAGCGTCATCTCAGTCTCCACATGATCTGGGACGACCTGGATCTCCTCCAGCAGAGGGAGGCGCTGCGCTGGCACTTCGCTGAGGTGCGATGCCATCGAGTGCCCAGGCTGGAAATGCCGAAGCTGGAATTCATCCCGGCCGCCACCCATCGGTATCGGCCCATCGAGTTCCGGCCCGTGGAAGTCCTCCCTCAGTAGCCGCTCGCATCACCCGTCGGCGCTCCGCTCGGTGGAGGAGACGCCACTCGCGCGAGTGGCCGTCTGATGCGCGTTGCCTAGTCGGGCTACGAGAATATGTGCATGGCAACTTCTCGTTCGACCCAGACAGAGCGCGATGTGGCGATGATCGATCGCGCCAAGTTCCTCAGCCGATTGGCCGTGGCTGAAGTTGGCGAGTCCTGGGCCATCGACCAGAGCAAGGTGCTGCTGGCAGGCAGCGATGACCTGAATGAGTGGCTGTGCGAAAGGGACGACCTCGCCGTGCGGTGGGCACTGGTCGAGGACTCCCCCTGAGCCATCCCCAGCACTACAGCGTCGTCTCGTACATCCGTCGAGTGGTGGGCATCGCAGAAGTCGTGCGCCCCACTAGCCGGAGCCTCTCCAAGGAAGATGCTTGGGTGGTGGAGGCGCGGCGGCGGGCGGGAAGTCTCCGGATCATCGTCCTCATCACCCTCGACGGCGATCAGCAGGTGGTATGGGAGCCTTAGTCCCGCCAGGCCTAAGCGGGTTCGTCACGTTCACCGGCCTCGACGGGGATGCCCGCGTCGTCTGGGAGCAGCCCCGGGCGTGATCGCGTGGTGGCGAAGCACCCGACCTTCGTGTATAATCGTTGGACGCACGGTTCACGACGGGTAGCAATAACGCTCACCCCTCGCGCCGCGCAGATTGGAGAAGGACGCATGTCCGCTATTCAGGACCTGCCCCTCGGTATGGATGAGGCCGCTTTTGAGGCCGCCGTCGAGGGAGGCGTGTTCGAGGCGCACCGGGCGAATGGGTACGTCGCGACCAACGGCGAGGGCGAGGACGTCGTCGACAAGTGGCTCGTGCACGACGCGATCTATCGCGCCCTCAAGACGAACGCCGTCATCAAGACGCCCGACGAGAAGTCGGAGAAGGCGCTCACGCACGGGACGCTCACGAAGAAGGTGTTCCCCGAGACGCCGGGCGCGAACGACGAGTGGGACGAGCTCGGCCCGGTGGAGCAGGCGGTGTGGACGCAGCTCGTGAAGGAGGCGTGGAATCCGGTCAACCCGAACTTCTCGGGGCCGGTGCAGCGCCTGGTCGGGGAGCGTGACCCGCACCTCGTGCTCATCAAGACGAGGACGACGGTGGACGGTTCGCCCGGCGTCGAGGTCGTCTACCTCACGAAGAACGAGGAGCTGATCTTCGACGACTTCATCGCCCCGCTGAAGACGTCGGTGCGACGGGCCGCTGACCGGCTGGCGAAGAACGCCGCGCTGGTCTCGAACCGCAACAAGGAGATGGCCGGTAAGGCATCTCGCGAGGTCGACTCCGGGATGAAGGCTGCTGCGCAGCTCGCGAAGAGCACGCTGGAGCTCATGTCGGGGTCGAACGAGTCCTAGCGACTCGTTAGGGCTCGGCGAGATACAGGCGGCGACCGGCGTGTTCTCCAACCCGGCGCTCACCCCGGCGCCGCCTGATTTCGCTTCTCATCCTACGGAGATGTGCAGATGACCCAGGACGAATACGACGCGCTCGTCGCGAGGCTCGACCCGAACGACCGGGCGATGCTCGCGGAGGCGAAGCGTCTCGGTACGGCCACCATGGCGCAGATGCGACCCGTGACACGCGGGCGCAAGACGGGGCAGCCTTTGGCTTACGGCCTCTCGCGCGAGCGGGAGCGGTTGCAGAAGGCGGGACTGCTGCGGGAGGTCGGGAAGAACCCGGCGAAGTACGCGGCCGTACCGGTTGCCGACGTCGAGGATGCGAGGGATCGCTACGCGCTGCGGACGAAGCGAAAGGTGAAGCGCAAGTCGAACCGCTCGCGGATGGTCGACCTGCGCACCTACGAGCACGGCGACTACGCCGAGTTCTATCGGGTGCATCGCCGCCTGATGGAGCTCGGCGAGCACATCGGCGTTCAGATCCCCAAGATGGCCTACTGGGAGGTCGCGCCGAAGGAAGATCTCGCCCAGATCGCCAACGAGCTGATCAAGGTCCGCGTGGCGATCGACGACGCGATGATGTGCCTCAAGGAGCGCGCCGACGACGACGAGCTCCTCGCGAAGATCAAGAAGCTCGAGGCAGAGAACGGCAGGACGGGTCCCGAGCTGGAGGCGTTCCGGGCCTCCGCGCAGAAGCTGCGTCGGCAGTACGAACAGCGGGTTGGCACGTAGGGATCGGTGCCGTCGACGCCGCCCCGTACACTCGGGCGATGTTCTACTTCTACGGCGGCAAGCGGCGACTCGCGCGGTCCTACCCCGCGCCGAAGCACGACGTCATCGTCGAGCCCTTCGCGGGGTCGGCGGCATACAGCGTCACGCACCTGACGCCGTCGCTGCTCCGGCCTGCCCTCGACAAGGTCATCCTCATCGAGAAGGACAAGCGGGTCTACGACACGTGGGTGAAGCTGCTCGACATGGACGCCGACGATGTCCTCAACTATCCGATCCCGGAAGCAGGCGAGCGGACATCGGACTTCCTTCTGATGACCTCGGCCGTCTCCAACCGCATTGCCCGCCAGAAGGAGATGGTCGTCACGGACCGGATGCCCGTCGTCCTGAGGCGCATGTTCAAGCAGATCGCGAACGTGCTGCCTCACGTGAAGGGCCGCGTCGAGGTCATCCACGGTGACTACACGGAGGCCGAAGACATAGAGGCGACGTGGTTCATCGACCCGCCTTACCACGTGGGCAGTCGGGCGCAGCAACGCGGCATGGGTTACGCCGAAGGCTGCAACTCGGCGGCGCTCGACTACAACGCCCTCGGTGAATGGTGCCAGTCGCGGCGAGGGCAGAAGATCGTCTGCGAGCAGGACGGCGCCGACTGGCTCCCATTCGAACATCTGGCACGCGCGCGGGACTCGATCGGAGGCGTCCAATCCGAAGTCGTGTGGCTCGGGACCACGCCAAGCGTCGCGGATGCTCCCTCTGCGGCTGCCCCGCGTGCCCGTGAAGGCCTGCGCTCGGCAGTCCGGCCAGCACCGGCCTGACCTGATCGGTAATCCGAAGCGCCTCCCGGATGGTTCCGGGAGGCGTAGCTGAGAGCGCATCTGCGTAACAAGACCCGGTCTTCCCGATGCCCCCCCGGCCACCGGGCCGTACCCAAGTGGCGAGGGCGGCGTGGGGATCTTGGCTGGAGCGAAGATGCCGCGTCTTGAGTCCGCGCTACCTAGCGAGTTCGCATACGCGCGCTACGCGCCGGGACGCCCGGCTATCGCGCCGTTGGGCGCCCGGCTAGGGAGCCGGCCAAGGCCACGGTTGGGTCTCTCACAGCGAGGACAGGGCTCCCGAGGCGTCAGAGGGCACACAACTGACTCTCTGCCCTCGCCACCCTGAAGTGGCGTCTCCGTTCGTGGTGTACGACCGGGTTGAGGTGGTCTTCCGCGGCTCCCGGGTCGAGCGGCTGTAGGGGCGAGTCCTGACCCGCCGTTCGCGTCGTCGCGCGCCCTTCGTGGCGATTTCGTTCCTATTGCGCATCATTTGATGCGCTAAACTTGGGCCATGGCGACGGCGGAGAACCCCGTAGCGCGGAAGCGCGCGCCACGCCGGGACGGTGAGCGAACGACGCTGCGCGTACCGGCCGAGCTGGCCGCCCAGGCTGAGGTGCTCGCTCGGCGGCTCGGAACGACACCGAACGATGCGCTGATCCTGATGGCGGAACGCGGCGCCGCGTCGTACACGCGCGAGCTCGAGTGGGCCCACAACCACGAGCACGAGCTCGCCGCAGTCCTCGAGGCCCTCGGGCCACTCGGCCCCGAGCCCGACTTCCTCCCGGACGAGGAGGCGCGAGCGGCCGTGCTCCTCCTCCGCACGGGGAAGTACGGCCCGATCGTCTGACGCGTGGCCGTCGCCTGGGATACGACCCTCGTATCCCGGCTTCGCCCCGGGAGCCCCGCTCTGACCCTGCTCCGCAATCGCCTGCGCTCGCCGAGCGAGGTGGCCATTCCCGCGATCTCGATTGCCGAGGCCACGTTCGGCTATTCCCGAGCCGGGCGGAGCGACGACCTGATCTGGCTCGCGCAGCTGGTCGCCAGCCCCGAGATCGGTGTGATCGGCTTCCCGCTCGCCGCCGCGCTCGCGGCTGGGCAGATGCGGGCGACCGCGCCGCACCCGCCCGTGCCCTCGCGGAGCCGCCGCCCGAAGCCCGAGCGGCGAGTCGCCTGGGTCGCGGACATCCACATCGCGGCGTCCGCATGGGCCGTCGGTGTCCCCCTCGAGACCGAGAACATCAGGGACTTCACGATTCTCTCCGAACTCCTGCGCGAGCTCGTCCCGGACGGCCGTCCGCTCGAGGTCCGCCCCTCGCCGCTCGCCGGCTGAACAGCACCCCGCGGAGCGGCACCGCCCATGAGAGGGCGATCGCCGACGACTGGCGGGTCGAGCCCGCCGTAGGGGCGGGTCATGACCCACCCCTCCCTGGCTGCGGGCGCCAGATCCGGGGTCAGACCTCGGACCTGGCTCGAAGTGACCTCGCCTACGTCGCGGCCCAGACGGTCGCGCCCGACCAGTCGACGAGCACGACCGGCTCGTCGCCGACGACCCAGGCGTCGTGGCCTGGCGGGAGCACGCTGACCTCCCCGGGGCCGATCTCGAGCTCGGTGCCGTCGGCCATCCGCACCCCGAGCGTCCCGGAGACGTGGTACTGGAAGTGCGGGGCCTCGCACAGCTCGGTGCCGGCCGCCGCCTTCATGTGGGTCGACCAGCGCCACCCCGGCTGCGCTGTGTAGCGGCCGACCGTGCCGCCGCCGACGTGCACGATCTCGGCCCGACCATGGTCGAACGTCCGCTCCTCGTCGGGCGCGGCGAACCCCTTGGCCTCGGCTCCACCCATCACATCCTCCTTTGTGAGAAGTGAGACGCGGATCTTAGAGCCGCCAGGCCATGTCCGCAACGGCCGGTGCGGGAGCTACGCTGCCCCGCCGTGCGCCTGATCGTCGCCCGCTGCGAGGTCCGCTACACCGGCCGGCTCACCGCGACCCTGCCGGAGGCGCTGCGCCTGCTCATGATCAAGTCCGACGGCGCCGTGCTGGTGCACGCGGACGCGGGCGGCTACAAGCCCCTGAACTGGATGACGCCGCCGACCGTGATCGAGGAGGACGGCGACCCGCCCGCGCTCCTGCGGGTGCGCAAGCTGCGCGGCGACGAGCAGCTCGAGATCCGGATCGCGGAGGTCGTGTCCGACACGAGCCACGACATGGGCGAGGGCGCTGCGCTCGAGAAGGACGGCGTCGAGGCCCACCTCCAGGAGGCGCTCGCAGCCGCCCCTGCGTTCTGCGGCGACGGCCTGCGCCTCGTTCGCCGCGAGTGGCCGACGGACATCGGGCCCGTCGACCTCATGTGCCGCGACGACAGCGGCTTCGTCGCGGTCGAGGTCAAGCGGGTCGGCACGATCGACGCGGTCGAGCAGCTCACCCGCTACCTCGAGCGGCTCGAGGCCGAGGGCCTGCCGGGCTGCCGCGGCGTGCTGGCCGCCGGGGTCGTGAAGCCGCAGGCGCGGACGCTCGCCGAGGCGCGGGGGCTCGGTTGGGTCGAGGTCGACCTGGAGCTCCTCCGGGGCGAGCGCGAGCCCGAGCTGACGCTGTTCCCGTCCCCAACGGGCTGACAAGCACTTCTTCTGGCGAATGTCTAGATCAATCTTGACTATCCCCCGTTAGGGTGATACTGTCCCCGGTGCCAAGGGCGAGTTCCTGATTGCGCTCCAGCGCACTCTGTCTCGACTCGAGACCGTTCGAGGGGAGATCGTCTCATGATTCGGCCAGAAATGGGTCGGGAACTAATGCGAGAGCGGGAGATCGACCTCCTCCAGCAGGCAAGCCACCAGCGTTTGATTCGCCTGGCGCGCGGAGGTCACCTCGCCGGGACGATCGTGGAGAGCCGGCGATCCGAGCAGCGCTCGCTGCTCCGGAGGGTCTGGGCGAAGCGGTACGGCGCCGCGGTGCCGTTTCCGAGCTAGGCACCACGCTCGCGCGGGCCACGCCGCCGGCCGGTATGTGCCCGCCGCTCAGTGCCCTTCGGGTGGCTCCCAGCCCTTGAGCACCGGGGGCTTCCAGTCAGTGCCGACCGTGCGCGAGCCCTCGACCCACGGGCCCAGCTCCACCTGCGGGAACTTGCAGTGCACCTCTTTCAGCTGGATCCCGTAGGAGCCGCCCGAGGTGAGGTGCTTGATCAGCACCTTGCGAGCCAGCTCGTCCTCCCGGCCCTCGGGGATCGGGAAGTAGATCTTCAGGAACGAGTTCGAGTAGCGGTCGAACACCGCCGGCGTCCCGTCCTCCTCGAGCAGGTGGATGTCCTCGAGCCAGTTCAGGTCCTGCCCCGGCGTCGCCGCCAGCAGGTCGATGTCCTCGACCAGGGAGATGTCCTCCTGGTAGGGAAACCGCTTCCCCGACAGGAACTCGGCGTCGATCCCCTTGATCTTCTCCGGCTCGCGGTAGGCGATCTCGTGGTGGTGATCCCGTTCGGGGGTGGGTGGTGGGGTTGTTTGGTGTGTCGACACTCTTCCTCCTCTACTCCGCGACCGACAGCCGCTCGACGTGCTCGCGCGGGTGGTGGAGCTGCATGTCGTCCTCCTGCTTCTTCCCGAGCAGGCGCTTGATCTCGGCGAGCGTCTGCTGCTCGGTGACGCCGGGGATATAGGTCGTGCCCGCGAGCGGCACCCGCGCCATCGCCGCCGCCTCGACCGTGAGAGCGCACAGATCCTCCGGCTCGAGCGAGTGCACGTTCGTCTTCCCGCACGCGCGCGCGAGCATCTGCAACTCGAGCGTCATCGTGTGCAGGAAGTTGTAGACGCGCTCGGAGGCCTCCTCGACCACGAGCCGCTTGCGCAGCTCCGGGTCCTGCGTCGCCACGCCGACCGGGCAGCGGCCCGTGTGACAGTGGTAGCAGTAGCCGGCCGGCACGCCCACGGTGCCCTCGTAGTCGGTGACGCCCGGGATCTCCTTGTTGCAGTTCAGGGCCATCATCGCCGAATGACCGATCGCGACCGCCGTCGCGCCCAGCGCCAGGCACTTCGCCACGTCCGCGCCGTTGCGGATCCCGCCCGCGACGACCAGGTCGATCTCCTCGGCGAGGCCGACATCCTCGAGGGCGCGGCGCGCCTCCGGGATCGCAGCCATCAGCGGGATCCCCGTCTCCTCCGTCGCGATGTGCGGGCCCGCGCCCGTGCCGCCCTCGGCGCCGTCCAGGTAGATGATGTCCGGGCCGCACTTCGCCGCCATCCGCACATCGTCGTAGACGCGCGACGCGCCCAGCTTGAGCTGGATCGGGATCTGGTAGTCCGTCGCCTCCCGGATCTCCTGCACCTTCAGCGACAGGTCGTCCGGGCCCAGCCAGTCCGGGTGCCGCGCCGGCGAGCGCTGATCGATCCCGGCCGGCAGCGAGCGCATCTCCGCCACCTGCTCCGTCACCTTCTGACCCATCAGGTGGCCGCCCAGCCCGACCTTCGCCCCCTGCCCGATGAAGAACTCGACCCCGTCGGCAAGCATCAGGTGGTGCGGGTTGAACCCGTACCGACTCTGGATGCACTGGTAGTACCATTTCGTCGAGTAGTCGCGCTCCGGCGGGATCATCCCGCCCTCGCCCGAGCACGTCGCGGTGCCGGCCATCGATGCGCCCTTTGCGAGCGACATCTTCGCCTCGAGCGAGAGCGCCCCGAAGCTCATCCCCGTGATGTAGATCGGGATGTCGAGCTCGAGCGGCTTCTTGGCGAAGCGCGCGCCGAGCACGGTCTTCGTGACGCACTTCTCGCGGTAGCCCTCGATCACGAACCGGGTCAGCGTGCCGGGCAGGAACATCAGCTGATCCCAGTGCGGGATCGGCTTGAAGATGGAGAAGCCGCGCATCCGGTAGCGGCCGAGCTCGGCCTTCATGTGGATGTCGTTCATGACCTCGGGCGTGAAGATGCGGCTCGTCCCGAGGACGGTCTTCTGGCTTGGGGCGGTCTCGTCTGCCATGGGTTCCTTCCTAGCGGGGCGTCCGAAGGACGCTGGGCTGGGGACGGGGCGATGGGAGCTTCATAGAACGAGCTTCCGCTCGGACGGCTCGAGAGTGTCGTAGTTGTAGAGCTTCTTGCCGCACACGAACTTCTGGAACGCGGGCGGCGTGCCGAGCCCGTAGATCGAGAACTTCCGCTCGATCAACTCGCTGTCGGCGTCCGTCCACTCGCCCGGCACGCAGTCGATGCCGAGCGACTTGACGGTGCCGGCGACATAGATGGTGCCGTCGTACATCGAGTCGCCGAGTCCGGGGCCGACGTCGCCGCAGATGATCTGGCGGCCGCGCTGCATCATGAAGCCCGTCATGGAGCCCGCCGAGCCGAGCACGATGATCGTACCGCCCTTCTGGTCGATCCCCGTGCGGGCGCCGACGCGGCCCTTGATCACGAGGTCGCCGCCGCGCAGCGCGGCGCCCGTGAGCGAGCCCGCGTTGCTCTCGACCACGACGACCCCGCTCATCATGTTCTCGCAGGCCGACCAGCCGACCCGCCCGTCGATCTGGATCTCCGGGCCGTCGATCAGGCCGCAGCCGAAGTAGCCGAGGCTGCCCTTGAAACGGAGCTTGCAGCGGGTGAGGATGCCGACCCCGAGCGAGTGCTTTGCGCCGGGGTTCTCGACCGTGATGTCCGTGACGCCCTGCTCGAAGAGCAGCCAGCGCAGCTCCAGGTTGATCCGCCGCGTCGACAGCTCGGCGGCGTCGAAGACGGCCCTCGTGCCATCGATCTCCGAGATCTTCGGGATCTCCGCGAACGGCTCGGCCAGCCCGCGGGCGTCGTAGGTGATCCGCCGTTCCCCGGCTAGCGCTTCCATACCAGCACCTCTCGCTCGTAGGGGTCGTACGTCTCGATCTCGTGATCGATCACCGCGCGGATCGCGATCTCCTCTGAGGCCAGGGCGACCATGTCGTCGCTTTCGTAGAGCACGAGCGGCTTCGCCGCCATCTCGTCCTTCGCGACGCCGAGCGCGCTGTCCGTGACGGCTATGTAGGTGAAGACGCCGTCGAGCTCATCGAGGCTCGCGCGCATCGCCTCCTCGAGCTCCATGCCAGCCTCGATCTTCTCCGCCAGGTAGACGGCGATGATCTCGGAGTCGCATTCCGACTGGAACCGGTGCCCCGACCGCTCGAGCCGCCGCCTCCACATGAAGTAGTTCGTGAGCTGGCCGTTGTGGACGACCGCGATGTCCGAGAACGGGTAGGCCCAGTACGGGTGCGCGCCCGAGATGTCCACGTCCGACTCGGTCGCCATCCGCACGTGGCCGATCGCGTGCGTGCCGGTGATCTTCTCGAGGTGGTACTGCTCCGAGACCGTCTCCGCGTCACCGAGGTCCTTGACGATCTCGAGCGCCCGCCCGAGCGACAGCACCTCGGCGGAGGGGACGTCCTCGACGAAGTCGGCGACGTCCTTGAGCGAGCCGTCGTAGCGGAAGCGCATGCGGAAGGCGTACTCCGTGTCGAAGTCGACCTCCTCGATCGTCGCCCCGAGTGACACGAGCCGGGCCTCCACCTCCCTGCGGTGCCGCTCGAGCCGCTCCGCGAACTCGTAGTCGCGCGCGTCGTTGGCGTCCGCGAGCTTGTAGCGCATCACGTAGTCGTCCCCCGGCTTGCGATAGAGCGCGTAGCCCGTCGAGTCGGGGCCGCGGTGCTTCATCGACTGGAGCATCCGCGTCATGTCCGCACCGATCGGGTGCTCCGCCCCGTCCCGGTAGATGATCCCTGCAATCCCGCACATAGGCGCCGTCCTCTTCCGTCGCGTTTCGCCGACGCCGCCGTCAGGGCAGGACGTCGAGGTATTCCTTCACGTCCCAGTCCGTGACCTCGGCGCAGTAGCGCTCCCACTCGTCGCGCTTGTAGTGCGTGAAGACACGGTACATGTCACCCGGTAGCGCCCTCTTGACCACGTCGTCGGCCTCGAACGCGTCGAGGGCGTCGCCGAAGTTCATGGGGATGCGCGCGACCTCCTTGCCCGCCTCCATCGCCTCGTAGATGTTGCGCTCCTCGGGCTCGCCCGGGTCGAGCTTCCGCTCGATCCCGTCCCACATGGCCATGATCAGCGCGGCCAGCGAGAGGTACGGGTTGACGGCCGAGTCGACCGAGCGGTACTCGAACCGACCCGGCGCCGAGACCCGCAGCGCGGTGGTGCGGTTCTGGTAGCCCCAGTCGGCGAAGACCGGCGCCCAGAAGCCGGTATCCCAGAGGCGGCGGTAGGAGTTGATCGTCGATGCGGTGACACAGGTGAGGGCGCCGAGATGCTCGATGATCCCGCCGATCGCCCAGAGCCCGAGCTGGCTCGGCTTCTGCACGTCGCCGGTCTCGGGCATGAAGACGTTCTCGTCGCCGCGCCAGAGCGAGATGTTGTGGTGACAGCCGTTCGCCGACACGCCCATGAAGGGCTTCGGCATGAAGCACGGGAACGCGCCGAGCTCGCGGCCGACCTGCTTGCAGATCTGGCGGTACGTCGTCAGGTTGTCGGCGGTCTGCTCCGCGCGGTCGAACTGGAAGTTCAGCTCGAGCTGGCCCGGGGCGTCCTCGTGGTCGCCCTGGATCATGTCGATCCCCATCGCGTCGCAGTACTCGACCACCCGGTGGATCAGCGGCTGCAGCTCCGCGAACTGGTCGATGTGGTAGCAGAACGGCTTGGTCATGCCCTCGACGGAGGGCGTGCCGTCGGCGTTCAGCTTCAGCCACATCATCTCGGGCTCGGTGCCTGCGCGCAGGTGCAGGCCCGTCGCGGCCTCGAACTCGGCCTGGATCCGCTTCAGGTTGCCGCGACAGTCCGAGGTGAGGAAGGCGCCGGGGTCGTCGCGCTCCTCGCGGTTGCGAAAGCAGGTACACCAGACGCGTGCCGTCTTCGGGTCCCACGGGAGCTGCTGAAACGTCTCGGGCTCCGGGATGCCGACCAGCTCGGGGGCCTCGGGGCCGTAGCCGATGTAGTTGCCGTGGCGGTCGGTGAACAGGTTCGCGGTCGCCCCGTAGACGAGCTGGAAGCCCTTCTCGGCCATGGTCTCCCAGTGCGCAGCCGGGACGCCCTTGCCCATGATGCGGCCGGTGACGGAGACGAACTGGTAGTAGATGTAGCGGATGCCCTCGGCGTCGATCCGCCGGCGCACCTCCCTCACCAGCTCGTCGCGCCCCGCGGCGCGGACGAAGTTCTCGAGATCGGTCGCCACACTGCCTCCTTCTGTGCGCTGCGGTCGTGGTCGCTGCGATTCCTACGCCGTCGCGGCCGGCGCGTCAACCTGTCAGTGCCGTGAGGGCAATACTATTGCCATTTTCGCGGCGAGTCGAATCACAACGCGCCCCGACCGGACGGGACAGGACCCGCCCCTGTCGAACCCGGGCGGGTCATGACCCGCCCCTACTAGACTCGGGGGGTGAAGGTCCTCGTGGTCGGATCGGGCGGCCGCGAGCACGCGCTCGCGCGCGGGCTCGCGCGCAGCCCCGCGCTTGCCGAGCTGCACGCCGCGCCGGGAAACCCGGGCATCGCCCGGCTCGGGCGCTGCCACCCGGTTCGCGGCGAGGACGTCGAGGGGCTCGTCGACCTCTGCCGCTCGGCCCGGATCGACCTCGCCGTCGTGGGACCGGAGGCCCCGCTCGTCGCCGGCGCCGCGGACGCGCTGCGCCGTTCGGGCGTCGCGGTGTTCGGCCCCGGCGCCGCGGCGGCGCGCATCGAGGGGTCGAAGTCGTACGCGAAGGAGGTCATGGAGGCCGCGGGCGTCACGACCCCACGACGCCTCGACGAGGCGATTGCCCCCTGCGTGATCAAGGCGGACGGGCTCGCGGGAGGCAAGGGCGTGTTCGTGTGCCCGACGCGGGCGGACGTGGACGCCGCTCTCCCCCGCGCACGCGAGCTCGGCGGCACGCTCGTCGTCGAGGAGCTGCTCGAGGGCGTCGAGCGCTCGGTCTTCGCGGTCTGCGACGGCGAGCGGGCGGTGCCGCTCCCGGCCGCCCAGGACTACAAGCGCCTCGGTGACGGCGACCGCGGCCCCAACACCGGCGGGATGGGCGCCTACTCGCCCGTCCCGGGCATGGCGGAGAAGGAGATCGAGGCGGTGCTCGAGACGGTGCACCGCCCCGTGCTCGAGGAACTGGCCCGCCGGGGCACGCCGTTCGTCGGGTTGCTCTACGCCGGCCTGATGCTCACGGATCACGGTGCCTCGGTGCTCGAGTTCAACTGCCGCTTCGGCGACCCCGAGACTCAGGCGATCCTGCCGCGTCTCGAGAGCGACCTGCTCGACCTGCTCGCGGCTGCGGCGGCCGGGGATCTCCGCGGGCAAGAGCCCGAGGTGTCGAGCAGGGGGGCGGTCACGGTCGTGCTGGCGTCCAGGGGCTATCCGGACTCGTCCGAGGCCGGCGTCGTGCTCCGCGGCCTCGCGGACGCCGAGAGGCTCGGCGCGATCGTCTGCCACGCCGGCACGGCGCTCCGGGGAGACACGGTCGTCTCCGCCGGCGGGCGGGTTCTGAACGTGACCGCGGTCGGCGACACCGTGGCGGAGGCCCGCGCGCGTGCCTACGAGGCAATCGAGCGCATAGACTTCCCCGGAGCGCAGTACCGGCGCGACATCGCGCTCGAGATCACCGATGTCCCAGCCTGAGGCGGCACCGCAACCGTACGCGATCTTCGAGGAGCTCGAGGACGACGTCGCTCCGCTCGTCGGCATCCTGATCGGCTCCGAGTCGGACCGGGAGGCGATCGAGCCGGCGATCGAGGAGCTGAACGCCCGCGGGATCTCGAACGAGCTTCGCGTGCTCTCGGCGCACCGCGACCCGCGGGGCGTCGCCGAGTACGCGTCGACGGCGGCCGTGCGCGGCGTCCGGGTGATCATCGCGGGCGCCGGCATGGCTGCGGCGCTGCCCGGCGTCGTCGCCGCCTACACGGAGCTCCCGGTGATCGGCGTACCGCTCACGTCGTCGAAGAGCGTGCTGGGCGGCCTCGACGCGCTGCTCTCGATCGTGCAGATGCCGCCGGGCGTGCCCGTGGCCTGCGTCTCGGTCAACGGGTCCACGAACGCGGCGATCCTCGCCGCGAAGATCCTCGCGCAGGGGGGCTCCTACCAGGGCCCCCGATCGGCGACGGCCTGACGCGCCGTGCGCCGACGCCTCGCCCTCGTCGCACTGCTCGCTCTCGCGCTCGCCGCAACCGGCACCGCCGGGGCCGCCGCCGCGAGCGGCGACGCGTCCCGGCCGAAGATCACCTGGAAGCCGATCCCCTTCGGCGCCAAGCGCAAGGCGGAGATGGCGGCCTACTCGAAGCGCCACTACGGGGCGGCGGAGGCGACCTGGCGGCTCGAGAGCCCCCGGGTGATCGTCCAGCACTTCACCGGCTCGAACAGCTTCGAGTCGGCATGGTGGACGTTCCACGCGAACTCTCCCGACGGGGAGCTGCACGAGCTGCCCGGCGTCTGCGCGCACTTCATCATCGACCAGGACGGGACGATCTACCAGCTCGTCTCGCTGAAGGTGCGCTGCCGCCACACGGTCGGCCTCAACTACACCTCGATCGGGATCGAGCACGTCGGGACGAGCGATGCCGGGGTGCTCGGCAACAGCCGCCAGCTTGCCGCGTCGCTGCGCCTGACGGTCTGGCTGATGGATCGCTTCGGCATCTCCTACGGGAACGTGATCGGCCACAACGAGAACCGCGACAGCCCCTACCACCTCGAACGCTATTCAGGCTGGCGCTGCCAGACGCACGGTGACTTCACCCGCACGAGCATGAACGTCTACCGCGGCAAGGTGAAGAAGCTCGCGAAGCGAGCCGGCGTCGCCGTCGGCGCGGCCCCGCGCTGGCGGAACAGCGGCTGCTGACGCAACCGGGGGCGCGCTGGCCGGGCCCGTAGAATGGTGGCGTGATCCCCCGCTACTCCCGTCCGGCCATGAAGACGGTGTGGTCGGACGAGACCCGGCTAGCGCGGCTGCTCGAGGTCGAGCTGGCCGCGACGGAGGCGTGGGCCGAGCTCGGGGTCGTCCCGCTCGAGGCCGCCACCGAGCTGCGCGAGCGGGCGCAGCCGCCATCGCCCGAGCGGGTCGCCGAGATCGAGCGCGTCACTAACCACGACGTCGCCGCGTTCGTCGATGCGGTCGCCGAGCAGGTCGGCCAGGCCGGCCGCTGGCTCCACTACGGGCTCACGTCGTCGGACGTGCTCGACACGGCGCTCGCGCTCCAGGTGCGTGAGGCCGGCACGCTCGTCCTCCGGGGACTCGACGCAGCGCTCGCTGCGGTCGCGCGCCGCGCCTTCGAGCACCGAGCCACGGTCGCGGTCGGCCGCACGCACGGCGTCCACGCCGAGCCGATCACGTTCGGGGCCAAGCTCGCCGGCTGGGCGTTCGAGCTCGACCGCGACCGCGCCAGGGTCGCGCGCGCGCTCGACGGGCTCCGCGTCGGGAAGCTGTCCGGGACGGTCGGCGTGTACGCGGGCGGCGACCCCGAGCTCGAGCGGCTCGTCTGCGAGCGGCTCGGGCTCGAGCGGGAGCCGGCCGCGACGCAGGTCGTGCCGCGAGACCGGCTGGCCGAGCTCCTGGGCGCGCTCGCCGTCACCGCGGCCTCGCTGGAGCGTTTCGCTACCGAGATCCGCCACCTCGCCCGCACCGAGGTGCGCGAGGTGACGGAGCCGTTCGGCCGCGGCCAGAAGGGCTCCTCGGCGATGCCGCACAAGAAGAACCCCGTCGTCGCCGAGCGGATCTGCGGGCTCGCCCGCGTCGTCCGCGCCGCCGCCCTCGTCGGGCTCGAGAACGTCGCGCTCTGGCACGAGCGGGACATCTCCCACTCGAGCGCGGAGCGGGTCGTCCTCCCGGACGCCTTCCTCGCCCTCGACTACATGCTCGAGCGCTTCACCTGGCTCGTCGACGGCCTCGTCGTCGATGCCGCCCGCATGCGCCGTAACCTCGAGGCCTCGTTCGGGCTCGTGTTCAGCCCCCGCCTCCTCGACGCGCTCGTCGCGAGCGGCCTCGAGCGTGACCGCGCCTACCGGCTCGTCCAGGGCCACGCGCTGCGCGCGTGGGAGGAGGAGCTCGACTTTCGCACGCTCGTCGAGGCAGACCCCGACATCGCCGGCCAGCTCGGCCCGGAGGGGATCGCCGCGGCCTTCGACCTCGACGCAGTGCTCGCCCACGTCGACACGATCTTCGAGCGCCTCGACGCGCTCGTCGCCAGGGAGACCGTCCATGCCTGAATCCGCCGAGGCCGCGACCCACATCGCAAGCGGCAAGGTACGGGAGCTCTTCGAGCTCGACAGCGAGCGCCTCCTGCTCGTCGCGAGCGACCGCATCTCCGTCTTCGACGTGGTGCTGCCGACCGAGATCCCCGACAAGGGCCGCGTCCTCACCGGCCTGTCCGGCTTCTGGTTCGCGCGCACGCGCGAGCTCTGTCCCAACCACCTGCTCGCGCTGCGGCCCGACGGGCGCTCGACCGAGTGCCGCCGGCTCGAGATGCTCCCCGTCGAATGCGTCGTCCGCGGCTACCTCGCCGGCTCCGGCTGGAAGGACTACCAGCGGGCCGGCGTGACCTCCGGGCACGCGCTGCCCGCCGGGATGCTCGAGTCCCAGGAGCTGCCCGAGCCGATCTTCACGCCCGCCACCAAGGCCACCTCGGGCCACGACGAGAACATCACGAGGGAGCAGGCCGCCGCGCTCCTCGGCCCGGACCTCCTCGCCGAGGTCGAGCGCCTCTCGATCGCCCTCTACCGCTTCGGTGCCGAGCACGCGGCGGCGCGGGGAATCATCCTCGCCGACACGAAGTTCGAGCTCGGCCGCGATCCCGGCGGCCGACTCGTCCTCGGCGACGAGGCGCTGACGCCCGACTCCTCGCGCTTCTGGCCGGCCGACGAGTACGAGCCTGGGCGGGCCCAGGCCTCCTTCGACAAGCAGTACGTGCGCGACTACGCCGAGTCGCTCGGCTGGGACAAGACTCACCCCGGCCCCGAGCTCCCGGACGAGGTCGTGGCCGGGACACGGGCACGCTACGTGGAGGCGTTCGAGCGGATCACGGGGATCGCCTTCGACGACTACCTCGCCGACCCGGAGGTGGTGACACGGTGAGGGCGACCGTGCTCGTTCGCCCCAAGGCCGGCATCCTCGACCCCCAGGGCGAGGCGGTCCGCGGCGGGCTCGACCACCTCGGCTTCCGGGTCAGCACGGCGCGGGTCGGGCGGGTGATCGACCTCGAGCTCGAAGCTGCCAGCACCGAGGAGGCACTCGCAGCGGTCGAGGAGATGTGCCGGAGCCTGCTCGCGAACCCGCTGATCGAGAGCTACGAGATCGTCCTCGATTCCGAAGGGGCCAGGTGAGCGCCGCCCCCCGGCCGAGAGTCGCGGTCGTCGCCTTCCCCGGCTCGAACGACGACGGGGACGCGGTGCTCGCGCTCGAGCGGCTCGGCGCCGAGTCGTTCGCGGTCTGGCACGGTGAGCCGGAGCTGCCGCCCGCCGACGCGGTCGTCCTCCCCGGCGGCTTCTCCTACGGGGATTACCTGCGCTGCGGCGCGATCGCCCGCTTCTCGCCGGTGCTGGCCGCCGTTCGCGACTTCGCCGCGACGGGAGGCCCCGTCCTCGGCATCTGCAACGGCTTCCAGATCCTCTGCGAGGCGGGCCTGCTCCCGGGAGTCCTGCGCCCCAACCGCACGCTTCGGTTCGTCTGCCGCGACGTGGCACTGCGCGTCGAGCACGCGGCGGCGCCGTTCACGTCGCGCTGCGAGGCCGGGCAGCGGCTCGTGATCCCGGTCAAGCACGGGGAGGGCTGCTACTTCGCCCCGCCGGACCTGCTCGCCGAGCTCGAGGCCCACGGGCAGGTCGTGCTGCGCTACGCGCCCGGCGAGAACCCGAACGGAGCCGTCGACGACATCGCGGGCGTCCGCAACCGCGCGGGCAACGTGATGGGGCTGATGCCCCATCCCGAGCACGCTGTCGACCCGCTACTCGGCTCCGCCGACGGTGCGCTCGTGCTCGGGTCGCTCGTCGACTTCGCCCGGGATCGTCTGCTTGCCGCTGCGCCCCAGCCGGTGGGCGCCCGCCCGTGAGCCGCTGCCTGAAGCGGGCACTACGCGTGGCAGGCGTCGCGCTGGTCGCGGCCGCCGTGGCGAAGGAGCTCTCGCGCCCCCGTGAGGAGCGGGAGTGGCACGGCGAGCTCGGCGGCCTCGTCCCCTACGACTTCCGCCCACCCACGTCGGCACGCGTGCTCGAGCGCTGGTGGAACCCGGACGACCCGAGGCTCCTGACACCGCACGTCTTCGGTGTCGGTTGGAGCGTCAACCTGGCGCGGCTCGCCCGGCTCGTCCGGCCCTGAGCCGGCAGCGGTGCCCGGGCGGGCCGCTACCCCGAGTGCCAGGCCGGCCGGTAGCCCGCCGAGAACGCGGCCAGGATCGTCGGCGGCGTCAGCACGTCGACGGTACCCCCCGCGCCGGCCGGTAGCGAGCGGGCGTCCTCGTAGCCCCCGGGCGTCCAGCGCAGCAGCCGCCCGTCGCGCAGCGCGAGGAAATCGGAGCCCGAGATGATCATCGCCCCGTCGGGAAGCTCCGCGAGCCGGCGGCGGTGCACGCGCTTGGCCCGTCCGTCGAGTCGCTCGGCGTGGAGGAGCCGGTCGAGCTCGGGTGCGCGCAGCCGGGCCGGCGCGCCGGTCCCCCTCGCCACCGCCTCGGCAAACGCGAGCGCATCGTTCCGGCGGCACTCGAAGCACGGGCGGTGCCCGGCCGCGAGCGCCGTCACCTCGTCGAGGAAGAAGAGCTCCGTGTACCCGTCGCCCCAGACCTGCCGCCGGCGCCCCCTGAACTCGAGCAGGCAGCAGATCCACGCGCGCGACGTCCAGCGCCGCCCGGTCAGCTGCCGCGTCGCCGGGTCGTGGATCCGCCCGCCCCGGTTCCCCATCAGAAGGCCGCGGGCTGCGACCGCGACGAGCTCCCCGTCGGGACGCACCCGGTTCCGAAGCGGCTCGTACCCGACCACGCGCCTGACGCTACACGTCCGGTCGAAACGCGGCTCGTTCCCGTTCTCGCGCTCGCGCCGCCCCGGGGCGATCACCCCCCTCAGCGCGGGCGCACGCCGAGCGCTCGCGCGAGCGCCCGCCGCTCGCGCAGGCCCGCCCGCAGCCGCTCGAGATCCTCGGCCCGGAACGTCACCGGCCCCCGCCTGGCCGTGCCGCCCGTCGTGTAGGCGAACCGCACCAGGCGCTCGCCGTCCGGCCCCTCGAGCAGCTGGACGAGCGAGCCGAGCTCCCGGCCCCCGCCCGCCTGGGGAATCGCCACCTCCTCGAGCACGGTCGCCCGCCCCCACGGTGTCGTCACGGTCGCTCCCATGGAACGACGGTAGCGCGGAAATGTGCACGGGTGGCGCGCGAATCGTGCCGAAGCGGTGACGGAGGCATGCCGCATTTGTGCCCGCACCCCGTTGCGGCTAGCCTCCTGGTGGCGTGAAGGCCGGCAAGGTGCTGCTGATCGTGCTCGGGTCGCTGGCGACCCTGATCGCGCTCGGGCTGCTCGCCGGCGGCGGCGGGCTGCTGTGGGCCCACACGACCCAGCGCGACGACGAGGGCTTCTTCACGAGCGAGCTGACGCGCTTGCAGACGACCGCGTACGCGATCACGTCGGAGGAGTTGAGCCTGAGCGACGTGCCCGACTGGCTCTTCGACCAGGGCCGGCTCGGAACGCTACGCCTGCGCGGCTCGAGCACCGCCGCCGGCACGGAGCTGTTCCTCGGCGTCGCGCGGGATCGGGACGTGGACGCCTACCTCGCCGGCGTCGAGCACGACGAGGTCAGGGACATCGACATCGACCGCCACCGCGAGGTCACCTCCGTCGAGTACCGGCGCGTCCCGGGCACCGGTACGCCCGCCGACCCCGCCGCGCAGACGTTCTGGGTCGCGTCGGCGAGCGGGCCCGGGACGCAGACCCTGACCTGGGACGTCACCGGCGGCGACTGGTCGATCGTGGCGATGAACGCTGACGGCTCGCGGGCGGTCGAGGCGGACCTGACGATCGCCGGCAAGACGGGGCTGATCCTCCCGCTCGCGATCGGGCTGCTCGCGGGCGGGGCGCTCCTGCTCGGCGGCGGAGCGACCATGACCTACTTCGGCGCCCGCTCCCCGCGGGGAGCCGCGGCCCCGACGCTGCCCGAGCCCGGAACGACTCCCCAGCCCGTGTCGGCGGGAAGCTATCCCGTCTCGGTCGAGGGCGAGCTCGATCCATCGCTCAGCCGCGGCCTGTGGCTCGTCAAGTGGCTGCTCGCGATCCCGCACTTCCTCGTCCTCGTCGTGCTCTGGATCGCGTTCGCGGTCCTCACCGTCGTCGCGTTCTTCGCGATCCTCGTCACCGGCCGCTACCCGCGCGGGATCTTCGACTTCAACGTCGGGGTCCTGCGCTGGACGTGGCGGGTCGCCTTCTACAGCTACAGCGCGCTCGGCACCGATCGCTACCCGCCGTTCTCGCTCGCGCCCGACCCCGACTACCCCGCCAGCCTCGACGTCGAGTACCCGGAGAGGCTCTCCCGGGGCCTCGTGCTGGTCAAGTGGTGGCTGCTCGCGATCCCGCACTACATCGTCGTCGGCATCTTCAACGGCGGCTTCGGCTTCAGCCGCTGGGGCTGGGCCGACTGGGGCGACGCAGACTGGGACTTCGGCTGGTGGCCCTGGGGGGGCGGCCTGATCGGGATCCTCGTGATCGTCGCGGCGGTGTGGCTGCTCTTCACCGGCCGCTACCCGCGCGAGCTCTTCCAGTTCGTGCTCGGAATGAACCGCTGGTCGTTCCGGGTCTGGGCCTACGCCGGCCTGATGCGCGACGAGTACCCGCCGTTCCGCCTCGAGCGCTAGCACCGGGGTGCGGCGCGTCTGCGTCTTCTGCGGCTCGAGCGCCGGCCGGCAGCCCGCGTACGCAGCCGCTGCCCGCGCGCTCGCGGCGGAGCTCACGCGGCGGGGGATCGGCCTCGTCTACGGCGGTGCCGCGGTCGGCCTGATGGGCGTGCTCGCGGACGCCGTGCTCGAGCGGGACGGTGAGGCAGTGGGCGTGATCCCGCGCGGGCTGGTCGAGCGGGAGCTCGCGCACCCGGGCCTGACCGAGCTCCACGTGGTGGAGACGATGCACGAACGCAAAGCGCTGATGAGCGAGCTCGCGGCCGGGTTCGTCGCGCTCCCCGGCGGCATGGGCACCCTCGACGAGCTCGCCGAGGCGATCACCTGGGGCCAGCTCGGGATCCACGCGAAGCCGTGCGGGCTTCTCGACGTCGACGGCTACTTCGGGCCGCTGCTCGCGTTCGCCGACCACGCGGTGGCCGAGGGCTTCCTGCGCCCGGAGCACCGCGCGGCGATCTCCGTCGCCACGGACCCCGGAGAGCTGCTCGAGCTCATGAGCCGGACTCGCTGGCCCGAGCGCCCCACCCGCCCGCCGGCGCCGTAGTCTCCCGACCTGGCCCGGTTTCCTCGGGGCGGGATCAGCCGCCGGCCGGGCGCTCGATCAGCTCGATGCGGTAGCCGTCCGGGTCGCGCACGAAGCAGAGGCGTGACCCGCCCTCGCGCACGCGGTAGGGCGGCCGCTCGGGCTGGATCCCCTGCGCCGCGAGACGCTCGAGCGTCGCCTCGAGGTCGTCGACCGTGAGCGCGATGTGCCCGTAGCCGGTGCCGAGCTCGTACGAGGCGACGCCGAAGTTGTAGGTCAGCTCGAGCCGGTCGCCGTCGCCAGGCAGGCCCATGAAGACGTTGATCGCCTCGTCGCGGATCGGCATGCGACGGCGCTCCTCGAACCCGAGCGCCTCGTAGAAGGCGACCGACCGGTCGGGGTCGGTGATGCGATAGCAGGTGTGGACGAGCTCCACTTGGGGATCAACTCCTCGCCGGGGAGCCGCCGGCCTTCGGTGGCTCTCGGAGTTCCTGCCGGCAGTCTACGGCTTCGTCCGCCGGGGAGCCCGGCTAGGGGACTCCACTTCTTCCCGGAAACGCACGCACCGATGAGACCTTCCGAGTCTAGGATCTCACTCGCTATGCCATCGGCGATGGGTCTTCGCGCAACCTTGGAGCGACGCGGCTGGGCAGCATTGCGCTTGGCGAAGGCGGGAGATCTAATCGACCTCGCCAAAGCGTTCGGGCAGACAGTCCCGTCGCGGGCGGGCGGCGTTCATCGTCGGTGCTTTGCCGTTCTCGCCTTCCTCTTCGTCGTGATAATCGGCGCCACGTGCGGCGGCGAGGAACGCAAGGCGGAGGCTCCGCCGTGGGGCCTCGAGACCGTCGTCCTCCCGCGCGACGGGGCGTCGCTTCGCGCTCTCACCGCGGCGCTGCCGGCCGAGGTCGCTGGGCGCGCTCTCGCCGACCGGGAGTTCGTGACAGGCGCGCGCTACGGCGCTCGCTACACGGCGACGGGCAAGCCGGACGCGTTCGTGGGGGGGGTGAGCCGGGAGAACGTCGAGGGCTTCGAGCCGGGGATGACGGCGGCTGGCTACCTCGAGCTCCTCGCGCGCATGTTCGAGAAGGACGGCTTCGAGGGCGCGCCGGTGGAGATCGAGGCGCGGGCCCTCGACCTCGCGGGGTCGCTCGTGTGCCTCGTGTGGAACTCGACGCTCGACGGAACGCCCTGGTACGCGGCGTCATGGGCCGAGCCAGACGGAGACTGGCTTTTCAGCGTCTGGGCCGACACGCCCGAGACGAGGGCCACGCTCGTAGCCGCCTTCGCTGAGGCGACGAGCCCTGGGGTCTCGTGAAATCCCCTCCGTGAGCAGGCGCTGAAACACGGGGGGCACACGTTCTATGGACGAGCTCCACAGCCGGAGCCTATCCAGGCTCAGGCGTGGCGCGCGAGCAACGTCGCCGCCCGCCCCGGGTTGGGGGCGAACGCCAGCGGCACGAGCGCGGCCAGCGTGGCGCCGCCGCCGAGAACGAACATCGAGCGGTAGCTGCCCGTCGCGGCGATCGTCCACCCCGCCACAGGCAGCGCGACGACCGCCGCCGCCGCCCGCAGCGAGAAGTAGAGCGCCGTGTACCCGCCCGCCTCGCCGCGGGGGATCAACGCCGCGAACAGCGAGTAGCCGAGCGTCGAGATCAGACCGAACCCGATCGCCGCCGGCAGCACGGAGATCGAGACCATCACGAGGCTCGTCGATGCGGCGATCGCGAGGAAGCCCGCGCCCATGAGCGCGACGCCCGCGACCAGCAGGGGCTTGTGCCAGCGCGGTCCGCACAGGCGACCGGACAGCCCCATCGCAACGCCGGAGGCGACGGCAAACGCGGCGAGCCAGAGCGAGGCGACACCGGTACCGAGTCCCAGCACGTTCTTCGCGTAGAGGATGAAGAACACGGGCAGCGAGGCGTAGCCGAGCACCCAGAGGATCTCCGCGGCGAGCATCGCCCGAACGCCCGGCCTGACCATCGCCGCGCGGTAGAACCGAACCGGCCGGGGGTGAAGCCGGTGGTGGGCGACCTCTCCGGTGAGGACCGACACCGGGACGAACCGCAGCGTCGGCCAGGCGAGCAGCGGCATCGCCACCGCGGCGAGGACGAAGGGCGCCCACGTCGCGAGCTCCGTCAGGGCGCCGCCGACGACGAGCCCGAGCAGAGCCCCGCCGAGCATCGCCACCTCCTGCGCCCCGTTGCCCCGGGTATGCGCACCCGTCTTGAAGCAGTCGTGGACGAGCGCTCGATGGACTGTCGTGACGACGTTGACGCCGATGTAGGCGACGAGCCCGGCCAGCGAGAGCACGAGGAACGACGAGCCGTGCCCGAGCGGCACCGCCGCCAGGCCGAGCGCCGTCAGCAGGCTGCCGCCCGCGATGAAGGGGCGACGGCCGTGGCGGACGGTGTGTCGCCGATCGCTCCAGAAGCCGACCGCGAGCGGCACGGCGAAGCCGGCCAGCGAGTTCACGATCATCACGGAGCCGATCAGCCCCGGCGCCTGCTTCACCTCGGCGAGGAGGACGGGCAGGTACGTGGTCGCGACCGTGCGGACGAGTCCCGCGCCGACCGCGGCCGCAGCGAACACGAGGAGGTAGGCGAGTCCGCGACGGGGGACGGATACGGGCTCGCTAGGGACGGCTCACCTCGAGCGAAGCCTAGCCGCTGGATTCCCCGGCGTCGGCCAGGTCCTCCTCGAGCAGGCCGAAGAGCACGCCGTCGTGCCAGCTCCCGTGGCGCAGGTAGGCGGCCCTCCGCACACCCTCGCGTACGAACCCGGCGTGCTCGAACACGCGCAGCGCGGCCTCGTTGAACCCGTAGACCTCGAGCTGGACGCGGTGGTAGTCGAGCTCGCGGATCAGGTGCTCGGCGAGCAGGCGGGACGCCCGCCCCGCGAGGCCCCAGCCCCGCCACGCCGGGTCGACCATCACGCCGAACAGGTAGGCGATCCTGCTGCGGCGGTTCGCGACCGAGAAGGCGAGCCCGCCCGCGGGCTCGAAGCCCCCGTCCGGGGCCAGCGCCTTGAGCACGAACCGACCCTCCTCCCGCGCGTCGGCCGCGAGCGCCGCGCGCACCTCGCTCTCCTCCCACGGCGAGACCGCTGCGAGGAAGTCGGCGACCTCCGGCCGGGCCGCGAGCTCGAGCAGGAACGGCAGATCGTCCTCGGTCGCGCGCCGCAGCCTGAGACCCTCGTCCTCGACGACGGTCACGCCGCGACCCTGCGCCGCCGCACGAGCCCGGACCCGAGCCCGACGCCGCCGAGGATCAGGGCGAGCCCGAGCAGGGCCCCGAGCGTCAACGGCTCGTCGAGGAAGACGCTCCCGTAGAGCAGCGCGAAGGCGGGGATCAGGTAGGTCACGAGCGAGGAACGCGACGAACCGTATCGCGTCACGAGCCGGTAGTGGACGAGGTAGGCCACGGACGTACCGAGCACACCGAGCGCGGCCACCGACCCGAGTGTCCTCCAGCCCGGCACGTGCCCGGGGAGCTGGGCGAGCCCGAACGGCAGGATCAGGAACGCCGCCGTCGTGATCGCGACCGTGGCGAGCACGAGCGGCGCCGTGCGGGTGAAGTGACGCTGGGTGAACAGGTTCGCCCACGCGTAGCAGGCCGAGGAGAGGACGACCGCGAGCGTCCCCGCGACCGCCCACCAGCCGCCATCCGGGCTCAGGCCCGTCAGCACCCCGACCCCGACGAGCCCGAGCATGACCCCCACGAGCCGCAGGCCGCGCGAACGCTCACCCGGGTTGAGCCGGATCGCAAGCAGAGCGACGAAGATCGGCACCGTCGAGTTCGCGATCGCGGCCACGCCGGAATCGACGTGCTTCTCGCCCCAGGCGATCAGCCAGAACGGGAGCGCCGCGTTGAAGAGCCCGAGCGCAAGCCCACGCGAGCCGACGTCGCGCACGCCGGCGAGGGCGGCGCGCCAGCCCATCTGCGCGAGCAGGATCGTGACGAGCACGCCCGCGGCGAGGAACAGTCGGAGCGCCATCATCGCCGCTGGCTCGAGCTCGTCGAGCGCCACCTTGATGAACATGTACGACGCTCCCCAGAGCGACGCGAGGAAGAGCAGGAGCGGCAGGTACCCTCGGTGCACCCGCCTGAGGCTACCGCCTTCGCTCGGTCGGGCCCGGCCGCTAGACTGGACCTGCTTCTTGGCCCCGGTCGCACAACAGCCGCTTCACCGCGCGCTCGGCCTGACGGACTGGGAGTTCGACCGTATCCACGAGCTGCTCGCCCGAGCTCCCAACGACTTCGAGCTCGCGGTCTTCTCCCTCCTCTGGTCGGAGCACTGCGGCTACAAGCACTCGGCGCTGCTCCTGAAGCGCTTCCCGACTTCCGGCCCGGCCGTGCTCCAGGGGCCGGGCGAGAACGCAGGCGTCGTCGACGTCGGCGAAGGGCTAGCCGCCGCCTTCAAGGTCGAGAGCCACAACCACCCCTCGGCAGTCGAGCCCTTCCAGGGGTCAGCGACCGGCGTCGGCGGGATCCTGCGCGACGTCGTCGCGATGGGCGCGAGGCCGATCGCCCTCCTCGACTCCCTGCGCTTTGGCGAGCTCGAGGATGGGCACCAGCGCTGGATGTTCTCGCGGGCGGTGGCGGGGGTCGGCCACTACGGCAACTGCACGGGCGTCCCGACCGTCGGAGGCGAATGCGTGTTCGACGAGCGCTACGCCGGCAACTGCCTTGTCAACGCGATGTGCGTGGGCCTCCTGCCCGCCGATCGCGTGACCCGTGCGAGCATGAGCGGCCCCGGCAACCTCGTCGTCCTCTACGGCGCCACCACCGGCCGCGACGGGATCGGGGGAGCGAGCGTTCTCGCGAGCGCCGAGCTCTCTGCCGCCGACGAGGACAAACGCCCGACCGTCCAGGTCGGCGACCCGTTCACGGGCAAGAAGCTGATCGAGGCGAGCCTCGAGCTCGTCGACGGCGACCTCGTCGAGTCGCTCCAGGACTGCGGCGCGGCCGGGCTCGCCTCGTCGCTCGCGGAGATGGCCTCGAAGGGCGGCGCGGGCGTCGACGTCCATCTCGACCGCGTCCCGCTGCGCGAGCTGGGCATGGAGCCCTGGGAGATCATGATCTCCGAGAGCCAGGAGCGGATGATCGCGGTCGTCGAACCCGGGCAGCTCGCGGAGGTCGAGTCGGTCTGCGCGAAGTGGGAGCTGCCCTGCACCGCGATCGGGAACGTCACCGACACGGGTCGACTGCGCTGCTTCCTGGGCGGCGAGCCGGTCGGCGACATCCCCGCCCGCCTCCTGACCGAGGATGCGCCTCGCTACCGCGTCGAGACGAGGCCGCGCGCGCTCGAGCAGCCGGTGGCGCCGCGCGCCGCACGCCCGGCGCCCCGCCAGCTCCTCCGCCTGCTCGCCTCGCCGAACGTCGCGAGCCGCGTCTGGGTCTATGCCCAGTACGACCAGCTCGTCCAGTCCAGGACCGTGCGCCGCCCCGGCCTCGACGCGGCCGTGCTCAGACTGCGCCCTTCCCTGCGCGGGCTCGCCGTCTCGCTCGATGGCTGCGGCAGGCTCGCCTCCCTCGACCCGCGCGCCGGCGGTTCGCTCGCCGTGCTCGAGGCGGCCCGCAACGTCGCCTGCGCGGGTGGGCGCCCGCTCGCCGTCACCGACTGCCTCAACTTCGGAAACCCGGAGAAGCCCGAGATCGCGTGGGAGCTCGCCGAGGCGATCGAGGGGATGGCGCTCGCGTGCGAGGCGCTCGGGCTGCCGGTCGTCTCCGGCAACGTCTCGCTCTACAACGAGACGGACGGGCGGGCGATCCACCCCACGCCCGTCGTCGGCTGCGTCGGGCTCGTGCCGGACGTGCGCCGCGTCCCGGGCGCCTGGCGCGAGGGGGCCGCGATCTACCTGGCCGGCGCGCCCGAGCTGCGGCTCGACGGCTCCGAGTACCAGGCGCTCCTCCTCGGCGGGCCGGCGGGCCGGCCGGCCGCACCCGACCTCGCAGCCGAGGCCGCGCTCGTCGCGTTCCTCGCACAGATCGCCCCGTTCTCCTCCTGCGTTCACGACGCCTCCGACGGCGGGCTCGCGGTCTGCCTGGCCGAGTGCGCGATCGCCGCCGGCCTCGGCGCCGAGCTCGAGCTCGGCTGGGAGGACGCGGCCACCCTGTTCGGCGAGGGCGGCGGCCAGGCGATCGTCGCTGGCCACCCCGGCGAGATCCAGACCGTGGCCGCCCGCCACGGCGTCCCGATCAGGAAGCTCGGCGCCGTAGGCGGCGGCTCCCTGCTCGGCATCCCCGTGCCCGAGCTGCGAGCCGCGTACGAGTCCGCGCTCCCGGAGGCGCTCGGCTAGCCGTGTGCGGAATCTTCGGCATCCACGCGCCCGACCGCGACGTCGCCCGGATCGCGCACTTCGGACTGCTCGCTCTCCAGCACCGCGGCCAGGAGTCGGCCGGGATCGCGGTCTCGGACGACGGCCACCTGATGGTGCTGCGCGAGATGGGGCTCGTGGCGCAGGTGTTCACCGAGGAGCGGCTGCGCGGACTCGCGGGCCAGGCGGCGATCGGCCACACCCGCTACTCGACGACCGGCTCGACAATGTGGACGAACGCGCAGCCGTCCGTCCAGCACGGGAACGGTCGCGCGGTCGCGATCGGCCACAACGGCAACCTGACGAACACGAGCGAGCTGCGCGAGGAGCTCGTCGGCTCGGGCGCACGCCTGCGCTCGACCTCCGACACCGAGGTGATCGCCGCGATGATCGCCCGCGACGAGCTGCCGCTCGAGGAGGCGGTGGCTGCGACGATGCACCGCCTCGAGGGCGCGTACTCGATCGTCCTGCTCTCGGAGGGGAAGCTGGTGGGCTTCCGGGACGCCCACGGGATCCGGCCGCTCGCGCTCGGCCGCCTCGACGGCGACTGGCTGCTCGCCTCGGAATCCTGCGCATTCGACCTGCTCGGTGCCGAGCTCGTACGCGAGGTCGAGCCCGGCGAGATCGTCATCCTCGACGCGGACGGCTGCCGCTCGCTCCGGGCGCTCGAGCCGCGCGGGCGGGGCGCGCTCTGCATCTTCGAGCTGATCTACTTCGCCCGGCCCGACACGCACCTCGCGGGGGTCGAGCTGCACGGCGCGCGCGTCCGGATGGGCGAGCGGCTCGCCCGCGAGGCGCCGGCCGACGCCGACGTCGTGATTCCGATCCCCGACTCGGGCACCCCCGCCGCGGTCGGCTTCGCACGCGCGAGCGGTATCCCCTACAGCGAGGGCCTGATCAAGAACCGCTACGTGGGGCGCACGTTCATCCAGCCCGACCAGACGATGCGCGAGCACGGGATCCGCACGAAGTTCAACCCGCTCGACGAGCTGGCCGGGCAGCGCGTCGTCGTCGTCGACGACTCGATCGTCCGCGGCACGACCACCCGCAAGATCGTCGGGATGCTGTTCGAGGCCGGAGCGACCGAGGTTCACGTGCGGATCTCGTCGCCCCCGATCGTGGCGCCGTGCTTCTACGGGATCGACATGGCGACTCGGGAGGAGCTGGTCGCAGCGAGCCGCTCGGTCGAGCAGATCCGCGAGCTGCTCGGCGCGACGACGCTCGCCTACCTCTCGCTCGAGAGCCTCCAGGAGGCGACGCTCCAGCCCGCGGACACGATGTGCCGCGCCTGCCTGACGGGCGGGTATCCGACGCGGCTGCCCGAGAACGGCGAGCTCGTCAAGCTTCGCTTCGAGGGACGCTCCACGGTCGCGCCGCAGGCGTAGTCTGGACGTTTGACCAACCGGTCAGGTACTGTCCCTTCATGGCGGCGGGGAGGACGCTGACCCTGGACGACGTCGACCTGCTCGATCACGACCTGTTCGCGCAGCGCGAGCCGTGGGACGTGTTCGAGCTGCTCCAGCGGGAGGCGCCCGTCTACCGCCATCCCGAGCCGCCGCCCGGCCCCGGCTTCTGGGCCGTGACGAAGTACGAGGACGTGCTCGCCGTGCTCAAGGACACGGCCACGTTCTCCTCGCAGGCGGGCGGGGCGGCCACGATCGCGGACATGCCCGCCGACGTGCTCGAGGCGCGGCGCAACTTCATGGAGACGGATCCGCCGGGACACACGCAGTTTCGCCGGATCTTCGCAGCCGACTTCACGCCCCGCGCGGTGCGCCGCTACGAGCGGTGGCTGCACGAGCTCTCGGCCGAGGTGCTCGACGAGACGCTTGCGAAGGGCGAGCTCGAGGCGGTGCACGACATCGCGGCACCGATCCCGATCCGCGTGCTGGGGCGCATCCTCGGGCTCGAGGACGAGCATCTCCCGCGCCTGATCGAGCTCGGCGACCGGATGCTCGTCGACACAGAGCCCGACTTCGTCGGCGAGCTCGCCTTCACGGGCGAGCGGGAGGAGGATCGCCACCTGCCGTTCGGCAGCCCCTTCGCTGCGGAGCTCTGCGCGCTCGGGCGCGCGTACTACGCGGACCGGCGCGAGCGCCCGCGCGAGGACGTGCTCTCCCTGATCGCAAACGCCACGATCGACGGCTGCCCGCTCTCCGAGCGCGACCTCGACAACACGTTCGCCCTGCTCGTTGTCGCCGGCAACGAGACGACGCGCCAGGCGATCGCGCTCGGCCTGCTCGCGTTTGCCGAGCATCCCGACCAGTGGGAGCGGCTGCGCGCCGACCTCTCGCTGCTGCCGCCGGCGGTCGAGGAGGTTCTGCGCTACTCCCATCCGGTCTGGCACTTCCGGCGCACGGCCACGCGCGCCACGGAGCTGCGCGGCACGGCGATCCGGGCAGGCGACAAGGTCGTCGTCTGGTTCGCCGCGGCGAACCGAGACCCGGACGTGTTCCCCGACCCCCACCGCTTCGACATCGCCCGCCAGCCGAACGAGCACGCCACGTTCGGCAAGGTCGGCCCCCACATCTGCCTCGGCGCCCACCTCGCGCGCCTCGAGCTGCAGGTGCTGCTCGAGGAGCTCGTCCCCCGCGTCGAGCGCTTCGAGCTCGCAGGCGAGCCGAAGCGGCTGCGCTCGAACTTCTCGAACGGCCTGAAGACGCTGCCGCTGCGCGTGCGGCTCGCCGCCGCGTAGGGGACATGCCCGGCGCCGGTCGGGTCGGGCGGGACAGGTCACGCCCCGATGGCTAGCGGGGCTCGCCGACGGCGCCGGCGGTGAGGCGGCCGAGCAGTTCGGCGGGCGTCGCGAGCTCGCCGTCCGTGAAGTCTCCGCAAAGAGCTCCTGGACGCCGTCCAGGAGCATGCCCGCCGTCTCGCGAAGCTCTTCGAGGCCGGCATCGGTGCGAACCCGCATGGACGACCCGCCGATCGGACATGCACTCGGCACGCTGGACGTAGCCAACACGTTCGGCCCGTCGAGCAGGTGCGTGATCCGCCGTCACGGATGCAGCACGACGCTTCGACGACCAGGGTCGCCTCGTCGATGACACGCTCCGCGTCAGGCTCGCCGAGTTCCTTAACCGGCTCGTGCTCGAGGCGAGATCGTCCAAAGCCGCCGCGCCTGACCCGCACGAGCGCCCGCTCTCAGCCAAGCGAAGGGAGGGCCGTCGCGGTACGCCGCCTCGGCCGACCTCGGAAAGCGCGTAAGCCTCCTCCGCCGACGCCGTCTCCCGCTCGCCGGGACGCACCGTGCCGTCGCGCAGCCCCGACCAACGGGAAATAGCACCTCGGCATCCGGCCCCTTCATCGCCTCCAGCACCATCTCACTCCCGGTTCTTAGCGGCAACCGAGTGCGGCTCGTCCGCGAGGCCCGCTTCTCCGGCAGCGAATGCGGAGGCGACCACCTGTTGGCCCGCCTCGAAGTGCAGCGCGAAGATCTCGCGGATGCGCGTCTCGTCGCCGGACGAGATCGCGTCGATGAGCGGCTGGTGCAGGCTGGGGTCCTGCAGCTGGGTCATCCGCTCAGCGCCAACGTTGAGGACCATGACGGTGATGTTGCCGATCAGCGACCGCCACACCTCGAGCAGCGTCCGGTTCCCGCACGACTCGCAGATCGCTTCGTGGAATCTCAGGTCCGCCCGAAGCCGGTCGGGGAACGGCAGCGGGGCGAAGTAGGCGCGACTGAGAGCATGCAGCCGGTCTTCGAGGACGGACTCCGTCTCCACGCTCCAGTTCGCAGCCACTCGACAGGCTGCGGTCACCTCAAGCGACAGCCTCACCTCCTGGAGTTCCGCCGCCTCCTGTGAGGTGAAACGCCTGACGAACGTGCCCCGGTGCGGCACGGAGACGAGCATGCCCTCTTGCTCGAGATTGCGAAGGGCCTCTCGCAGCGTTCCGCGGCTGATCCCGATGCCTCTTGCCATCTGCGCCTCGTTGACCTTGTGGCCGGGCTGGAGGCGCCCGGAGATCAGCTCGTCGCGGATGATCGAGAGCGCCTGCGCCCGCAACGTACGAGTCGACGCATCGATCTTCATCATGCGACAGGCTAGCTGAACGCACTTCAGATCGTTGATCGTCCGAATGTTGACATTTATCAAGGCTCTGCAGTATCGTCGCCCCGTGGCCGGCTTCCTCCGTCGGGAGTGGAAGACGAGCGCGGCGGCGCTTCGGCTGTTCTACGCCTCGGATGTTCACGGAAGCGACCTCTGCTGGCGCAAGTTCGTGAACGCAGCGTCGCACTACGACGCGCAGGCGCTGATCATGGGCGGAGACCTGACCGGGAAGGCCCTCGTGCCCATCATCAGGCGCAACGGGTCGTACACCGCCTGGGTGATCGGAGAGGAACGCACGGCCGCCTCGAGCGAGGAGCGCGGCGAGCTCGAGCTGGCAATCCGGATGAACGGCTTCTACCCGCTCGTGGTCAGCGAGGACGAGCATGGGGCGATGCGCGCCAACGCGAGCGTCCGCGAGGAGCTCTTCGCCAGGGCCATGATCGGCGAGCTCGAGCGCTGGGTCGCGCTGGCGGAGGAGCGGCTCGGCACCGCGGACGTCGACGTCTACGTGATGCCTGGGAACGACGATCCGTGGTCAATCGACAGCGTGCTCGAAAGCAGCAGCGTCGTGAAGGCGTGCGACGGGCGCATCGTCCGGGTCGGGGAGCACGAGATGATCTCCTGCGGCTTCTCGAATCCCACCCCGTGGAACAGCCCCCGCGAGCTCCGGGAGGAAGAGCTCTACGAGAAGATTCGCCGCCTGGCCGAGCAGCTCGAGTCGCCCGCGACGGCGATCTTCAACCTGCACGTGCCTCCGCACGGCAGCGGGCTCGACACGGCGATCGAGCTCGACGGAGAGCTTCGCCCGGTGCTCACGAGCGGGCAGCCACACGCGATCCCCGTCGGCAGCACCGCGGTGCGGCAGCTGATCGAGGAGTACCAGCCCGCCTTGGCCCTGCACGGGCATATCCACGAGTCACGCGGAATCGTCCACATCGGGCGAACCGTTGTCATCAACCCCGGCTCCGACTACGCCGGGGGACGCATCGACGGATGCGTCGTCGATCTCGAGAGGCAGGGCGTCAAGAGCTTCAAGCTCGTTTCCGGTTAACGCAGTCTCGCGTACGGGAGGTGTGCGACATGGCAAGCGAAGTTCACGGAGTCACGGAGGGCGCGGGGGGCCGGCTGTTCACACGGCAGGCCACCGGGCTCGTCCGCAGCGTCTCGCCCAAGTCAACGCTGATCTTCAACTGCTTCACGGCACCGGCGCCGTTCGTGCTCGCGATTGCCCTGTTCTGGACGCTCGGAGCCTTCCCGGGGGCGAACCTCTACGTGGCTCTCGCGCTCGGCTACCTGGCCGGAATCGTCTTCTCGTTCGCCATCAGCACCGTCACGTCGGCGATCCCGCGGACCGGCGGCGACTACGTCTTCGTCGGGCGCATACTCCACCCGATCGCCGGCATCGTGTCGTCGTTCTGCTTCACCGCAGGCGTCCTCCTCTCGGCCGCCGCGATCACGCTGTTCCTCGTCACGGCGGCGCTCGCACCGAGCCTGAGCGTGATCGGACTCCTCTCCAACTCCTCCACGCTCCTCGACTGGGGAACGACCCTCAGCTCGAGCCGGGGCTGGCAGTTCGGGATCGGGGCAGCGTTCCTGGCGATGGCCGCGCTCCTTGCCGCCACCGGCTGGAAGTGGGCTCTGCGCGTTCAGGGCTTCGCGTTCCTGCTCGCGGCGTTGGGACTCCTCGTCACGGGGATCGTCGTCCTCGCCAAGAGCGGCGGCGATTTCGTCTCGGCGTTCAACAGCTTCGCGAACCCGATCACGGGCAACAGCGACTCCTACCAGTCGGTGATCACCGCAGCGAAGGACGCCGGCGTGAACGTCGACCATGGAAGCACCTTCTCGAACACCTGGCCGGCCTTTGGCGCCGTCATCGGCTTCAGCATCTATTCCTTCTACTCAACCCACATCTCGGGCGAGGTGAGGCAGGCGGGCACGTGGCGTACGTCCGCCGTCATGACCGGAGCGGCCGCGATCAACATGATCGCCTGCGTGGTCATGACCGTGATCTTTTTCCACGGCTTCGGAAGCGAGTTCTTCGCCTCCGCCAATGCGGTCAACGGCACAGACGCGTGGCCGTTCGCCGCGCCTCCGTTCTTCATCTTCCTGGCGTCGATCGCCGGTGGCAGCAGCGCTCTCGCGTGGTTTCTCGGGATCTCGATCGTCCTAACCTTCTTCGTCGTACTCTGGCTCCAGCTCCTCCAGCCGATGCGGGCTCTCTTCGCCTACGCCTTCGACGGTGTCCTGCCGCTCCGCATCGCACACGTCTCTTCCAGGTCTCGCGTGCCGGTCGTGTCGCTCGGGATCGTCGTGGCGATCATTCTCGGCATCTACGTCTGGGCCGTGTACGGCTCGAACTTCTTCACTGTCTACGCTACCGCGGTGCTGATCACGGTCGTGGCGCTCCTGCTGATGTCGATCGCGGTCATCGTGTTCGCGTATCGCCGGCCCGAGATCTGGCGGGGGTCGGTCATGACCAAGCGCATCGCAGGCGTCCCCCTGACGACGATCGCCGGGGTCGGCGCCCTTGCGGTCGCCGTCGCGAACGGCTTCCTCTACCTGAAGTATCCCGGCCTCGGGCTCTCTGACCGGGGCGCCGCGTTTCGCAACCTGGGAATCGTCGTAGCAGCAGCGGTCGTCGTGTACCTGGCCGCGAACTACGTCAGGGGTCGTGAAGGGATCAACCTGACCCAGGCGACATCGGAGATCCCGCCCGACTGAGGCGAGCGGAGCCCGCGGACATGATCTTCTGCACCGGACTGGCGTTGCCGGAGGGGCCGGCGCTCCTCGACGACGGCTCGTGGCTCTTCACGGAGCTCGCGCTCGAACGGGGTTGCGTCACGCACGTCGACGCGACCGGGGCGACGAGACGCGTCGTCGCGAGGACGGGCCGCCCGAACGGAATCGCGGTCGACAGATCGGACACGATCTGGGTCGCGGAATCACTCGACCCGCGCATCGTCCGTCTCGTTCTCGATGGTCGGGCAGAGACCTGGGCCTCCTGCTGCGAAGGGGAGGCCCTGCTCTGGCCGAACGACCTGTGCCTTGGCCCGGACGGTGCCCTGTACGTCACCGATTCCGGTATTCGTGTCACGGAGTTCCTCGACGGGGAACGACCGCGGTCCGACCACGCCTCGCTTAGGCTCGACGGACGGGTGTGCCGGTTCGACCTCGGGAGAGGTGAGGGTCGCATCCTCGACCGCGGCCTCCAGTTCGCGAACGGCATCGCCTTCGGACCGGACGAGGCGCTCTATGTCAACGAAACGATGACGGGCAACGTCTACCGGTACGAGCCGGCAACCGGGGGGCGGCGAGAGCTGTTTGGGAACGTACTCGATCCGGAACTCGGCTCGCGAGGCCTGCGTGGCCCGGACGGCATGAAGTTCGATGGGGACGGACGGCTGTACGTCACCGTCTTCGGTCAGGGCGACGTAACAGTGCTCGACCGGAGCGGGTGCGTGATCGACCGCATCCCCACCGAGGGCAACGCCCCGACGAACCTCGCGTTCGGCCCCGCGGGGTCGCGCACGATCTACGTGGTCGAGGACGAACGTGGCCGGGTCGAGGTTCACGGCGCCAGAGCCGACGGTCTACCGCTGCACCGGTGAGCACGGAGCGAAGGGGGACGATGGATAAGCTCGTGAATCGCGTGGCTCTCGTAACGGGCGGGGCGCACGGAATCGGCAAGGCGATCGCCGAACGCCTGCTCCGCCACGGCGCATCCGTGCTCATCGCCGACATCGACGCCGACGCGGCGGCCGTCATGGCTGCCGAGCTCGGCGGCCATGACCTCATCGACACGGTGTCGTGCGACATCTCGAACCGCGTTGACGTCGAGCGAGCCGTCGAGCGCTGCACGCAGCGGTTCGGGCGTCTCGACTTCCTTGCGGCGAACGCAGCCACAGCGGACGTCGTGAACCTCATGGGCATTACCGAGAGCGCCTGGCGACGCATGGTCGACGTCAACCTCACCGGCGCCTTCTTCTCAATACAAGAGGCCGCCCGGGTGATGATCCCGCAGGGCGGCGGCGCCGTCGTATTCACTGCCTCGACGAACGCGTTCTGGGTCGAGGCGAATACCGCTCACTACAGCGCGACGAAGTTCGGGCTCCTGGGCCTCATGAAGACCGCGGCGCTGGACCTCGCTCCGTACGGGATCCGGGTGAATGCCGTCTCGCCCGGCATCGTCGATACCCGCCTCGCTGCACACCTCGTCCACGACTCGGTCGAAGGCCCCGAGTATCTGAAGCGCGTTCCTCTCGGCCGCTTCGCGAAGCCGTCCGACATCGCAGATGCCGTGGTCTTCCTCGCCTCGGACGAGGCCTCCTACATCACCGGCGAGAACCTCGTGGTGGACGGCGGTGTCTCCATCGGCGTGCCGATGCAGGCGCCGGATGAGCCGTTGCCGGGAGCTCTCCGGTGACTATCGGCGTGGACGACATGACACGACAGGGCACGCAGAGCAGCCCGTTACCCGATCCCGTCGCCGAGGGTGCGCGGATCGCCGCAGCCGCGAGGCCGCTCGGACTCTCGCTCAGGCTTATGGGCGGCGTCGGCATCGCGCACCGCTGCCCCAGCGCGTCGGCCCCACCCCTCGCCCGGACGTACGCCGATATCGACCTCGCCGGCAGGCGCAGGGAGTCGAAGCGGCTCGTCGAGCTTCTCGCCGGACTGGGCTACGAGCCGGACAGGCAGTTCAACGCCATGCACGGGGCGAGAAGGCTGTTCTTCTGGGACGGGATCAACGGCCGTCAGGTCGACGTCTTCCTCGATACGTTCGAGATGTGCCACCGGCTCGACCTCTCCGAGCGGGTTCGTCTGCCGGGCGATGCGCTCCCGCTCGCCGACCTCCTCCTGACGAAGCTCCAGGTCGTCGAGACGAACGAGAAGGACCTCAAGGACGTTCTCGCGGTGCTCATCGACCATCCGTTCGCCGAGGACGACGGGGGTATCAATCTCGCCTATCTCGCCGCACTGACGGCGCACGACTGGGGACTCTGGAAGACGGTGACACTCGTCGCGGAACGCGCCGATCACTACGCGCGAGCTGAGGGCACCATCGAGCAGCGCACACGAGTGCACGAGCAGATCCGTAATCTCCTCGGACGGCTCGAGCAGGAGCCGAAGTCGCGCGGGTGGAAGCTCCGCGCGAAGGTCGGCGAGCGGGTTCGCTGGTACGAGCTGCCGGAGGAGGGGCACTAGATGGCCCGGGAGATGTTCGCGGTTCAGCCGGATACCGGAGCCCGGGGCGCGATGGAAGGCTTGCCGGTGGATGAGCTCGACACGCCGTGCCTGCTGGTCGACCTCGACCGCCTCGAACGGAACATCCAGCGCTGGCAGGCCGAGATCGAGGCTCACGGCGTGTCGCTACGCACGCACATCAAGACGCACAAGGTCCCGGAGATCGCACTGGCGCAGCTCGAGGCGGGTGCCAAGGGAATCGCCGCCGCGAAAGTGTCGGAGGCGGAGGTCTTCGCGGCCCACGGCTGTCGCGACATCGTGATCGCGTACCCGGTCATCGGTACGCCGAAGTGGGAGCGCATCGCCGCGCTTGCCGGGGATGGAACGACGGTGACGGTGAACGTCGACAGCGACATCGCAGCCTTGGGCTTGAGCACCGCGGCCGCGGCGAGCGGCGTTACCGTCGGTGTTCAGATCGAGATCGACACGGGCCTCCACCGGTGCGGATTCGAGCCCACCGACATCGAGGGGATCAAGCGTCTCGCTGACTTCATCCTCTCCCTCCCCGGCCTGGAGCTCGACGGGATCACGACGCACCGAGGCGTCTTCTTCGACGGCTCCGACATGCTCAGCGTGGAACAGGCCGGGCATGCCGAAGGCGAGCAGATGGTTGCTCTGGCAGGCGTCCTGCGCGCGGCCGGACTGCCAGTTCCCGAAGTGACGGCCGGCGGAACGATCACGGGGCGAGCCGTTGCCGAGGTCAAGGGGATCACCGAGGTACGCGCGGGAACCTACGTGTTCAACGACCTCATGCAGATCGGCTTCGGTTCCGCCGGCGAGGAGGATCTCGCCCTGACCGTCCTGTGTACCGTCGTGAGCCACCAGACGCCGGCTCGCGCGACGATCGACGGCGGCTCGAAGACGTTCAGCGGCGACCGGGGATTCATCGGGGGCGGCTCCACGCAGGACGACGGCCTAGCTCGTGCCGTCGGTCGCGACATCGTGCTCGAGCGAATGTCGGAGGAGCACGGGATCGTGAGGGTCGGCGGCGACACGGTGGCCGTGGGAGAGAAGGTCGCGTTCGTGCCGATGCACGCCTGCACCTGTGTCAACCTCTCCGACGAGATCGTCGGCATTCGACACGGGCACGTGGAGCGCGTGTGGCCGATACTCGCCCGCGGCTGCCGGACGTAGAGACGAAGCGACCACGAAGGAGGCAAGCGTATGCCGAAACAGCTGATAACGACCGACAAGGCCGGGCCACCGCTGGGCGCCTACTCGCAAGGCTACCGGGCAGGAGACTTCGTCTTCGTCACGGGATGCGGGCCGATCGACCCGCAGACAGCCGGCCTGAGAGGCGACACGATCGAGGAGCAGACCGATCTCGTGATCGACAACATCGAGGCGATCCTCGAAGCCGGGGGCGCTACCCTCGCGGACGTCGTCAAGGCGACCGTCCATCTGGCGGACGAGACCGAGTTTCCGCGCTTCAACGAGGTCTACGCCCGCCGTTTCCCCGAGCCGCGGCCGGCGCGAACCACCGTCGGGAGCGGCATGCGGCAGGTCCCCGGGATGCTCGTCGAGATCGACGTCATCGCCTACCTCGGCGACTGACGCCGTGCGCGAGAACCCCGCCCTCCGAAAGCTCCGTGCCGGCGGCGTGGCCGTCGGCACGTTCGTGATGGAGTTCGCGACGATCGGAATGCCGCGAACGGTCGCGAGCGCGGGCATGGACTTCTTCGTGGTGGATCAGGAACACTCGGGTCACGGCCGCGAGACGCTCCGCACCGTACTCGCCGCGGCCCGGTCTGCGCCTGTCGCCCCCTTCGTCCGCGTCCCGTCGGTCGATCGCCATGCGGTGTCGCTAGCGCTCGACCTCGGGGCGCTCGGCGTGGTCGTGCCCAGGGTGGAGACCCCCGACGAGGCCGCTGCCATGGCCGCCGCCACCAACTACCCTCCAGTCGGGCGGCGCGGCTTCGGGATCCTCCACGCGGATGAGCACGGCGGAGACATCCCCGGTTACCTGGAAGACGCGGGCGGGGAGATCGCGGTCATCGTCCAGATCGAGTCGGCCGCCGCGCTCGAGCGTCTCGACGAGATCGCAGCGGTCGAAGGCGTCGACGCCCTCTGGGTCGGGCAGTACGACCTGACGGCCTCCCTCGGCATTCCGGGCGAGTTCGACAACCCGCTCTTCCTCGCAGCCCTCGAGGCGGTCGTGGCCTGCTGCCGGCGACGAGACAAGGCGGCCGCCATGGCGACGGACGATCTGGAGCACGCCCGGAGGCTGCTCGACCAGGGCTTTCGGTGCCTCGCGTACGGCCACGACCTGACCCTCTATCGCCGAGCACTCAGCGAGGGAGTCGAGTCCGTCCGTGCAGCCCTGCCGTCGACGTCGTGACGAGAGACCCGAAATACGACGTGCTCTTCGAGCCTGTCCGCATTGGCCCGAAGACCATGAAGAACCGCTTCTACCAGACGCCGCACTGCACCGGCCTCGGCGCTCACTTCCCGGGTGCGCAGGCTCATCTCCGCGGTGTGAAGGCCGAGGGAGGATGGGCGGTCGTGAACACCGAAGCGACCCAGATCAGCTGCGAGGACGACTTCACCGGGTTCGGCCTCCCCTCGTTCATCTGGGACGACCACGACGCGCGGAACTGGAGCCTCATGGTCGAGAAGGTCCACGAGCACGGAGCGCTCGCGGGCATCGAGCTCCATTCGGGCGGTTGCACGTCGGGCTTCGACAGCCGTCAGCCGGCACGAGCCATCTCGAGCGCGGTGAGCGAGGTTCTCTGGATGGGCTCCACCTACGAGATGGACAAACCGCAGATCCTGGAGCTCCAGCAGTTGTACGTACAGGCTGCGCAGAGAGCTCGCACGGTCGGCTTCGACATCGTCAACGTGCACGGCGCGGAGGCCTCCGCGACCCCGTCGATGTTCCTGATGAACTACTACAACAAGCGTCGAGACGAGTACGGCGGCTCGCTCCGGAACCGCGCCCGCTTCTGGATGGAGACCCTCGAGCTCGTCCGGGAAGCCGTGGGCGACGACTGCGCGATCACGGCGCGCTTCAGCGTGGACACGCTGCACGGCACGGACGCCGGCATTCGCGTCGAGGAGGAAGGCGTCGGGTTCATCGAGCTCGCGGATCACCTCGTGGACTTCTGGGACCTCCAGGTCGGGGGCGAGGACATGGCGCACTGGATGAAGGACGCCGGGCCCTCCCGCTTCTACCCGGAGAACTTCCAGGGCGGCTTCATCGCCAAGGCCCGGCCCTACACTCGGAAGCCGATCGTCGGAGTCGGCCGCTTCACGAACCCGGACACGATGGTCGACGTCATCCGCAGCGGCCAGCTCGACATCATCGGGGCCGCCCGACCGTCGATCGCCGACCCGTTCCTGCCAAGGAAGATCGAGGAGGGGCGCCTGGACGAGATCCGCGAGTGCATCGGCTGCAACGTCTGCGTCTCGCGGGTCAACGCCGGCTGGCGGCTGATCTGCACGCAGAACGCGACGACCGGCGAGGAGTACCGGCGAGGGTGGCACCCGGAGAAGTTCGATCGTGCCCGAAACGCCGACAACGACGTCCTCGTCGTCGGCGCCGGCCCGGCGGGCCTCGAGTGCGCGATCGTGCTCGCCAAGCGGGGCATGCGCCGCATCCACCTCGTGGAAGCGGACGCGGAGGTGGGCGGCCACCTCCGCTGGGTGTCGCAGCTTCCCGGGATGGGAGCCTGGAGCCGGGTCGTCGACTGGCGCACGATCCAGCTCTCGAAGCTGCGAGGCGTCGAGGTGATCACGGGCACGCGGCTCGATGCGACGGCGATCCGTGGCTACGGGGCGGAGATCGTCGTGCTCGCCACCGGCTCGAGCTGGGCGACGAACGGCCTCAACGGCCCGACGCACGAGCCGATCCCGGGGGCCGACGCCACTCTCGCCCACGTCCTCGTCCCGGAGCAGGTCATGGTCGAGGGCAAGCAGGTCCCCGGCGCCTCGGTCCTCGTCTACGACACCGAGGGGTACTTCATGGGCGCAACCCTCGCCGAGAAGCTCGCCCGCGACGGGAAGCAGGTGCGCCTCGTCACTCAGTTCTCCGGGCCGGCGCCGTACATGGACTTCACCGGCGAGAACCTACTCGTGGTTCCGTTGCTTCGCGAGCTCGGTGTCGAGGTCGTCCCAGGTCACGTCGTGTCGTCGATCGAGCCGGGTCGGGCGTACGGCTTCCCTGCGATCGCGCCTGTAGAGCAGCGCTCCTGGGAGTGCGACGCGATCGTCCTCGTCACGCAGCGGCTCCCGGACGACGCTCTATACAAGGAGCTGAAGGGCGACCCCGAGGCGCTCTCAGACCACGGGATCACCGGCCTCTACCGGATCGGCGATTGCGTCGCTCCCCGGCTGCAGGTCGCCGACGCGGTGTTCGACGGACACCGCCTCGCTCGGGAGATCGACACGGACAACCCCGAGAGAGCGCTGCCCTACATCCGCGAATTCCGCCTGCTCGGTGCGACCGACGCCGACTACGACTCGATCATCGGAGGCCGTTCACGCAGCTACCTGCCGGGCTCCGCGCGGTAGCGGCGGACCGGTTGAAGGTCGAGCTCGTCAGCGAGGGCACCCTCGTCGAGGTTCTGCCCGAGACCGGCGGTTCACGAAATCGCGGCCCCGATCCCGATCGGCGTGCTGGCCAGCATCCTCGGTCTCGGCCGAGCGCTTCGAGCTCGCGGGCGAGCCGAAGCGGCTGCGCTCGAACTTCTCGAACGGATTGAAGACGCTGCCGCTGCGCGTGAAGCTGGCCGCCGGCGGGTCGTGACTTGCCCCTACCCGGGGAGGGCCGGCAGGTCGCCCTCGCGGTAGGGGGCCTCGACCCAGCGGGGAAACGGCGCGTACGCCACGGCCGGGAAGGGGGTCTCCGCCTCGACGGACGCCCCGTGGCGCGCGGCCGCCGGCTCGGGCGGGTAGCGAAGCGGCACGTCCGGGCGGCGGGCGCCGACCATCAGGATCGCGCACGGCCCCCGTCCGGCGCCGACGAAGACGTGCCCCGTGAAGGGCGGGCAGTGGACGAAGTCCCACGGGCGCAGGTGGCGCTCCTCGCCCTCGATCACGAGGATGCACTCGCCGAAGAGCACGAGGAAATCCTCCTGCGCGCCCTCGTCGTGGTACAGGCACGCCGACTGCCCCGGCACGAGCACGTGGATGTTGATTCCGACCTCTGCGAAGCGTCCGTCGCCCTCGAAGGCACAGAGCGACCCGAAGGCCTCGTTCCGCCACCAGCACGCTTCGCGCGCGTTGACGACGAACCACCCTTCTCCCTCGGGAACCAGGCCATGGTCGGTGCTGGCAAGCGCGGCCTCCCGGATCATGCGTCCCTCCTTCCTGGGGGTGCGGGGCCGGCGCTCGCATCCTCGCGCACGAGCGCACGCTGGATCTTGCCGGTGGCCGTCCTCGGCAGCGACTCGACCACGAGGATCCGGCGGGGACGTTTGAAGCCAGCGAGCCGGGCCCGGCAATGCTCGGCGAGCGCCTCGGGCTCGACGCTGCGACCGGGCGCGGCAACGACCCGGGCGACCGGCTCGGCGAGCCCGTCGGGCCGGCACTCGCCGACGACGACGGCCTCGAGCACGTCCGGGTGCTCGACCAGCACCGCCTCGACCTCGGCCGGGGAGACCCATTCGCCCGCGGCCTTGAACATGTCGTCGCAGCGGCCGAGGTAGGTGTAGAAGCCGTCCGGCGAGCACACGTACATGTCGCCGCTCGCGAACCACTCGCCGCGGAAGGCCCGCCGGCTCTCCTCGGAGCGACACCAGTACCCGGTGGCGGCGGTCTCCCCCGCGACCAGGAGCTGGCCGGGCGTCCCCGGCCCGACGAGCCGCCCGGCCTCGTCCTCGAGCGCGATCCGGTAGCCGCCGACCGGGGTGCCCGTCGTCCCGGGCCGGGCCTCGCCTGCCCGGTTCGAGAGGTAGATGTGGAGCAGCTCGGTCGAGCCGATCCCGTCGAGGATCTCCACGCCGTACAGCTCCCGGAAGCGCAGGAACAGCTCGGCGGGCAAGGCCTCCCCGGCGGAGACGGCGAGGCGCACGGAGGCGAACGTCTCCTCCGGCAACCCGGCCGCGACGAGCGCGGAGTAGAACGTCGGCACCGCGTAGAAGAGCGTCGGGCGCTCGCGGGCGACGAGCTCGGCGACGAGCGCGGGCGTCGGTGGGCGCGCCGGCTCGAGGATCGCCGTGGAGCCGGAGGCGAGCGGGAACGCGAGCGAGTTGCCGAGCCCGTAGGCGTGGAACAGCGGCGCGATCGAGAGCGAGCGGTCGTCGGGCCCGACCGCGAGCACCTCCCGGGCGTACCCCTCCGCGATCAGGCGGAGGTCGTCGTGGCGGTGCATCGCTAGCTTCGGCTGCCCGGTCGTCCCCGAGGTGCAGAGCCAGAAGCCGGGCGACTCGTCCCAGGTCGCGTGGGGCTCGCCGTCCGCCGGGTCGCCGGCGAGGTCGGCCCAGACGCGCGTGGCCACTCCCGGCAGCTCGGACGCGTCCCCGCCCGCGATCGCGAGCAGCTCGAGCTCGGGGGCGCCGGCGGCCAGCTCCGCGGCCACGCCCGCCCGCTCGCCGGCGAGAAGCGCGACGTGGGCGCGCGTCTCACCTGCGATCGCGGCGAGGTCGCGGGCGGGCAGCAGCGGATTGAGAGGCACCGGGACCGCGCCGATGCGCAGCGCGCCCAGGAACGCGGCGACGAGGTCGATCCCGTCGAGCAGCACGAGCACGACCCGCTCCTCGGGGCTGACGCCGAGGCCCCGCAGTGCGGCCGCAGCAGCCCGCACGCGGACGAGCAGGTCCTCGTAGGTGATACCGGCTCCGCGCTCGCGCAGCGCGACGTGCCCGCCCCGGCCGAGCTCGACCTGGCGGTCGACGAGGTACTCGCTGACGTTGAAGCGCTCGCGCGTGGCCCGATCCTGGCCGCGCGCCGGGCGCCAGTCAAGAGCGGGATCGACCCCCCGGCGGCAGCAGGATCGAGAAGTGGCCGAAGTCCGCAACCGACACCGCGGCGCCGAGGAAGCCGCGACCCGGGCACAGCGTCACTTCCCCGCCCGCCACCGCCTCCGCCGCGTCCGCAAGCTCCGAGAGCAGTCGCGGCGGCACGGACGGGCGCAGGCAGTGCGCGCAGTAGATCGCCCGGATCTGCGGGCCGACCTCGTCGGCGAGCCGGCGGGCCGCGCGCGCCCAGTCCTCGAGGCTCGAGTCTTCGAAGTAGAGGAGCTGCGGCCCGTAGTAGGCCTGATCCTGCGTGAACAGGATCCCCGCATGCTCGTCGAGCAGGCAGATGTGGTCGGGCGCGTGGCCCGGCGTGTGGATGACGCGGAGCGAGCGGCCGCCGAGCTCGAGGACGTCTCCGTCCTCGAGGAGCTGTGCCGGGCCCGGCGGCTCGATCCGCCAGGAGGCGGCGTCGAAGCCCGGTGGCGGCCAGGGCCGCACGCGCTCGTCGGGCCCGAGGACGTGGAACCCGGCCCGGTCGGCGGCGTCGAGCTCGTGCCAGCGCTCCTGGAGCTCGCCCGCGCCCTCCGCGTAGCGCTCGAGGAGACCGGCGGACACGCCGGCGGCAAGCAGCGGGGCGCCCAGTCGGTGAATCGAGCAGTCCGCGAAGAGCGCGTTGCCGCCGACGTGGTCGAAGTGGCTGTGGGAGTTGACGACGGAGACGGGGCCACGCGCCGCGGGCCGGATCGCCGCGGCCACGTCGGCGACCCCGAGGCCGGTGTCGATCAGGACCGCGCGGTCGCGGCCCTGCACGAGCCAGCAGGCGACGTGGCCCGGCTCGGCCACGATCGTGACCCCGGGCTCGAGCTCGGAGACGTGGAACCAGTCGCTCACGCGACCGGCTCGCCGGTCACGCGAACGCCGGCATCACCTGCTCGGCGATCAGCCGCAGCTGACCCTGGCAGTCCGGGACGCTGACCTCGCGACCGGTAAAGGTCTTGACGATCGTCGGGTCGGTGATGCAGAGGATCATGTGGTTGACGCCGGTCGACTCGATCTCGCGGATCCTCGCCACGCACTCCTCGGGCGTGCCCGCTATCGAGAGCTTCTCGGCCACCTCGGGCGAGGTCAGCTCGAGCGCCCGGTCGAGCTCGCCGCCGCCGAGCGCCTCGACGATCGGGGCCATGTCCGCAGGGTCGATGCCGTGCCGCTCGAGCTGCTCGTGCGGCATCGCCGAAATGTAGAACGCGACCATCGTGCGGGCGGTGCGCTTCGCCTCCGCCGAGTCGGGCCCGCAGGCGACCACGCACCAGGCGCCGAGATCGAGCTCGCGCCAGTCGCGCCCGGCGCGCTCCGCGCCGACCTTGACGTTCTCGATCATGTACTCGTACGCCTCCTTCGAGTAGGAGAGCGCGTGGTGGCAGCCGTCGGAGATCTCGCCAGCGACCTGGAAGGACTTCGGCCCCCGCATCGCGCCGATCAGGAGCGGCACGCGCTCCTGGACGGGCCGCGCGAACGTGAACAGCCCGCTGTAGCGGTAGAACTCCCCCTCGAACGTGATCGCGCCCTCGTCGAGGAACGTGCGCATCACGTGGTGGGCCTCCTTGACCCGCGAGAGCGGCTTCATCTTCGACCAGTCCATCCCGTACTGGTGCAAGAGCCCGAAGTTCCCGATCGAGAACACGCACTCGGTGCGCCCGCCGGTCAGCTCGTCGAGCGTGGCGAGCGCCTGGCAGACGAGCGTCGGCTCGCGCAGCCCGATCGGCGTCAGGTTCGGCCCGAACCGGATCCGCGTCGTCTTGTCGGCGGCCGCGGCGAACAGGATCCACATGTCCTTGTGCCACGTCTCGTCCACCGAGTAGACGGCGTGATAGCCCAGCTCGTCGGCCGTCTTGATCATCTCGATCGACTCGGTGAGCGGGTAGTCCGGCAGCATGACGTAGCTGAACCTCACAGTTACCCCCTTCTCGGGTTGCCCGGGTCGCCCCCCGGGCACGCAGCCTACGACCAACAGCCCCCGCCGACAAGGTCCCGACCCGCGTAGGGGCGAGTCCTGACCCGCCCGAATGACCCGACCCGCCCGGAACGTCAGGCGAAGTGCGGCATCACCCGGTCGTGGATCAGCCGCAGCTGGCCGGCCAGTGTCGGGACGTTCTCGACCCGCCGGCCGGACCACTGCTCGACGAGGTAGGGGTCCGTGAGGGCGAAGATCACGTGGTTGAAGCCGCTCGGGACGACGTCCGCGCGGATCTTCTCGACGATCTCCTCGGGCGTGCCCGCGCAGGAGAGCCGCTCGCCCAGCTCGGGCGTGGTCAGCTCGACCCCGCGCTCGACGTCGCCGGCCGTGAACGCCTCCACGATCGGGCGAAGGCTCTCCGGGTCGATGCCGTGCCGTTTCACCTGCTCGGCGGGCATCGCGGAGATGTAGAAGGCGGCCACGACCCGGGCGGCGTCCCTGGCCGCGCGAGAGTCCTCGGAGACGGAGGCCACCATCCAGGCGCCGAGATCGAGCTCGCGCCAGTCGCGGCCGCTCCGCTCGGCCCCGATCCTGATGTGCTCGACTGCGTACTCCATCGCCTCGCGGGAGTAGGCGAGCGCCTGGTGCATGCCGTCCGCGATCTCCCCGGCGAGCTGGAACGAGCGCGGGCCCTTCATCGCCCCGATCTTGAGTGGGATCCGCTCCTGCACCGGGCGCGCCGACGTGAACAGGCCGCTGTAGCGGTAGAACTCCCCCTCGAAGTCGATCGCGCCGTCCCGCAGGAAGGTCGAGATCACCTCGTGGGCCTCGCGCATGCGGTGGACCGAGCGCGCGGCCTTGTCCGCGACGTGGTACTGCTCGAGCATCCCGAAGTTCCCGATCGAGTAGCCGATCTCGACGCGGCCGCCGGAGAGCTCGTCGAGCGTCGCGGCCTGCTGGGCGACGATCGTCGGGTCCTTCAGGATCACGTGGGTGACGTCCGTCGTCAGCTTGATCCGCTTCGTGCTCCGCGCCGCCGCGGCGAAGATGCTCCAGATGTCCTTGTGGTACGTCTCGTCCGCACCGCAGACGCTGTAGAAGCCGAGCTCGTCCGCGAGCTCGATCGCCTCGATCAGCTCGTCGGCGGGTTGGTCGGGCAGCATCGCGTAGCTGAAGCGCATCGGGGCGTCCTCCTAGGCGTCGATGGGAACGTGGCCGGGCCGGGCGTGCGGGGCGCGCGTCAACAGGCCGGTGACAGACGGTCGAACTGCATCAGTACGCCTTCGCCGTCAGCGCGCCGTCGACGAGGAGCGGCGCCCCGCTCACGAAGGAGCTCTCGTCCGAGCAGAGGAAGACGACCGCGCTCGCCACCTCGGCCGGATGCGCGATTCGCCCGCCGGGATATGCCGTCTCCATCTCGGTCCGGGCTGACACCGGGTCGTCGGTGCCGTCGAAGTACTGCTCGATCATCGGCGTCTCCATGTCGCCCGGGCAGACGCAGTTGCAGCGGATGCGATCAGCCGCGTAGTCGACCGCGATCGCCTTCGTCAGCCCGAGGATGCCCGCCTTCATCGCCGTGTAGGCGGCAAGGTAGCCGTCGCCGGTGAAGGAGAGGATCGAGCCGAGCGTGACGATCGAGCCCCCCTTGCCGCTGGCCCTCATGGCCTCCACCGCGTGCTTGCAGGACCAGAACGTGTGGGTGAGGTGGACAGCGACGAGCTCGTGCCACTGCTCGTTCGTGGTCTCGTGCAGGCGCCCCTCGCCGAGGATGCCCGCATTCGAGACCATCAGGTCGAGCGAGCCGTAGTCGGCCAGACAACGCTCGATCGCGCGCACGATGTCCGCCTCGCGCGTGACATCGCCCCGCTCGAATACCGCGTCGCCGCCGGCGGCGATGACCTCGTCGACGCCGGCCTGGCCCAGCTCCGCGTTCCGCGAAAGCGCGACGACCTTCGCTCCCTCGGCGCAGAGCGCGCGGAGGATCTCGCGCCCGAGCCCCCTGGAGGTGCCCGTGACGACGCCGGCCTTGCCCTCGAGTCGCATCGCGTTCCTTTCTGGGAGGGGCGAGGCGGAGCCCCGCCCCTCCGCTACCGCCTCACTCCGCCTCGAGCTCCTCGAGCAACTCCTCGCCGGACAGCTTCGCGTCCGCCCAGTGGTCGTGCATCCAGGTGAGGTGTTCCCACCGCGAGGCGACGATCCGCTCGACTTCCCAGTTGGGGAGGTCCTGCTGGCGCACGTGCTCGGTCATCAGGGCCGGGTCGACCTCGAAGACGTGGTCGAGGCGCATCACGACGACGTCGGTGACGCGTTTGGCCTCCGGAGGCTTCTGGTCAGAGAGCCGGAATCCCAGCATCGCTCAGTCCTCCTGGTAGGCGTCGTCGAGCAGGTACTTGCCCGGGTTCATGATGTTGTTCGGGTCGAGAGCCCGCTTGATCGTCTTCATCACCTCGTAGGCGCCGCCGAGCTCCTGGGGGACGAGGTCGACCTCGCCGACGCGGCAGGAGCCGTGACAGGCGGAGATGGAGCCGCCGGACTCGATCGCGACGCGCGCGATCTCGCGCTTGGCCCAGACGTAGCCCTCCCAGTTCTCCTCGTTCAGCTCCTGCTCCCAGATCCCGATGTCGATCTCGGCGAGGTAGTCGCCCCACGGCTTGTAGGGCCCGCTCGTGTAGGCGAACATGCCCCAGTCGTCGTAGATCCCGTACTTGTCGATGATCGTGTCGGCGATCCGGTGCCACTGCTCGCGCACCTCGGGGAGCTTCGAGTAGAGGATCGCCGCGTCCTCGCAGTGCCAGCTCATCGGCACGACCTGGCCGGTCTTGCGAATCCGGCCGTGGAGCGGGGTCGCGTAGCGGTCGTGGCGGGCCGCCCAGTCGGCGTGGGAGATCTCGTCGCCCATGTAGACGCCGCCCGAGGCCTTGCCGATCCGCATGCTCTCCTTCGCCCCGGGGCGCACTTCGTCCGCGTTGCCGTACATCGCGAGCGCGACGACCGCCCTCGCCGACTCGGGCTGCGGGATGTAGGCCTCGTCGTCGCGGCGCAGATAGGTGACCTTCTCCTCGTCGAAGAGCACAACGCCCGCGATCGTCGCGTAGCCGGAGCGGGCGAGCTCGCCAGTCGCCTTCCAGGCGTCCTCGTACTTCGTGTACGTCCAGAAGGCCGAGAACTCCAGCTCCGGGCGCTTGACGAGCTCGAGCGTCGCCTCGGTGACGATCCCGAGCGTGCCCTGATGACCCATGAACAGCTCCTTGAGCTGGTAGCCCGAGGAGCTCGAGCGGTTCTTCCTGCCGCCGCCGTGGCCGACGGTGATGATCTCCCCGGTCGGGAGCACGACCTCCATCGAGATCACGAGGTGCTTGACGTGGCCGAACCGGGAGCCGAGCAGGCTCCAGCCGTTCGTGCCGATCCGACCGCCCACGAGCGAGCACGGGTACGAGGCCGGGTCGTCCGGGTACATGAACCCGTACGGCCGGAGCGCCTCGTTCAGCTTCAGCATGTTGATCCCCGGCCCGACCGTGACCGTGCGGTCGACGACGTCGATCTCGCGGATCGTGTTCATCAGCTTCACGTCGACGAGGATCCCGTGGCGGAGCGGCACCGCGCCGTCCGTGAGCCCGGTGCCACCGGCGCGCGGCACGACCGGGACCCGGTGGCGGTTCGCGAGCTTGACGACCTCGGAGACCTGCTCGGCCGTGGTCGGCAGCACGACCGCCTGGGGGACGTGGTCGTCCCAGCGGTGGGCGGGGAACGGAGCCGGCACCCGGGCGCGGTTGAAGAGCGCCGTCGCGCCGGTGAACACGTGGTCCTCGCCGCAGATCTGGACGAGCTCGTCGACGACGCTGTCGGGAAGCGTTGCGATCGCCATCGTCACACCTCGAATCCGGCCGCTTCGGCCACGAGCTCGAAGATGTCCGAGACCTCGAGGCCCTGCTCCTTGCCCTGCTCGGTGAGCGGGCGCTCCGACCAGGGACAGGCGGAGACGAGCGTCTCCACGCCCTCGAGCTCCTTCGCCTTGCCGATCCGCCGGCGGCTGATCTCCGCCGTCAGCTCCGGCTGCTCGACGAACAGGTTCGAGCCGGCGCCCGAGCAGTACGACCACTGGGTGACGTGGTCGACGTCGACGAAGGTGAGCCCGGGAATCGCGCGCAGGATCTCGCGCGGGGCCTGCCACTTGCCGAGGCGCTTGTTCAGCCGGCAGGGGTCGTGGTAGGTCACGGTCCGCTCGACCGGCGTGGTCAGCTCGAGCTTGCCGTCCCGGATCAGCTCGGCGACGAGGTCGAGCGCGAGCACGACCTCGAACTCGTCGAAGCCCTCGTCGATCGCGGGGTAGCGCTCGACGATCGTGATGTAGTCGTGCGGATCCGGGCAGATGATCCGCTTCGTCCCGGTCTTGCGCCAGTCGATGATGTTGTGCTCGGCCATCTTGAGGGCAACGTCCTCGTAGCCGGTCTCCCACATCGGGCCGCCGCAGCACCACTGCTGGTTCATCAGCCCGAACTCGATCCCGCCCGCCTGGAGCAGCAGCGCGACCGCGCGCGGCACCGACGGACGCTTGAACGCGGCCTCGCAGTCGGCGAACAGCACGGTCTCGCCGCCGGTCGGGATGTCGAGCCCGGCTGCCCAGGCCCGCACCTTCGACGCGGACGTCTCGGTGTTCCAGCCGAGCACGGGCTCGTTGCCCCACCGGTCGGTCAGGTCGGCCCAGCGCTTCCAGGCGGGCTGGTGGATTCCCGCCTTGACGGCCAGCGTCCGCACCGCCCTGACGACGTCGATCGTGCGCTGGCGGAAGCGGTAGAAGTCGCCGGTGAAGAGCGTGTTCGGGCAGCGCAGCTCGCAGGCGCCGCACATCGTGCAGAACGTGTAGTCGTCGGCGACGTCCTCGAGCGAGAGGTGCCCCTTCTCCATCGCGACGACGTTCGCGTGGAACGCGGTCGGCGTGTAACGCTCGTCGCGGGTCACCTGCATCACCGGGCAGACCTCGCGGCAGAACTTGTGGCCGGAGCTGAAGCAGTTGTAGGCGGCGTTGCGCCACTCCGCGAAGAACTCCTCCGGGGGGCCGTTCCCCTGCCCGTTCGTCTCCTGGCCTGGCGTCGTGCGCTCCGCCATCGGCCCTCCTTTCCCTCGGGCGGCGGGCGCCGCCGTGGCGGGCATGGTAAAACACTGACCTACAAATGTCTAGTCCTGGAGGTTTACCGGCAGCACAGGCAGCCGGGCCGCTCGCGATCGCCCGGGCGGTCGTGTTCTCGCCGATCGGAGGCCAGGGTCTCGTCGAGCAGGCCGTGCGGCGGATCGGGGAGGCGATCGGGCTCGGCGTGCTCGAGCTGGGGGAGCGGCTCCCACCGGAGGCCGAGCTCGCCGAGCGCTTCGACATCTCGCCGATGACGCTGCGCCAGGCGCTGGCCGTGCTACGGGAGGCGGGCTACGTGGAGACGCGGCGCGGCCGCGGCGGCGGGACGTTCGTGCGGCGCGCGGTACCGCCCGCGCCCCCGCGCGCCGCGAGGCAGCGCCTCGCGGGCCTGACCGTGGAGGATCTCCGTGACCTGACGGGCTTCCGCCAGCTCGTCGCGGGCGCGCGCGCCGCCCGCGCGGCCGCGCCCCCCGGGCCCCCCCCGCGGGGCCCGCGACCCCCCCGCGGGGCGCCGAT
>CAYJLE010000003.1:0-38382 GCA_964370985.1 uncultured Gaiellales bacterium | reverse complement strand
ACGCGGTGAAGAGCCTGCGCGTGAAGCTTGAGGCCCTCGCGGCCGAGCGCGCGGGCCAGCCCGAGCTGGCCGAGCTACGCGCGCTCGTCGAGCAGATGGCGGCCCCGCCCCCGTTCGCCGAGTTTCGCCGGGCCGACAGCCGCTTCCACCTGGCCGTCGCGTCCGCTTCGGGCTCGCGGCGCCTGGCCGCCGCCGAGGCCCAGGTTCAGACCGAGCTGTCCGACCTGCTCGCGCTGATCCCCCACCCGGAGGAGGCGCTCCGGCTCTCGAACGCCCAGCACCGGGCCGTGCTCGAGGCGATCTCGCGCCGGGAGCCCGACGCCGCGCGCACGCTGATGGAGAGCCACGTCGCCGGGACATCCGACTGGCTCGTCGGCCTGCGGCTCGGGAAAGTGGGCCAGTGAGACGACGCCGCGAGAAGCCGATGATCGGCTTCTCGGTCGGCCACCACGACTTCGGCAACTACCAGAGCGTCGGCTTCCAACGACCGATCGCGCTCGCCGGCGGGATCCCGTTCACGCTCAGCCGCCTCGACGCCGTCCTCGACGACGCGCTCGACCTCGTCGACGCGGTCGTGATCGGCGGCGGACGGGACATCGAGCCGCACCGTTACGGCCAGGAGCCGCACGAGGCGCTCGGCCCGCCCGACCCGCATCGCGACGAGTTCGAGCTCGAGCTCGTGAAGCGCGCACTCGAGCGCGAGCGGCCCCTGCTCGGCATGTGCCGCGGCAGCCAGGTGATCAACATCGCGCTCGGCGGCACGCTCGTGCAGGACGTCGCGCTCGCGCCGGGCTGGGCCGACCACCCGACCGATCGCGGCTGGCAACGCTGGAAGGAGATGGAGCGGGCCTCGCTCGAGGGCGAGGAGACGGTTCCGGCCCACCCGCGTCACGAGATCGCCGTCGAGCCGGGCTCCCGGCTGCACGCGGCGCTCGGTGTCGAGACGATCGAGGTCAACAGCTTCCACCACCAGGCGATCGACCGGCTCGGAGCCGGGTTGCGCGCCACCGGCGTCGCCCCGGACGGCGTCGTCGAGGTGATCGAGCTCGAGGCCGACGGGTACGTTCTCGGCGCCCAGTTCGAGCTCCAGGAGGAGTGGCGGCTCGATCGCCGCTTCCTCGAGCTGTTCCGCCAGTTCGTCGCCGCGGCCGGCGGCCGTTAGCCCGTTGGGGATCGCCCTCGGCCTCGCCGCCGCGCTCAGCTGGGGGTTCAGCGACTACTGCGCGACGCTCGCCTCCCGGCGCACCGGCGCGGTGCGCACAGTGCTCGGCTTTCACCTGGCCGCAATCGTCGCCCTCGCGGTAGCCGTCGCGGCCACCGGGGCGCTCGACGGCGTGACCGGCAAGCAGGTGCTCGTGCTGGCGGGTGTGGGCGCGCTCGGGTGGATCTCCTACCTCGGCTTCTACCGGGCGCTCGCGATCGGCCCGATCTCGATCGTCAGCCCGATCGTCTCCGGATACGCCGTCGTCGCCGTGATCCTCGCCGTGCTCCTGCTCGGCGAGCGGCTGGGCGACGGCGAGGTCGCCGCGGTGCTCGTGGTCTTCGCCGGCGTCGCGCTCGCCTCCGTCGACCCGCGCCTGTTCCGGATGAAGGAGCGCGTGCAGATCCTGGGGATCCTGCTCGCCGTCCTGACGATGTTCGCGATCGGCGGATTCGTGTTCGGGGTCAGCTACTACAGCGGCGAGCTCGGCTGGCTCGGGCCGATCTTCCTCGCGCGGGTGTTCACGGGCGCGCTGATCGCGCTGACCGCGATCCGCGGGGGGCAGTGGCGGTTCCCGGACCGCTCGGCAACCACGATCGGGCTGATCGGCACGGTCGCGTGCCTCGACACGGCCGGCTACGTGGCGTTCAACGTCGGCGTCCAGAAGGCCGAGACCTCGCTCGTCGCCACCGCCGCAGCGCCGTACGCGGTCGTCCCGATCGTGCTCGGCGTCGCCGTCCTGCGCGAGCGGCCGGCGCCGGCGCAGTGGCTCGGCGTGGCACTCGTGATCGGCGGCCTCGTCCTACTCGGGCTCGTCTCGTAGGCGCGGCGCCCCGCCCTGCGCTCTAATACCCGCATGACCGAGGGACGCGTGGCCATCGTGACCGGCGCCGGTCGGGGGATCGGCCGGGCGACGGCCGCCCTGCTGGCCGCCCGGGGGGCGCGCGTGCTCGCGGTCTCGCGCACCGAGAGCGAGCTGCGGAGCCTCGCCGCCGAGACCGGCGTCGAGATCCTCGCCGAGACCGTCGGGACCGCGGCCGGCTGCGCCCGCATCGTCGAGGAGGCGCGCGAGCGGCTCGGGCCGATCGAGATCCTCGTCAACAACGCGGGCGTCGGCTCGGCGAACGAGCGGGAGATCTGGGAGCAGGATCCGTCGCTCTGGCACGAGACACTCGCGGTCAACCTCCACGGCCCGTTCGAGCTGACCCGGCGGGCCGCTAGCGACATGGTCGAGCGCCGCTACGGGCGGATCGTGATGGTCAGCTCGACGGCGGGAGAGCTGGGCGCGCCGCGGATGTCCGCGTACTGCACGTCGAAGCACGGGCTGCTCGGCCTGATGCGCGCCGTCGCGCAGGACGTCGGCCCCCACGGCGTCACCTGCAATGCGGTCCTCCCCGGTTGGGTCCGCACCGAGATGGCGAACCGCTCGGCGCAGCGGGAGGCGGAGCGCCGCGGGATCAGCGCCGCCGAGGTCTGGGCAGAGCGAGCGCGCGACTACCCGCCGGGACGCGTGCTCGAGCCCGACGAGGTCGCCGCCGTGATCGCCTTTCTCGCGAGCGGCGAGGCGGGCGGCGTGAGCGGCGAGACGGTCACCGTCGCCCTCGGCGGCCCGTGGTGAGGGTTCGCGGGCTCATCGCCGCTCTCACGGTCGTCGCTTTCGCCTTCACCGTCGGCTCGGGCGCAGCCGGAGCGGCGGTGCCGGGAGCGAACGGGAAGCTCGCCCTGGCCCTCGACAACGACATCTACGTCGTCGAGGCGGACGGGACGGGGCTCGCCCTGCTCGCCGACACCGGCGGCTACGACGGCGACCCGGCCTGGGCGCCGGACGGGTCACGGCTCGCGTTCTCTGGCGACGGCGACCTCTGGGTCGTCGACGCGGACGGCTCCGGGCTCGAGCGGATCACGCGCGGCCCGCAGGACGACGCCTCGCCCGACTGGTCTCCGGACGGGAAGAAGATCGTCTTCCAGCGAGGCCAGTCCCTGTTCGTGATCGACCCCGACGGGCGCCGGCTGACCGCCCTCGGGTTCGGCGGCCTCTGGCCGGCGTGGTCGCCGAACGGGGCGCGGCTCGCCTACGAGAGCGCGAACGGGCTGGCCGTGTCGCGCGTCGACGGGTCGGCGCGACGGCTGCTCGTGCGGGGCGAGGACAGCTACTTGCACCCCGACTGGTCCCCCGATGGGGAGCGGGTCGTCTTCACGTTCTGGGCGACCTTCGACGGAGACCTCTACACCGTCGGCGCCGACGGTGAGGGCCTGGCCCGGCTCGCGGACGAGGGGTCGGCCGAGGCGGCGAGCCCCACCTGGTCGCCGGACGGCCTTCTCGTCGCGTTCGCCGACGGCGAGCGCGTGCGGTTCGCGAGCCCGGCCGGAGACCTTACGGGCGCCCCGGTCGCGCTGCCCGGCTTCACCCCCACCGTGGCCTGGCAGCCGCTCGGCTTCACGCCGCTCGCCCACGCCGGCTGCACGATCTGGGGCACCGCCGGGAACGACCGGCTCCGGGGCACCGCGGGCGCCGACGTGATCTGCGGCCTCGGCGGCGACGACCGGATCCACGGCCGCGGCGGCCCCGACCTCCTCCTCGGCGGCTTCGGGGACGACACCGTCCGCGGCGGGCCCGGCAAGGACACCGCCGACGGCGGCCCCGGCGAAGACACCTGCTTCGCCGAGCAGCGAGCCGCCTGCTAGAGCAACCGGACGAGCTCGCCCGCAAAGCAGGACATCGCAGCGAGCAGGATCAGGCGCACAACGGCCCACCCGGCCGCCGGCCCCGCTCGACAGCCCGCCCCAACCTCAGAGCTCAGGCCGCGCCCTCCGTGTAGGTGTCGAAGTCGCGCCACGGGGCCGTCCAGTCGGTCTCGGCGGGCTGCTTGATCGAGATGTGGCACATCGCCATCGTCGGCGTCGCGCCGTGCCAGTGCCAGGCCCCGGCCGGGACGACCACCCAGTCGCCCGCGTGGATCAGCCGTCGCTCCTCCTCGATCGCGACGACTCCCTCCCCCTCGACCACCTGGAGCACCTGGTCGGCCTCGTGCACGTGCGGTCTCGTCCGGGAGTCCGGCTCGAACCAGACGGCGATCAGCTCGACGCCCCGCTCGTCCCCGGGGTCGTTGAGGCGCTGCTGGTACACGCTCCCCGGGAACCACTCCGGGTTCGCGGGCGGCCGGGCTTCCGAGCGGTCGATCCTGACGATGCGCATTCGTCCTCCTCCTCGCGGTGCCGTCGATCGAAGTATCGAGAGTCTGCGGCAGCCGCGCCCGGATAGCATCGGCCCGTGCGCCGCCTGCTCGTCCTCTCGAGCTCGGCCGTCCTGATCGAGACGCTGTTCTTCGCCGCGCTCGCGCCGCTTCTGCCCGGGTTCGCCGACGAGTTCTCGCTCTCGAAGTGGGAGTCCGGCCTGCTCGTCGCCGCCTACGCCCTCGGGGGCGCCGTGGCCGCGGTGCCGGCTGGTGTGATCGCGACCCGCACCGACGTGCGGCGGGTCACGATCTCGGGCCTTCTGATCGTGGCGGGCACCAGCGTCGCTTTCGGCATGGTCGACACCTACTGGCTGCTCGTGCTTGCGAGGTTCGCGCAGGGCGCGGGCGGCTCGTTCGTCTGGACCGGTGCCCTGGCGTGGCTCATCACCGCAACGCCGCGCGCGCGCCGGGGGGAGATGATCGGGATCGCGATGGCGGCTGCGATCGGCGGCGCGCTGCTCGGGCCGGTGCTCGGCGGTGCGGCCGAGGAGCTGAGCCGGGCCGGAGCGTTCATCGCCGTCGCGAGCGCGTGCGTCGCGCTTGCCGCCTGGGCGCTGAGGATTCCATCGCCGGACCGGGGGGAGAGCCAGCCGCTCACCCTGCTCCTGAAGGCGGCACGCTCGCGGCGGGTGCTGGTCGGAATGTGGCTGCTCGCGCTGCCGGCGCTCCTGTTCGGCACCCTCGGCGTGCTCGGGCCGCTCCAGCTCGACCGGCTCGGCTGGGGCGTCGTCGGCGTCGCCGGCACGTTCTTCGTCTCGGCCGCGATCGAGGCCGCGCTCAACCCCCTGATCGGACGCTGGTCGGATCGCCACAGCAGGCTCGCGCCGATCCGGTTCGGGCTCGCGGGAGCCGTCGCGACCTCGCTCGCGATCCCGTTCATCGGCGACCGCTGGCTCCTCTCCGCCGTGGTCGTGCTCACCGGCATCGCCTACGGCGCCTTCTGGACACCCGCGATCGCGATGCTGACTGACGGCTGGGAAGCGAGCGGCGTCGAGCACGGGCTCGGCTTCGCGCTCATGAACCTCGCCTGGGCGCCGGGGCACGTCGTCGGCTCCGCGCTCGGCGGCGGCGTGGCGGATCTCGGTGGCGACGTCGCCGCCTACGGGATGGCGGCGGGACTCTGCGCGCTCACGCTGATCGCGATCCAGCGCCGACCCCTGCGAGCGGCCCTGCTCACGCGCGCGAGCAGGGCGGGCTGATGCCGTCGCGATCTGGAAGGATGCCCGCGCGATGAGGCGCACCGGACCGGCGACCCGCGACCTTCGCGCGCTCTTCGACCCGCGCTCGGTCGCCGTCCTCGGTGCCTCCGCCGATCCGTTCAAGTGGGGCTACTGGCTCGCCCGGGGGGCTCTCAAGGGCGCCGAGCGCCGGGCCGTCCACCTCGTCAATCGCGGCGGCGGGGAGATCCTCGGCCAGCGGGCCTTCCGCACCCTCCCCGAGATCCCCGGGCCGGTCGAGCTGGTCGTGATCGCGGTGCCGGCGGCCGGCTTCGACGAGGCGGTCGACCAGGCGCTCGCGGCCGGCGCGAAGGCGCTCGTCGGTATCAGCGCCGGCCTCGGGGAGACGGGTGCGGAGGGGCTCGCCCGCGAGCGCGCCGCCGTCGAGCGCGTGCGCGCCGCCGGGGCGGTGCTGCTCGGGCCGAACTGCATGGGGCTCCTCGACGCGGAGGCCGAGCTCGACATCGGCTGGAACGAGCTGCCGCGCGGAGAGATCGCGCTCGTCTCCCAGAGCGGGAACGTCGCCCTGGAGCTCGGGCTCCTGCTCGAGGGCTACGGGCTCGGCTTCTCGCGTTTCGCGTCGCTCGGCAACCAGGCCGACCTCGAAGCGGCGGAGCTGGTGGACGCGCTCGCCGGTCACGAGCCGACCCGCGTGATCACTCTCTACCTCGAGGATTTTCGCGACGGGCGGGCATTCGCCGCCGCCGCGGAGCGCGCCGCCCTCGCGGGCAAGCCTGTCGTTCTCCTCACCGCGGGAGGCAGCGAGGCGAGCGCGAGAGCCGCTCGCTCCCACACCGGGGCGCTCGTGAGCGACGCGGCGGCGGTCGATGCCGCCTGCCGTGCCGCGGGCGTGCTCCGCGTGTCCACGCCCCGCGAGCTCGTCGATCTCGCGCAGGCGCTGCGAACCGATCACCGGCCCCGCGGGCGGCGCGTCGCAATCGTCGGTGACGGAGGCGGCCACGGCGTGATCGCAGCGGACGTCGCAGCCGCGTGCGGGCTCGAGGTGCCTCCCCTGAGCGACGTGCTTGCTGCCAGGCTCGGCGAGCACCTCCCGGCGCGGGCCGCGACCCGAAACCCGGTCGACATGGCCGGGGGCGAGCAGGACTTCACGGCGTACGAGCGACTGCCCCGCCTCGTGCTCGAGTCGGGCGAGGTCGACGCGGTCATCCTCACCGGCTACTTCGGCGGCTACGGGCAGGACGAGCAGCTCGCCGACAGCGAGCTCGACGTCGCGCGGGCGATCCCCGCGATCGCCACGGACACGGGCCGGCCGCTCGTCGTGCACACCATGTACCCGGAGTCTCCGGCCGCGGCCGCGTTGCGGGAGCGCGGCACGCCCGTCTACCGCGAGATCGAGGCCGCGGCGCAGGTGCTGGCCCGGCTCGCCGGGCTGGCCGAGTCCACCGCGCTCGGCGTCCCGCGGCTGCCCGCCCCGGCCCGGCCGGCCCTCGCCGCCGACGGCTACTTCGAGGCGCGCAACCTGCTCGCCGCCGCCGGCGTCCCGTTCGCGGCGGCGCGCCGTGCCACTGGCGCGGCGGAGGCGCTCGCCGCCGCGACCGAGCTCGGCTACCCGGTCGCGCTCAAGACGCTCGGCCTGCTCCACAAGTCAGACGCGGGCGGCGTCGCCCTCGGGATCGGATCGGAAGGGGAGCTCGAGGAGGCCCTCGCCGACATGGCGCGGCGGCTCGCCCCGACGGGGTACTCGGTGGAACGGATGGCATCTGTCGCCGAGGGCGTCGAGCTGATCGTCGGCTGCCGGCGCGACGCCCGCTTCGGCCCGATCGCGCTCGCCGGCCTCGGCGGCCTCCACGCCGAGTTGCTGCGCGACGTCGGGGTCGCGCTCGCCCCGGTGACGGACGGCGTGGCGGAGGGGCTCCTGCGCTCGCTCCGGGGCGCGCCGCTCTTGCTCGGCGCGCGTGGGCGCCCGCCCGTGGACGTGGGGGCAGCCGCCCGGGCGCTCGCCGCGATCTCGCGCGTCGCCGCCGAGCGGCCCGAGATCGCGGAGATCGAGGTGAATCCCCTGCTCGTCACCCCGGGCGGCGCGCTCGGGCTGGACGCGCGGATCGTGCTCGCGAACTCGAAAGGAGACGACGATGCTCGCTGAGGGAACGTTCGAGGGCAAGGTCGCGATCGTGACGGGCGGCGGCAGCGGCCTCGGCCGCGCGATGGCGCTCGAGCTCGCCCGGCTTGGCGCGCTCGTGGTCGTCGGCGGCCGGCGCCCGGAGGCGCTCGAGGAGACGATCGCGCTGATCGAGGACTGGGGCGGCGCGGGGCACGCGAAGCCCACGGACGTCCGCGATCCGGAACAGGTCGACGCCCTCGTCGCGGACGCGGTCACGCGCTTCGGTCGCGTCGACGTGCTCGTGAACAACGCCGCCGGCAACTTCGTCGCGAGAGCGGAGGAGATCTCGCCGAACGGCTGGCGGGCGGTGGTCGGGATCGTGCTCGACGGAGGCTTCCTCTGCTCGCGAGCCGCCGGGCGCCGGATGATCGAGCAGGGCGACGGCGGGGCGATTTTGAGCGTGCTCGCGAGCTATGCGTGGACGGGCGGGCCCGGCACCGTCCACTCGGCGGCGGCCAAGGCGGGACTGCTCGCGATGACCCGGACGCTCGCCGTCGAGTGGGCCCCCCAAGGGATCCGCGTCAACTGCATCTGCCCCGGGCCGACGGACACGGAGGGGGCGGGCCAGGCGCTCTGGCCGACCGACGCGGATCGCGCGCGCGTCGCCGGCACGGTGCCGCTCGGCCGGCTCGGCACCCCCGAGGAGATCGCCTGGTGGGCGGCCGCGCTCTGCTCCCGGTACGCCGCCTACATCACCGGCGAGGTCCTGACCATCGACGGGGGCCACTGGCTCGAGCAGGAGAGCTACCTGCCGGCGCTCGGGGCCACGAGAGGCTGAGCCGGCGGCGGCATGGAATAAACTCCACCGCTACGTAGTTGTGGAGTGGTATGCTCGCGACAACCCCCGAGCCGATGCCCGCTCCGACCCCTCCGCCACTGCTTTCCGAGCCGCTCGTCGAGCTGGTCGCGCAGCGCTTCCGCGTGCTGGGCGAGCCGATGCGGATCAGGCTGCTCAACCTGCTGTGCGCCGGGGAGGCGTCCGTGCAGGAGCTGACCGGGGCGCTCGGCACCTCCCAGCAGAACGTCTCGAAGCACCTCGGCGTTCTCCATCTGGCCGGCATCCTCAGCCGCCGCAAGGACGGCAACCACGTCCGCTACGCGATCGCCGACGAGAGCGTCCTCGCGCTCTGCGCGCTCGTGTGCGGCGGGCTCGAGCGGCAGGCGAGCGAGCTGGCCGGCCTGCTCGAGGGGGCGGGCGACGCGAGCCTCGTACCCACACCCACCCCCCGAAAGGAATAGCCGCATGTCCTCTAGCCGCTGGCCCCTCGAGCGGGCGCTGTTCGCGCTCGCCGGCACCGTCGTCCTCCTCACCGTCCTCCTCGCCGTCACGGTCAGCTCCTGGTTTCTCGCCATGACCGCGTTCACCGGCGTCAGCCTGTGGCTCTACGTCCTCTTCGGAGCCTGCCCCGCCTCGCTCGTCGTCGAGCGGGTGCTCGGGCTCGAGAAGTGCGCGTCGTGACGGGCGAGCTCGGCCCGATCGGGCGCCTCGGCGCCTGGACCGCCACCCGCTTCCGGATCGTCGTTGCCGCCTGGATCGTGATCGCGGTCGGGCTCGGCATCTTCGCGCCCCGCGCCGAGCAGGCGCTCTCCGGAGCCGGCTGGCAGGCGAACGGCTCCGAATCCGTTGCAGCCCGCGAGCTGATCCAGGACGAGTTCCAGGGGCTCTCGAGCGCTGCCCTGATGGTGGTCGTCCACTCGGACGGCGCGACGGTCGCCGACCCGGCCTTCCAGGCCACGATCGCGAGCGTCGAGGAGGTTCTCCGCTCGAGCGATGCCGTGTCGTCAGTCGTCTTGCCCGCCGAAGGGACGTCCATCTCCGAGGACGGGCACACGGCGATCGTGCAGGCGGGCGCCGCCGAGGATCCGAACGGCATGGTCGACGCGGCGGAGGCGCTCGACGGGCCGCTCGCGCAGGCGGCCGCGCCCGGCGTCGAGGTCAACCTGACCGGGTCGTCGGGCATGTGGGCGGACTTCAACCAGGCGAACCTGGAGGCGATGCTGAAGTCCGAGCTGCTGAGCTGGCCCGTCACGCTCGCGATCCTCGTCGTCGCGTTCGGCTCGCTCGTGGCCGCGGGCCTGCCGCTGATGCTGACGATGCTCGGCCTGGTGGCCGCCGCGGGATCCCTGTTCGTCGCCACCCAGCTCGGCGCCGTCTCGATCTGGGCGATGAACTTCGCCATGATGTTCGCGCTCGCGCTCGGGATCGACTACGCCCTCTTCGTCGTCGCCCGCTTTCGCGCGGCGCTGTTCGGCAGCAAGCTCACGCCGGTCGAGGCGGCCGCCGTGGCCATGGACACGGCCGGCAAGGCTGTCCTCTTCTCCGGGCTGACCGTGCTGATCTCGCTCTCCGCGGTGATGCTCGTGCCCAGCCCGGCGTTCCGCTCGATGAGCCTCGGGATCATGCTGGCCGTGATCTTCGTGCTGGGGGCGACGCTCACGCTCCTGCCCGCCGTCCTGGCGCGGCTCGGGCCGAGGGTGAACAAGCTCGCGCTGCGGTGGGCGCACTCGGGCGAGCACCGCTCGCGGCGGTTCGCCGCCTGGGCGGAGCGGCTCTGGCGGCGACCGCTGGCCTTCGGCGCGGCCTCGGTCGCAGTCCTGGTCGCCCTCGCCGTACCGATCTTCTGGCTGGACACCGGCATGCCGTCGATCGCGGTCGTGCCGGCGGACGACCAGTCGCGGCAGGGCTACTACCAGGTGCAGGACGCGTTCGGGCCCGGGGCGCCCGGGGCGCTCCAGATCGCGGTGCCCGCCGGCGAGGCTGACGCCGTCTCGGCGCAGGCGGCAAGCGACCCGGGCATCGCGCGGGTGCTGCCTACCATGCCGAGCGCGTCGGGCGAGCTCGCGCTGATCCAGGCCGTGCCGAACGCCGATCCCTCCGACCCAATGGTCGGCGCGACCATCGATCGCCTGCGCGCGGAGCTGCCGCCCGAGGCGCTCGTGGGCGGGGCCGTCGCCGAGAACCACGACCTCGAGGAGGCGCTGGGCGCGAAGACGCCGCTCGTGATGGGCGTCGTGCTCGGGCTCGGCTTCCTGCTCCTGCTCGTCGTGCTCCAGGCGCCGCTGATCGCGGCGCTCGGGGTCGTCACGAACCTGCTCGCGGTCGGGGCGGCGTTCGGCGTGGCGAAGCTGATCTTCCAGGACGGGCACGGGGCCGGCTTCCTCGGCTTCGAGTCGCAGGGGTTCCTGAACGCCTGGGGCCCCGTGTTCTTCTTCGCGATGATCTTCGCGATCTCGATGGACTACACGGTGTTCCTGCTCGCCTCGGCGAAGGAGCACTGGGATCGCTCGCACGACCCGAGGGAGGCTGCGGTCAGCGGGCTGGCGCATTCCGGCCGGACGATCTTCGCGGCCGGCGCGGTGATGGTGGCGGTCTTCTTCACGTTCGCGATCTCGGGTCCGCTGCCGCCCAAGGAGATGGGAGTGATCCTCGGCATCGCCGTCCTGCTCGACGCGGCGCTGATCCGGCTCCTGCTCCTGCCGGTGCTGCTGAGGCTGACGGGGCGCTGGGCCTGGTGGCTGCCCCGCTGGCTCGACCGCTGGCTGCCCGACGTGCGCTTCGGGCACTGACTCGACCCGTGACGGGGGCAGGGACGGCCTGCCCCCGTTACGGGAGTCCGCGTTCCCCGGATCGGGTGAACGCGCACCGAAGCGCTGGCATTGCGGGGGCCCGCGGTGGTATGAAGACGGCGGCGTCCCGGACGGGGCACGCCGGGCGGCGGCATCTCCACCATTCCGGGGGTGACGGCAAACGCCGCTCGGCCCCCCGCTCCCCCGGGGCTCAGCCGACGTACACGTCGACGCCCCGCTTGGCGAGGCCGCGGGCGATCACGAGGCGCTGAATCTCGCTCGTGCCCTCCCAGATCCGGTCGACCCGCACCTCGCGGTAGTGCCGCGCGACCGGGTTGTCGGTCCGGTAGCCGCGCCCGCCGAACACCTGCAGCGACCGGTCGACGACCCGCCCCGCCATCTCGGAGGCGTAGAGCTTCGCCATCGCGACCTTGCCGTGGACGACCTTGCGGTTCTCCTCGACGTCGAACGCGTGCGCGGCGTGGTAGGTCATGAGCCGGGCGGCGAGCAGCTCGGTCAGGCAGTCGGCGAGCTGGAACGAGACGCCCTGGAACTCCGCGATCGGCTGCCCGAACTGCACGCGCTCCTGCGCGTGCGCGGAGGCGAGCTCGAGGCTCCGCGCCGCCGCGCCGCAGCAGCGAGCCGCGATGAAGAGCCGCTCGATCGTGAACCACTCCTTCGCGCCCTCGTTGCCGCCGGAGGGGATGCGGTTGCGATCGGGCACGCGGCAGTTCTCGAACAGGATCTCTGGGTGGTGGTCGAGGTACGGGTCGTGGAGGAAGCCCGGCGTGAACTTGATCCGCAGGCCCGGCGCGTCCGGCTCGACGAAGAAGAGCATCTGCTCGCCCTCGGCCTCAGCGAGGACGACGTAGTAGCCGGGCGTGCCCTGGCTCGTCACGAACCACTTTTCGCCGGTGATGAGCCAGTCGTCGCCGTCCCGCGTCGCGGTCGTCGCCATGCTGCTCACGTCGGAGCCCGCGCCGGGCTCGGTGATCGCCCAGGCGCCGTGGTACTCGTCGCGAAGGACGGGGGCGAGGAACCGCTCCACCTGCTCGGGCGTGGCCATCTCGTAGAGCTCCCGCGGGCCGCGGTTCGCGACCACGAAGCCGAGCCCGTTCGTGCACCGGCCGGCCTCCTCCTCGAGCGCAACCTGCCCGAGCATCGAGAGATCGCGCCCGCCGGCCGCCGCGGGCATGTTCAGCATCGCGAAGCCGGCCTCCCGGGACCGCTGGCGGAGCGTCTCGATCGCGCCCGGGTCGATCGCCCCGGCCCGTGCGATCTGCTGCTCGAGCGGGTAGACCTCGGTCTCGACGAACCCCCGGGCGCGCTCCTTGAGCGCGCGGACGTCCTCGGGCAGATCGGGTACGACCAGCATGGGAACCTCCTCGTCTGTCAGCCGCAGTAGCGCATGGCCGCGAGTGCGAGCCCCTGCGCGCAGGTGACGAGCCCGTCGACCGGGACGAACTCGTCGATCGTGTGGGCGACGCTGCGCCCGCTGGGGTCGAAGCCGGGCGGGCCGTAGGCGATCGCGGGCGTGCCGCCGAGGCGCGTGAACGTGGCGCCGTCGTACCAGGAGTCGAGCCCCGAGAGCCGGCCGGGCCGGCCGACGTCCCCCGTCGCCCCGGACATCACTGAGACGATCGGGTCGTCGGGCGGGATCTCGAGCGACATCACCCGGTTCGGCCACCACTCGACCGTCGGCGGGTTCGCGGCCAGCCAGGGGTCGGCGGCCGCGGCCTTCGCGATCCACTCCTCGACTTCGCGCTCGACCTCGAACGTCCACCCCTCCTCGTCGGTCTGCTGCGGCACGCAGAGCACGGCGATCGTGATCCGGCACTCGGCCGGATAGGTGACCGCCCACTCGCCGGCCGAGATCAACGTCGGCAGGATGTCGGGGACGCTCAGCCGGGGATGGCGCAGGTCGGAACGCCGCGACCACTCCTCCCGCAACCGCCTGATCGCGTCGAGCACGACCTGGGCCTTCTCGATCGCGTTCACCGCGCCGCCCTCGCTCCAGTGCGGCTGGAAGACCTCGGCGTGGCCGGGCCGCCCGGGAACCGTCACGATCGCGTAGCTCGTCCCGCGGCAGGAGATCCAGATGTCGAAGCCGGTCGGCTCCGTGACGATGCCGGCGTCGGCCTTCACTCCTCTGAGCACGAGGGCGAGGCCGCCGGCGCCGGAGGACTCCTCGTCGGTGTTCGTCGCGACGAGCAGGTCGCCCGCGAGCCGGACGCCGAGGCGGGAGAGCGTCTCGGCCACGTAGACCATGCAGGCGATCCCGCCCTTCATGTCGCAGGAGCCGCGCCCGTAGAGGTTCCCGTCGCGAACCTCGGCGCGGAACGGGTCGCTCGTCCACTGCTCACGAGGCTCCACGGAGACCGCGTCGATGTGGCCGTTCAGGAGAAGGCTCTTGCCGCCGCCCGTGCCGGGGAAGCGCGCGACGAGCTGGGGCCGCCCCTCGAAGCCCATGCCGGGCTGGTAGAGCGGCTTGCCGACGAACTCGGCCCGGTCGGGCTCGAACAGCTCGACCTCGGCCCCGGCCGCCCGCAGCCGCCCGCCCAGGTACTCCTGCAGCTCGCGCTCCTGCCGCGGTGGATCGTCGGGATCGCGGGCGGTCGTGTCGAACGCGATCAGGTCGGAGGCGAGCGCGACCAGCTCGTCGCGTCCCCGCTCGATCTCCTCGACGATCCGCCGTTCCTCGTCCGACAGGCCCATGGACGCTCAATCTTGACGCCGCGCCGCCCGTCGGGCAAGCTCGGTCAGCCGTGAAGGCAGCAATCCTGTACGAGTTCGGCTCGCCGCTCGTCGTCGAGGAGGTCGAGCTCGACCCGCCGCGCACCGGCGAGATCCTCGTGCGGATGGCCGCGAGCGGCGTCTGCCACTCCGACCTCCACGTCGTCCAGGGCATCCACCCCACGGCGCTGCCGGCGATCCTCGGCCACGAGGGAGCCGCCGTGGTCGAGGAGGTGGGCGCGGGCGTGACGCACGTGCGGCCGGGCGATCACGTCATGCTCACCTGGCTTCCCTACTGCGGGCGCTGCCGCTTCTGCGCGAGCGGGCGGCCGAACCTGTGCGAGAACGTCGCCTGGTATGACGCGACGCTCGAGGACGGAACCTGCCGCTTCCACATCGGCGAGCGGCGGATTCACCACTACAACACGTGCTCGTTCGCGGAATGGTCGGTCGTGCCCGCGCGAACGGCGATCCCGGTCGACCCGTCGCTGCCGCTGACCGAGCTCGCGCTGATGGGCTGCGCGGTCATGACCGGTGTCGGCGCGGCGCTGAACACGGCGCGCGTCCGGCCCGGGGACACGGTCGCCGTGGTCGGCTGCGGCGGGGTCGGGCTGAACGTGATCCAGGGCGCCGCGATCGCGAGCGCCAGCACGATCGTCGCGGTCGACGTCGTCCCCGCGAAGCTCGAGCTGGCCCTCGAGCTCGGCGCGACCCATGCGGTCAACCCGCGGGAGGTCGACGCGGTCGAGGCGGTCCGCGACCTCACCGGCGGCGGCGCCGACCACTCCTTCGAGGCGATCGGCCGGCCGGAGACGATCGAGCTCGCGCTCGAGCTGGTGGGCCGTGGCGGTCAGGCCGTGCTCGTCGGCATGGCTCCGCCGGAGGCTCGGATCCCGCTCGACGCGCTCACGATCACGCTCGAGGAGCGCAGGGTGCTCGGCTGCTGGTATGGCTCCTGCCGCCCGCTCGTCGACTTCCCGCTCCTCATCGAGCTCTACCGGGCCGGGAAGCTGCGGCTCGACCCGCTGATCACGGAGTGCGCGCTCGACGACGTCAACGAGGCGTTTCGGCGCATGGAGGCCGGCGAGTCGGCGCGCAGCGTGATCGTCTACCCGGGCGCGTAGCCCACCCCCGCACGCGCTACGCTCCGATCGTGAAGCGCCGCCGCCAGCGCAAGGGCCTGCTCACGCCGCCCGGGCCCGGGCGGAACCTCGCGCTGCGCCCGGGTGGCGGACCCCACCGCCCGGAGGCGGAGAAGCGGGAGCGCGACCGCCTCCGACGCGAGCTTGGCGAGCAGGAGCTCGACGCGGACGAGAAGCCCGACCGGCAGAGCCCCGGCTAGCGGAGCTCGAGCTCGAGCCGCTCGCGCTCCACGGGGCTGAGCGGGCGCGAGCCGCCTCCCTCGAGATCGCGCGCCACGAGGACGGCCTCCGCCGCCGCGGCGAGCACTCCGTCGGGCGTCAGGATCTCCTCGCGGGTGCGCAGGCTCGACGTCCCGATCCGAAGCAGGGCGATGCGCACGAGCACGGCGTCGTCGGCCTGGGCGAGCTCGCGCCGGAAGTCGATCTCGACCCGCGCGAGCACGTACCCCCAGGACTGACTGCCTTGCCCGAGCACCCGGTCGAGCCACTCGTCCCGGGCCTCTTCGAGGTAGCTGAGGTAGACGCCGTTGTTGACGTGGCCAAGGGCGTCCATGTCGCGCCAGCGGATCTCGATGCGCTTCTCGTGCATGGCCGGAGGCTGATCGTACCCGCGCGCCCCGGTGGGTACGGGCCGACTAAGATCGCCGTCCACGTGGCGCCCGATCCCCAGGAGTTCCGGGGCGGCATCCAGCCGCTGCTCTTTCCGACCTCGGTCGCGATCGTCGGCGCATCGGAGCGCAACCCGCGCCCGATCGAGGGCGCGCTGCGAGGAGGAAGGCCTGTCTATCTCGTCAACCCGAACCGGACCGATGTCCTGGGCCTCCCGTGCCACCCCACGCTCGCCGGCGTGCCCGGCACGCCGGACGTCGCGCTGTTGCTGGTCGGGCACACGCGCGTCGAGCAGGCCGTCGAAGAGGCACTCGCCGCGGGAGTGCGCGCGCTCGTGATCCCCGGGGTCGGCGCCGAGGCCGGAGCGGAGGGACCGCCGGTGATCCGGCGCCTGGCCGCCCGGCTCGAGGCCGCGGGGGTGGCCGCGGTCGGCGCCAACTGCATGGGCGTGGCCAGCGCCGACGGACCGTCGACCTGGATCGGGACGGTGCCGGAGACGTTCCGCCCCGGGCACGTCTCCGTGATCGCGCAATCCGGCTCGATCGCGGAGGCGTTCATCGCCTGCGGCCCGCGCGTCGGCTTCCGCACCGTGGTCTCGTCCGGAGGCGAGGTCAGCCGGGACGCCGCCGATCTGCTCGGGTTCCTGGCCGACGACCAGGGCACGCGCGCGATCGGCCTGTTCCTCGAGGCGGTGCGCCGGCCGGAGGCCTTCGCGGCAGCGCTCGCGCGCTGCGCCGAGGCGGAGAAGCCGGTCGTGTGTCTGAAGGTCGGGCGCTCGGAGGCGGCCGCTCGCGCGACTCTCGCGCACACGGGCGCGCTCGTCGGCAGCGCCCGGGCGTTCTCCGCGCTCCTTCGCCGTCACGGCGTGATCGAGGTGGACGACTTCCACGATCTGCTCGAGACGCTCGAGGTGCTCGGCTCGAAGCGACCCGTGCGCGGCACGCGGGTGGCGGCGGTGTCGGAGTCGGGCGGGGAGTGCGCGCTGCTCGCCGACCAGGGCGAGGCGGCCGGCCTGCCGTTCGCCCCGCTGCCGGAGCCGCTGGCGGCGGACCTGACCCGGGAGTTCCCGAACTACGTCTCGCCGGGCAACCCGCTCGATGCCTGGGCTGTCGCCGACGAGACCGTCGTCTACCCACGCTCGTTCGAGCTCGTGGCCGACTCCGGGGCCTACGACATCCTGCTCGCCCAGATCGACCTCTCCCAGTTCCGCGGGATCGACGAGGGGGACTGGTGCACCATGATCGTGCGGACGCTCGCGGAGGCCGTCGAGGGCACCGGGGTCTTCCCCGCGGTCACGTCGGTGCACGCCAGCGACCCGCCGCCCGACCTCGCAGCCGTCGCCCGGGAGCTCGACGTGCCGCTCCTGCGCGGCACCGGGCACGCCCTGCGAGCGCTGGCCGCGGTCGCGCGCTGGCGCTCCGCCGTGCCGGCCCGCACGGACGGGACATGTCCCGGGGCCAGGCCCCTGGACGCGTCCGGAAGGGACGGGCCGCTACCGGAGTTCGAGTCGGCCGCGATCCTCGAGCGCTACGGCGTGCCGCTCGCCCCCCGCCGGCGGGCCGCGTCGCCGGCCGAGGCCGCCCGGGCGGCCGAGGAGCTCGGCTTCCCGGTCGTCGTCAAAGTCGACGGGCCCGCCCACAAGGCCCGGGAGGGCGGCGTCGTCCTCGGCGTCGAGAGCGCCGAGGCCGCGGCTGCGGCGGCCGAGCGGCTCGGCGGCCGCGTCCTCATCGCTTGCCAGGTCCCGCACGGCCCCGAGGCCGTGTGCGGCTTCGCCCGCGACCCCGACTACGGGCCCGTGCTCGCGGTCGGGCTCGGCGGAGTCGTCGTCGAGGCGCTCTCGCTCGCCGCCGTCGCCCTCGCCCCCCTCGACCTCGAGGCCGCCCGCGCGCTCGTCGCGGACGCCCCGGGGCTCGCCGCGGTCGCCTCGCCCGCGGCTCTGGAGGACATGGCCGTGACGCTCGTCGCCCTCGGCTGCCTCGCGGCCGAGCACCGCGAGGTCGACGCCGTGGACGTCAACCCGCTGATCCTCGGCCCGGACGGCGCGGTCGCCGTCGACGCCCTGGTCGTGACGAAAGGAGCCCCATGACCGACGAGGTCGTCCTCTACGAGCGCCGCGGCCCGGCCGCGTGGCTGACGCTCAACCGCCCCGACAAGCTGAACGCGCTCAACCGGGAGATCGTCGCGGGCCTGCACGCGGGCATGGACAGAGCCCTCGCCGACGACGAGGTCAAGGTGGTCGTCCTGACCGGTGCCGGCAAGGCCTTCTCGGCCGGCTTCGACATCTCCGCCGAGGCGGGCGAGGGAATCGAGGGCGCCTACCCGTGGCGTGAGGAGCTGGCGAAGGACGTGGACGTGACGATGAAGCTCTGGAGCCTGCCGAAGCCGACGATCGCCGCCGTGCGCGGCTGGTGTCTCGGCGGCGCCTGCGAGCTGGCGATGGCGTGCGACCTCATCGTCGCCAGCGAGGACGCCCGCCTGGGCGAGCCGGAGATCCGCTTCGGTTCCGGGCCCGTGACGCTCTTGATGCCGTTCGTGCTCGGCCAGAAGAAGACGAACGAGCTCCTGTTCACCGGGGACGCGCTCGAGGCCCGCGAGGCGGAGCGGGCCGGGCTCGTCAACCGGGTCGTCCCCGTCGAGGAGCTCGAGGCGGCGGTCGGCGAGCTCGTGCGCAAGATCGCCCCGACACCGCTGCCCGTGCTGCGCCTGACCAAGATCGCGCTCACGCGCGCCTACGAGGCGATGGGCCTGCGCCAGGCCGTCGCGCTCAACCTGGAGAACTCCGCGATCCTGAACACCGTCGACACGCCGGAGCAACGCGAGTTCAACCGGATCGCGAAGGAGCAGGGTCTGAAGGCGGCGCTCGCCTGGCGCGACGCCCGCTACGGCGAGGCGCTCGGCGGCTGAGCGACCCGCTCAGCCTGGATCCACCGACATGCGTGACCACGGGGCGTTCGGCTGGGCCGGCAGGACGTGGCGGGGTGACGGCGGGCGGGCGAGGCCCGGCCGGCGGCACCGCGACGCGAAACGCACCGGCCTGGTGGAGGCCCCGAAGGGGCCACACCCGGACGGGGAGCGGCCTGGCGAGCCCAGACGGGCGCACCGTCCGCGCAGATCGGTGGATCCAGGCTCAGGCGGCGGGGTCGCGCACCAGCTCCATCGTGGAGCAGTGCACCCCGCCGCCGCCCTTGTGGATCTCGTCGTACGGAACCGTGAGGACGTCGATCCCGCGCCGGGAAAGCACCTCCACCGCCCGCGGGTAGCCCACCGCCATCAGCACCCGGCCGGGTCGCAGGCAGAGCGAGTTGATCGCCCATTCCTCCCCCGCCGGGCAGGGGATCGTCTCGATCCGAAGCTCGCGTAGCCGCTCGAGGAACCAGTACGGGAGTCCGGCCGTGTCGACGAGCGCCCTGTCGACGTCCACCATCCCGAGGTGGCCGTCGATGTGGATCGAGTAGCCGGAGAGCGGGACGACCACGAGCTCGATTCCGAGCGGGCGGAGCGTCTCCGCGAGCTGGCGGGCGCCCTCCTCGTTGCACCGAATCGACGTGCCGTAGGCGGCGACCCCGGGGCGCAGCTTCACGAACGAGCCGCCCTCGACCATGCCGATCCCCGCGATCGTCCTCAGGATCGGCATGCCGAGACCGGCTACCGCGGCGCTGACGAGCCGCTCCTCACCGCGGCGCATGGCCGGGGCCAGCCGTCCGATCACCGCGCCGCCGGGAACCGTCAAGAGCGGGTCGCGCGTGTAGATCGGTCGGGTCAGGTGCGGGGGCAGCTCGCCCTCGACGAAGGCGACCTCGACGCCCTCGCGCTCGAGCGCGGCGACGAGGCCGGCGTGCTGCGCGTCGACCTTCGCGAGGTCCGGGGGGTCGCGCGACTCCCAGTACCACATCCCGCCGGGATCGACCAGAGCACCGGCCTCCTCGTTCCACGCGTCGGCCCTGACGCAGCCCCATTCGCCGTGCGGGCGGCGCATCAGCACGAGCCGGAGCGGCCCCACCTCGTCGGTCGCGCCCCAGACGCGCCCCCAGACGCGCTCCTGCTCTCCCGGGTCGTGGAACGGCGGCTCCGCGGAGGCCTTGCTGAGCGCGTGCTGGAGATCCGGGACGCCGGTCACCCGCGGGGATCATAATCGGCGCACACGGAGAGTCCGGCGGCCGGGAAAGGGAGACGATGGGTCGAGACCCGAGACACGACGTCCTCTTCGAGCCCCTGCGGATCGGGCCGAAGACGCTTCGAAACCGCTTCTACCAGGTGCCCCACTGCGTCGGCTTCGGCACGGAGAAGCCGCTCCATCAGGCGCACTTCCGCGCCATGAAGGCGGAGGGCGGCTGGGCAGCGGTCTGCACCGAGTACTGCGCGATCAGCCCCGACTCGGACGAGACGCCGTTCATCTCGGCGCGGCTCTGGGACGCCGACGATGTCCGCGCGCTTGCGGTGACCTGCGACCTGGCCCACGAGCACGGGGCGCTCGCCGGCTGCGAGCTGCACCACTCGGGCGTCCACTCCCCGCGGCGGCAGTACCGGCTACCGGCGCTCGCCCCCTCCCAGCTCGCGAGCGACTACCTGCTCGTCGTCCCGAAGGCGATGGAGCGCTCCGACATCCGCCGCGTGCAGGCGGACTGGGCCGCCGCCGCCCGCCGGGCCCGTGACGCCGGCTTCGACATCGTCTACGTGTACGGCGCCCACAGCTACCTGCCGATGCAGTTCCTCTCCCCCTTCTACAACCACCGCACGGACGAGTACGGCGGCTCGTTCGAGAACCGCGCGCGCTTCTGGATCGAGACCCTGGAGGTCGTCCGCGAGGCCGTCGGGGACGACTGCGCCGTAGCTGCCCGGATCGCCGTCGACGCGCTCGGCCCCTACGGTGTCGAGCTCGACGAGGGCCTCGGCTTCGTGCGGGCGGCCGACCACCTCGTCGATCTCTGGGACGTCAACGTCGGCTCGGCGCTCGAGTGGTCGAAGGACTCGGGCGCGTCGAGTCTCTTCGCGGAGGGCTGGCAGCTTCCGTGGACGGGCCGCGTGCGCGAGGCGACCGCGAAGCCGATCGTCGGGGTCGGGCGCCTGACGAGCCCCGACCTGATGGCCGAGATCGTCCGCAGCGGGGTCTGGGACGTGATCGGCGCGGCCCGGCCGTCGATCGCCGACCCGTTCCTGCCGCGGAAGGTCGAGGAGGGCCGCTACGACGAGCTCCGCGAGTGCATCGGCTGCAACGTGTGCATCCCGAAGTCCGACCCCGGCGGCAACATCGGCTGCACCCAGAACGCGACGGCCGGGGAGGAGTACCGGCGCGGCTGGCACCCGGAGCGCTTCGAGCGGGCCGCGAACGCCGATCGGGACGTGCTCGTCGTGGGGGCCGGCCCGGCCGGGATGGAGTGCGCGATCGCGCTCGCGAAGCGGGGCATGCGCCGCGTCCATCTCGTGGACGCCGAGGGGGAGATCGGCGGGATCATGCGCTGGGTGCCCCGGTTGCCGGGCCGCGGCGAGTGGGCCCGCGTGCTGAGCTGGCGGGTGCTGCAGCTCTCGAAGCTGCGCAACGTCGAGATCCTCACGGGCCTTCGGCTCGACGCCCGGGGCGTGCGCGAGTACGGCGCGGAGCTCGTTGTGTGCGCGACAGGCGCACGCTGGGCGACGGACGGGCTGAACCGGGCGACGCACCGGCCGATCCCCGGAGCGGACGCCGCGCTCCCGCACGTCCTGACGCCCGAGCAGGTGGTGCTCGAGGGCAAGCGGCCGCCGGGTGAGCGGGCGCTCGTGTACGACGGCGAGGGCTACTTCATGGCACCGGGTCTCGCGGAGCTGCTGCGTGCCGAGGGCTACGCGGTCGAGCTCGTCACCTGCCTCGAGGAGCTCGCCCCATTCTGCCACGAGACGCTCGAGCAACGCCTGCTCCTGCAGCGGCTGCACGGGGCCGGGATCGGCCTGCGCGCTGGCGTCGTTCTCGACGCGATCGAGCCGGGCCGCGCCGCCGGGCTCGACGAGTTCGGCGATCCCGTCGAGCTCGAGGCGGACGGGGTCGTCCTCGCCACGCAACGCCTCTCGAACGAGGCGCTCTACCTCGAGCTGAAGGCCGACCCGGACGCGCTCGCGGCCGAGGGGGTCGAGGCGGTCTACCGGATCGGCGACTGCGTCGCGCCCCAGCTGATCGCGGACGCGATCTTCGACGGCCACCGGCTCGCGCGCGAGATCGACGAGGCCGACCCGGCGACCCCGCTGCCGTTCCTGCGCGAGCGCCCCCTCCCCGCCGGGGCTGGCGCGTGAACGACTGGCGCTCGCCGCTCGCGCCGGATGCGAACGCGGGCGCGGTCGCGCTCGTCACGGGTGGCGGCACCGGCATCGGCCGCGCGACCGCGCTCGAGCTCGCGCGCAGCGGCGCCCGCGTGGCCGTCTGCGGCCGCCGGCCGGAGCCGCTCGAGGCCGTGCGCGCTGAGATCGAAGGGCTCGGCGGGGAGTGCCTGGCAATCCCGACCGACGTGCGCGAGGAGGGCGAGATCGAGCGTCTCGTCGACGCGGTGCTCGAACGTCTCGGCGCGATCGACGTGCTCGTCCACTGCGCGGGCGGGCAGTTCGAGGCGCCCGCCGAGGAGATCACGCCCCGCGGCTGGCGGGCGGTCAACGGCCTGGTCGTCGACGCCGCCTTCGCGCTGACCCGCCTCGTCGCGACGCGCTCGCTGATCCCGAGCCGCCGTGGCCTCGTCGTCTTCGTCTCCTTCAGCCCGCGGCGCGGCACGCCGGGTATGGCCCACGCGGCGGCGGCCCGCGCGGCGCTCGAGGGGCTCGCGTCCACGCTCGCGCTCGAGTGGAGCCGCCACGGCATCCGCTCCGTCTGCATCGCGGCCGGCAGCATCCTGACGGAGGGCCTGCTCGGCTACGGGCCCGAGCGCGTCGCCGAGTGGGAGCGGTCGGTCCCACTCGGGCGGCTCGGCCGCCCGGAGGAGATCGGTGCGCTCGTCTCCTTCCTCGCCTCGCCCGGAGGCGCCTACGTCACAGGGACGACGATCGCCGTCGACGGCGGCGCGGACGCCTGGGGGCTCGCGGAGCTACCGCCCCGCTAGTGCGGTATCTGACAACGTTGCACTTGAAACACGGAGGAGGTGTAGGGGCGAGACCTGTCCCGCCCGAGACGGTGCGAGCACAGTGACACGGGACGGGTGGCGGGCGGGTCATGACCCGCCCCTACGTCAATCGTCGCGACCGATCCGGCCAGCGGCTTCCGGTCGAACGTCATGGGAGGCCCCTAGCCGCGCGGGCGCTCGACGAACGCGCGGGCCGCGTCGTCCGCCTCCGGGGTCTGCGCGAGCATTCCGTAGGCGAGCCGCTCGACCAGCGTCGCGGACGCACGCGGGGCATCCTCGACGAGCCGGATCGCCCGCTTCGTCATCCGCACCGCCGGGCCGGGCAGGCCGGCGAGACGCTCGGCCAGCTCGAGCGCCCGGGCGAGCGCGCCGCCGGCCGGCACGACCTCCGTGACGAGCCCGAGCTCGTACGCCTCGGCAGCCGTGAAGCGGTCGCGCAGGAGCAGGAGCTCCTTCGCCCGGGCCGGTCCGACGAGCCGCACGAGCCGGTGGGTACCGCCGGAGCTCGCGATGATCCCCAGCCCGGCCTCCGGGAAGCCGAGCTCCGTCGGCTGCTCGGCAACCCGGAAATCGCAGGCGAGCGCGAGCTCCATGCCACCGCCGAGGCAGTAGCCGTGCAGCGCCGCAACCGTCGGTGCCGGGAGAGCGGCGAGCCGCTCGTAGAGGTTCCCGGCGCCGTCGTAGTAGCGCATGATCGAGGCCGCATCCTGGTCTCGAAACTCGGTCACGTCGGCGCCGGCGCAGAACGCGCGCCCCGACCCTGCGAGCACCACGCAGCCCGCGTCCCGGGCTGCGGGCGAGGCGAGCACGCGATCGAGCTCCGCCTCGAGCGCGGCCGAGAGCGCGTTCAACTTCTCCTCGCGCCGCAGGGTCACGAGACAGACCGGGCCGCGCATGTCGACGTCCACGTGCGCCATCGCCGGCCGTAGTCTCGCCGCCCGAAGCGCCGGCGGCAAGGCCCCGCAGTTCGCCGCGCCGTCCACGCGGCGAGCCCCGCGCTCGCCCGGCCGGCCTAGATCCGCGCGTGACGCACGCGCTAGGCTGCGACTGACCGACCGAGGACACCAGGGAAGGACGGCCCGTATGGCGACCAACACGACCGTCACCATCGATCGCGAGCGCATCCGCGAGCTCACGGAGCGCGAGCATGGACGGCTGAACGACCGCACACCCGGCTCCCAGGAGCTGTACGAGCGCGCACGGGCGACGCTGTCCGGCGGAGTCGCCTCCTCCTACCAGCTTCGCGACCCGTGGCCGATCTACCTGTCGCGCGGCCAGGGCCCGCGCGTGTGGGACGTCGACGGCAATCCGATGCTCGACTTCCACAACGGTTTCGGATCGATGGTGCAGGGCCACGCGCACCCGATCATCTCGAAGGCCGTGCGCGAGCGTGTCGAGCTCGGCACCCATTTCGCCGCCCCGACGGAAGACGCCGTGGTGGTCGGGGAGGAGCTCGCGCGCCGCTGGGGCCTGCCGCGCTGGCGCTACGTCAACTCCGGCTCGGAGGCGACGATGGACGCGATCCGGATCGCGCGCGCCGCGACGGGCCGGGACACGATCGTGAAGATCTTCGGCTCCTACCACGGCCACCACGACTACGTGATGGTCTCGATCGGCGTGCCCTACGACGCGATCGGCGACCGGCTGAACCTGGCCTCGCTTCCGTACGGCGCCGGGATCCCGCAGGCCGTCGTGGACATGACGATCCCCGTGCCGTTCAACGACGCCGACGCGATGCGCGTGCGCATCGAGCGCCTGATCGAGGAGGGGCGCAAGCCCGCCTGCGTGATCATGGAGCCCGCCATGATGAACCTCGGCGTCGTGCTGCCCGAGCCCGGCTACCTCGAGGCGGTGCGCGAGCTGACGCGGGAGCACGGGATCGTGCTGATCTTCGACGAGGTCAAGACGGGCCTCTGCATCGCCGCGGGCGGCGCGACGGAGCGCTTCGGCGTCGTCCCCGACATGGTCACGCTCGCGAAGGCGCTCGGAGGCGGCCTTCCCTCGGGCGCGATCGGCGGCAGCGAGGAGGTGTTCGAGGTCGTCGAGAGCGGCAAGGTGTACCAGGTCGGGACGTACAACGGCAACCCGCTGTCGATGGCCGCGGCCCGGGCCAACCTGCTCGACGTGCTGACGCCGGAGGCGTACACGCATCTCGATGCCCTGAACGAGCACCTGCTGGCGGGCTGCCAGTCCGTGATCGAGCGGTACAACCTGCCCGGCTACGCGGTCGGGGTCGGCTCGAAGGGCTGCGTCACGTTCTCGCCGAAGAAGATCCTCGACTACGAGACGTTCAAGGAGCACCAGGACGCGGAGCTGGCCGACCTCGCCTGGCTCTACAACATGAACCGGGGAATCTTCATGACGCCCGGGCGCGAGGAGGAGTGGACGCTCTCGATCACCCACGGCTTCGAGGACTGCGACCGGTTCGTGGCGGTCTTCGAGGAGATGGCGGCGAACCTCACGACATGAGCCCGCGATGAGCGCCGGGGACGCGGTCACCGCGGCGGCGCCGAGCCCGCTCGTGCGGGAGCTGCTCGCACGCGTCGACCGCAAGGTCCCGGCGGCGCGAGCGGAGACGATCCGGGAGTTCGCGCGCGCCTACGTGCGACGGCTACCCCCCGACGTCGAGGCGGAGGTGACGACCGAGGAGCTGTTCGGCCAGGTCCTCGGCGCCTTCGAGCTGGCCGACGGCCGCGGCACGGAGCCGTTCGCCGTCAGGGCCTTCAACCCCTCGCTCGCCGACGACGGCTACCAGACCGTCGGAACGGTCGTCGAGACCAACTGCGAGGACACCCCGTTCCTCGTCGAGTCGGTCTCGAACGCGCTCGCCGCGCGCGACCTCGAGGTGCGGCTGCGGATCCACCCGGTGATCGGAACCGAGCGCGACGCGGACGGGCGGATCGCGCGCGTGCTCAACGTACGTGACGCGGTCACCCGGGAATCGGTCATCCACGTCGAGGTCGGCCGCCACCTGGAGCAGGGCGAGCTCGCCGAGGTCGAGCGGCAGGTTCGCTCGGTGCTCGGCGACGTCCAGCGGGCCACGCGGGACTTCGCCGCCATGCGCGAGCGGGCGGAAGGGATGATCGAGGCGGCACGGGCGGCGGGCGGCGCCTACCCGGAGGACGAGATCGAGGACACGGCCAACTTCCTCGAGTGGCTGCTCGACGAGAACTTCGTCTTCCTCGGCTACCGGGAATACGCGCTCGAGGGCGACGAGTTCGCGGTCACCCCGGGCCGGGGGCTCGGGATCCTGGGCGCCGACCGCGGCTCCCGCTTCGAGCAGGCCGTTTCGCTCGAGCAGGTCGACCCGAGGCTGCGCGACCGCCTCACGGGCGGCAGCCTGCTCGTGGTCTCGAAGACGAACCGCTTCGCGACCGTGCACCGGCACGCGCGGATGGAGGACGTCACCGTCAAGCGCGTCGATCGTGACGGGGCGATCGTCGGCGCGATGCGGCTGCTCGGGCTCTTCACCTCGAACGCGTACATGGCCGGTGCGAGCGAGATCCCGATCCTGCGCCGCAAGCTGCGACAGATCGTCGAGGCCGAGGACCTGTTCGAGGGCTCGCACGACTACCGCACCACCGTCGAGCTGTTCGAGTCGTTCCCGAAAGACGAGCTGTTCGCAGCCGACGTCGACGACCTGCGCCGCACGATCGCCGCCCTGCTCCACTTCCAGGAGCGCGGCGGCATCCAGCTGTTCGTCCGCTACGACCTGCCCGACCGGCGCGTCGCCGTGCTCGTCGCGCTTCCCCGCGACCACTTCTCGGCCGAGCTGCGCCACGAGCTCCAGGATCTGTTCCTGGAGCGCTTCCACGGCAGCTCGATCGACTACCACCTGACGCTCGGCGAGTCGGATCCCGCCCAGATCCACTTCACGATCCGCGTTGCGGGCGACATCTCGGAGGTCTCGTTCTCCGAGCTCGAGCAGGAGGTGATCGGGCTCGCCCGCACCTGGGACGACCGGCTGCGTGAGCGGCTCGTCACGCAGTACGGGGAGGAACGGGGGTTCGCTCTGGCCGAGAAGTGGTCGCGACGCTTCCCCGCCCACTACAAGTCGGCGACGGACATCTACCTCGCTCTCCTCGACGTCGAGCAGTTCGAGCGGCTCGAGGCGGGCAGCGAGCCGTTCGTGATCGGGCTCCAGAACGAGCGGGACAAGGACCAGAACCTGACCCGGATCGGGCTCTACAAGACCGGCGGCAAGGTGCTGCTCTCCGATGTCGTCCCCGTGCTCGAAGCGCTCGGGCTGACCGTGATCGAGGAGGTTCCGACCCGGCTCGCCGACGGCGACGGCGAGACCTACCTGCACGACTTCGGGGTGCTCGGCGAGAGCGGCGAGCCGCTCGACCTGGCCGAGTGCGGGGAGCGGCTCGCGGACGCGATCGCGGCGATCTGGCGCGGCGAGGCGGAGTCGGACTCGCTCAACCGCTCGATCGTCTCCGCCGGGCTGACCTGGCGCCAGGTGAGGGTGCTGCGCGCCTACCGCACGTACCGGCTGCGGACCGGCGCGGCGTTCGGGGTCGAGTACAAGAACGCGGCGTTCGCTCGCAACCCGGGCATTGCCCGGCAGCTGATCGAGCTGTTCGAGCTGCGCTTCGACCCGTCCCGGGAGCGCGATCCCGAGGCCGAGGCCTCGCTGCGAGCCACGATCCTCGCAGCTCTCGACGAGGTCAAATCCCTCGACGAGGATCGCATCCTGCGGGCGCACCTCGGCCTCGTCGAGGCGACCGTGCGGACGAACGCGTTTCGCGAGGGCCGGACGTTCCTGTCCTTCAAGCTCGACTCGAGCCGCGTCCCGGACATGCCGATGCCCCGCCCGCTGTGCGAGATCTTCGTCTATTCGGCCGAGATGGAGGGCATCCACCTGCGCGGCGGGCGGATCGCGCGAGGCGGCATCCGCTGGTCGGATCGCAAGGAGGACTACCGGACCGAGATCCTCGGGCTGATGAAGGCGCAGATGGTGAAGAACGCCCTGATCGTGCCCGCGGGAGCGAAGGGAGGCTTCGCGCTCAAGCGCCCGCCGATCGAGCGGGCGGAGCTCCGCGCAGCCGTGGTCGCGCAGTACGAGACGCTGATCCGGGGGTTGCTCGACCTGACCGACAACCTGGCCGAGGGGAAGGTCGTCCACCCCCCGGGAGTCCTCGCGCTCGACGGGGACGACCCGTACCTCGTCGTGGCGGCCGACAAGGGCACCGCCACGTTCTCGGACGCGGCGAACGCGCTCGCAGCCGAGTACGGCTACTGGCTCGGGGACGCATTCGCGTCAGGCGGCTCGGCCGGGTACGACCACAAGGAGCTCGCGATCACCGCCAGGGGGGCGTGGGAGTCTGTCCGCCGCCACTTCCGCGAGCTCGGCCGCGACATCGGGACGGAGCCGTTCACGGTGATCGGGATCGGGGACATGTCCGGCGACGTGTTCGGCAACGGCCTCCTGCTGTCGGACCGGATCCGGCTGATCGCGGCGTTCGATCACCGCCACGTGTTCGTCGATCCCGACCCCGACCCGGCCGCCTCCTTCGCCGAGCGCAGGCGGCTGTTCGAGCTCCCGGGCTCGTCCTGGGACGACTACGACCGCTCGCTCCTGTCCCCGGGCGGCGGCATCTGGTCGCGGGCGGAGAAGGCGATCCCGCTGTCGCCGGAGGCGCGCAGCGCGCTTCGCCTCGAGGCGCCCGGCGAGCAGCGGGCGTTGACGCCGAGCGACGTGATCGCAGCGATCCTGCGGGCGCCTGCCGACCTGTTCTGGAACGGCGGCATCGGCACGTTCGTGAAGGCGTCGTACGAGTCGAACGCCGACGTCGGCGACCGCACGAACGACGCGATCCGCGTCGATGCGTCGGAGCTGCGAGTGCGGGTGGTCGCGGAGGGCGGCAACCTCGGCTTCACGCAGAAGGCGCGCATCGAGCTCGCGCAGCTGGGCGGGCGGATCAACACGGACGCGATCGACAACTCGGCCGGGGTCGACTGCTCCGACCATGAAGTGAACCTGAAGATCCTGCTCGGGCTCGCGATCGAGAGCGGCGACCTGACGACCAAGCAACGTGACGAGCTGCTGCGTGAGGTCGAGCAGGACGTGGCGCGGCACGTGCTCTACGACAACTACCTCCAGGCGCAGATCCTCTCCCAGGAGTCGGCGGTCTCGGCCGAGCGGATCGAGGCCTACGAGGACCTGATGGATCATCTCGAGGCCGAGGGGCCGTTCGACCGGGCGCTCGAGAGCCTGCCTTCCGGAGAGGAGATGGACGAGCGGGCCCGGACCGGCCGCGGCATGGCGCGCCCCGAGCTGTGCGTCCTGCTCGCCTACGCGAAACGGAGCTTGAAGGAGGCGGTGCTGGCCTCGCCGCTGCCCGACGACTCGTACCTCGAGCGCGAGCTTCGCCGCTACTTCCCGGCGGCCGTGGTCGAGCGCTTCGGCCACCTGATCGCCCGGCACCCGCTCCGGCGCGAGCTCGCCGCGACGATCGTCGCCAACGAGATCGTGAACGACCTCGGCATCACCTGGGCCTCCCGGCTCGCGTTCGAGACGGGCGCGGAGGCGTCCGAGGTCGCGCGCGCGTTCTTCCTGGCCCGCGACGTCACCGGCGCCGTCGAGCGCTGGGCCGACGTGGAGGCCCTCGACGGCACGATCGACCCGGTGCTTCAGAACCGGCTGATGGTCGGCGTCGACACCCTCGTCGAGGACGTCGCCCGCTGGTACCTGCTGAACGCTCCGAGCGTCCCGCTCGGCGAGACGATCGCCGAGGCCGGCCCGAGGTTCGCCGAGCTGGTCGGGGCGCTCGCGGAGGCCGGCTCGGAGAGCTGGCGCGAGACCCGCGAGGTCGCCGCGCGCGAGCTCGCCGCCCGGGGGGTCACGGAGGAGCTTGCCCGCCGTCACGCCTTCCAGCCCGAGCTGGCACACGGGCCTGACATCATCGCCGTGGCCACCAGCACGGCCAGGCCGCTCGCCGAGGTCGCGCACGCGTTCTTCCTCGCAGGCGAGCGGCTCTACCTCGACTGGCTCGAGGGTCGGGTTGCGGGGCTCCCGGACACCACTCGCTGGGAGCGCTGGGCGGCGCAGGCCCTGGTGGACGACCTGATGGCGTTGCGCCGCGATGCCGCCCTGCGGGTGCTTCAGACGTCGGACGGCCCGGTCGGGAGGGCGTTCGAGGCCAGGCTTTCCGCCCGCTCGGAGGCCCACGAGCGGCTGGGCCGGCTGGTCGACGCCCTCGGTGCCCAGGGCGACGTCAGCCTGGCCGCCCTGACCGTCGCGCTGCGCCAGGTGCGCGGGCTCGTCGCGTAGCGCGCCGGCTACGCGCCGAGATGGTAGCCGAGGCGGCCGGGCAGGCGGGCGAGGGCCTCGTCGAGGCGGCCGGGGCGGCGGCCGGCGTCGTCCGCCGAGTCGCGGCGCAGCGCCGCGCGGTTGACGGCGAAGGCGCCGAGCGAGCGTAGCGGCTCGGGCGGGAACCGCTTCGGCTCGAAGCCGACGAGCGGCAGGCGCGTCAGCCCGTCTTCGACGCCGAGAGAGAGACGCGCGAGGATCTGCCCCGTGAGGTGGCAGGGCCCGACGCCGTTGCCGGTGTAGCCGGCGGCGGCGTGGACGTTCCCGGGCGGCAGGGTCAGGACGAACGGCAGGTGGGCACCGGACACGTCGATCGGACCGCCCCAGGCCGCTTCCAGCCGCACGTCGCGAAACGACGGGAAGAGCCGGCGGAACTGGGCCGCGACCTCGGCGACGCAGCGGGCGTCCCAGTCGAAGGCGGGCCCGATCCCGGGGGCGAGCCCGGGCTGCATGCCGCCGGTGCCGAACGCGATCCGCCCGTCCGGGGTCGCGCGCAGGTAGTTGAGGGCGGCACGGAAGTTCCACACCCCCTCACCGCCGGTCCAGCCAATCTCCGCGAGCCGCTCCGGCGCCGGCTCGGTGATCACCATGTAGGTGGCCCGCACGGCGAGGCGGCGGCGGAACGGCTTCTCGGCCGCGAGCCAGGCGTTGGCAGCGAGCACGGCTACCGGTGCCCGCACCGAGCCGGTGGCCGTGTGGGCGACAGCCGGCGGGCCCGCCTGGAAGCGCACGACCGGCGAGCCCTCGTGGATCCGCGCGCCCTGGGCAAGCACGACCCGGCGCAGGCCGCGCGCCAGCCGCGCCGGCTGGACGATCGCCCCGCTCGGGACGTGCACGCCGCCACCGGGGTAGGGGAGCCGGATGCGCTCGGCGACCTCGTCGGGCCCCAGCTCCGCGACCTGGTCGCCGGCGCCGAGGCGCCGGGCTGCGGCGAGCAGCTCGCGCCAGCGCCCCGCCTGCGCCGGGGAGGTCGCGACCCCGACGTCGCCGGCGAACGTGTACCAGGCGTCGACCCCGTTGCGCTCGCACCAGGTCCCGAGCTCGCGCACGCTGACGTCGGCAGCCCGCGCGAGCTCGAGCGCGCGCTCGTCGCCGAACAGCTCCGCGAGGGAGTCGAGCGACGACCAGAAGCCGTTCGCGAAGCCGCCGTTGCGCCCGCTCGGGCCGCCACCGCAGATGTCGCGCTCGAGCAGGATCACGCGCAGCCCCGGCTCGCGCTCGAGCAGCCGATGAGCCGTCCAGAGGCCCGTGTAGCCGCCGCCGACGACGACGACATCGGCCTCGACGTCGCCTCGAAGCGCCGGGCAGGACTCGCCGGGATCGGCGGCCAGAGCCTCCTCGAGCCACCAGCTGCGCTGGGCGGCCGCGGGTAGCTCGCGCGCGCTCACTCGGGCGTCGGGGTCATCGAGTAGACGAAGAACGCGGGCTCGTCGCCGACGTTCCGCAGGCGGTACGTCCAGCCGGGAGCGAGGTAGACGGCGTCATCGGGGCCGAGCTCGAGCACGCCCTCGTCCCAGGTCAGCTCGAGACGGCCCCGGACGATGAAGTAGGTCTCGTCAACGGGCCCGTACCAGTGGTCGCCCTCCGGCATGTCGTTCTCGTCCCGCGAAGACCAGGTGTTGGTCTCCTCGCCCGGGTCCAGCCAGGAGACGCCGGTCAGGAGCCCCGAGCCGCAGCGTTTGCGCGTCACGAGACGGGCGATCCGCACCTTCGTCACGGCCTCGTCGGCGGGCACGGGCGGCACCGTCGCGAGCGGCACGACCATCGGGCGGGGCTTGTCCATGGGGCCTCCTTGTCGGGTCAGAGACGGGGGCGTCGCGCGGGCGCGTCGAGCCAGGGGCGGACGCGCTCGAACGCGGCCGCGGCACGGAAGACGCTGACGTCGTCGTAGGTGCGCCCGACGATCGAGAAGCCTGTCGGGACGCCTGTGCGCGCGAGGCCGGAGGGGACGGTGATCACGGGGCAGCGGCTGCACAGGTTGAAGGGGACCGTCATCAGCGTGTCGTAGAGGCTCGCCACCTCGACCCCGTTCACGAGCGGGTTTCGCTCGACGTAGTCCTCGCCGGCGACGAGCGCCGGCACCGAGTACGTGGGGCAGACGAGCAGGCGGTGGCGCTCGAGCACGCGCCCGAGCCGCTCGTAGACGCGGCCCTCGAGCTCGAGGCCCCGCACGATGTCCTCCTTGGCGACGGCGGCCGAGGCGTCGGCGAACGCGACCGTGTAGGCGGTCAGCTCGTCCCGGTGCTCGCGCACCGCCTCGGCCACCACCGGCGCGAAGATCGCGCCGAAGTGAATCCGGGCGGCCTCGAGGATCTCGCGGTAGTCCCAGCCGAGATCGATCTCCTCGACGCGGGCGCCGGCCTCGCGCAAAACGTCGAGCGCCTCCCGGGTGTTGCGCGCGACGTCCTCGTCGACAGGGAAGCCGCCGAGGTCGGGCGAGTAGGCGACACGCCAGCCCTCGATCCCCCGCAGCTCGGCCGGGATCCGCAGCTTCGGCCTGAGCGAGGCGACGTCGCTCGCATGAGGCCCCGCGATCACGTTCTGCAGCAGCGCGCAGTCGGCGACCGTGCGGGCGAGCGGGCCCTCGTGACACCAGTGGTCGAGATTGAAGGGCGGCTCCTCCGGGACGCGGCCGTACGGCGGCTTGAAGCCGACGACGCCGCAGAAGGAGGCCGGGATGCGGATCGAGCCGCCGATGTCCGAGCCGGTCGCGAGCGTAGCCGAGCCGGCCGCCAGCGAGGCGGCTGCGCCGCCGGAGGAGCCGCCGCTCGAGTAGTCGAGGTTCCACGGGTTGCGTGTGACGCCCCACAGGCGCGAGTGCGTGAACGGCGCGCACGAAAACTCGGGCGCGGCCGAGCGGGCGTGGACGATCCCGCCCGCGCGCATGATCCGCTCGACGACGACCGCGGTATGGTCGGCGACCGCGTCCCGGTAGAGCAGCGAGCCCTGCGTCCAGGGCTGCCCCGCCACCGCCGTCTCCTCCTTGACCGCAACCGGCAGCCCCTCGAGCGGGCGCGGGCGGGCCCCGGAGCCCGCGTAGCGCCGCTCGGCCGCGCGCGCCCCGGCGAGCAGCTCGTCGAAGAAGCGGACCGGGAGCGCGTTGACAGCTGGGTCGGTCGCCTCCGCGCGGGCGATCACGGCGTGGGCCAGCTCGACGGGCGAGAGCGTGCGCTGGCGGAAACGGGCGAGCGCCTCGACGGCCGGCAGGTAGTGGAGATCGTCCACGAGGGCGTAGGATGCCCGATGATGGCCCCGGCCGACAAGCTCTCGTTCCCGGTCGAGGAGTACCGCGACCGCGTTCGGCGCGTCCGCGCGGAGCTCGAGCGGCGCGGGCTCGACGTTCTCTACGTGACGAGCCCGGCCAACATGTGCTACCTGACGGGCTTCGAGTCGATCTGGTATCCGCCACGCGCCCCGCTCGGCGTCGTCGTTACCCGCGAGTCCGAGCAGCTCGTCTTTGTCGACTACGAGCGGCACCGCTCCCTCGTCGAGCAGACCGCCCACTTCGACGACGCGATCTTCTTCACCTACGAGACGGCGGTCGAGACCGTGGCAGCCGAGTTCGCCCGGCGCGGCTGGACCGGGGGCACGGTCGGGCTCGAGCGCCACGCGAAGTCGCCGGCACCACCCCTGCTCGACGCTGTCGCCGGGAAGCTCGCGGAACGCGGCGCGCGAGTCGTCGACGGCGACTGGATCGTCGACCGCGTCCGCCTCGTCAAGTCCCCGGCGGAGGTCGACCGCGTCCGGCGGGCGGCCGCGATCGTGGACGCCGCCTTCCTCGCGCTGCCCGAGATCGTCCGGCCGGGGCTGACGGAGCTCCAGATCGCCTCCCGGCTGAACGCGGTGATGGCCGACCACGGCGGCGAGGAGCCGGCGATCCGCACGATGGTCTCCGCCGGCCCGCTCGTCTGGTGCAAGACGCACGCGGCACCCTCCCGCAGGCCGGTCGAGGTCGGAGACGTGATGTACGTCGACACCTGCGGCGTCTGCGACCGCTACCACGCCGACCTCTGCCGCACGCTGGCGATCGGCCGCGACAGCCCGACCGCCCGGGCGATCCTCGAGGTGACCGCGGAGAGCGTCGAGGAGGTGCGGCGGGCAGTCAGGCCCGGCGACCCGCTCGACGTCGCCCAGCGGGTGGCCGAGGAGTACGTGTTCTCGCGCTTCCCCCGCGAGCGCGTCTGGTGGGTCGGCGGCTATGCCCTCGGCGTCGCGCTCCCGCCCGACTGGGTCGGCCACACGTACCTGTCGAACGACGCCTACGAGCAGTTCACCTGGGAGCCCGGCTACGTCACGAACTACGAGAACATCCTCTTCGACCCGGACGAGGGGATCACGGCGAGCTACATGGAGACGCTGCTCATGACCGAGAGCGGCATCGAGATCCTCTCGCGGGTGCCGCGCACGCTAACGGTGATCGGCTGTAGGGGCGGGTCCTGACCCGCCCGCAGCACCCCCGCCCCCGCCGCTCAGGCCGTGTCGCGGCGAAGCGGCTGGCACATGCAGTGAACGCCGCCGCCGGCCCGGAGGAACATGCTCATGTCGGGGTCGTAGACGGTGAAGCCGAGCGCGCGCAGCCGCGCGTTCAGATCCTCGGACTGCGCAACCGAGAGCACGCGGTCGTTTCCGAGCGCGACCACGTTGCAGCCGAGCCCCATCGTGTCGCGGAAGCTGACGGGCACGATCTCGATCTTCCGGGCGCGCAGCCAGTCGACGATCTCGGGGTCGGTCGTGTCGAGGCAGACGGCGGCGAGCTTCTCGGCGAGCATGCAGACCATCAGGTCGATGTGGACGTAGAACTCGTCGATCGGCGCGTACTTGACCTCGAGCCCCTCCCGCTCCATCCAGCCGCCCACCTGCCGGGCCGCGACCTCCTCGCAGCGCAGCCCCGTGTAGCCGACGAGAACGCAGCCGGGTTCGATCATGTTGAAGTCGCCGCCCTCGAAGTTCCCGGCGCTGACGAGGTCGTACACCGGGATGCCCTGCGAGAGGTAGAAGCGCAGCGTCGTGGCGTACTCGCCGCGGCGTCTCGGGTTCGCGAGCTGGCAGACGACGGCGCCGAACGGCGTCATGAAGCTCGAGTCGCGCGCGTAGACGCCGTAGGCGAGCTCGTCCGCGGCGTCGAGGAGGTGGACTGAGACGCCCGCCTGGCGGTAGGCGTCGACCATCTCGGCGTGCTGGCGCAGCGCCAGCTCGCCGTCAAAGCGGTACCCGCGGCGCAGCGACTCGCGTACGAGCGCCGAGTACTGCGCGTTCTCCTCGCCGAGCCAGCGGAAGGCACCGGGGGAGCCGAGCAGCACGTCGCGCAGGACGCCGTACTCGGAGTCGACCCCCCAGCCCTCGAGGGCGGGCGTCCCGCCCTCCTCCCGCCGCGTCCGCAGAGCCCCTTCGGTGATGGCCATGCCGCTCACGTCCGCCCCTTTCCCCGCCGCCGCCGGATCACCGTAGATTGTGCCGCATGATCGACGTGTTCTGGGACGAGCGGGTCCTCGCCCACGACACCGGGTCCGGGGCCTTCGAGGCGGCGCCGTCCGAGCTGCTCGCGGTCCAGGAGCTCCACCCCGAGAACGCCGAGCGGGTGCGCAACATGCGCTCGCTGCTCCTGCGAGGCCCGCTCGCCCCTCACCTGCGCTGGCGCGAAGGGCGCCTCGTGGAGCCCGCCGAGCTCGAGACGGTGCACGACCCGGCCTACGTGGCCTCGGTGCGGGAGCTGTGCGGAGCCGGGGGCGGCCGCGTGACCGCCACCACCGTGCTCGGCCCGGGCTCGTGGGAGCCGCTTGCCGCCGCCGCCGGGACGTGCCTGGCGGCCGCTGACGCCGTCCTCGACGACGAGGCGCGGGTCGCCTACGCGCTCGTGCGCCCTCCCGGCCACCACGCCCAGCCCGCACAGGCGGACGGCTACTGCTTCTTCTCCCACGCCGCCCTCGTCGCGGAGCGAGCCCGGGGCCGCGGCGTGGAGCGTGTCGCCGTCGTCGACTGGGACGTCCACCACGGCAACGGCACGCAGGAGTGCTTCTACGACCGGGCCGACGTCTTGACCGTGTCGCTGCAAATGCGCCACGGCGCCTGGGGCCCCTCGCATCCGCAGACCGGCGAGGCGGACGAGATCGGCCGTGGCGCGGGCGAGGGCTTCAACGTCAACCTCGCGCTCGGCGTCGGCGCCGGCGACCGGACCTACGCGGACGCTCTCGCAGCGATCGTGCTGCCGATCCTGCGGAGGTACCGCCCAGGGCTGATCGTCGGCGCCTGCGGCCAGGACGCGAGCTGCTTCGACCCGAACGGGCGCCAGAACGTCACCATGGCGGGCTTCCGGCGGCTCGGCGCGGCCCTCGCGGCCGCCGCGGACGAGCTCTGCGGCGGGCGGCTGGTGCTCGTCCAGGAGGGCGGCTACGCCCGCACGTACGCGGCCTACTGCCTGCACGCGACGCTCGAGGGCGTGCTCGGGCTGCCCGAGCCGCTCCTCGCCGACCCGCTCGCGTACGTCCCGGACGACCCGTCGCGCGGCCGGGAGGGCATCGTCGCCGCACGCGCGGCGCTCTCCCCCTTCTGGGAGCTCTAGCTCCCGGCCGCGCGCACGCCGAGATCGTGCGCGAGGCAGCGCACGAGCAGGTCGCGCATGCGCTCGAGATCGACGCCCGCGTCGAGGAGAGCCCTGAGCGCGAGGCCGTCGAGCGTCGCCACGATCCTGTCGACGACATCCTCCACCGGCAGGGCGGGCCGGAAGCGCCCCGCGTCCACGCCGTCGACGACAGCCCGGCGAAACGGCTCGCGCCAGTGCTCGTAGAGGCCCGCGAGCTCCGCGCGCAGCGCGGGCTCCCGCGACCCGACGGCCGCGAACTCGAGCCAGCGACCCCAGCGCTCGCGAAACAGCTCCGGGTCGTGCGCAACGAAGTCCGCGAGCGCCACGACTCGCTGCCACGGGTCCGGGTCGTCGCCGACGGCTCCGAGCCAGCGCTCGATGGCGAGGCGGCGCTCGTACGCGAACGCCTCGAGCAGGAGACATCGCCGGCTCCCGAAGTGGTGCTGCACGGCCCCGACGGACATGCCGGCCTCCGCGGCGACGTCAGCGAGACGCGTTCCGTCGAGCCCCCGCGCCGCGACGACACGCAGCGTCGCCTCGAGCAGCTGCGGTCGTCGCGTCGCGGCGACGCTCGGACGCGGGCTCATGCGCCGGCGGGGCTCGCGAAGCCCCGCCCCGGGCCGATTTCGGATCCAGGTCTTGCTTTTCGGGCGCCCACCGTCAAACAATACGCACCACTGCTCGTCAAACCAATACAACCGTATGGGATTACCTGACACAGACGGCCACATCGTCCTCGAGGGCGTGACCAAGCTGTTCGGCGACTTCAAGGCCGTCGACGACGTCAACCTCACGATCGCCAAGGGCGAGTTCTTCTCACTGCTCGGGCCGAGCGGCTGCGGCAAGACGACGACGCTGCGGATGATCGCCGGCTTCGAGGAGCCGACCGTCGGTCGGATCCTGCTCGAGGGCGAGGACGTGACCTACGTCCCGGCCGCGAAGCGCCACGTCAACATGGTCTTCCAGGCCTACGCGCTCTTCCCCCACATGACCGTGTGGGAGAACGTCGCGTTCGGCCTCAAGATCAAGAAGGTACCCCGCGCCGAGCTGGAGCAGCGGGTCGCCGAGGCGATGGCCACGGTCCGGCTCGAGGGGATGGAGAAGCGCAGGCCGGGTCAGCTCTCCGGCGGCCAGCAGCAGCGGGTCGCGCTCGCGCGGGCGCTCGTCAACCGGCCGGCCGCGCTCCTGCTCGACGAGCCGCTGGGGGCGCTCGACCTGAAGCTGCGCAAGGAGATGCAGCTCGAGCTGAAGCGGATCCAGACCGAGACGCGAACGACGTTCGTGTACGTCACGCACGACCAGGAGGAGGCCCTGACGATGTCCGACCGGATCGCGGTCATGGACCGGGGCCTCGTCGAGCAGGTCGCGGCGCCGCGCGAGCTGTACGAGCAGCCCGCGACCCCGTTCGTGGCCGGCTTCATCGGCGTCTCGAACGTGATCCGCTTGCGCCCCGACCGCCGCGAGGACGGGCTGGTCGTGATGGACGCCGGCGAGGGCCAGCGGATCGTCGCGCCCGCCCCCGCCCGCGGCGCCCCCCGCCCCCTGCTCCTTAAGGTGGGCCCCGAGAAAGTCAAATTAGACGAC
>CAYJLE010000002.1:141852-149506 GCA_964370985.1 uncultured Gaiellales bacterium | reverse complement strand
GCTATCCTGCACCCCCCCCCCCCCCCCCCTCCTCTTCGGACCCGGGGCCCTGCCCGGTGCCTGCCAGGGGCCAGGCACCGGGACATGCCCTTTGCCGCGGTCAGGCGCGCAGGACCCCCGCCGGGTCGATCCGCTCGAGCACTGCCAGCTCCGCGGCCGTCGGCGGCGGCGTCTCCGCCACCGGGTCCGGCCCCGGCAGCTCGAATCCCGTCTGGGCCCGGACCTCCTCCGCGCTGACGCCCGGATGGACACTCGCGAGCCGCAGCCGGCGCGTCGCCGGGTCGAAGTCCATGGTGGCGAGCGGGGTCACGACCAGCTCGGCCGTATCCCCCGCGCCGCTGACGAAATCGACGCGCTCGACGAACGTGCGCGGGCTGTGGGCCAGCGTGAAGATCACCGTGCGGCTGACGGCCGGCAGGAACGGCAGGCCGACCGACCCCGGCCCGCGCAGCTTCGGCCGAGCCGGGTCGCCGACTCCGACGAGGTTGCAGTTGCCGTGAGCGTCGATCTGGAGCCCGCCCGCGCAGAACACGTCGAGCGCGCCGCCACGGCCCTCGAGCAGCACGACCTCGTGCAGCGGCAGCGTCACCGGCCCGCCGCGCAGCTCGGGGTCGCAGGACTGGGAGGGCAGCCCGTCGGGCGCCGGGTTGACGGTGCCGCTGCCGCCGACGACGTACGAGAGCGAGGGGGCGTGTAGCGCCTTCGCGAGGCGGCACGCGGCGAGCGGCAGGGCCGGCACGGCGCCCATCACGACGACCTCGCCGTCCCGGAACGCGCGCGCCAGCACGCACGCCATCAGCTGCATCCGGCTGTAGGGCGCGCTCACTTTCGCGCCTCCTCGAGGTGGGCGCGCAGCGCCGTCTCGTCGCGCGGGTAGAACCCGGGCGAGGCGGTCGGCGCGCAGCCACCGGGAGCCACCACCACCGCGGAGACGAGGAACGCGGGCAGGGTCGTGCCCGCCTCGCGCACCGCGATCGCCTCGGCGGGCACGAGCCGCTCCACCTGGACGACGAGCGCGCGCGCGGCGAGCGCCATCAGCCGGTCGGTGAACGGGACACGCCCGAAGGCGATGTTCCCCTCCTCGTCGGCCTCCGCGCAGGCGATCAGCGCGACGTCGGGCCGCAGCGCGCGGATCGCCCAGCAGCGCTCCCCCGTGAACGGGTCCTCGACCTCCCGGTACAGCTCCGGGGACGAGCGGGGGACGTCGCTGCGCCCGATCGCCGGGGGCAGCGGCACGAACGGCAGCCCTCCCGCGCCGGCGTAGAGCGCGTGCGTCAGGCCCCCCTCGTCCGACTCGAGCAGGCGGATCGTCCCCTCCTCGACGGCCCGGCGGAAGCGCGGCGCGAGGCCGAGGTCCTCGAAGCCGACATAGGGCGCGACCAGCTCTTCGACCAGCCCCGCCCCGATCAGGAGATCGGCCTGGATCGACGTCGAGGGGCTCGTCACGAGCCGTCCGATCCGCGTCCGCTGGCGCACCAGCTCGCGCACGAGCGCCATCGGCGCGGCCGTCGCGTGCATCCCGCCGACGGCTACGACCCCGCCGGCCGGCACGAGCCCGGCCACCGCCTGCTCGGGGTCGAGAAACCGGGTCAAAGCTCGGTGCCGCAGGCCCCGCAGAACGCCATGCCCTCGGGCAGGCCCTTCGCGCCGCAGGCGCCGCACTCGCGCACGGGCGGCCCCCACACGAACTCGGAGGAGCCGCCGTCGCGGGCCAGCTCGCGCAGGCGCCGGTAGTCGGGATCGCGCTTCTCGACGAACGCGGTCATGCCCTCCCAGGGCTCGTAGCTCGCGAAGTGCAGAGACAGCCACTCGCGGGCGTGCCCGATCGTGCCGTGCCAGGCCAGATCCTTCCAGAAGTTCACCTGCTGGCGCGTGTAGCGGAGGCACTCGGGGAACTTGTCGATCAGCTTCTCGCACAGCCCGTCCACGCACGCGTCGAGCTCCGCCCGCGGTACGACCCGGTTCACGAGTCCCCACTCGAGCGCCTGCTGCGCCGTGATCGGCTCGCACATGAGCAGCATCTCGCGGGCGCGGCGATCGCCGACCATGATCGGCAGCCACTGGGTTGCGCCGCCCGCGGCAACCGAGCCCACGCGGGTGCCGACCTGGCGAATCGTGATGTCGTCGGCGGCGACGGCCAGATCGCAGGCCATGTTCCACTCGTTGCCGCCGCCGGCGACGATGCCGTTGAGGCGGGCGATCGTCGGCTTGCCGATGTTGCGCAGCGCGTCGTGGGCCTCCGCGAAGAGGCCCATGTACTTCCAGTAGTCGCGCGGCCGCCGCGTGTACTCGCCCGCGTACTCCTTGACGTCGCCGCCGGTGCAGAAGGCCTTCTCGCCGGCGCCCGTGAGGACGAGCACCGCCACCCCGTCGTCGTGGGCGGCGTCGCGGAACGCCTCCCGCAGCTCGGTCAGCGTATGCGTCGTGTACGCGTTGTAGGCCTGCGGCCGGTTGATCGTGAGGCGCGCGACCCAGTCTCTCTTCTCGTAGAGGACGTCGGTGAAGCCGAAGCCCTCCGGCGGGCGTCCGGCAAACGGGCGTCCAGCCTCCTCCATGCGCTCTCTCCTCTCAGGCGACTTGGGCGAGCTTACGCTGCCGCTGGGCGGCGAGCAGGGCGGCGCCGATCGCCCCGGCGTAGACGCCGAGGTCGTCGTCGCCGACCAGGAACGTGCAGTCGAGCAGCTCCTCGAGCTCCCGCTTCATCAGGGGGACGCGCGTCAACCCCCCGGTGAGGGCGAACTCGGGCTCGGGCTTCACCCTCTTGACGAGCTGACCGGCGCGCCCGGCGAGAGCGACGACGGCGCCGCCGCAGATGTCCTCGGCGCTGCGGCCGCCCGCCAGGTGGTTGATCACCTCCGACTCGGCGAACACGGTGCAGACGCTCGAGACCTCGGCCGGGTCGCTGGCGTCGTCGGCGAGCCGGGGGATGTCCACGGCCTCGAAGCCCAGGTAACGGACCGTCTTCTCGAGGAACGCCCCGGAGCCTGCCGCGCACTTGTCGTTCAGGCGGAACGCCTTCACCCGGCCGGCCTCGTCGAGGCGGATCGCCTTTGCCGTCTGGCCACCCACGTCGAGCACCGTGCGGACGGTCGGGAAGACCGTGTGCACCGCCCAGGCGTGACAGGTCAGCTCCGTGATCGCAAGGTCGCGGAACGGCACCTGGTAGCGCCCGCTGCCCGTGGCGGCGAGGTAGCTCGCCTCCTCGCGGGAACGCCCGCCGGCGAGCAGGGCCTCGGCCAGGGCCCGCTCGGCGGCGCGGGCGAAGTTGAAGCCCGTGGGGCACGTGGCGCGGGCGACGACCGCGCCGCTCCCGTCGGTGAGAACGGCCTTCGTGTAGGCGGATCCGACGTCGATTCCGGCGGTGACGCTCATGGCAGCACGCCTCCCGACGCCCCGGCCGCGGCCTCCGTGAGCGCCCGGTCGAGCGCGTACAGGGAGGCGCCGATCGCGCCGCAGTAGTGGGACTCCTCGCTGACGTTGATCGGGCAGTCCGTGAGCTCCTCGAGCAGCTTGACCATGGCTGCGTTGCGCGACACGCCGCCCGTGAACGTGATCTCCGGCTCGATCCCGACCCTGCGCAGCAGCGAGACGGAGCGGGACGCGATCGCGACGTGGACGCCGAGCAGCACGTCCTCCATCTTGCGCCCGAGCGCCAGCCAGCCGAGGATCTCGGACTCCGCGAACACGGTGCAGGTCGTGGTCATCTTGACCGGGTTCTTCGCGGTCAGGGCGAGCGGCCCCAGGTCCCCGAGCGGCAGCTCGAGCGCCTGGGAGGCGGCGCCGAGGAAGCGACCGGTCCCGGCCGAGCACTTGTCGTTCATGCAGAAGTCGAGCACCTGGCCGTCCCCGCCGACCCGGATCGCCTTCGTGTCCTGACCGCCGACATCGAGGACGCTCGTCGTGTTCGGGAACAGGAACACGGCCCCGCGGGCGTGGCAGGAGATCTCCGTCACCTGGGTGTCCCCGAACTCGACCCGGTAGCGCCCGTAGCCGGTGCCGACGACGGAGACCACGTCGCGCTCGTCGGCGCCGGCGTCCTCGACGGCGAGGCGGAACGCCTCCTGGGCCGCCTCGGTCAGGCGCGCGCCCGTGTCGATCAGCGCCCGCCCGACGACCCTCGGCCCGCCGTCCATGACGACGGCCTTCGTCTGGGTGGAGCCGACGTCGACCCCTGCGACCAGCACGCCGCTCACCTCCTCGCCGCCGCTCTACGGCTTGCCAGCGCCTCGAAGAAGGCATCGACGCGGTTCTTCATCTGGGCGTCCGACCAGAGCCTCGCGTCGACGAGGTCGGACTGGATGAAGAGCCCCGGGATGTCGTTCGTGCGCATCTGCCACTCGCGCTCGTCGGGGAGGCCGGTCGAGACCGTGCGGCAGGACTTGATCCCGTGGAAGCAGATCCCGTCGATGTCCCACTCGCGCACGATGTTCGCCTGCCATTCCTGGGAGAAGAAGATGCCCGAGAAGCTCTGCTGGGCGCTCCAGAGGATCTGCTCGGCCATGCTCTCGATCGGCCGGTCGAGGTCGTAGCGGATTCCCCGGTCGATGCCGCCGCCCGCGAACGACATGTACTCGGAGTGGGCGAACACGCCTCCCCACGAGTGGAACAGCTCGAGGAAGCGGCGGAAGTGCGAGTAGCAGGCCGTGCCGACCAGGAGCAGCCGGTACTTCTCGTCGGGGATCGCGCCCATCCCGAGGCGCACCCGCTCGCGCAGCTCGTCGCGCGCGAGCCGCATGAACGCGGTGCCGCGGGGGTCGCCGCGGTAGGCGTTCGCGATGCCCATGTAGTTGAGACCGTCGAGCATGGCGTCGAAGGGTGCCGGGTGGTGCTTGTTCTCGGCGACGACCTCCTCGTAGAGGCCGGCGAGCTCGTTGACCTCGCCCAGCACCTCGCGCAGCCGGTCGAGGTCGAGCTTCGTGCCCGTGATCTGCTCACACAGAGCGATCAGCTCGCGCAGCTGCCCCTCGACGTAGCGGCGGTCGCGCTCGAACTCCTCGCTGCCCGGGAGGACGTCCCCGCCCGTGCCGCGCCAGCCGGGAAGGTCGAGGACGAACACCGGGCAGCCGTACATCCGCTCCCAGATCTCGGCCCACTTGATGTACGTGTTGCAGGTGTTCGGGGAGACGACCAGCGTCGGCCGCGGCAGCTTCCCGGACGGGTGCTCGCGACCGCCGAGGTGCAGGCCGACGTCGACCTTGACGTAGCCGCAGATGTCCGGCGAGTAGCCGTAGTCCTCCGCTGCGACGAGGTAGTCCATCTGCTTGCCGCGCACCGCAGCCTGGAGCGAGGTGATCTCGGGGAAGCTCATGGGCACGTCGAAACAGCGCAGGATCTCCGCGGTCGACCCCATCACGAACACGTTCGCGACCGGGCGCCCCTCCGCGTCGGCGTCGCTCATGTCCTGCCACCACGTCTCGATCAGGCGGCGGCTCTCGGCGCGGGTGGCACCGATCAGCTCGGAGTGGGGGGCCGCCCCGTCCCCCGCCCGTGTGCGCTCGGCGACTCTCTGCTCGGCCACTGGCTCCTCCTCCGGCTCAGGCGAACTCGAAGAGCAGGGACTCCGCGAAGGTCTCGACCTCCATGCGCACCTGCTCGAACACGTTGGTCTTCTCCTCGAACTCCATCACGAGGTGCGGGATCCCGGCCTCGTCGAGGGCGCGGCTGTAGCTCACCTGCTCCTCGAGCCCGGGCTCGCACATCTTCGCGGCGGCCACGATCGCCGCCTCCGCGCCGGCGCCTCGGATCCGCGCGAGCAGCATGTCCTCCTTCAGCTTCTGCGGGTCGCGCTGCACCGGGCTGTAGCTCGACGTCTCGATGTAGGCGCGCGCGAGGCTGGCGTACGGGTCGCCGTCGGTCGGGACGTCCTCGGTCAGCCAGCGCAGCCCGATCAGGAAGTCGTCGTCGACGACGTAGCAGACGTCCTGGATCACGGCGAGCATCTCGAGCGGAGGCTGTTCGCAGAAGCCGCCCTCGAAGACGATGCGGATCTTGTCCTGCGTCTTCGCGTCCCTCGCCGCGACGAGCGGGAGCGCCCGGCGCAGGAGCTCGTTGTGCTCCTCGCGCGGCAGCACCGCCGCGGCCCGGGTGAGCACGTAGGCCTCGACGGAGGAGACGAGCCACGGGGTCTCGCGCTTGATCCGGTACAGCTCGCGCAGCAGGCGACGGTTCTCGTTGAAGAGGTCGATCGACGCGCGCAGGGCGTCGTCGGTGATCTCGCGGCCCGCGACCTCCTCGATCACTCCCGCGATTCGCCGGTACTCGCTCTCCAGGTACGCGGGGGCGTACGCCGAGCGGATGTTCTGGGGCAGGTAGAGCATCTGGCACGGGATGCCCGGCAGGTTGCGTGCCCAGACGCCGCAGGAGTGGCGGGCGGCGTCGCAGATCGGGTGGGTGACGAACAGGGAGAGGAAGTCGGCGCGGCCCGCGAGCGCGGTCTCGAGCGAGCTGCGGATGATCGAGCAGACGAACGCGGCGAAGCGGGCGTCGGCCTGCCGTACCTGGAGCGCGGAGCTCGCGCCCGCCAGCTTGATCGGCAGCATCCCGGCTGCGTGCGCAAGCTCCTCGGGGAAGTAGACCTGGAAATGCCCGAGCACCTTCCCGCCGGGGTTCCGCTCGAGCCAACGGTGAACGGCCGGATAGTCGAGATCGTCGACCAGCTCGCGGGTCTCGTCGATCAGTTGCGTCAGCTCTTCTGCCATAGATAACACCTAACCTTGGTGGGCTGTTACCTATCGGTTAGAATACTCCCTGCCGCGATGATCCGTCAAGCCAATATTGATCAGTATTCCCAGGAGGCGCTCCAGCCGCAGGAGCTCGTGCTCGACCTGCTCGGCTGGTACGTCCGCCCCGCCGGCGGCCACGTCTGGTCGGGCGGGCTCGTGCGCCTGCTCGGCGAGCTCGGCTTCTCCACCCCGGCGACGCGGATCGCGCTCGGACGCCTCGTCCGCCGCGGGCTGCTCGCGCCCGCCAAGGACGGCCGGCTCGTCCACTACGACTTCACGCCCCGGCTCGAGACGCTGCTCGCGGAGGGCACCAGGCGGATCGACAGCTTCGCGCTCGACGAGCCCTGGGACGGCCTCTGGACGGTGCTCTGGTACGCGATCCCCGAGGAGCAGAAAGCGGCCGGCAGGCGGCTCGCACGCCGCCTGCGCTTCCTCGGCTTCGGCTCGCCACAGGAGGGCATGTGGCTCGCTCCACGCAACCGGGAAGACGATGTCGAGAGCCTCGTCGCCGACCTCGGCCTCGACGGCCACGTGGCGGTGGTGGTCGGGCCGGCGGCCGCGGCCACCGACGCCGGCGCGCTGATCCGCCGGCTCTGGGACCTCCCGGACCTGGCGGCGCGCTACGAGTCCTACGTGGCAGCGTTCTCCCCCTACTGCGCTCCCGCGGCCGCCGGCTCGCTCACCGACCGGGACGCGTTCGTGATCCGCACACGCGCGCTCGCCGAGTACCGCCGTTTCCCGGCCCTCGACCCGACGCTGCCCGAGGAGGTCGTCGGCCAGGCCTGGAAGCGCCGCGAGGTCGTCGAGACGTTCCGCGGCATCTTCGAGACGCTGCGCCCCGCGGCGACCCGCTACTTCGAGCTGGCGAACACGCCGGGGCACCGCCCGGCGCGGCCGTCGTCGTCGTAGGGGCCGGGCAAAAACCGCCCCAA
>CAYJLE010000002.1:77259-141842 GCA_964370985.1 uncultured Gaiellales bacterium | reverse complement strand
CCCCGCCGGCCCCCCGCGGGGCGGGGCCGGCGGCGGCTCGGGGGCGGGTACCCCCCCCCCCCTACGGGTTGGCTTCCCGCTCCGGCGCCGGCGGCAGGCGCAGCCGGCGCTGCACCGGGAACAGACGCAGGTCGAAGCGCCGCAGCACGAGGCTCCAGAGGCCGCCGGGGGCGCCGACCACGACCACGACGGCGACCGTCCCGAGCGCGACGAGGTACCAGGTGCCGTACCCGGACAGGAGCTCGCGAAGCGCGAAGAACACCGCGGTGCCGACGATCGGTCCCTCGATCGTGCCGATCCCGCCGATCACGACGATGAAGATCATGTACGCCGTCCAGTTGACGGTGAAGGCCGCGTCGGGCTGGATCCTGAGCAGATTCAGGTAGATGACCGCGCCGGCAAGCCCGCAGCCGAGACCGGCCACGACGTAGACGACGAACTTCGCCCTCGTGAGGTCGACGCCCAGGCTCTCGGCGCCCTCCTCGTTGTCGCGGATCGCGGTCAGAGCCAGCCCGAGCCGGGAGCGCAGCACCGCGTAGACGACGACGATCGCGCCGACCCCGGTCGCAAGCGCGAGCCAGTAGGTGCCGTCCTCACGGGTCGCCCGCTCGAGCGCGGCGGCCGACCCGACGGTGACGCCCGAGCCGCCGCCGAGGTACGACGTGTTCACCGTGAGCAGGTGGTAGACCTCGGCGATCACCCAGGTGCCGATCGCGAAGTAGCCGCCTCTCAGCCGGAACGCGAGCCCGGCCGTCGGGATCGCGATCGCCGCGGCCGCGAGCGCGGCGAGACCGGCGGCGAGGAACGGGTGCAGGCCGACCTTGTCGCCGAAGAAGTAGAGGCCGTAGGCCCCGATGCCGACGAAGGCCTGCTGGCCGATCGAGACGAGCCCCGCGTAGCCCGCGAGCAGGTTCCACATCTGGGCGAGCGCGAGCAGCGTGAGTGCCTCCACCAGGAGGCGCATGTCGCCGGCGGACGCCCAGAACGGCACGGTCACGAGCGCGGCGAGCGCGGCTGCCCCGACGGCTGCCCCGACGCGGCTCGCCCCGGTCGCGCGCACGACGGCGGGCTCGGTGCTCACCGCTCGACCTGCCTGGCGAAGAGGCCTGTCGGCCGCGTGGCCAGCACCGCGAGGAAGACGAGGTGCCCGGTCAGGACGCCCCAGCCGGGTGAGACCTGCGCGCCGATCGTCTGCGCGACGCCGAGCACGACTCCGCCGACGAGCGTCCCCCACAGCGAGCCGAGCCCTCCGATGATCACCGCTTCGAACGCGAAGATCAACCGGGCCGGGCCGATCGCCGGGCCGAACGTCGTCCGCATGCCGAGAAACACCCCTGCGAGAGCGACCGTCGCGAGCGCGATCCCCATCGCGAGCGCGTAGATGCGGCGGTTGTCGATCCCCATGAGCTGCGCAGTGCGCGGGTCATCCGCCGTCGCCCTGAGCGCCCGGCCCACCCGGGTGCGGCTGAGCACGAGCTGCAGCACGCCGAGCAGGACGACGCTGACGAGGAAGGTGACGAGCGGGAACCAGCCCACGGAGAGCTGTTCGGTGATCCGGATGCTGCTCGTCTCGATCGCACCCGCGTCGAGGCCGCGCGAGTCAGCCGTGAACACCTCGAGCAGGACGTTCTGGAGGATGATCGACAACCCGAAGGTGACGAGCAGCGGGGCGAGCTCGCCGCCCGCCAGCGCACGGTTCAGAAGGCCGTACTGGAGGGCGTAGCCGATCACGAACATCGCCGGCACCACCAGCCAGAGCCCGATCCACGGATCGATGCCGACGGCGTCGACGATCGCGACGAGGAGGAAGGCCGCGAGGATGCTCAGGTCGCCGTGCGCAAGGTTGACGAGCCGCATCACGCCGAAGGCGAGCGAGAGCCCGGTCGCGAACAGCGCGTACAGCCCCCCGAGCAGAACCCCCTGAACGATCGCGTTGACCCACTCCACGGCTCAGACTCCGAAGTACGCAGCCGTGATCTCGTCGCGTGACAGCTCCCCCGGCCGTCCCTCCAGGGAGACCCGCCCTTCGAGCAGGCAGTACACGCGTCCGGCGGCGCGAAGCGCCTGGCTCACGTCCTGCTCCACGAGCAGCACGGTCGTGCCGAGACCCGTGATCTCCGGCATGGCGGCGTAGAGCTGGCTGACGATGATCGGGGCGAGGCCGAGCGACACCTCGTCGAGGAGCAGGAGCCTCGGGTTCGCCATCAGCGCGCGCCCGATCGCGAGCGCCTGCTGCTCCCCGCCCGAGATCCTCGCCGCGGACGTGCGCGCGACGCGGGCGAGCAGGGGGAAGAGCTCGTACACGCGCCCGAGCTCCCAGGGGCCCGGACGCCTCGGATAGGAGCCGATCAGGAGGTTCTCCTCGACCGAGAGGCTCGGGAAGGCCCGCCGCCCTTCGGGCACGAGCGAGATGCCGCGGCCGACGCGAGCGTGGGGAGCGAGCCCGCCGATCGGGCGGCCGTCGAAGCGAACCGCGCCATCGACTCTGGCCAGAGAGCCTGCGACCGCCCCGAGCAGCGTGGACTTGCCGGCGCCGTTCGCGCCGATGATCGCGAGGGTCTCCCCCTCCTCCACCGTGAGCGACACGTCGAACAGCGCCTGGAAGTCGCCGTAGAAGCCGCTGACGGCTTCCAGCGAGAGCAGGCTCACCCGGGGGCCTCGCTGCCGCGCCGCGTGACCGTCACGCGCCGGCCCCCAGGTAGACGCTGCGGACTTCCGGGCTCGCCATCACCGCCTGCGGATCACCCTCCACGATCTTGCGCCCGAAGTCCAGGGCGACCAGGCGGTCGACGACCGCGAGCAGCGCATGGACGATGTGCTCGATCCAGACGAGCGAGACGCTGGCGGCCCGCACCTTCCGGATCGTCGCGACGAGCTCGAGCACCTCGGGCTCGGTCAGGCCGCCGGCGATCTCGTCGAGCAGGAGCACCCGCGGGCGTGCAGCGAGGGCGCGGGCGAGCTCGAGGCGCTTGCGCTCGAGCAGCGGCAGCGCACCGGCGAGCGTGTTCGCCTTGCGGAGCAGCCCGACGTCGGCAAGCACGCCGACCGCGGTCTCCTCGGCGTCCCCGTCGGAGCCGGCCGGGCCGAAGCTCGCTCCGACGAGGACGTTCTCGAACACGGTCATCCCGCCGAAGGGACGCGGGATCTGGAACGTGCGCGCGATCCCCAGCCGGCAATGGCCATGTGGCGAGACGCGGGTGACGTCCCGGCCGCAGAAGAGGATCCGCCCCCGATCGGGATGGAGGCTGCCGGCGATCAGGCTGAGCATGGTCGTCTTTCCGGCGCCGTTCGGCCCCACGACGCCGAGCGCTTCGCCCTCGTCGAGCTGCAGGCTGAGGTCGTCGAGCGCCTGCAGCGACCCGAACGACTTCGAGACCCCTTCCAGCTCGATCACGCTCCCCATGACTCACCCTCCGCCGGCAGCCTCTCCGTGCCTACGAGCCCGGGATCGGCCGCAGCGTACCGCCCGTGGGCACGTCCGGCAGCGCCGCGTTCTCGACGATGACGAGGTCGTAGGGGAAGTCGGTGCCCGGGCTCCACTGGCCGCCGACAAGCTTCGTCTTGGCGACGTTCGGGACGGGTCCGCCCTCCCAAGTGATGTTGCCGACGACGGTGTCGAGGCTCGTCGCCGCGCTCGCGGCCGCGATCGCCGCCTTGTCGTCGACGTCGGCGCTGCGGCTGAGCGCGTCCGCCCCGACCTCGAACAGAGCGTGGGCGAACCCGATCGGCTGCGTCCACTGCCTCTGCGTTGCGGCGGTGTAGGCAGCCGCGAGGTCGCCGGCCGACTGGCCGGTGAGCGACGACGTGAACGGGTGGCTCGGGCTCCACCAGACTTCCGTGGACATGCCATCCCCGATCTCGCCCAGCGCCTCCACCGAGGCGGGGAACAGGAGCGCCTTGCCGATCGAGGCGATCTTCGGGCTGAAGCCCTGCTGGGCGGCCTGCGTCCAGAACGTCGTCCAGTCCGGCGGGATCGGCACTCCGGTGACGATCTCGACGCCCTTCGACTTGAACTCGGAGATCTGGGCAGAGAAGTCGTCGGTCAGGTTCGGGTAGCGGCCCGGGTCGGCGATCGTGTAGCCGGCCTCGGTCAGCGGCTTCGGGAAGCCGAGCTCGGGGTCGCCCCACGCGTTGCCGTCGCCGTCGTTCGGCCAGATCGCGCCGACCATCTTGTTCGTCTCGACCTGGCTCCACATCGACAGGAAGACCGCGATGATGTCCTCGAGGCCCCAGAAGAAGTGGTGGGTCCACTGGAAGCCGGCCGCCGGATCGCCGTTGCGGCCGAAGAACCACGGCTGCCACGGGGCGACCGACGAGATGCAGGGGACGCCGTTCGCCTCGCAGGTGTCCGAGACGGGGTTCGTGGTCTCCGGCGTGCCCTCGACGAGCACGAGGTCGACTCCGTCATCGAGAACGAGGCTTCCGGCTACCTCGGCCGCGCGGTTCGGGTCCGACTCGCTGTCCCGCGCGACGATCTCCACGGGGTGGGTCGTGCCGCCGACGTCGAGCCCGTCGGCGAACCGCTTCTCCATCTCGGCCAGGACGAACGTGTCCGCCTCGCCGAAGCCCGCGAGCGCCCCCGTCTGGGGGGTCACGTAGCCGATCTTGAGCGGCCGCCCGGTCGCCCCGCCGCCGGTGGTGGCCGGCGTCGTCGTCGCGCTCGTCTCGGTCGCGGGGGCCGTGGTCTCCGGAGTCGCCTCCTCCCCGCCGCCGCAGGCAGCGAGAATCGGTGCGATCCCGGCCGCGAGCCCGGCCGCGCCCGCGATCTTGATGAAGTTGCGTCGCGTGATCCGCTCGACGAGGGCGTCGTACCTGTCGCCCCCTTCTGTTTGCTTCTCCATCCTTCCCTCCTCACTCCGGTCGCGGGCCGGATCTCCCCGGCTCGCGGCGATGTCCACGACGGTTCACACCTTCGACCGCCCGGCCTGACTCGGGCGCCGGCGGGGTTACTGCCCCGGCCTCGCTCCTCCTTCCCTCGCCGTCTCGAAGCCGGTCATCTCAGCCCGCTCCGTCCGCGCGCCGAAGGATCTCGACCACCCCGGCGCTCCCGTCCACCCGGACGAGATCGCCGTTGCGAATCGAGTTGGTCGCGTTCCACGTGCCGACCACGGCCGGGAGGCCGTACTCGCGCGCCGCGATCGCGGCGTGGGTGAGCATCCCGCCTGTGTCGGTGACGACGCCCGCGATCTTCAGAAACAGCGGCGTCCACGCGGTGCTCGTGTACGGGCAGACGAGGATCTCCCCCGATTCGAGGGCCGGGAACTCCTCGAAGCTGAGGATCACGCGCGCCGGCCCCTCGACGACGCCCGCCGAGCCAGGGAACCCCTCGAGCCGCTCCACCACCTCCTTCTCCCCCTTGGGGTGCAACACCTCGTCGATGATCCCGAAGACCTTGATCGCGATCGGGTCGGTCATCGTCTGCGGAACGTTTCCCACCGTGAGCGGCGCGTCCGAGACGGCGGCCTGCTCCCAGGCCTCGCGCCGCTCCTGCACGAGGGGCGGGACGAGAGTCTGGTGGTGGTACGTGCCTATCTCCTCGTCCCGCGCCAGATCGCCCAGCACCTCGACCAGCTCGTGGTAGGTCAGGAAGAACACGTCCTCGGCCCGGTCGAGCAGGCCGAACCGCTGGAGCCTGTGGCCGCACGCGATGAGCGCGTAGTGCAGCGCCGCGGTCGAGCCCTGGTCGATGTAGAAGCCGTGATCCTCCTGGTAGGCGTAGACCTCCTGGGCCACCCTGAGCAGCCGATCGAACGTCGGCCGGTCTTCCGGCGTGACCCGCAGCGCCAGGGTTGCGATCGCCTGCTCGCGCTGGCGGACGACAGCCTCGCGGGCCTCGACGAGGTCCCAGCCGGAGTCGATGCGGGCGAAGAAGCTCCGGACCGTCTCGAGCACCGGCGTCGGCTCCTCCCGCCAGGTCGGGAACATCACGTCGAGATGCGCCGCCGAGATCCGGTTGCCGTGCGTCTGCAGGAACCGGTCGAGGAGACTCAGCCACTCGCGACCCGGCGGGCTGTCCCTGAGAACGTCCGTGACGGAGCCCGGCGAGGTCTCCCGCAGCGTCTCCTCGACGCCGAGCTCCCTCGCGGCCTTGGCCAGGTTCCAGAGCCCCTCATCCGTCTGCGCCGGCGTGGAGCTGAAGCCCTTGAGCATCTCGACGAAGTCCTTCTCCTCGAGGCCGTAGCCTGCGCAGAAGGCCTCGAACACCAGGTAGATCGCATCCGCCGGGTACATGAGGGCGAAATGGATCTCCCAGTGGCGGCGGTTCGCCTCCTCGGCGTGCACGAGGTGCTCGAGGAGATGGGGTGTCGTCAGCCTGATTGCGTCCACGGCCGCGAGCGAGCTCAGATTGGCGATCACCTCGGAGATGAAGCCGCGGTAGTACTCGTTCCAGTCCTCCTTGCACCGTTCGACCAGCACCCCGAACGCCTGCGCCCGCCGCTCCACCTCCTCCGGGTCGTCGATGAGGGCGAACCCGAGGTAGACCCGGCCTTTGTGCAGCTTCACGTGGGCGCCCTTGGACGGCGGCAGCTGGGTCTGCGCGGCGGCCACGTGGTACCCCCACGCGTGGTGCTTCTGGATCGTCGTCATCCCCATCGGCGAGATGGGGTACGGCTGGTGGAGGTCGTCGCGGAACCAGAAGATGTTCCGGTCGACCTCCGGCCGTAGCGTCCGAAGCGCGCTGATGCTCCTGTCCTGGGGCATGTGGGCCTCCCCGTCTCCGGGCTAGCTCCCCGGCAGTGGCGGGAGCTTGAACAGCGCCTCGGCGTTGGCGCCGAGCATCGCGTCCACGCCGGCCTGCGGGACGCCGAGCGACTCGCCGAGGTCCTTGACCGCCTTGATCGCGCCCTCGGGATCGCCCACGCGATGGGCATAGTCGCTCCCGACGACCAGGTGCTCGGTCCCGACCCACTCGAGCGCGCACTTCATGGCGGGCAGGTAGAAGGAGGTCGTGTCCGGCCACACGCGCGTCTTGTAGACGACGTCGGGCGTCTCGGACAGCGCGAGCCCCCATTCCTTCGCGTAGCCCTTCCAGGAAGCCCGGAGCCGCTCCACCATGTAGGGCACGATCCCGCCCAGGTGGCCGTGGACCGCCTTCAGGTTCGGGTACTTCTCGAACACCCCGTTGAAGATCAGGCTGATGAGCGACACGGAGGTGTCCACCGTGTAGCCGTAGAGCTGGTAGGGGATGCGCAGCATCTGCATCAGCTCCGACGTCCACGGCATCGTCGGGTGCATCAGGAACGGCAGCTCGTACTCGTTCGCGAGCGCGAAGATCGGGTCGAACTTGTCGAGGAACAGCGGCTCGCCGTTCACGTTCGAGAACATCTGGATGCCCTTGACGCCGAGGTCCTTGTAGCAGCGCTCGAGCTCCTTCGCCGCCTCGTCAGGGGCCTGGTACGGGAGAGCCGCCAGCGCGTAGAACCGCCCCGGGTGGTCCCGGACGGCCTCGGCGTAGGCGTCGTTGATGCGCTTCGCCCAGTAGACGCCCTCGTCGGCGGGCAGGCTCTCCGGACCCGGGATGGTGATGCTCATCACCTGCGTGTCGAGGCCGGCCTTGTCGATGTCCTCCACCCGTGACGGGAGGTCGTAGTGGCCCGCGCGGTCGATGTGCGCGACGATCACGTCCCCGGGCGCGTAGCAGACGTAGCTCGTCGGCCCCGTCTTCCGCGCGCACGGCGCCTCGCTGCGGCCGACCAGGTGCTCGAGGTAGTCCGGGGGGTACCAGTGGTTGTGGACGTCAACGGTTCGCTGGGCCATCGTCATTCATGCTCCTTCCTCCGCGGGCTGCTGCTCGAGGCCGCGGATCCGTCGGGCTTGCAGGATGTACAGGCGGTCTCGCTCGAACGCCCACTCGACGTCGACCGGGAAGCCGAAGTGCTCCTCGATGCCGAGGCTCGTCCGCGCGAGCTCGGCGAGCTGGGCGTCGGCGAGCGCGGGCTCGCTCGCGCGCTCCGGCGGGATCTCCTCCTCCGCGCGCCCCGAGCCCCTCTCCTGGTCGAGGATGACCATCATGTTCTTGCGCGCGACCCGCCGCTCCGAAACGGCGAGCGTCTGCTTGTCGAGGACGTAGAAGTCGTTCAGGGAGCGGCCCGACACCACGGACTCGCCGATGCCCCAGTTGGCCTCGACCACGATCTGGTCGGTCGCGCCCGTGATCGGGTTGGCCGTGAACAGGACGCCCGCGGCCGTGGCGTCCACCATCAGCTGGATGACGGGGGCGATCAGGCCCCGGTCGTGCGAGATGCCCTGCCTGTGGCGCGCGAAGGCGGCCCGTCCGGTCCAGAGCGAGGCCCAGCACTCCCGGACGCGGGCGAGCACGTCCGTCTCGCCGAGAACGTAGTGGTAGGTGTCCATCATCCCGGGGAACGACGAGATCGAGCTCTCCCTGACGGCGACCGACGAGCGCACCGCCACGTACCGGCGCTCGGGGCCCGCGAGCGAGCGGTAGCGCGACAGGATCTCCGCCTCGAGGTCGGCGGGGATCCCGGCCGACGCGATCAGCTCGCGGATCACCGCGGTCTCCGCTTCGACGACGTTCGGATCGTCGAAGCGAAGGCGGGAGGCGGCGGCAGCGATCTCGGGCCCGAGCGAGCACGCGTCGAGCAGGTACGGGAGCGCGTCGGCGACGATACAGAAGCCCGGCGGCACCCGCACCCCGGCCTGCGTCAGCTCGCCGAGGCTCGCGCCCTTGCCGCCGCAGCGCTGGACGTCGTCCTTGCAGATCTCGGCGAGGGAAAGCGTGAACGTCGACATCGGCGAGCCCGTCTCTCCTCAGCGAAGCTTCGAGCGCTGGATCTTCCCGGTGGCTGTTCTCGGCAGCTCCGGGAGGAACTCGATCCAGCGCGGACGCTTGTACGGGGCCATCTCACGCGCGCAGTAGTCGATCAGCTCCCGGGCGAGCTCCTCGGACGGAGAGTGGCCGGGCCGGAGCACGACGAAGGCCTTGGGCTTGATCAGATCCGAGCGATCCGGGCAGCCGATGACGGCGCTCTCCTGCACCGCCTCGTGGCCGGCCAGAGTGCACTCGATCTCGAGCGGGGAAACCCAGATGCCGCCGACCTTGAGCAGCTCGTCGGCCCGCCCGACGTACCAGTGAAACCCGTCCGCGTCCACGTAGTAGCGGTCGCCCGTCGCGAGCCACTCGCCGCGGAAGACCGCGCGGCTGCGCTCGTACTGGTGGAGGTAGGACAGGGCGGCGGTCTCCCCTCGCACCATCAGGTTCCCGGTCTCCCCCACCGGCACGGGCCGGCCCGCGTCGTCGACGATCGCGACCTCGTATCCCTCGACCGGCTTGCCGGTCGAGCCCGGCCGGATGTCGCCGGGGCGATTCGTCAGGAACAGCGCCAGGTTCTCGGTCGTTCCGATCCCCTCGACGATCTCGAGCCCGGTGGCCGCCTTCCAGGCGTGCCAGACGGCCGGGGGAAGCGCCTCGCCGGCCGAGAGGCAGAGGCGAAGAGACGCGAGCGCGTAGCGCTCCGGGAATCCCTCGACGGCCAGCATCGACGCGTAGCTCGTGGGGACGCCGTGCAGGATCGTGGGCTTGAAGCGATCGACCAGCTCGAGAACGTTGGCCGCGGCACGCGACGGCGCCGGGGAGAGGACGATGCTCGCGCCGGCGTACCACGCGTAGATGAGGTTGCCGCCGGAGCCGAACGTGAAGAACAACTTGGCGACGCTGGCCGTGCGATCGTGCTCCCCGTAGCCCATCGTGTCGACCGCGTACAGCTGGGCGCTCAGGGCGAGATCCTTGTGGGCGTGGGGGATGCCTTTCGGCTCCCCGGTCGTCCCGCTCGAGTAGTTGAGCATGCAGAGGTCGTCGCGATGGAGGCGCGGGCCTTCGAAGTCGGCGCTCTGGTCGGAGACCAGATCCGCGTAGGCGATGTCCGCCTCCCCGCGTTGACGGCCGATCACGACCACGTGCTCGAGGAACGGCTGCTCGTCGCGGATCCCCTCGATCACCGGCAGCAGGGACTCGTGCACGATCACGACGCGGGCGCGGCAGTCACCGAGAATGTAGGCGGCCTCGGCGGGCGTGAGCATGGTGCTCAGGCCGACGGCGACTCCCCCGGCCTTGACGATGCCGAAGAAGGACGTCGCCCATTCGGGGCAGTCGACGGAGAGGATGCCCACGGCCTCCCCGGGGCGGACGCCGAGCCTCCCCGCGAGGGCGCCTGCAACCCGGTTGACCTCGCTCGACACCTCGCGGAACGTCATCGTCCGGTCGGGGCTGAACAGCGCGACCCGGTCCGCCCGGACGGCCAGGTTCCGCTCGAGGACGTCGACCGCGTTGTAGTGCAGCGGCAGATCGACAGCGCGCCTCGCTACCTCTCCGCCCGATCGCGCCGACTCGGCGAGCACCGTGCCCATCCAGACCGTCTAGGCCCGCAGCGCCGGGATCGTCTCGAGCCCGAACCGCTCGATCTGCTCTTTCCGCTCGGGCCAGCGTCCCTTCATGAACTGCAGCGCGATGTGCTGAACCCCGGCATCCCGGTAGGCGCCGAGCGCCTCGGCCAGCTGCTCCGGCGTGCCGCGCAGGATGTCCGGCTCCTGGGGAACGGGCTTCTCCGTCACCTCGATCGGGCGGCAGCAGCAGAGCTTGATGGCGTCCGCGTCCCGGCCGGCCTCGGCGGCCCACGCGCGCACCTGCTCGAAGCGGCCGACGAGCTCGGACGGCGTGATCTTGATGAAGTACGAGAACCACGCGTCGCCGTACTTGGCGACCCGGCGCTGCGCCGGCTCGCTCTCACCGCCGATCCAGATCGGGAAGCGCGGCTCCTGGACCGGCCGGGGATTCACGGCGACGGGCTCGAACTGGTAGTAGCGCCCGTCGAAACGCGGCCGCTCCTCGCTCCAGAGCAGGTTGAAGATCTCGAGCTGCTCGTGCGACATGCCCGCCCGGTCCTTGAAGGGGACTCCCAGCGCCGCGAACTCCTCCGGCATCCAGCCGATGCCCACGCCGAGGATGAGGCGCCCCTTCGACAACGTGTCGATGGAGGTCGCGACCCGCGCGGTGAACAGGGGGTGGCGGTAGGGCAGCACGATCACGCTGGCGCCGAGGCGAACCTTCTCGGTCACGCCGGCGAGGAATGTGAGCACCGTCAGGGTCTCGAGGAATGGGCTCTCCGGCGGCACGAACCACTGCTCGTCGGCCTTGTACGGGTACTTCGTCCCCATCTCCCACGGGTTGACGAGGCGCTCCGCGGCCCAGACCGAGTCGAACCCGAGGCGCTCGGCCTGCCGGGCCGCGTCGGTGAGGACTTCGGGGACAGCAGCCCGGCCAGACACCGGGAGAAACACACCGAGTTGCATCTCGCAATCCTTCCTGGTCGTGTGACTGCCGGGAACGCGGGCGCCACGCGCTCCGTGCCCACACTCGAGCCGATTGTAGGAAGGTGTTCCCTGCAATCCCAGCCCGTGTTTCCGCGCTGCGGAAACACGATCGGGCGGCTCGAGGGGCGGGCGGTGCTTGCGCCACGGCCGCTCGCGTGGCAGTATCGCGTGCCTCATGGTCATGGCACGCCGCACGTCGGGGCGCCGCCGGTCCGGGCACAGCGAGTGCCGGTCGAGGCCGGCTCTCGACCGGCCGTAGTGCCCGGTCGCAGCACGCAGCGAGCGGTTCAGGGGCTTGCCGAGCGCGGCTCGGTCACGTCTGTCGAGCGGGCTGCCCAGGTGCTCCACCTCTTCCTGCCCGGTCGCCACAGCCTCGCCGTGACGGAGGTGGCGGTACAGCTCGGAGTGGCGAACTCGACCGCGCACCGGCTGCTGCGCGCGCTCTGCCGCAGCGGCCTCCTGGAGCAGAACCCGGCCACGAAGCGCTACGAGCTGACCCTGCTCCTCTACCGGCTCGGGAACGTCGCGGCAACGAGGAGCGATCTCCATCGCGCCGCCCTGCTGCCGCTCGAGCGGCTCCACCACGCGACGGGCGAGGGCTGCCACCTCGGCGTCCTCGACCTGCCCGAGGTCGTCTACCTCGAGCGGCGCGACTCCGACCGGACGATGCACTTCCTCACCCGGATGAGCGGCCGCGCGCCTGCCAACTGCACGAGCACGGGGAAGCTGCTCCTGGCCTTCGCGGCCGAGCCGACCCTGGAGGAGGCGCTCGCAGCCGACCTGCCCCGGCTGACACCCCGCTCGATCACCGACACCACCCACCTTTCCGACGAGCTCCGCGCGATCCGCGACCGCGGCTTCGCCCTCAGCTACGAGGAGGGCGAGGTCGGCACGACGTCGGTGGCAGCGCCGGTTCGCGACGCGACCGGGCGGGTCGTCGCCGCGATCGGCGTCGCGGGCGCGACCCCGAGCATGGGCCGCCGCTCGCTCACGCGGGTCGTCGACCTGGCGGTCAGGGCAGGCGAGGAGATCTCCCAGACGCTCACGCGCTCCCGTTGCCGGATCACGCCCCCGAACCCGCTCGGCTCCATCGGCACGGCACGCCCGCCCCGGCCGACCGACTGACGGCCCGGCCGGCCAGCGGGAGGACGTCGGTTTCCGTCAGGCGGAATCGCGAGGCGGCGGCGGCGCTCCGACCGACTAGCGTTCGCACCGCCAGAGCATGTCCGTCGACATCGCAGAGATACGGCGCGTCGTCGTCGAGGCCGGGGAGCTCGCGCTCCTCTACTCAGGCAAGGTCGCGCGCTCGCTCAAGGCGGACCTGAGCGTCGTCTCGGAGGCCGACGAGGCGGTCGAGAGCTTCCTGCGCCTCGCGCTCACCTCGCTCGCTCCCGGGTACGGCTACATCGGCGAAGAGACGGAGGACTCCCGCCCGCCCGAGTCCGGGGAGACGCACGCCTGGGTCGTCGACGCACTCGACGGCAGCCGCGCGTTCGTCGCGGGCCTGCCCCTCTGGACGCCGGCGGTGTGCCTGCTCGACGGCGTCCGGCCGGTCGCGGGGGCGGCGCTGAACCCCGTCACGCGGGAGCTCTTCTGGGCGGGGCCCGACGGGCCCGCCCGCGTGAACGACGAGCCGCTGCACCCCGCATACCCGACCGAGCTCGAGCCGAACACGTGCATCCTCGGCCCGACGAACTACCACCGCCGCTTCGACGTCGACTTCCCCGGACGGATCTACTGCCTGGGCGCGCCGATCTACCAGCTCTGCCTGGTCGCCAAGGGGGCTGCCGCCGCCATGTTCTTCGACCCGGCGGTCAACCTGTGGGACCTCGCGCTCCCCGCGCTCCTGCTCGAGAAGACCGGAGCCGTGCTGGTCTATGCCTCCGGACGACCGGTCGATCTCGCCGAGCTCGTCGATCGCGGCACGGTCCCGGAGCCGATCTTCGCCGGCGGGCCGGAGCTGGTCTCGATCCTCCGCGAGCGCATCACGTACCGGGGCGGATGAGACCCGACGGGCGCCACGAGCCGTGGACCGCGCGAACGGCGCCGACCATCTCGCCGACCGTCGCGTAGGCCTTCGCGGCCTCGATCGCCGCTGGCAGGACGTTCGCTCGCGCGCCGGCCGCGGCTGCGAGCCGCTCGAGCGCCCGTGCGACAGCGTCGTCGTCGCGACGCTCGCGCACCGCGGCGAGCGAAGCCGCCTGCGCCGCCTCGACCGCGGGGTCGATCCGGAACACGTCGATCGGCTCGGGCTCGGAGCGGTGGCGGTTGACGCCGATCACGGCCCGCTCGCCCGACTCGACCGCGAGCGCGCTGCGGTACGCGGCCTCGGCCAGCTCGCCCTGGAACCAGCCTGACTCGATGCACGGCAGCGCGCCACCACGACCTTCGATCTCGCCGAGGAGCGCCACGATGCGACCGTCCAGCTCGTCCGTGAGCGCCTCGATCGCGTAGCTCCCGCCGAGCGGGTCGATCGTCTCGGTCAGCCCCGTCTCGGAGGCGATCAGCTGCTGCGTGCGCAGCGCGAGCGTCGCCGCCGCCTCGGTCGGGACCCCGACCGCCTCGTCGTACGCGCACGCGTGCATCGTCTGCACGCCCGCGAGCGCTCCGACGAGCGCCTCGAGCGCCACCCGCACGACGTTGTTCAGGGGCTGCTGGGCGGTGAGCGACGAGCCCGCCGTGAAGGCGAAGATCCGAAGCTTGAGCGACCGGGGATCCCGGGCGTCGTAGCGGTCGCGCAGGAGGCGCGCCCACACCCTCCGGGCGGCCCGCAGCTTCGCGATCTCCTCGAGGAAGCCGATGTTGAGCGACAGGAACGAGAACAGGGTCGGCGCCACCTCGTCGACCGCCAGGCCCCGCTCGAGGGCGGCGTCGAGGTAGGCGATCGCGTTCGCGAACGTGAATGCGATCTCCTGGGTCGCGTCCGCTCCGGCCTCTCGGATGTGGTAGCCCGAGATGGCCAGCGGCACCCAGCGGGGGACGTGCCGCACCGCGTATTCGACCACATCCGTCGCGAGCCGCAGCGACGGCTCGGGTGGGAAGATCTGCGTGCCGCGGGCGATGAACTCCTTGAGCACATCGTTCTGGATGAAGATCCCGAACGCGTTCGGGTCGACGCCGCGCCGCTCGGCCAGGGCGACGAACCAGGCCGCCCAGACGAAGCCGATCGAGTTCGCGGTCGTGCGCACCTGGCTGATCGACTCGAGCGGAATCCCGTCCATCAGGATCTCCACGTCTGCCAGGCTGTCGAGGGCGACGCCGACGCGACCGACCTCGCCGCGTGCGCGGGGGTCATCGGAGTCGAGGCCCATCTGCGTGGGCAGGTCGAGCGCGACCGAGAACCCGGTCGTCCCCGCCTCGAGCAGCGCCCGGAAGCGGCGGTTCGTCTCGGCGGGAGTCGCGAAGCCGCCGTACTGGCCCATGACCCACGGCCCGGGCTCCGCGCTCACCCCGCGGGTGTACGGGTACTCGCCCGGCCGCTCCGCGCCGTCGGGGGCGTAGAAAGGCTCGAGCGGGCTCACGACGGCGCCCCTACGTCTCGACCCGGAGCACGACCGACTCGGCCTCGCCGACGCCGCCGCAGATCGCCGCGACGCCGTACAGCGGGCGCCCGTCGCCGGCTGCCTCGGCGCGCCGGCGAAGCTCGAAGGCGAGCGTCATCACGAGCCGGGCCGCGGTCGCGCCGGTGGGATGGCCGATCGCGATCGAGCCGCCGTTCACGTTCGTCTTCGCTCTGATCTCCTCGGCCTTGCCCGGGTCGCGACCGGCCAGGATCAGGGTCGAGACGAGCGGGACGGCGGCGAACGCCTCGTTGATCTCGATCGCGTTCATGTCATCGAGCGTCAGGCCGGCCTTCCCGAGCGCGATACGCACCGCCTCGGCGGGGATCGAGGCGATCCGGTCGGGGTGGCCGGAGGCCATGGCGAAGGAGACGAGCGTCGCGAGCGGCTGCTTGCCCCGCCGCTTCGCCTCGTCGGGCGCCATCAGCACGAGCGCGGACGCTCCGGTCGAGAGGCCGGGCGCGTTCCCGGCCGTGACCGTCGGGCTGCCGTAGATCGTCTTCAGCCGGGCGAGCTGCTCGAGCGTCGTGTCCGGGCGCACCGCCTCGTCCTCGGTGAAGACGATCGGCTCCCCCCGGCCCCGCGGGACCTCGACCGGCATCAGCTCGGCCTCGAGCTTGCCCGCCTCGCGGGCCGCCACGTAGCGCTGGTGGCTGCGCAGGGCCCACGCGTCCTGCTCCTCGCGCGTGATGCCGTACTCCACGGCTTCCTCGCCGGCCTGCACCGCCCGGGGCTTTCCGGTCATGGGGCAGGCGATCACGAGCTGGTCTCTCAGCGTGATGTCGCCGAGCGAGTTCCCCCAGCGGGTCTCGGTCAGGAAGTAGGGCACCTTGCTCATGTTCTCGGTGCCGCCGGCGGCCGCGATCCCGATCTCCCCGAGCCGGATCGCTCGGGAGGCCATGGTGATCGCCGCGAGCGAGGAGCAGCAGGCCCGGTCGACCGTGTAGGCGACGCGCTCGGGCGGGACACCCGCCTCGATCAGGACCTGTCGGGCGATCGAGCGGTCCGCCCCGGGGAGATTGACCCCGGTCGCGACCTCCTCGACGTCGGCGGGGTCGATGCCGGCCCGACGGATCGCCTCGGCGAACACGATCCCGCCGAGCTTCGGCAGCGTGAAGTCCCTGAGCGTGCCGCCGAACTTCCCGAACGGGCTGCGGACGGCGCTGACGATCGTGACCTCGTCCGTCCGGCCCATCTAGACCACCCCCTCCTCGCGTAGCCGGGCGATCCGCTCCTCGGAGTAGCCCAGTCGCTCTCTCAGTATCTCGTCCGTGTGCTCCCCGAGCAGCGGCGCCGGGCGGGTCACCGGCTCGGGGCTGCCCGACAGCTTGACCGGGGAGCCGACGAGCCGCACGCTGCCGAGCACCGGGTCGGGCACGTCGATCAGCAGCTCCCGCGCGGCGACGTGCGGGCACTCGAAGATCTCCTTCGCGTCCTGCACCGGCCCGATCGGCACGCCGACCGAGAGCAGCGTCTCCACCACCTCGGCTTTCGTGCGGGCGCCGAACCAGGCGTCGAGCTCCTCGCCCAGCCAGCCCGGCATGCTGCTCGCCCGCTCCGGTCCAGATCTCGTCCCCTCTCGCCCGACGAGGTCCGGACGCTCGATCGCGCCGCAGAACCGCTCCCAGTCGCGCTCGGTGGCGATCACGAGGGCCACCCAGCCGTCGCTGCACTGGAACGGGCCCCAGGGGGACATGAACGGCTCCCGGCCGCGCTCGAGCACCCGACCGGTGAGCGAGTACGTCGTCATGGCGCGCTCGGAGAGCGCGACGATCGTGTCGTACATGGCCACATCGAGTCGCTGTCCCCGGCCCGTTCGCTCCCGCTGGAAGAGCGCGAGCGCGATCGCGTGGGCGGCGTTCATCCCGGTGACGACGTCGCCGAGCGCGGTCCCCGCCCACGTCGGGGGGCCGCCTGCCTGGCCGCACGTGTTCATCACCCCGCCCATCGCCTGGGCGACGATGTCGTAGGCCGGGCGGCGGCTGAAGGGGCCGTCGAAGCCTGCCATGCTGCCGAAGCCGGAGATGCCCGCGTACACGAGGCGCGGGTTCTCCCGCGACAGCTCGTCGTAGCCGAGCCCGAGCTCGTCGAGCAGGCCGGGACGGAAATTCTCGACGGCGACGTCGACGTCGCGCGCCAGCTCCCGGAAGACCTCGCGGCCCGCGTCGCTCTTCAGGTTCAGCGTCAGGCTGCGCTTGTTGCGGTTGAAGCGCAGGAAGTAGCCGCTTCGCTGCTCGCCCTGCTCGCCGGTCAGGATCGGCGCGACGTTCCTCGCCACGTCGCCCGTGCCCGGCTGCTCGACCTTGACGACGTCGGCGCCCTGGTCGCCCAGCATCATCGTGCAGTAGGGGCCGGCGATCTGGACCTCGCAACTCAGGACCGCGATGCCGGCCAGCGGCTTTTCCATCCTGCTCCTTCCGGCACCGGACCGTGGCCGGCGCCTCCGGGGTTGCACGTATGTGTGTCGACCGTCAATATATCGCCACATTCCGACCCGCGCGGGCGGCTTCACCGTCCCGCCGTCCCGAGAGAACGAGGTCCCCATGAGCACGCTGGAGCACACGGACGTCCTCTTCGAGGTGAGGCGCGGCGTCGCCTGGATCACGATCAACCGGCCCGACCGCTACAACGCGTTTCGCGCCCAGACGGTCGACCAGCTGATCGCCTGCTTCAGGCGCGCGTGGGGCAGCGGCGAGGTCGGCGCGATCGTGCTCACCGGCGCCGGAGAGAAGGCCTTCTGCACCGGGGGCGACATGAAGGAGAAGGCGCTGACCGGCAGCTACGGGATCCCGGAGTCGGGCATCTTCGACATCCAGGGCCTGCACCGGGTCATCCGCGACGTGCCGAAGCCGGTGATCGCGGCCGTGAACGGGTACGCGATCGGCGGCGGGCACGTCCTCCACGTGCTCTGCGACCTCACGATCGCGGCCGAGCACGCGCGCTTCGGGCAGGCCGGCCCGCGGGTGGGAAGCTTCGACGCCGGCTTCGGAGCCGCCTACCTCGCCCGCGTCGTCGGCGAGAAGCGCGCGAGGGAGATCTGGTTCCTGCTCGACCAGTACGACGCCGAGACGGCCGAGCGGTGGGGTCTCGTCAACAGGGTCGTCCCGCTCGCCGAGCTCCACGACGCCGCCCAGGAGTGGGGCGAGCGGATGGCGTCCTACTCGCCCACGGCGCTGCGCTTCCTGAAGACCGCGTTCAACGCCGACTCCGAGCAGATCGCGGGCATCTCGCGCCTCGCCTACTCGGGCCTCGACGTCTTCACGGAGAGCGACGAGGCCCACGAGGGCACCGAGGCGTTCGCGGCCAAGCGGCAGCCCGACTTCGCCCGCTTCCGCAGCCCGGAGTTCCGCCAGGGCTGAGGCGGCTGCGGAGTCTGACCCCGTGACGCCCGGCAGCGCAATACGTGGCAGCGCCGCACCGCGGCCGAAGTCGATCATCCTCGACATCTACGGCAACGTCGCGCGCCACGGGCTCGGCTCGTGGCTCGCCACCGCGCAGCTCGTGTCGTTGATGGCCGATCTCGGGCTCGACGGGCGGTCCGCCCGCTCCGCCATCTCGCGGATGAAGCGCTCGGGCGTCCTCGTGGCCGAGCGCCGGGGGCGCCGGGCGGGGTACGCGCTCGGCGGGGAGACGCGGCAGTTGATCGAGGACGGCGACCGGCGGATCTTCGGGACGATCGAGCCGGCCGATCTCGCGGACGGCTGGACGCTCGCCGTGTTCTCGGTGCCCGAGCCCGACCGGGCCAAGCGCCACGTGCTCCGCTCCCGCCTGGGCTGGCTCGGGTTCGGCAACCCCGTCGCGGGCGTGTGGATCGCCCCCCGGCGACTGGCCGGCGAGGCACGCCGCCTGATCGAGCGGCACGGCCTGGCAGAGTACGTCGATCTGTTCGACGCCTCCTACCGGGGATTCGGCGACGTGGCCGGCCTTGTCGCGCGCGCGTGGGACCTCGAGCGCCTGGCCAGCATGTACAGAGCGTTCGTGGCAGACCAGCGGCCGGTGCTCGAGCGCTGGACGCCGGCCAGGGGGAGCGACGACCGCGCCGCGTTTACGGACTACCTCCTTGCTGTCCACCAGTGGCGCAAGCTCCCTTACCTCGACCCCGGCCTGCCGCCGGACGTGCTTCCTCCCGGGTGGCCCGGGCGGGAGGCCTCCGCGCTCTTCACCGCGCTCGTGACGCGCCTCGAGACGCCCGCGATGAGGTACCTGCGTGGAGTCCTCGACGGCACGGCCTCCCGGAGGGCTGCGTGAACGAGCGCCGCTTCGAGGGGCGCGTCGCGCTCGTCACGGGCGGCGGAGGCGGGCTCGGCCGCGCCGTCGCCGCGGCCCTGGCCGTCGAGGGGGCGAAGGTCGTCGTCGCGGACGTCGCGATCGCCGCGGCCGAGGAGGCAGCGGCCGGGCTGCGCGCCGCCGGCGGGAAGGCGATCGCCCTCGAGCTCGACGTGTCCGACGGGGAGTCGGTCGGCACCGCCTTCGCGCGCGTCGAAGCGGAGCTCGGCGGCCTCGACGTCCTCGTGAACCTCGCCGGGGGCAGCCTCGGCACGCCGCGCGATCTCCCGGACATCCGCCCCGAGGACTACGACCGCGTCCTCGACGTCAACCTGCGCGGAACGTTCCTCTGCTGCCAGGCCGCCGCCCCGCTCTTGGCAAGGAGCCGCGGCGGGGCGATCGTCAATGTCTCCTCGATCGCCGCGCGCGGCACGACCCCGGTCACGGGCGTCCCCTACGCGGCCGCAAAGGCCGGGGTGCTCGGCCTGACCCGGCGGCTCGCACGGGAGGTGGGGCCGCTGGGGATCCGCGTCAACGCCGTCGCGCCGGGGCTGTTCCTCTCGGGCCCGCGGCTCGAGGGCATGTGGGAGCAGCTGTCCGAGCGTGAGCGGGCGGAGGTGCTCGATGCGATCCCGCTACGCAGGATGCCCGAGCTCTCCGAGGCGGCCGCCCCGATCCTGTTCCTCGCGAGCGGCGACGCGAGCTACGTCACCGGCGTCGTGCTCGACGTCAACGGCGGCCGCTTCATGGGCGGCTGAGCAGCCCCCGCAGCTCCGCACGCCGGAGCTTCCCCGTCGCTGTGCGCGGCAGCTCCGGCACGAGCCGCACGTCGCGGGGACGCTTGAGCTTCGGCAGCGCCTGGCTCGCCGCTTGCACAGACGCTCGCGCCGCCGCCTCCCCGCCGGGAGGTGCGACGGCGAACACGGCCAGAGCCGAGAGCCCCTCCTCGTCGAGGTAGCCGACGACCGCGAGCTCCTGGACGGCCTCGTCGCACGCGCGGGCCAGGGCCTGCTCCACGTCGAGCACGCTCACCCAGCGCCCGGACACCTTGAGCAGGTCATCCTCACGGCCGCGAAGCTCGAAGCGCTCCCCGGGGCGCGCGACGAAGAGGTCGCCCGGCGAGTACCAGCCGTCCCGGAACGCGTCGCGCTCGGCCTCGGGTCGCTGCCAGTAGCCGAGCGCGATCGCCGGATGACGCAGCCACATCCGATGCGGCGTCTCCGGGGGCAAAGCGGGGTCGCGCGGGCGCAGCTCGACCTGGGGAGCCGGCGTGAGCAGCCCGCTGCCGTCGCAGCCGTGCAGCATGAAGAAGATCGTCTCGGAGGCTCCGTAGCAGTCGCGTGGGGCAACGCCCGTCGCCTGCCGCCAGGCTCCGTGCAGCCGGGCGGGCAGGGCCTCCCCGGACGAGATGAAGTGACGAACGCCTCCGAGGCGCCCCGCCACGCCGGCGCGGAGCATCGCGCTGTAGAGAGTCGGCACGCTGAAGAGGACGGTCGGACGGTGCCGCTCCACCAGGCCGGCGACCCGCTCCGCCGTCGGCCACTCCCGGTCGAGCACGAGGGTCGCACCGAGCCCGAGCGCGCCGAAGAGGCCGTTTCCGAGCGCGTAGGGGAAGAAGAGCCTCGAGGTCGCGAGCAGCCGGTCCTTCGCACCCAGGCCCAGCACCGCGGTTGCGAAACCCGTCGAGGACCTCACCACCCTGTGGGCGTGGACGATTCCCTTCGGCCTGCCCGTCGTGCCCGAGCTGTACACCCACAGTGCAGGCTCGTCCTCGTCACATGCCGCGGCTCCGGCCGCCACGGCCCGGGCGGCTCGCCTGGCGAAGTCGCCCAGGGAGAGCGACTCCGGGCCGGACGCCACATGCTCGGGCCCGGGGGACGGCTCCTCCCGGACGAGGAACCTCGCTCCGCTCTCGCCGATGACGAGCGCGAGCTCCGCCTCGGAGAGGCGAGGGCTGAGCCCCACGGCGACACCGCCCGCCCGGATCGCGCCCAGGTAGGTGACGACCCAGTCCACCGAGTCGGTGGCGAGCAGGAGCACGCGGCCGCCGCGTTCGAGCCCGAAAGCCTGCCAGACGCCGGCGGCCCGCGCGACGCGGTCTCGAAGCTCCGCGTAGGTCACGCGCTCGTCGCCGGCCTCGATCGCGACCGCAGCGCCGCGACCCGCGGCGAGCAGGTGGTCGGCCGCGTTCATCGGCGACCGAGCCTATCCGAGCGCGCGCGCGAGGTCGTCCGCGCAGGCCACGAGCTCGCGTGAGGGGACCGCACCGGCGAGCTCCCCGGTATGCGTGACGAGCGCGCAACGCTCGCTCGCCGCCAGCTCGCTCGCACGTGCGGACACGGTGCCGGGCGGCAGGGCGAGCCCGAACAGGCCGCGCTCACGGCCGGCGACGAGCGCGGCAAGACCCGGCGAGGCGTCGGGGTCGAAGCACGGGACGTACGGGCCACCACGCTCGATCACCGCCTGCCAGCCGTCGGCCGCACCCGCGAGGTGCAGGACCCCGAGAGCGCGGTAGAAGGCGGCGCTTCCCCAGAGGGGCGCGAGCGCGGCGACGAACGCGGCCGGGTCGTCGGGCGGCTCGGGCGCCTCCACCACGAAGACGATCTGCGCACCCGCCTCGCAGAGCGCGCGCACGGCCGCGAGCGAAAGCGGTGCGAGCGCCGCCGGGACGGGGTCGCCGCCGGCGAGCCGCGACAGCGCCGCCGGGCCGGTGATGCCCGCCGCGCAGGGAACGCCGTCGAGCAGCATCCTGAGCCTGCGGATCGTCTCGAGCACGACCGCCGCGCGAGGCGAGGCGGACACGTCGACGCTCCCCGACGCAGTGATGCGCCCCCGGGGCACCGGCGGGAAGCCGCCCGCCCAATCGAGCGACATCCCGAAGGCCTCTGCATCCCACCGGGTCGAGAACTCGGCTACCGCGGCGTCGGTCCGGAGCGAGCGGGCGACCTCCCTGACGAGCGTCGAGAGCTTGCCGGGGTCGGCGAGCACCGCGCGGGGATCGAGGTCCTGGAGCTCGCCCGCGACCGCGGACGCGAGCGGGACCACGAGCGGGCGCGCGGGCCGCCCGCGCAGGACCGCTTCCAGCACCCCGGCCGGGGTGCCCCCGGAGCCGGGCGTCACAGCCGTCACGCCCGTCGCGCGCGCAACGCGCCGGCTGCCAGCCCGGTGGCCCGCTTCAGGGCGCCCCAGATCCCCGCGGGCGCGAGAGCGATGACGACGATCACGAGCGCGCCCGTGAGGGTGACGGCGATCTCCGGCTGGCTCTCGAGCTGCTTCTGGATCCCGTAGTAGACGACCCCGGCGCCGATCAGCGGGCCGGCCACGGTGCCCATCCCGCCGATGATCGTCATGATGATCATGTTGATCACCCACTGGAGCCCGAAGAAGTTCTCGGGGACGAGGGCGATCTGGTTGAACGCGACGACCGCGCCGACCACGGCGGTCAGCGCGCCGCTGACCACCATCACGGTCGCCTTGACGGCGGTGCCGTCGACGCCGACGGCGCGCGCGCCCGCCTCGTTGTCTCGCACCGCCATCACGCGGAGCCCGAACGCGCTGTGCTCGAGCCACCAGGCGATCAGCGACCCCACGACCACGCATGCGAGCGCCGCGTAGTAGATCGTGTCGAGCGCGGGCAGCTCGCCCAGCGGGATGTTCAGGCCCCGGCTGCCGCCGGTGTACTCCCAGGTCACCATCCAGGCGAGGAACGCGAGCGCGACCGCGAGAGTCCCGATCGCGACGTACGCCTCTCGCAGGCGCACCAGCACGACCGAGATGGCGAGCGCGAGCACCGCGCCGACGGCGGCGGACAGGATCAGCGCTACGGCCATGGGAGCCTCGGTCTCGATCAGGAGCATCGCCGTCGTGTACCCGCCCGCCCCGACGAAGACCGAGTGGCCCAGCGAGAGCTGGCCCGCGTAGCCGCCCACCAGGTTCCAGGCCTGCGCGAGGGCAGCGTAGAGAAGGAGCGTCGTCAGGGTCGTTCGGGCGGACGCGGAGCCCGCGCTCGGAACGATGCTCAACGCCGCGATCGCGCCGGCCGCGCCGAGCGCGACCGCGGCCGTCCTCCCCCGAAGGGGCTTCCGCCCCGGCCCTGCCTTCACGCGTGCGCCCGCCTCGTGAAGAGGCCCTGCGGGCGCACCGCGAGCAGGATCACGAACAGCGCGTAGACGCAGAGAAGCTGGTAGACCGGGCCGAAGATGGCCCCGCCGATGCTCTGCGCCAACCCGATCACGAGCGCGGCGAAGAACGTCCCGACGACCGAGCCGATCCCGCCGAGCACGACGACCGTGAACCCGATCGTCAGGTAGGCGATCCCGCCGGTCGGGGTGAACGAGTAGCCGATCCCGACGATCACACCGGCGACAGCCGCGAGCGCCCCGGCGACGCCGGCCGCGAGCGCGTACATCCTCGCGACGTCGATGCCGACCGTCTCCGCCGCGCCCGGGTCGATCGCCGCCGCGCGAACGGCGACCCCTGAGCGCGTCTTCTGCAGCCAGGCCCAGACGGCCAGGGTGAGCACGATCCCGAACGCGAGCCCGACCACGTCGACGAGCCGAAGCCGGACGCCGAGGACGTCGAAGCCCGTGTTCGAGTAGCCGGTCGAGAGCGTCTTCGGGTTGCTCGAGAACGCGACCGTGTAGGCACCGTGCCCGAGCAGCATCAGGCCGAACGTGGCGACCATCGCAGGCTCCGTGCCGCGCAGGACGAGGCGCGTGAAGACCGCCCGCTGCGCCACGTACCCGGCGACGAAGAGCGCCGGGGCAACCAGGACGAGCGAGACGAGCGGATCGAGACCGAGGTGGGTGGTGACGAGGTAGGAGAGGTAGCCCCCGCCGATCACGAAGGCCCCGTGAGCGAGGTTGACGAGCCGCATCACGCCGAAGATCAGAGACAGCCCCAGCGCGATGACGGCGTACAGCCCGCCCAGGAGGATCCCGTTCACGAACGTCGAGACGGAGATCACGACCTCGCTTCCCTCGTCACCACCCGACCTCTACCGCGCCCGCCCTAGAAACCCGGGAGCGGCGCCACGAACGGCGCCACGGCCGGATGGTCCGCGGGCGTCACCCGGACCTGCGCCGAGCCCTGCCACTGGCGCTCGAACGCGGGAATCACGAAGGCGTTCGACTCGAACGCGACCTGACCGACCACGGACGCGAAGTCGGTGGCCGCGAGCGCCTCGTTGATCGCGACCGGGTCGGCGGAGCCCGCCCGCGCGATCGCGTCGAAGAGCACCGTCGCGACCGCGTAGTTCGTGACCGTGGTCTCGAGCTCGGTCGTCTCGCCGTACTTGGCGCCGAACACCTCCATCATGTGGTCGGTGCCGGGGTTCGCCTCGGCGGGATCCCACCAGCCGAACATGAGCGTGCCCTCGCCGAGCTCGCCCAGCTCGATCGGCCAGCCGGCGAAGTGGGCGCACTTCTCGCACTGGGCGACCTTGGGGGCGAAGCCGAGCGCCTTCATCTGGTTCCAGAGCGCGAGACCGTCTGGCGGGATCATCTGCGCCACCACGATCTCGGCCTCGGCGGCCTTGGCCTCCTCGATGAACGACTTGTAGTCGGTCGTCCCGACCGGGAAGTTGGCCCGGTAGACGACCTCGTACCCCCACTCGGGCGCGAACTGCTCCCAGAGGGCGCCCATCACGATGCCGTCGTCCTCGGTATCCGTGAACAGCGCCACCTTCTTGTTCGTCTCCGCCCGATCGGCGGCCTCGTACACGAGCTGGGTCTGCTGGTTCTCGTCCACGAACATGTCCCAGGCAAACTTCCAGCCATCGGGGTTGGCGGCCAGCCAGGCCTGGACGGGGGTGTTCGTGAAGATCGCCGGTACCTGGAGCTGGTCGGCGACGTTCGAGATCGGGATCGAGAGCGGCGGCGTGAACGAGCCGAGCAGCGCGACCGCGCCCTTCTCCTCGACGAGCGCCCGCGCCTGCTGCGTGGCCAGGTTCGGGTCGCTCTGGTTGTCGAGCACCTCGTGCACGAGCTCGTGCGTCGTGCCGCCGATGTCGATGCCGCCCGCGGCGTTCACGTCGGCGATCGCGGTCGCGATCCCCTCCTGGACGAGGCCGCCCAGCGTCGCCAGCGGGCCGCTCAGGGGCAGGGTGCTACCGATCACGATCGGCTCGCCGGTGGCTGGCGCTTCGGTCGTCGCGGGCGCCTCGGTCGTCGCCGGGGCCTCCGTCTCGGGAGCCTCCGTGGCCGGAGCCTCGGTCGTGGGTGTCGCCTCCTCGCCGGAGTCCCCGCCGCAGCCGGCGGCGGCGACCGCGAGCGCGGATACGAGCAAGAGCACGAGCACAAGTGCCAGTCTTCGTCTCAATGCCATGATTTCTCCTCCTCTACTCCGTTGAGAAATACGAAGCGTCGAGGCATGTCCCCTGCTAACCTCAGGCGCGATAAACCCGGGCCCTATTTCACGCCAAAATACACCTCCCACAGAGTCGCATCCTGTTGCAGGAGCGCGGGTGTCCCGGAGAAGGAAATCGATCCGTGATCCAGGACGTGGACGCGATCTGCGATCGCGAGGCTGCGGTGGACGTGCTGCTCGATCACGAGCACGGAGATCCCCGCCTCGTTGATCGCAGCGACGGCCTGGAAGAGCTGCTCGACGACGACCGGGGCGAGGCCGATCGAGGCCTCGTCGAGGATCAGGAGCCTCGGTGCGGCCATCAGCGCCCGCCCGATCGCGAGCATCTGCTGCTGGCCGCCGGAGAGCGTCCCGGCGCGCTGCCCGAGGATCTCGCCGAGCAGCGGGAAGATCTCGAGCACGCGCTCGCGCGACGAGGCGGTCGCCTGACGTGCTCGCCGGGAGTAGGCGCCGACGCTCAGGTTCTCGCCGACGCTCAGCTCGGGGAACAGCCGCCGACCCTCGTGACAGAGGGCGATGCCGAGCTCGACCCGCTCGTGCACGCGCAGGCGCGTGATCTCGGTGCCGCCGAAGACGAGACGGCCCGAGCGCGCCGGGCGAGCGCCCGAGACGACGTTCGCGAGCGTGGTCTTGCCGGCGCCGTTGGCGCCGAGAACCGCGACGACCTCGCCCTCGCCGAGCTCGAGGTCGATGCCCCTGAGCGCGAGCGCGCCGCCGTAGCCGGCGTCGACCCCGTGGAGCTCGAGCAGGGGTGCGCGCCCGGCAGCCGGAGCCGCGGTCGCCTTCGCTGTCGAGGTGGCCTCCTCGGGCCGGCGACCGAGGTAGAGCTCGCGCACGCGCTGGTCGGCCGCGACGGCCTCGGGGGCTCCCTCGGTGATGACGCGGCCCCAGTCCATCACGACCACCCGCGACGCGAGCTCCCGGATCACCTGCTCGACGTGCTCGACGACGACGACCGTCACGCCGGCCTCGTGGGTCCTGCGGACGAGCTCGATCATCAGCTCGAGCTCGGCGCGCACGAGCCCCGCGCCGACCTCGTCGAGCAGCAGGAGCCTCGGCTCGAGCGCGAGCGTGCGCCCGAGCTAGAGCCGCTTCAGGTCGAGCAGCGCCAGCGAGCCGGCCGGGCGGTCGGCCCGGTCGGCGAGGCCCGACAGGTCGAGCACCTCGTCCACCCGGCCGGAGCGCCCGCTTCCGCGCGCGAGCGCGGCGACCTCGATGTTCTGGCGCACCGTCAGCTTGTGGAACGGCTGCGGGATCTGGTAGGCGAGGCCGATCCCGAGCCGGGCGACCCGGTTGTTCGGGAGCCCGTCGATCCGCTGCCCGTCGAGCCAGATGCGGCCGCGGTCCGGCGACAGCTCCCCGGAGACGAGCTTGAGCAGCGTGCTCTTGCCGGCCCCGTTCGGGCCGATCACGCCGAGCACCTCACCGCCGTCAACCCGCAGCGAGACGTCGTTCACCGCGGTCACCCCGCCGAAGGACTTCACGACACCTTCGACGACGAGGAGGCCCTCGGGCACGCTCTCCGGCGCGGCGGCGCGGCGGGGCAGGCGCGCGCGGAAGGAGCCCGGGCCGGAGCGCCGGCTCGTCCGCTCGGGTCGCGCCGTCGGGGTTGTCATCGCGTCGGCCTCAGTGGCGGATGATCGGATTGACTTGCTTGCCGTCGGGCCAGCTCCCGAACCAGGTGAGGATCTCCTCGGGCGGCCGCTTCGCGGACCACCCGCCGATGAACTCGTCCCACGGCCGCCCACGCTCGAGCCGGGCCTTGCGCTCCTCGTCTCGCCGCCGCCGCGTCTCCTCCTCGTCGACCTTGCCGGACTCCGGGTCGTAGGCGACCCGGTAGATCGCGTCGACCGACCAGGCCGAGATCGAGCCCTCGGCCAGGCCCCGGAGCACCTCCTCGGGATCGGCGTCGAGCGGGTCGCCGTAGCCGGCGCCGCCGCCGGAGAGCACGAACGAGATCACATCGCCCTCGTCGAACGCCCTCGTCGTGCGCGCCATGAACTCGATGTCGAGCTGGCCCTTCTCGCTGACGTCCTCGAGCAGCGACTCGAACCCGAGCTCGAGCTCGCAGCCGTCCTCGCCCAGCCGGTCGATCATCCTCGTGTGCCGCGCGCTCAGGCCGGGCATGGCACAGGGTCCGTAGCCGCCGAACAGTCCCTGGGCGGTCTGGATCTTCGAGTTGTCGGCGAGGCACATGTGGAAGACCGGTGCCGACTGGTGGGCGACCCAGATCTGGACGGTGCCGCAGCCGCCGCGGTGCATCCCGTGGCCGCCCGAGTCGATCAGGTGCGACGAGACGGGGATCAGCACCGGGAACTCGTTCTCCATCAGCTCGACGTCCGGCGCCCGCCCGAACGGGCACCAGGAGAAGTGCGCCGCGTTCATCCCGGGCGCCCACGTGCGGCCGCCCTGGCCGTCCGTATTGAGCGCGTAGGCGAGCAGGTCGGCGATGGGCAGGCCCCACTGGCTGCGCCCGGCGATCACGTTGCCACAGCCGGCGTTGGCGGCCGAGGCGGAGACGCGCTCCCGGTCCTGGGTGCAGAACATGATCTTCGAGAACACGGCCGGCGCCGCGCTCATGATCCCCGTCGAGATCATCACGGAGTTCGACGTGGCCGCCCGGTCGTCGGGGTTGAGCAGCGTTCCCTTGGGGAAGCGGCACTCGATCGGGGCGAACGTCGCGCTCGAGATCGGCAGGTCGTAGAAGATGTAGGAGTAGACGTAGTTGGCGAGGTGGCCGAGGGCCGCCGTCACGTGCGCGTTGTAGGAGCTCGGCGTCTCCGGCGAGGTGCCCTCGAAGTCGAGGATGAGCCGGTCGCCGTCCTTCGTCAGCTCGAGGCTCGCCGAGCGCACGAGCCCCACCTCGGGGCCGATCGAGTCGGCGAACGCGACGGCCCGGAACTTCCCGTCCGGCCAGGAGGAGATCCGCTTGCGCGCGCCCTCCTCGGCGACCTCGAGCATCTTGCGAAACAGCCCGACGACGAAGTCGGGGCCTTCACGGTCGGCGAGCTCGACGACGCGCCGCCGGGCCCGGTCGGCCGCGGTCGCGCGGGCGGTCATGTCCGTCGTGACCATCTGCGGGGCCCGGATCCCGAAGGCGTTGAAGACCTCGAGCCAGTCCTTCGAGATCCGGAAGTTCTGGCCGACGCGGACCGGCGGCAGGTTCAGGCCCTCCATGAAGCGGGAGGTCGCCGAGACGGGCTGACCGCCGGGCTCGACCGCGCCGGTCTCGGTCGTGTGGTTCGCGGCGCCGGCCCAGCCGAGCAGCCGCTCGCCGTAGAAGATCGGCATCACCGCGACGAAGTCAGGGTTGTGGATGCCGCCGTACAGCGCGTCGTTCGCGACGAACACGTCCCCGTCGGCAATCCCGGGATTCTCCGCGTAGTTGCGGAGAATGAACTTGATGATGACCGGCTGGATGATCGCGTGCAGGTACGTCCCGGAGACCCCGTTGACAAGGTCGCCCTGCGCCGTGAACAGCGCGACCATCACGTCGCCCGCGATGCCCATGCTCGAGCGGCAGGAGCGCTCGAACAGCTCGAGCGCCTCGTCGACGATGTCGTTGGTGCGCTGGAAGCCGATCTCGTAGTCGCCCGGCCGCAGCGTCTCGAGCGCCGCCAGCTCGTCGGGCGTCGGCGGCTCCACCCGGAGCAGCGCGAGCTTCTCTTCTGCGGACGGAACGGGCATCTAGCCTCCCTGGACGATCGACTCGAGGACGCCGAGGCCGAGCTCGTCGACCGAGAAGCGCTTCCCGGGCGGCACGACGACGGTCGTGTACGGGGACTCGACGAGCGCCGGCCCCTCGAGCGTCCCGCGCGAGCGCAGGAGCGGCTCGAGGTCGAGCACCGGCGTCTCCTCGAACCCGCCGGCCTCGGGCCACCAGGCGTTGCGGGTGCCCTTCGGCGCCGGCGTGCCGCGCCCGTTCGCCGCGATCGGCTCCAGCTGGAGCCGCTGCCCGGGGACCGCGACCTTGAGCACGAACGTGTCGATGTAGACGCCGCCCGGCTTGTTCACGATCAGCGGGCTGAACGCCTCTGAGAACTCCCGCTCGAAGTGGTCGTAGAGGCGGTGGACGTCCTCCTCGCTCTCGAGGAAGAGCTGCGGCGTCGACGTCCGCTTCGCGTGGATCTGGCCTCCGTAGAGCATGTCGAGCTCGAGCGCGAACGTTGCCTTCTCCGGATCGAAGCCCTCGGCGACGAGCTCCCGGCGGGCCTCGTTGACGAGGTGCTCGACGATCGAGTTGAAGGCGGCGTAGTCGTCCGTGGGCCGCTCGCTGAGCGACTCGATCAGGATCATCCGGTGCGAGCGCTCGTAGACGTGGACGACGTCCATGATCGAGCTGCCGTACGCGCAGAAGACCGGCGAGAACGGGAAGATCACCGCGCGCGGGATCTCGTCCATGTAGCCGGCCACGTGCGTCGGCCCGCCGCCGCCGAACGCGAAGACGACGAAGTCCGACGGCCGGTAGCCGCGCAGCACGACCTCCTTGCGGATCGCCGAGGCCATCTTGTCGTCGATGATCCGGCGGATCAGCGCGGCAGCCTCGATCGTGTCCAGGCCGAGCGGCTCGGCGATCCGTTCCCTGATCGAGCGCTCCGCCGCCTCCCGGTCGAGCTGCATCCGCCCGCCGAAGAAGTTGTCCGGGTTGATGTAGCCGAGCACCAGGTCGGCGTCGGTGACGGTCGGCTCGGTGCCGCCCAGGTTGTAGGCGACCGGACCCGGATACGCGCCCGCGCTGCGTGGGCCGACCTCGAGCCGGCGTCCCAGGGACTCGTTGACCGAGGCGATCGAGCCGCCGCCCGCTCCGATCGAGATCGACTGGAGCATCGTGATCGCGACCATCCAGCAGTCGATCACCGGGTTGAACTCGTAGTTTCGGACCGACTGGTCGACGACGAGCCCGACGTCGAAGCTCGTCCCGCCCACGTCGGAGGTGACGACGTTCTTCGCACCCATCCGCTGCGCTATGTCGCTCGCCCCGATCACCCCGGCGACCGGGCCACCGTTGTAGGTCCTGCCGGCCGTGGTCTTGAAGATGTCCGCGCAGCCGCCCGAGTTGTGGACCATGAACAGCGGGCCCGCGTAACCGGCGTCGCGAAGTCTGTCCCAGGTCGCCGACAGCTCTGCGCGCATCGCCCGCTGGAGGTAGGCGTCGAGCACGGCCGTCATCGTGCGCCCGTACTCACCCAGGCGGCTCACGACCTGGCTCGCCAGGATCACCGGCAGGTGGCCGACGTGGTAGTCGCGGTATTCCTCCCGGATGATCTCCTTGACCCGCTTCTCGTGCTCGGCGTTCACGAACGACCAGAGCAGCGACACGACGAAGCCCCGCGCGCCGCCGTCGACGAGACGGCGCACCTTGCGGCGCACGTCGTCAGCGTCGAGCGGCCGGATCACGCGCCCACGCCCGTCGATCCGCTCCCTGACGCCCACGATCATGTCCCTGGGGACGAGCGGCACGGGCTTCTCCTGGAGCGGCAGAGCGCGACGCTCGTCGAGGCGCTTGCCGTCGATCCACTGCGCGCCCCTGCCGATGAGGATCGCGTCCTCGTGACCCTCCGTCGTGACCAGCCCCAGCCTCGGCCCGTCCCGCTCGATCAGCCGGTTCATCGCCACCGTCGTCGAGTAGCGGACCGCGTCGAGCCGGGGGGCGAGCTCCTCGATCGCCGTGCCGAGCTCCTCGGCACCCTCCTCGATCACCTGCATGAAGCAGATCGACAGGTCGTACGGCGTCGTGGGGACCTTCCGGAAGACCGTCCGCCCGTCGACGACCATCACCATGTCGGTGAACGTCCCGCCGACGTCCACGTCGACGGTGTTGCGGGCCCGCTCGAAGGCGTCTTGCTCAGCCGTTGTAGACAAGGCTGTTCTCCCTGATCGACAGCTCGCCGCGCTCGATCCGCTCCCGCAGCCGCGGCACGTCGAGCTCGATGTCATGGGTGACCGGATGACCCGGCGGCAGGTACTCGGTCTCGACCTGCGTGCCGCAGCCCGGGCAGTAGAACTCGAGGATCCGCACCCATTCCGGGTCCGGGGAGAACGTGTACTCCCCCTCGATCAGCGGGCGGTGGATCTCGCGCGGGTCGCGGTCGTGAACGAGGCAGCCCTCCTTGTAGCTCCGCGACGCCGATCCCAGGCGGCTGCCACAGCGATGGCAATGCCACGACTCGGAGTCGACGTCGAGGTCGAGATATTCCGTGATGCGAATCCGCTCCATCTCAGGCGCCTCCCCCGGCCGGCTCCAGGCGCGCGTTGCGAAGCTCGTCGATCGCGAGCGACCAGCCGGCCGGAACCATGCACGTGTTCGTATCGGACTCGAGCAGGGCCGGGCCCTCGATCAGGGCCCCGGGGTGCAGCTCGTCCCAGTCGAAGACCGGGAGCGGGCCGGTCGCCGTCGCTCGCTCCGCCGCCGGGAGCGGCCGGGTGGGTGCACCCGGCGGCTCGCGCCGCAGCTCGGCTGACGGTATCGCGCACGAGCCGCGCACGGCGACGCGCTGCACCGTGCGGCCCGTCATCGCCCCCAGCGCGGAAGCCATCGCCGCCGGCTCGGGGCTGCCGCGCCACTCGGTCGACCGGCCGCCGTCGAGCAGCGTGAGCTCCGCCTCGAGCGCGATCGAGGCGCTCGCGAACCCCTCGCCCTCGAGCTCGGCGACGACGCGGGCCTTCGCGCCCTCGACCATGGCGTCGACGAGCGCCGGGGCGTTCGCGTCGGCCGGGATATACGGCCACTGCTCCTCGACGTGGCAGATGTCAGACACGGAGGAGCCGTACGCGCTCAGGACCGGCCCGAGCACGAACGCGTACGCGCGGTCGATTCCGAGCCGATCGGCGACGGCGGCAGCGAAGTTCGCGCCGTTGCCGCCGAACGCGAACAGGGTCAGCCCGTCGGCGCTCTCGCCCGCCTCGGCAAGCGTCCGCTCGACCGCCGCCGCCACCATGCCGACCGCGCCGGCGAGCACGCGCTCCGCCGCCTCGGACGCGGGCACGCCGAGCGCGCTCGCGACCTGCTCGTCGAGCGCTTCGGCGGCCCGGGCCGCGCTCAGGGACTTGCGCCCGCCGAGGAAACGGTCGGGGTCGAGCCGGCCCGCGACCAGCAGCGCATCCGTCAGCGTCGCGCTCGCGCCGCCCAGGTCGTAGCACGCGGGGCCGGGGAAGGCGCCCATGCTGTCGGGGCCGAGCGTGACCTCGCCCTCCAGGACGCGCACGACGCTGCCGCCGCCGAGCGCGACCGACCGCAGGAGCAGCCAGGGGATGTTCGCCTCGATCCCGAAGAAGTCCGTCGTGGAGCTCCGGGCCGGCTCTCCGCCGACCACCACCCCGATCTTCGCAGTCGTGCCGCCGATGTCGAGCGCGAGCACCCGCTCGAGCCCGTACGCCCGGGCCAGGTGCGCCGCGCCCATCAGGCCGAACACCGGGCCCGACTCGATCGTGTCCACGCCCCTCGTCTTCGCGACACGCGCCACGCCACCGTTGACGTGGCCGATGTAGAGCGGGCGCCGGTAGCGATGGCGCGAGAGCAGCTCGTCCTCCGCCCGGAAGAGCGCGTTCGCGAGCGGGGTGTGCACGTACGCGTTGACGAGCGCGATGTGGGTACGCGTCCGGTCGTCCGGATGACGGCAGATCTCGCTACCCAGCACGAGCGGCACCGAGCCGAGGTAGTGGTCCGGGAACTGCTCCTCGACGAGCCGCCTGACCAGCAGCTCGCCGGCAGCGTCCTCGTACGCCCCGCCGAGGCTGACGCACAGCCGCCGCGCTCCCCGCTCGAGCAGCGCGCGCAGGGCGGCGAGTAGCTCCTCCTCGGTCGCGTTGCGGGCGATCGGGGCGATGCTCGCATCGTCCACGACGTGGCCGACGGCAGGGCTCGGGCAGTCCCCGTAGAGGGTCGACTCCTGGCCCGGGTCGACGAGCAGCCCGATCCGGGGGCCCTTGCGCTCGGCGAGCACGTTCGTCGCGATCGTCGCCGACCAGCGGATCACCGCGACCTGATCGAGGAGCTCCGTGACGTCCTCGTAGCCGCCGATGCGCGCACCTTCCTCGAGGCAGGTGAAGAAGCAGACCGTGAAGTCGTGCGGCGTGGTGTCGACCTTCGCGGTCCAGTACGTGGACCCGTCGCTGAACAGCCCGTCCGTCAGCGTGCCGCCGATATCGATGTCGACGGTCAGGGTCCGCGAGCGCGCGGCGTCGCTCTCGCCCGGCCGGCCTGCGAAGCGGGGCGCCGCGGCCTCGACCCCGGTCACGATTCCTCTCCCCGGGGCTCGCCGGGATGAGACGGCCGGACGACTCCGGCTCGAGTCCCCATCCAGCGTGGTTCTGTCACAACGACTCCAATTCTGTCCAGCGGAACAGGATTCCGCATAATGTACGGAGGGTCGAGCGCTTGTCAAGGACGCTTCTTGACAGCCCGGCCGCCCCGGAAGAAGGCTGCGACACGCGGAGATGACACAGTTACCGCCCATGGACGACGATCGGCCCGGAGAGGCGGGGCGCGGCCACGGCCCGCGGCCCACCTACCCGATCGAGTCGGTCGACAACGCTCTCAAGCTGCTCGGGATGTTCCGCAAGCGCCAGCTCGTCCGCGTCTCCGAGGCGGGCGACGCGCTCGGCATCGCCCGCTCGACCGCGCACCGGCTGCTCGCCATGCTGCAGTACCACGGCTTCGTCCGCCAGGATCCGCTGTCGAAGGCGTACGTCGCGGGCCAGGCCCTGCTCGATCTCGGGCTGGCGGCGGTCCAGGGCCTCGACGTTCGCTTGCTGGCACGGCCGGAGCTCGAGCGCCTGAGCCGGGAGCTCGAGGAGACGGCCCATCTCGTCGTGCTCGACGGGCGCTTCGCGCTCACCATGGACTCGGTCGAGAGCACCCGCGCGCTGCGCGTCGGTGCGCGCACGGGCGTGGCGGAGCCCTGCCATTGCACCGCGTCGGGAAAGGCCCTGCTCGCGGAGCTGCCCGCCCACGAGCTCCGGGCGCTGCTCGGCGACGTCCGCCTCGAGGCGCCCACGCCGCGCGCGATCGCGCGGCTCGACGACCTCGAGCGCGAGCTCGAGCAGATCCGGGAGCTCGGCTTCGCGACGAGCTTCGAGGAGAGCGAGCCGGGCGTCTCCACGGTCGCCGCAGCGATCCCCGAGCCGGCGCTCTTGCCGCGGGCCGCGATCGGGATCTCCGCACCCAGCTTCCGGTTGACGAGGAAGGAGACGGCGCGGGTTGCCGCGGCAGTCGTCGAGAGCGCGCACGCCGTCGTCGCGCGCGCCACCCCCGCTCTCGGCGCGGGCGCGCCGGTTGTAGGGTGACGCGGACCAGGTCGGCACGCGAGGGAGGGCAGGTGGCTTTGCCCGGCGACGGTAGAGGCGCGCTCTCCCGGGCAACCCCCAAGCCCAGCTACCCGATCGAGTCGGTCGACAACGCGCTCAAGCTGCTGCACCTGTTTCGCAAGCAGGGCCCCGTGCGAGTCTCCGACGCCAGCGAGCTGCTCGGGATCGCGCGCTCGACCGCGCACCGGCTGCTCCAGATGCTCCAGTACCACGGCTTCGTCCGCCAGGACCCCGTCACGAAGGCGTACCTGGCGGGGCGGGGGCTCGTCGACCTCGGCCTGGCCGCCGTCCGGAGCCTCGAAGCCCGCAGGATCGCCCGGCCCGCACTCGAGCGCCTTTGCCGGGAGCTCGACGAGACCGTTCACCTGGCGGTGCTCGACGGCCGCTCGGTCCTCTACATCGACTCGGTCGAGAGCACGCGCACGCTCAGGGTCGGCGCCCGCACGGGAATCCTCCTGCCAGCCCACGCGACCGCCGCCGGCAAGGCGCTGCTCGCGGAGCTCTCCCCGGAAGATGTCCGCGCGCTCCTCGAAGGGGTCAGGCTCGAGGCGCTCACGCCCCGGACGATCACGCGGCTCGCCGACCTCGAGCGGGAGCTCGAGCAGGTGCGCGAGCAGGGCTACGCGACCAGCATCGAGGCGGCCGAGCCGGGCGTATCGGCCGTCGCGGCCGCGGTGCGCGGCCTGGGCGTCCTGCCGCAGCCCGCGATCACGGTCGGCGCCCCGAGCTCCCGGGTGGCCAGGGCCGACGTCCCGCGGATCGCCGGAGCCCTGCTCGCCGCGACCGGATCGCTCGTCCGGCGGCCGCCGCCGGACGGCGCGTAGCCGCCCGGCGGAGCGAGCCGCGGGTCAGGCGGCGAGCGGCTCGAGTCCGAGCAGCTGCGCCGGGTTGTCCCGGACGATCGTCGTCACGTCCTCCGGCGTGATCCCGAAGCCGAGCAGCGCCCGGATGAAGATCCGCATACCGTCCACGGTGTTGACGTGCAGCACCTGGCCGAAGTCGCTGCCCGCGACGCAGCGGTCGGCGCCGATCGCGCGGATCGTGTCGACCGTCTCGAACGGGTCGCAGACGGGCTGGTAGAGAGACGGGATCATCGGCTGGCAGTACGTGCCGACGTACGTGCCGAGGTCGGCGAGCTGGCGCATCTCGTCGACGAGCAGCTTGTTCAGCTCGAGCAGCGGGTGGTCGAGCAGCGTCTTCACGCCGAGCTCCTTCGCCAGCGTGCAGAGCGGGAGCAGCTCCTCGAAGTCGGTGTGGCCGAGGCTGCAGAGCACGCCCGCCTCGGCGGCGAGCTCGAACACCTCGCGCACCTCCGGCAGCACCTCGCCGTTCGCCCCCACGAGCCGCACGTAGCCCTCGCGATTCTCGATCTCCGCGAAGCGTGCCCAGCCGTAGGACTTGAAGGTCGGGAACCACAGGATCTTGCAGTTCGGGTACTTGAGGGCGATCCTGACCGCCTCGGGGTTGATGCCGTGGTTGAGACCGAGCCCGCCGTAGACCTCGACGCGCTGCTCGAGCCGCCCGTCCGCGACCATGTCGTCGATGATGCGCTGGACGAGGTAGGCAGCGCTCGCGGTCAGGTTCCAGTGATCCTTGAAGTAGACGGCCCGCATGCGCGCCCTCGCCGCGTCGGCGGCGATCTCGATCATGTCCTGGGAGCGGTGGACGAAGTCCGGGTAGGCGTGGATGTGACAGTCGATCGAGCCAGCGAGGATGTCGTTCTCGATCCCCGGGTAGATCGCCGTCAGGTCGGGATTGTCCTTCAGCATCGCGTAGAAGTACGTGCGCGAGTTCATCTGCAACACGCGCTCCAGAGTGAGCGTCCGCCCCACCCTGATCTGCGACGGGTGCAACCCGTGCTTGTGAAGGTCGACCTTCTCGCCGGTCACCAGCTCGATCAGATGCTCGTCGCACATGTCGTTTGCCTCCCTGTCGTTCGCGGCTCTAGTATCGTGCAGGTTGCGAGAACACGATTCTGCCATACAGAACGCGGAGGCGAGACGTGATCATCGACACCGAGTTCAACTCCGCAGCGCAGGTGCCGGCGGAGATCTGCGTCGAGGCGACCGTGCGGGCCGAGGAGCGCGGGTTCGGCTGCGTGTGGAAGGGGGAGTCGAACAGCCGCGACCCGCTCGTGCTGCTGTCAGCCTACGCTGCCCGGACCGAGCGGATCGCCCTCGGCACCGCGATCCTGCACCTGTTCGGCCGCTCCCCGGTCACCCTCGGGATCCAGGCGGCGACACTGAACGAGTACGCCGGCGGGCGGCTCGTGCTCGGCCTCGGGGTCGCGAACGGGACGATCGCCGGCTGGCACGGCGACACCTACGACCGCCCGCTCAAGCGGATGCGCGAGTACGTCGAGATCGTCCGTGCCACCTACGCGGGCGAGCGCGTCGACTACGCAGGCCAGTCGTACTCGAGCACGAACGGGTTCAAGCTCGCGTTCGAGACGCCGCCCCACCCGCTGCGACTCGTGCTCGCCGCGCTCGGGGAGAAGATGTCCCGGCTCGCCGGGGAGATCTCCGACGGCGTCGTGATCAACATGGCGGATCCTGCCCGAGTCAGCCAGATCACCGCGTGGTGCCACGAAGGTGCCCGTGCCGCCGGCCGCGACCCGACCGGTTTCGAGGTGGTCCCGAAGCTCCGCGTCGCCCTCCACGACGACCCGGCCGAGGCGAGGCGGACACTGAAGAAGGTGCTGACCTTCTACGCGCTCCAGAACGGCTACGGCCAGATGCTCGTCGACATGGGGCTCGGGGAGGAGGTGGAGGCGATCCGCGGCGCCTACGAGGTGGACGGGTTCGCGGCCGCTCGCGCGCGGGTCCCGGACTCGATGCTCGAGCGGGTGCCGATGTTCGCGGGCTCGAGCTTCGACGGGCTCGCGGAGCGCCTACGCGAGTACGAGCGGGCGGGGGCGACGCGGATGATCGTCGCCTGCGTGCCGACCGGGGACGACCTGCGCGGCGAGCTCCTGCGGTTCCTCGACACGGCCGACTTCGTCGGCGCGGTGGCCTGAGATGGACTTCCGGCTGACAGAGGAGCAGGAAGCGATCCGGGAGGCGGTCGGCGAGGTCTGCGCGCGCTTCCCGGACGAGTACTGGCGAGCCGTCGATTCGCGCGGCGACTACCCGGGCGAGTTCGTGACCGCGCTGACCGAGTCCGGGTGGCTCGCGGTGCTGATCCCCGAGGAGTACGGGGGCGCCGGGCTCGGCCTCGTCGAGGCGGGGATCGTGCTCGAGGAGATCAACCGCTCGGGCGGCAACGGCGGCGCCTGCCACGCCCAGATGTACACGATGGGCACGGTCCTTCGTCACGGCAGCGACGAGCAGAAGCGCCGCTACCTGCCCGAGATCGCAGAGGGGCGCCTGCGGCTGCAGGCGTTCGCGGTCACCGAGCCGACGACTGGCTCGGACACGACTCAGCTCGCGACTCGCGCCGAGCGGCGCGGCGACGGCTACGTCGTCAACGGCCAGAAGGTGTTCATCTCCCGCGCCGAGCATTCCGACCTGATGCTCCTGCTCGCGCGGACGACGCCGCTCGAGCAGGTGGAGAGCCGAAGCCACGGCCTCTCGGTGTTCCTCGTCGACCTGCGCGAGGCCGGCGGCGCGATCGAGATCCGGCCGCTAGAGGTGATGATGAACCACCACACCTGCGAGCTGTTCATGAACGACCTCGAGCTCCCCGCGGACAGCCTGATCGGCGAGGAGGGGCTCGGGTTGCGCTACATCCTCGACGGCATGAACGCGGAGCGGATCCTGATCGCCTCGGAGGCGATCGGCGACGGCCGCTGGTTCGTCGAGCGGGGCTCTCGCTACGCGTCCGAGCGGGAGGTGTTCGGGCGTCCGATCGGCGCGAACCAGGGCGTCCAGTTCCCGCTCGCCCAGGCGTACGCGGAGGTCGAGGCGGCAAGCCTCGTGCGCTACCAGGCCGCGACCCTGTTCGACGCGGGCGAGCCGTGCGGCCCGCAGGCGAACATGGCGAAGCTGCTCGCCTCGCAGGCGTCCTGGAACGCCGCGAACGCGTGCATGACCGCGCACGGCGGCTACGGCTTCGCCCGCGAGTACGACGTCGAACGCAAGTTCAGGGAGGCGAAATTGCTCGAGATCGCTCCGGTCAGCAACAACCTGGTGCTCGCCTACATCGGCCAGCGGGTGCTGGGCATGCCGAGGTCCTACTGATGGCGCGGCCGCTTCGCTCCTGGATGTTCGTGCCGGGGAACCGCCAGCGGTTCCTCGACAAGATCTTCGAGCTCGAGACGCCCCCGGACGCGGTCTTCCTCGACCTCGAGGACGGCGTCATCGCGGCCGAGAAGGCGGCGGCGCGGGAGCTCGTCGCCTCGCTGCTGCGGCGCGAGCTGCCGGGGCCGCTTCGCCTCGTACGCGTGAACGCGGTCGGCACGGACTGGCTGCGCGAGGACCTGGCGGCGGTGCTCGTGCCGGGCCTCGAGGGCGTCTGCGTGTCGAAGGTCGAGAGCGCCGAGCAGGTTGGCTGGGTCGCCGGCAAGCTCGACCGCTTCGATCCGGCCGGCGACGTTCGGATCGTCGCGGCGATCGAGAGCGCGGTCGGGCTCCTGCGGGCGGCGGAGATCGCCGCAGCCCACCCGCGCGTGCTCGCGATCATGTTCGGCGCCGAGGACTACGCGCTCGACCTCGGGCTCGGCACGAAGCGCGAGGCGGAGGCGGCCGAGCTCGTGTACGCGCGCTCCGCGCTCGTCGTTGCCGCGGCGGCTGCCCGCGTGATCTCGATCGACGGCGTCTTCCCCGACCTCGACGACCCCGCCGGTCTGCTCGCCGACATCGTCCAGGCCCGGCGCCTCGGGTTCGGCGGCAAGTCGACGTTCAATCCGCGCCAGATCGAGCTGATCAACGAGCAGTTCAGCCCGCGGCCCGACGAGCTCGCGTATGCCCGCCGGGTCGCCGACGCCTTCGACGAGGCGACCGCTCGGGGCGATGCCTCCGTCGCCGTCGGCGGCCAGCTCGTCGACCGCCCGATCGTGCTGCGCGCCCAGCGCCTGCTCCAGCTCGCGGACGAGCTGGGAATCCCGCACCCGGAGGTGTCCCGATGAGCCAGGTGAAGCCCGGCTGGCAGGGCCGGTTCTTCGAGGACTTCGAGGTCGGCGACGTCTACCGCTGCCGCTACGGGCGGACGGTGACCGAGGCCGACAACATCCAGTTCACCCTGCTCACGAACAACACGAACCAGATCCACTACAACCGCGACTACGGCGAGAAGACCGAGTTCGGCTCGATGCTCGTGAACAGCGCCCTCACGCTCTCGATCGTCGCGGGGATGGGCGTCGCCGACGTGAGCGAGAACGGCTTCGCGCTCGGCTGGGACGAGATCGTGCTCCCCCACCCCGTCTTCCCCGGCGACACGCTCTACTCCGAGAGCGAGGTGGTCGAGAAGCGCGAGTCGCGCTCGCGCCCGACGCAGGGGATCGTCAAGGTCGAGACCCGCGGCTACAACCAGCACGGCGACCTCGTGATCCGCTACCGCCGTTCCGTGATGGTCTGGAAGCGCGAGCACGCGCCGGGCCTCGACATCTTCCCGGTGCCGAAGGCCTGATGCGCGACGCGCTCGCCGGCGTTCGGGTGGTCGCGCTCGAGCAGGCGGTCGCGATGCCGTTCTGCACGCTCGTCCTGGCGGCGCTCGGCGCCGACGTGGTCAAGATCGAGCAGCCGGGGCGGGGCGACGTGATCCGCGGCTGGGACGAGGCGGTGCGCGGCCTCTCGACCGGCTTCGTCGCCTTCAACGCGGGCAAGCGCGACGTGACCGTCGACGCGAAGGCCCCCGAGGGGCGCGAGCTCCTGCGCCGGCTCGCGGCGCGTGCAGACGTCTTCGTCGAGAACTTCGCCGCGGGCGCGGCCGCCCGCCTCGGGCTCGGCCCAGACGAGCTGCGCGCCGACAACCCCGGCCTCGTCTACTGCTCGCTCTCGGGCTACGGCCAGGACGGCCCGTACCGGGACGTCAAGGCCTACGACCTGCTCGTCCAGGGCGAGAGCGGGCTCCTGCTCGCGAACGGCGCCCCGGACGCGCCGGCGAAGATCGGGATCCCGATCACCGACCAGGTCGCGGGCATCCACGCCGCGCTCGGGATCGTCGCAGCGCTCCACCGCCGCCAGCGCACGGGCGAGGGCGCCTACCTCGACGTGGCGATGCTCGAGTCGGCCGCCTTCTGGCTCGCCTACTACCCGCACCACCACTGGCACGCGGGCACGGAGCCGCCGAGGACCGGGATGCGCCACCAGTACCTGTGCCCCTACGGGCCCTTCCTGGCGGCCGACGGGCGCTACGTCAACGTCGTCGTCGCCTCCGACGCCGACTGGATGCGGTTCTGCGACGCGGTCGGGCGACCCGGCTGGACCGGCGAGCCGCGCCTCGCAACCGTCGCGGCGCGCCGCGAGCACCGAGCCGAGGTCGACGGCCTCGTCGAGGAGCTGATCGCGAGCGAGCCCTCGGGGGCCTGGCTCGAGCGGCTCGAGCGAGCCGGGCTCCCCTACGGTCGCGTCCGCTCGCTCGCCGAGGTGCTCGAGCACCCGCAGCTCGTCGAGCGCGGGCTGTTCGTGGAGGGCGACTCGCCGGTCGGGCCGCTCCCGCTCGTGCGCTTCCCGCTCGCCGAGGCGGAGCGCCCCCGCGTGCCCGCCCTCGGCGAGCATACGGACGAGGTGCTGGCCGAGCTCGGCTACGACACGGACGCGATCGCCAGCCTGCGCTCGAAGGGTGTCGTGTGAGGAGCTCAGCCCGTGCGGGACGGATCCTCGACGACGCCGCCGGCGAGCAGCCGCTCGAGCTCCGCCTCGGCGAGCCCGTGCTCGCGGAGCACGTCGCAGGTGCTCTCGCCCGGCCGGTGCGGCGGCGCCCGGCGGGGCCGGGGGGGCGCCTGCTCGAGCCGCAGCGGGTTTGCAACCGTCCTCATCGTGCCGCCGGCCTGGTACTCGAGCGGCCAGAGCGCCCCGGTCTCGGCCAGGTGCGGCTCTTGGACGAGCGCGCCGTAGTCGAGGAGCGGCGCGCAGATCACGTCGGCCCGCCCGAGCTCCTCCACCCACTCGGCCGTCGTGCGGGCGCGCAGCAGACCCTCGAGCTCCTCGCGCAACGCGTCGCGGTCGCGGACGCGCTTCTCGTTCGTGTCGAAGCGCGGATCCCCGGCCAGCTCGGCCCGGCCGAGCGCGGCGCAGAGGCGCGGCCAGCGGTCGGGCGTGTAGGCGGCGACCATCAGGTGCCCGTCGCGGGTCGCGTAGGCCTCGTTCGGGGCCGCGTACGGGGCGGCGCTGCCCAGCCTGCCGACCGGCTCGCCCGTGGCGAGATACATCGCGAGCACCGGGAGCTGGAAGGCGAGCAGCGACTGGAGCAGCGAGACGTCCGCCCGCTGGCCGCGGCCGGTGCGCTCGCGTACGTAGAGCGCGGCCAGGACTGCCTGGACGGCGACGAAGCCGCCGGACATGTCCGCGGCGGGCGTGCCGACCTTGACCGGCGGGCCGTCCGGCGTCCCGGTCACGCTCATGATCCCGCTGACGGCCTGGACGGCGCCGTCGACGCCGGGATGGTCGCGCCACGGGCCCCGCTGCCCCCAGGCGGAGATGGCGACGTAGACGAGCCGCGGGTTGCCGGCGGAGAGATCCTCGTAGCCGATCCCGAGCCGGTCGGCGACGCCGGGGCGGAAGCTCTCGAGCACGACGTCGCTCCCGCGGGCGAGCCGGCGCACCACGTCGGCGCCGCCCGGCCGCTTCAGGTCGACGACCACGCTTCGCTTGTTGCGGTTCATGGCGAGGAACGCGCTCGCGACACCCTCGGTGAACGGCGGGCCGAGCACGCGGCCCCACTCCCCGCCCGGCGGCTCGATCTTGACGACGTCCGCGCCGAGGTCGCCGAGCAGCGCCCCGCAGGTCGGCCCGGCCGCTCCCTGGGAGACGTCGAGGACCCGGATGCCCTCGAGCACCGAGCCGTCCGCCGCCTGCCCCGCCGTTCCCATGGGTCGCGGGCGACCATACCACGGGGTCCGCGGCGGCTCGCGGGGAGGTGCCGCGGATGAGCGGGCGCGGCCCGGTCGAGCCCGGCACCGTGCTCTGGACGCCCTCCCCGGAGCGCCGTGAGGCGGCGCGGCTGACCGCCTATCGCCGCTGGCTCGAGCAGCGCGGCCTCGGCGAGCTCGCCTCCTACGGCGACCTCTGGCGCTTCTCGGTCGGCGAGTCCGAGGCCTTCTGGCGCTCCATCCTCGACCACTTCGACGTCCCCTACGACGGCGACCCCGACCCCGTGCTCGGCCGGAGCGGGATGCCGGGCGCGGACTGGTTCCCGAACGTGCGGCTCAACTACGCGGAGGTCGCGCTGCGCCGCCGCGACGAGGCGCCGGCGCTGATCGCCTGGCGCGAGGACGGGCTGCGGCGCGAGCTCTCGTTCGCCGGGGTCGCGGCACAGGTGGGCGCCGTCGCCGCCGCGCTGCGCGCGCTCGGCGTCGGGCCCGGAGACCGGGTCGCGAGCTGCCTGCCGAACGTGCCGGAGGCGGCGATCGCGCTGCTCGCGTGCGCCGGCATCGGCGCGATCTGGTCCTCCTGCGCGCCCGACTTCGGCGTGCGCGCCGCGATCGACCGCTTCGCCCAGATCGAGCCGAAGCTCCTGCTCGGCGTCGACGGCTACCTCTACGGGGGTCGCCGCGTCGAGCGGCTCGAGGAGCTGGCGGCGCTGCGGCGCGAGCTGCCGTCGGTCGAGACGGTCGTCCTGCTCGACTACCTCGAGCCCGGCCGGGAGGCGCCCGCCGCGCTCGGCCCCTCAGTGCGCTTCGGGGCGCTGCTCGAGCGGGACGCGGAGCCCGCGTTCGAGCGGCTGCCGTTCTCCCACCCGCTCTGGATCCTCTACTCGTCGGGCACGACCGGGCTGCCGAAGGGGATCGTGCACGGGCACGGCGGGATCGTGCTCGAGCACCTGAAGTCGAACGCGTTCCACTTCGACCTCGGCCCCGCCGACCGCCACTACTGGTTCACGAGCTCCGGCTGGATGATCTGGAACGTGCTCGCCGGCAGCCTCCTGACCGGAACGGCCGCCGTCCTCTACGACGGCAGCCCGGCCCAGCCCGACCTGGGCACGACCTGGCGGATCGCCGCCGAGGAGGGCGTGACGTTCTTCGGCACGAGCCCGCCCTTCCTCGCGGCCTGCCAGCGCGAGGGGCTCTCGCCACGGCGGGCTGCCGACCTCGGCGGCCTGCGTACGCTCGGCTGTGCGGGCTCGCCCGCCTCGCCCGAGCTCTGCGCGTGGATCTACGACGAGGTCGCGGTCGGCGATCTCTGGCTCTACTGCGGCAGCGGCGGCACGGACGTCGCCTCCGGCCTCGTGTCGAACCAGCCGCTCCTGCCCGTGTACGCCGGCGAGATGGCCGCACCGTGCCTGGGCGTCGCCGCGGCCGCCTTCGACCCCGACGGCCGCGCGGTCACGGGCGAGCTCGGTGAGCTCGTGCTCACGCAGCCGCTCCCGTCGATGCCGCTCTCGCTCTGGAACGACCCGGACGGCTCGCGGATGCGCGCGAGCTACTTCGACACGTACCCGGGCGTGTGGCGCCACGGCGACTGGATCCGCTTCACCGAGCGCGGCAGCTGCGCGATCACGGGCCGCTCCGACGCGACGCTGAACCGCGGTGGCGTGCGCATGGGCACCGCCGAGTTCTACCGCGTCGTCGAGGAGCTGCCGGAGGTCGCGGACAGCCTCGTCGTCGACACGGGCCGGCTCTGGTTGTTCGTCGTCACGGCGGAGGGCGTCCGGTTCACGCCCGAGCTCGAAGAGCGGCTGCGCCGGGCGCTCCGCGAGACGCTCTCGCCGCGCCACGAGCCGGACGAGGTGCGCGCCGCGCCCGCGATCCCGCGGACCCTGAACGGCAAGAAGCTCGAGGTGCCGGTGAAGCGGATCCTGGCCGGCGAGGACCCGAAGAGGGTCGCGAACACCGGCGCGCTCGCCGACCCGCGGGCGCTCGACTTCTACCTCGAGCTCGCGGGCGCTTCCGCCGAGACGAGAAAGGAGGACAGGTGAGGCTCGAAGGGGTGTGCATCCCGGTCGCGGCAGCGTGGTCGTCGCCGTTCGTGCGCTGGCAGGGACCGGCCGCCGAGGTCTCGAGCCTCGACCTGGCAGTCCAGGTGACCCGCCGTGCGCTCGAGGCCGGCGGCATCGAGTGGCCGTTTCGCGAGGTGGTGCTCGGGCTGACGATCCCGCAGAAGGAGTCGTTCTTCGGCGGACCGACGGTGGCCGCTCGCTGCGGGCTGCCGCACCTGCCCGGGGTGATGATCGCCCAGGCGTGCGCGACCTCGGTCGCCTGCCTCCACGCGGCGGCGGCGAGCCAGCAGCTGCGGGGCGAGGGTGCGGGCCTCGTCGTCACGACCGACCGCACGAGCAACTCGCCGCACCTCGTCTACCCCCGCCCCGGCGCCCCGGGCGGCGCGCCCGAGAGCGAGCACTGGATGCTCGACAACTTCGAGCGCGACCCGGTCGCGGGCTTCTCGATGCTCGAGACCGCGGAGCGGGTCGCCGCCGAGGCCGGGATCGGCAAGGCCGAGCTCGACGCGCTCGCCGCCCGCCGCTACGAGCAGTACACGGACGCGCTCGCCGACGACCGCGCGTTCCAGCGCCCCTGGATGGTCCCGATCTCGGTCGGCACGCGGCGCGAGCCGGTCGAGCTCGCCGAGGACTGGGGCGTCCGCCCGATCCTGCTCGACGAGATCGCGGCCCTCCCGCCGGTCCGCGAGGGCGGCGTCGTCGGCTACGCGACGCAGACCCACCCGGCGGACGGCACGGCCGGCATGGTCGTGACGACGCCGGCGCAGGCGCGCGCGCTCGGGGTCGAGGGGCCGCTCGCACACGTACGCTCCACGGGCTTCGCGCGGGTCGAGCCGGCAACGATGCCGAAAGCACCCGTCCCGGCGGGCCTCGCCGCGCTCGCCGACGCCGGAATCGCGGTCGCCGACGTGCACGTGATCAAGACCCACAACCCGTTTGCCGTCAACGACGTCTGGCTCGCCCGCGAGCTCGGCGTCGACGCCGGGGAGGTCAACCCGTACGGCTCGAGCCTCGTCTACGGGCACCCGCAGGGCCCGACCGGCGCCAGAGGCATCGTCGAGCTGATGCACGCGCTCGTCCGCCGGGGCGGCGGGATCGGGCTCTTCACCGGCTGCGCCGCCGGCGACAGCGGCGCCGCGGTCGTGCTCGAGGTAGACGGGTAGCCGGCCGGCCGCTCAGCGGCCGCGGAAGACCGGGTCGCGCTTCTCGAGGAAGGCGCGGATGCCCTCGCGGCGATCCTCGCTCGTCCAGAGCGAGTCGTGGCAGGCCCGCTCGAGCTCGAGGCCCTCGGCGAGCGTCAGGTCGACCGACCCGTTCGCGGCCTCCTTGATCCGCTGCAGCGCGAGCGGCGCGAGCCTAGCCATCGCCGCAGCGAGAGCGACCGCGTCGTCGACCAGGGACGTGGCCGGGAAGATGCGGTTGACGAGCCCGATCCGGTGCGCCTCGGCCGCGTCGATCTGCTCGCCCGTCAGCATCAGCTCCTTGGCGCGCGCGAGGCCGATCAGCCGTGGCAGCCGCTGCGTGCCGCCCCCGCCGGGGATGCTCCCGATCCTCGCCTCGGGCAGCCCGAAGCGAGCGCCCGGGTCGGCGACCCTGAGGTCAGCGGTGAGCGCGAGCTCGAGCCCGCCGCCCAGGCAGTAGCCGCGGATCGCGGCCACGACGGGGCACGGGCAGTCCTCCAAGCGCCCGTACGCGCGGTGGATCGCCGCCGTCAGCTCGGCCGGAGGGGTGTCCCCGCCGTACTCGGCCGCGAGCGCCTTCAGGTCGGCGCCGACGCAGAACGCCTTCTCGCCACTCCCCGTCACGACCAGAGCGCGCAGCGACGGGTCGCCCTCGACCTCCTCCACGCAGCGCTCGAGCCCGGCGAGCGCCTCGACGGTGAGGGCGTTCAGCGCCGCGGGCCGGTTCAGGGTCGCGATCCCGACCGGGCCGCGCCTCTCCCATAGCACCGCCGGCGCACTCACGAAAGCCTCAGGCCATCACGAGCCCGCCGCTCACGGACAGGGTCTCCCCGGTCGTGAACGAGGCTCGCTCCGACGCGAGGAAGCAGACCGCCTGCGCGACCTCCTCGGGCTTGCCGACCCGGCGCAGCGGCGTCGCGGCCGCCATCGCGTCCATCAGCTTGCCGTGGCCCTCGTCGACCTGCCGCTGCAGGAACGGCGTGTCCGTCAGCCCGGGCGTGACCACGTTGACACGGATCCCGTAGCGCGCCACCTCGCGGGCGATCGCCTTCGAGAACGCGATCACGGCCGCCTTGGCGCCGGAGTAGACCGCCTCGCCCGACGAGCCGGCGCGGCCCGCCTCCGAGGCGATGCTGACGATCGCGCCCGAGCCCCTCTCGATCATGTGCGGGAGCACCGCGTGCGTGACCGCGAGCACGCCCCGGTAGTTGATCCCGATCACGCGGTCCCAGAGCTCCTCGTCGCTCTCGACGAAGCGCACGATCCGGTCCCAGCCGGCCGCGTTGACGAGCACGTCGGGCGCTCCGAGGCTCTCGACCGCCGTCGCCACACCGGCCCGGACGCTGGCCGTGTCCGTCACGTCCATCCCGATGCCGAGCGCGCCGCCGCCCACCTCGGCGGCCACGGCCGTGGCACCCTCCGCGTTCAGGTCGCAGACGGCAACTCTGGCGCCCCCGGCGGCAAGAACGTGAGTCACCGCCCGACCGATGCCGCTCGCCCCTCCGGTCACGAGCGCGACGCGATCCTCGAACTCCACCGCCCCTCCTTCGTCTCCGACCGGCCCACCCTAGTCCACCCGGCGCCCGAATCGCCAGACCAGTCTTCGCCTTGACTACGGGCCGCGAACGGGATATGTTCGACTGAATGAACGTCGTTCATGATATCGAACCCCGTCACGTGGTGCCCGCGGTGGCCAGGGCGATCGCCATCCTCGAAGCGCTCGGGCGGGACGACGAGGGCCACCCGCTCTCCGATCTCGCCCGCAGCCTCGGCCTCTCCAAGAGCACGGCCTGGGGCCTGCTCGGCACGCTCGAGCAGCACGGCCTCGTCGAACGCGATCCCGTCTCGCGGGCCTACCGCCTCGGCGTCGGGTTGCTCGCGCTCGGGAGCCCCGTCCTGCGCCGGCTCGACCTCGGCGGGGCCGCCAAGCCCGAGCTCGAGCGGCTGCGCGACCTGACCGGCGAGACCGCGATCCTGCACGTGCCCCAGGGCGAGGAGTACGTGATCGTCGAGCGGGCGGAGCCCGACACCCAGCTCAAGGTCGTGGCACGTGCCGGCCTGCGCCTGCCCGCGTTCGCCGGCTCCGTGGCGCAGGCGCTCCTGGCCGCCCGGCCGCCCGCCGAGGTCGAGGCGCTCGTCCGCCGCGGCCCGCTGCCGGCGTTCACGGAGCGCACCGTCGCCGACCCCGACCGTTACCTGCTCGATCTCGCCCGAGTGCGCCAGCAGGGGTACGCGCTCGAGCACGACGAGTACCTGCGCGGCGTGCGAGCCGCCTCCGCGGCCGTCCGCGACGGCTCGGCGCGCGCGATCGCGGCGATCAGCGTCGTCGGCGCCGCCTCGCGCCTGTCGGAGCGGCGGCTGCGCGCGGTCGTGCCGGAGCTCGTAGCTTCGGCGGCAACCGTGTCGCGCAGTCTGGGCGCGCCAGCAGAGGCCGCGGCGTGACCGGCAGAACGCTGCTCTCGCTGCGCGTCAACGGCGATGAGGCAGCCGTCCCGGTCGCCGCGCACCGCACGCTGCTCGAGGTGCTGCGCGAGGACCTCGACCTGACCGGAACGAAGCACGGCTGCGAGCTCGGCGAGTGCGGCGCCTGCACGGTGCTCGTCGACGGGGAGCCCCAGCTGTCGTGCCTGACGCTCGCGCTCGACGCCGCGGGGCGGGACGTGACCACCGTCGAGGGGCTCGCGCACGGCGCCGACCTCCACCCCCTCCAGGCCGCGTTCGTCGAGCTCGGCGCCGCCCAGTGCGGCTACTGCACGCCGGGTATGCTCGTGTCCGCCTCGGCGTTCCTCGAGGCGAACCCCGCCCCGAGCCGCGACGAGATCCGCGAGGCGCTGGCGGGGAACCTCTGCCGCTGCACGGGCTACGTGAAGATCATCGAGGCCGTCGAGCTGGCCTCCGCGCGGATGGGGGCGGCGTGAACGAGCTCTCCGTCGTCGGCACCCGCCGGCCGAAGGTCGACGCGGTCGCGAAAGTCACGGGGCGAGCGCGCTACACGGACGACCTGCGCGCGCCGCGGATGCTCGCGGCGAAGCTGCTGCGCTCGACCCGCACGCACGCGCGGATCGTGCGGCTCGACGTCTCGCGCGCGCTCGCGCTGCCGGGCGTGCACGCCGTGCTCACGAGCGCCGACCTGCCGATCGCCTACGGCATCCTCCCCGTCAGCCAGGACGAGCACGCGCTCGCGCTCGAGAAGGTGCGCTACGCGGGCGAGCCGGTCGCCGCCGTCGCAGCCGACGACGAGGAGACGGCCGAGCGGGCGCTCGCCCTCGTCGAGGTCGAGTACGAGGACCTGCCGGCGGTGATGTCGATCGAGCAGGCGCTCGCCGTGGGCGCCGCGGCAGTGCACGAGGAGCGCCCGACGAACGTCCACCGCGCCGCCGCGCTCGAGTTCGGCGACGTCGACGGGGGTTTCGAGGCCGCCGACCACGTCCGCGAGGACATCTTCTTCGTCCACGGCAACACGCACGTCCCGCTCGAGGAGCACGCGACCCTGGCGGAGTGGGACGGCTCGAAGCTCACCGTGCGCACGTCCACGCAGGTGCCGCACTACCTGCACCGGGCGCTCGCGCGCGTGCTCGAGTTGCCAGAGAGCCGGATCCGCGTGATCGTGCCGGCGCTCGGCGGCGGCTTTGGCGGCAAGTGCGATCCGTTCTCGCACGAGCTGGTCGCGGCGAAGCTCGCGATCGTGACGGGCCGCCCGGTCAAGATCGCGCTCACGCGCGAGGAGGTCTTCTACGCGCACCGGGGCCGCCACCCCGTGCTGATGCGCGTGCGCTCCGGGTTCGCCCGCGACGGGCGGATCACCGCCATGGAGTTCCGCTGCCTCCTCGACGGCGGCGCCTACGGCAGCTACGGCGCGGCCTCGATGCTCTACACGGGGGCGCTCCAGACGACCACCTACGCGATCCCCGCCTACCGTTTCGAGGGGCTGCGCGCCTACACCACGAAGCCGCCCTGCGGACCCAAGCGCGGGCACGGCACGCCTCAGCCCCGCTTCGCGCTCGAGTGCCACCTGGACAAGGTCGCGGAGGAGCTCGGGCTCGACCCGGTCGAGCTGCGCCGCCGCAACCTCGTCGAGCCGTTCTCGTGGACCGTCAACCACTTGCGGATCACGAGCTGCGCCCTCGAGGAGTGCATCGACCGGGTCGTCGAGGCCTCCGGATTCGGGGAAAAGCACGGGCGGCTGCCGCACGGACGCGGCGTCGGCTTCGCCGTCAGCGCGTACATGTCCGGGGCGGGGCTCCCGATCTACGCGAACGAGCTGCCGCAGTCGGAGGTGCAGATCAAGGTCGACCGGGGCGGCGGCGTGACCGTCTACTCGATGGCGACCGACATCGGCCAGGGCTCCGACTCGGTGCTCGCCTACCTGACCGCAGAGGTGCTCGGCCTCGAGCCGGCCGACGTCGCCGTCGTCAGCGCCGACACCGACCTGACCCCGATCGATCTCGGCAGCTACTCGAGCCGCGTCACGTTCATGGCCGGGAACGCCGCGGTCGAGGCGGCCGAGCGGATGCGGGCGCTCGTGCTCGGGGCGGTGGCCGAGCAGCTGGGGCTGCCGCTCGACCGCCTCGTCCTGCGCGGCGGGCGGGCCCTCGATCCCGACGACCCCGAGAGCGGCGTCCCCTGGGTCGAGGCGATCCGGATCGCGGCTGCCTCCCGAGGCCCGCTCGTGACCGCGGGCAGCTACCGGCCGCCCGACCTTGCGGGGCCCTACAAGGGGGCGGGCGTCGGGCCGTCGCCCGCCTACAGCTTCTCGGCCGCCGTCGTCGAGGTCGATTGCGACCCCGAGACGGGCGAGGTCCGGGTCGAGAAGGTGTGGGTCGCCCACGACGTCGGCCGGGCGCTGAACCCGCTGCTCGTCGAGGGCCAGATCGAGGGGAGCGTCTACATGGCGCTCGGGGAGGCGCTGCTCGAGAACCACGCGTTCCGCGACGGCGTCCACCTCGGGCCCTCCCTGCTCGACTACAAGACGCCGACCGCGCTCGACATGCCCGAGGTGGTGTCGATCGTGGTCGAGTCCGACGACCCGGAGGGACCGTTCGGCGCCAAGGAGGTCGGCCAGGGGGTGCTGCTCCCGGTCATCCCCGCGGTCGCGAACGCCGTCCACGACGCGCTCGGCGTGCGCATCGACGAGGTCCCGATCACGGCCGACAAGGTCATCCGGGCGTTGCGCCAGGGCCGCGTCGGCCCGAAGCGGCTACCCGACTTCCCGTTCCGCGATGCGGTGCGGGTCGAGCCTCCGGCGCAGTGGAGGGCGGCGCCGTGATGCGCCTGCCCCCGTTTCGCCTGCTCCGCCCACGCACCGCCGCGGAGGCGGCCGGGCTGCTCGCCTCCGGCGGGGCCGACACGATGGCGGTCGCGGGCGGCACCGACCTCTACCCGAACATGAAGCGCCGCCAGGTCACGCCACGGACACTCGTCTCGCTGCGCGGGATCGGCGAGCTGCGCGGCTGCCGCGCCGGCGCGGGCGGCGAGCTGCGGATCGGCGCCGGCACGACGCTGCGGCAGCTCGTGGCGGACGCCGCGGTGCGCGAGCACGCGCCCGCGCTGGCCCGGGCGGCGGGGCTGGTGTCGAGCCCGCAGGTCCGGACGGTCGCGACCGTGGGCGGGAACCTCTGCGTCGACACGCGCTGCAACTACTACGACCTGCCGGAGGGCTGGCGGGCCTCGATCGGCTTCTGCCTGAAGGCCGGCTCGGACGTCTGCCGGGTCGCTCCGGGCGGCGAGCGCTGCTGGGCGATCTCCTCCTCCGACCTCGCCCCGGTCGCGGTCGCCCTGGACGCGCGCGTCCGGCTCGTCGGCGCGGGCGGCGAGCGGGTGCTGCCGGCGGCCGAGCTGTACGAGGACGACGGGATCCGCTACCTGGGCAAGCGCCCGGATGAGATCCTCGCGGACGTGATCGTCCCGCCCGGCCGGGGCCTGCGCGCGACGTACTGGAAGGTGCGTCAGCGCGGGAGCATCGACTTCCCGATGCTCGGGGTTGCCGCGGCGGTCCGCACGGACGGGGACGGGACGTGCGAGGAGGCGCGCATCGTGCTCGGGGCGGTCGGGTCCCGCCCGGTGCGCTGCCCCGAGGCCGAGCTAGCGCTCGCCGGGCGGCGGCTCGAGCCTGCCGCGATCGAGGCCGCGGCCGAGCTGGCCGCGGGAATCGCAAAGCCGATGGAGAACGCCGACCTGACGCCGCTGTACCGTAAGCGCATGGTCAGGGTTCACGTGACGCGCGCGCTCGCCGAGCTCGCCGAGCTCGGCTAGGGGGCCTGCGTCGTGCCCGCAGAAGCGGCCCCGCAGGGCCTCGACGAGCAGCTCTCCGACAAGCAGGTGCACATGGTCCGGGCGACCTACCGCCTGATCGGCGAGCGGGGCATGCACCGGGTCTCGCTCCAGGAGATCGCCGAGGCGGCCGGCGTCTCGAAGGGCCTCGTCCCCTACTACTTCAAGACGAAGGAGAACCTGATCCTGGCGACGATGCGCTGGGTGCTGTTCCAGGTGTCGGAGCGGATCCGTCAGGCGATCGCGGGCGCGGAGACGCCCCGGGAGCGCCTGGTCGCGCTGCTCGACGCGATCTGGGCGGAGCCGGACGCGAACCGCCGCTACTACGTCGTCTACCTCGACCTCGTCGAGTACGCGGCCAGAGAGCACCGCTTCGGCGAGCTGTCCCAGACGTTCCGGGAGACCGTGAACGCGCTCTACGCCGAAGTGATCCGCGCGGGCACGCAGACGGGCGCGTTCCGCGCGGCCGACCCCGACGAGGCCGCCGCCGCGATGCGGGCGATCATCGAGGGGTTCTTCCTCCAGTGGCTCCAGGGCGACGATTGGCAGGCGACCCACGCCGCCCACCGTGCCGCCTGCACCCGCGCCGTCCTCGCGTACCTGGCGGGGCCGGACGCCGCGCCCGCGTAGGGGCGGGATCTGTCCCGCCCGGGTCCTGACCCGCAGGCGCCTGGCGGCTCCTACGCGGCTCGCCAGCGGCCCGGCTCGGACTCCACGGCACGGCCGAGCACGCCGAGGCGAGCAAGGTGGGAGAGCGACTCGACGAGCGCGAAGCGCCGCTCGTGCAGGCCGAGACCGTCGCCCCACACGCGTTGCACGCACTCGTACGGGGTGACGGCGCCGCCGCGCAGGGCCGCCTCGTGCTCGTCGAGGCGGGTCGCGTGGTGCTCGACGATCTCGGCCGCCCGCGCGGGCCCGTCCTCGATCACCCGCCGGTGGCCCGGGTAGACGACCGATGGCGCCAGCTCCCGGATCCGGCGGAGCGTGTCGAGGTAGCGCCCGAGCGGGTCGGGCAGCGTGTCGTGCCAGAGCCCGACGTTCGGGGTGATCCCGTGCAGCAGCACATCGCCCCCGAACATCCGCCCCGTCCGCTCGCCGAGCAGCGCCACGTGCCCGTCCGCGTGGCCGGGGAGGTGCAGGACGTGAAACTCCTCGTCGCCGAGCTCGACGACGTCGCCCTCCTCGAGCAGCCGCGTCGGCTCGGCCGGTGCCACGATGTACTCGCCCTCATCCTCCACGGAGTCGGACGCGAGCTCCGGCGGCATCCCGCTCGCGAGCAGGTAGTCCTCGAGCTTCGCGAGGTCGTCCGGATCCGTGTACACGCGCGCGGCCAACACCGCGTCGTACGCCCCCTCGAGCACCTCGTCGGGCTCGACGAGCGCGACGAGCCCGGCGCCACCCGTGATGTGATCGGGGTGGTAGTGCGTGATCAGGACCGTGCGGATCCGGGGACGGCCGAGCTGCTCGAGCGCGTCACGCCACAGCGACTCCGCCTCGGGCGTCGCGAGACCGGCGTCGATCAGCGCCCACCCGTCGCTGCTCGCGATCGCGTAGCAGTGGATGTGGTTGAGCGCCCACGGCAGCGGGTGGGTGACCCGGTGGACGCCCCCGCCCAGGTCGGTGACGGTGACGGAGCTCACGGGTCGAGCCTAGCGACTGCGCCCCGGCGCGCGCCCGTCACGCCGATCTCGGCTCCCACCGAAACGACCGCAGCGCGACCGCGATCCCGAGCCCCGCCCAGAGCAGGAGCACCCCGATCGGCGTCCAGGCCGAGCCGATCCCCTCGCCGTCGACGAGGCTCCCGCGCAGGAACTCGAGCAGGTAGGTGAGCGGGAGCACGCCCGCGATCGCCTCGAGGAAGCCGGGCAGCCGCTCCACGGAGAAGAACGCGCCCGAGATGAACACCATCGGGAGGTACACGGCCGTCACCACCGCGGACGAGCCCTCGCCGCTGCGCACGGCGGCCGTCAGCGCGACCCCGAGCGCCGCGAACGACAGCGTCCCGAGCAGCACCGCGACCGTGAAGCCCCCGCCAGCGAGGGAGAGGTCGGCGCCGATCGCGAAGCGCCCGATCAGGAGCTGCGCGCCGGTCTGGAGCGCGATCACGAGCGCGGTCGAGAGGGTCACGGCCGCGAGGTACGTGGCCGCCGGCAGCGGCGTGCCGCGCACGCGCTTGAGCACGCCGGACTCGCGGCGGATCACGAGGTGGATCGCGAGCCCCGCGAACGCGGTCGCGACGATCCCGTAGCCGAGCATCCCGGCGAGCAGGTACGAGGCGCCGTCGACCCCGTCGATCTCTCGATCGCCGTAGACGGCGCCGAGCAGACCGAGCAGCGCGAGCGGCATCGCGAACGTGAACACGGCCGACTCGCGGCTGCGCCAGAACAGCCGCTGCTGGTTTCGCAACTCGTGCGCGAGCAGCCTCACGTCGGCTCTTCCCGCGTCAGCTCGAGGTAGACGTCCTCGAGCGTCGGGCGCCTCACCTCGAGCTCGTCGAGCTCGTCACCGGCTGCCAGCGCGTCGCGCGTCAGCTCGTGCAGCACGCGCGTCGGCTCGTCCGTACGCAGGACGACATCCTCGCCACCGCGGTGGAAGCGGATCTCGACCGTGCCGTCCGCCGCCAGCAGCTCCTGCGGCGTGCCGGTCGCGACGAGCCGTCCGTCGCGGAGGATGGCGAGCCGGTCGGCGAGCCGCTGCGCCTCCTCCATGTAGTGCGTCGTCAGGAGCACGGTCTTCCCGAGCTCGCGCAGCCCGAGGATCGTGTCCCACGCGCGCCGCCGCGCGGCCGGGTCGAAGCCCGTGGTCGGCTCGTCGAGGAACAGGAGCTCCGGGTCGCCGACGAGCGCGAGCCCGAGGTCGAGCCGGCGGAGCTGCCCGCCCGACAGGATCCGCACACGGGCGTCCCGCTCCTCCTCGAGTCCGACGAGACGCACCACCTCCCCGGGATCGCGCGGACGCGGGTAGTAGCCGGCGAACAGCTCGAGAGTCTCCGACACGGTGAGCGACGGGTAGACCGCGGACGACTGGAGGACGATCCCGATCCGGGCCCGGAAGCCCGTGCCGGCGACCCCGGGATCCTCGCCGAGGACGGCCACCCTGCCACCGTCGCGCTCGCGGTAGCCCTCGAGAATCTCGACGGTGGTCGTCTTGCCGGCGCCGTTCGGGCCGAGCAGCGCGAAGACCTCGCCCGGCTCGACGTCGAAGTCGAGGCCGTGCAGCACCTCCCGCTGCCCGTACGAGCGGCGCAGCCCCCTGACCTCGATCGCGCTCACTCGAGCGAGACGGCGAGGGACGCCGCGGGCGGGAAGGGCGGCTCCGGCTCGCCCGTCAGCGCGGCGGCGATCCGCCCGCAGTCGGGCTGATGCCCGACGGCGACGACGGCCTCGCCGGCTGGCGCCGCGTCGCGCACCGCCCGGACGAGCGCGTCCGGGGTCGCCCCGGGGGCGAGCTCCTCGGCCACCCGCACGCTCGCGCCGAGCTCCCGGGCGACGAGGCGGCCGGTCTCGAGGGCGCGGAGCAGCGGGCTCGTGAGGACGAGGTCGATCCGTGCCCCTTCCCGGCGCAGACGCCCGCCGAGCTCACGAGCCTGCTCGCGGCCGTGCGGAGTCAGGGGGCGGAGCTCGTCGGGGCGACCGGGCGCGGCCTCCGCATGGCGGACGAGGAAGACCTGCATTCCGCGACGGAGGATAGCCGTGCACCGCGCCGCGATCACGCGCTTGCGGCCGTCGGCGCCCGCCCCCTGGGATACGATCGCCTCGCCCGTCAGGCCGCCATGGATCCCACCTTCCTCACCCGTCTCGGCGTCCCGTGGCTCTGGGGAGCCGACGTCGAGAAGGGCTGGCTGTTCATGCGCTACAACGTCGTCCCGGTGACGGCGCTGCTCCTGGCACCGCGCTCGCGCGGCTACGGGCTCGAGCGGATGCCGCTCGAGGGCGGCGGCGTCGTCGCGTCGAACCACCTCTCGGCGCTCGACCCGCCGTTCGTCGGCTCGTTCTCGCGCCGCACGATCTTCTACATGATGAAGACCGAGCTGCTCGACATCCCGGTCGTCGGGGAGGCGCTCACGTGGACAGGCGGGTTCCCGATCCGCCGCGGCGAGAGCGACCGGGAGGGCTTGCGCAAGGCATGCGAGATCGTCCGGGCGGGGCACCTGGTCGGCGTGTTCGTCGAGGGCACGCGGCAGCGCTTCGGCTACCCGGGACCGGTGCACTCGGGGGCGCTCACGATCGCGATGAAGGAGAGCGTGCCGGTGATCCCGGTCGGGCTCGAGACGTTCGGCTGGACGCGCAAGAACCGCCGTCGCTGCTGCATGGTCATCGGCGAGCCCATGCGCTTCGACGACCTGCCGAGGAACGGCAGCGGCTACCGGGAGGCCGCCGAGCTCCTGCGCCTCGAGATCCTCCGGCTCTGGCGCCAGGCCGCCGAGGCGGTCGCGGCCGGCCTCCCGCCCGAGCTGCCCGACGGGACGCCGCGCGCGGGCTGGGTGAAGCCGTGGCAGTTCCACCGGCTGAAGGGGAAGCCGCGGCGCGTGAGCGGGCTCGTCTGATCGTGGCCCGCCGCTACCGCTACACGATCGTCGACGTCTTCACGGAGCACCCCCTGGCGGGCAACCAGCTCGCGGTCTTCACGGACGCCCGCGACCTGCCCGTGGAGCTGCTGCAGCCGCTCGCCCGCGAGATCGGGTTCTCGGAGACCGTTTTTTGCTACCCGCCCGCCGCGGGCGGCCACGTGGGGCTGCGGATCTTCACGCCGGCCGCGGAGCTCCCGTTCGCGGGCCATCCGGTGCTCGGGGCCGCGTTCGTCCTCGGCGGCCCGCTCCAGCTCGCCGAGATCCGCCTCGAGACCGGAGGCGTCGTCGTTCCCGTCTCGCTGGAGCGCGAGGGCGCCCGGATCGCGTTCGGCCGGATGAGCCAGCCGGTCCCGTCGGTGCGCCCGTGCCCGGAGGCGGCTGCGCTCCTGCCCGCGCTCGGCCTCGATGCCTCGCCGCTGCCGCTCGAGCTGTACGACAACGGCACGCTGAACGTCTACTTCCTGCTTCCGGACGAGAGGGCGGTCGCGGCCCTCGAGCCCGACCTGGCGGCGCTGCGCCGCCTCACGAGCGGCGAGCCGCTGCCGCCGCTGCACGCGGTCTGCGCGGCCGGCGAGGGCACACGCTGGAAGGTGCGGATGTTCGCGCCCGCCGACGGCGTCCCCGAGGACCCGGCAACCGGTTCCGCCGCCGGGCCGCTCGCCTGCTGGCTGGGGCGGCACGGGCTGGCGCCGTTCGGAGCCGAGCTCGTGATCTCGCAGGGCGCCGAGCTGGGACGCCCGAGCACCCTGTACGCGCGCGCCGACGGAACCGCCGAGCGGCTCGAGCGGGTCGAGGTGGGCGGCACAGCGGTGATCGTCGCCCGCGGCGAGTTCCTGCTCTGACCGGCTACCCCCAGGCGACGGCGAGGATCTCGGGCAGCTCGACGCCCGCGGCCCGCCAGAAGCGCCCGCCGTCGAGCGAGACGTAGAGGCGGTTTCGCGCTGCGAACAGCACACGGTCGGGGTTGTCCGAGACGGCGACCGCGCGTCCTCTTGGCAGACCGCCGCCGCGTTCGCTCCACGTGCCGCCGAGGTCGTGGGAGACGAGCAGCGGCGGGCGGCGGTCGAGCACCAGCACGACCGTCGAGCCGGCGGCGTCGAGATCGACCAGCAGTGACGACGCCCAGGGCGGCACGAGCCCCGGGGGCGCCTCGCGGGGGGGTAGCGACCCGCCCGGCTCTCGCGCGGTGAGCTCGTCAGCGTCGGCGTCGGCCCCGAGCTCGACGAGGTAGAGCGCATCGGTGCAGGCGACAGCAGCAATCATCGGGCGAGCTTCCCCGCCAGCAGGTCGCGGACGACCCGGGCCGCCTCGCCGGCGGCGGCAGCGGGCGCGTGCCCGTGCCGGCGCGAGGCGACGTAGGCGGCCGTGAATGCGTCGCCCGCCCCCGTCGGGTCGGCGCCCTCGACCGGGTCGGCGGGGACGCTCTCCGCGACCCCGCCCGAGCACACGACCGCCCCGCGCTCGCCGAGCGTGACCACGACCTCGGGCACCCCGAGCGTGCGCAGGGAGTCCTCGTCGAGCGTGAGGCCGAGCGCCGCCGCCTCGTCCTCGGCGAGATGCAGCACGTCGACCGAGCGGAGGACATCCGGGTCGAAGTCGCGGTCGAGCTCGACCGGACCGACCCGGGACGGCCGGACGAGCCCCTGGCCGTCGAGCGAGAGCCGCCGGCCGCGGCGGAGCGCGGCGAGCGTCTCGGCCGGGAAGTCGCCCCGCCAGAGCGCGCCAGCGTGCACCCAGTCGGCGCCGCGCAGCGCCTCGCCGACCCAGCCGCGGGCGTCGTCGGCCGTCCACGGCTCGCCGAGCGCCTCGATCGTCGTGTCGCGGCGCCCGTCCACGTACTCGTGCCGGAAGACTGGAGTTACCGCCCCGGCCCGCCAGACGACGGGTACGCCGGCCGCCCGAACGCGATCGGCGAGCGCGGCGTCCTCGACCGCGCAGCGGGTGACAGCGAGCGCCGGCTCACCGAGCGGTCCGAGCACACGGGCAGCGTGGAAGGGCACGCCCCCGGGTCGCGGCGAGCCCCCGCCGACGAGGTCACGCGTCGTGTGGCCGATCACGGCGAGAACGCCCACGTGTCTACCTAGTAGGAGAACACCATGGCCCCGTCGGCGCCGACCCACGCGAACAGGCTCATCGCCCCCGAGATCTTCGCGTTCGGAGCGAGGTCGGCGTCGACGATCCCGCGCGAGCGGGCGCACGGCTTGCAGCAGTGCAGCTCGCCGCCGAGCTCGGCCACGGCGCGAAACAGGTCCGCGAGGGGCTTGTACCCCGGCGCCGAGATTCCGTCAGCGGCCCCGTTCACCGCGACCCGCACCGCCTCGCGGGTGAGGAACAGCACGACCTCCTTGCCCGACGAGAGGGCCGAGTCGGCGATGATGAACGCGACCGTCACCGCATCCGGGTCCTCCGGGCCGCTCGAGAGGTTGATCACGACCTTGTCTCCTGCTGGCACACCGGCCTCCTTGCTCGCGGGTCTCGTCCAGTAGGGTAGTGCGAACCTTCCGCGCCTTCCCGACCTGGAGCCGCTGTGCCGATCGTGCTCGGAATCGCGCTCGCCGGCGCCGCGGGCGCCGTCGCGCGTTACCTCCTCGACGGAGCGATCAGCAAGCGCTGGTCGGGGTTCCCGTGGGGGACGTTCGCCGTCAATGTCAGCGGGGCGCTCGTGCTCGGCTTCCTGTTCACGGTCTTCACCGACCGGCTGGAGATCGCGCCGTGGCTGCGCTCGGCGCTCACGATCGGGCTGCTCGGCGGCTACACGACGTTCTCGACGCTGTCGCTCGAGACGTACCGCCTCGTCGAGGACGGCGCCTGGGGGCTCGCGGCGGCGAACGCACTCGGCAGCCTGGCCGCCGGCCTCGTCGCCGTGTACGTTGGTGTGGTGCTCGGGAGGCTCGTCTGAATGCGGATCGAGGGTGACGGCACGCTGCTTCGGATCTTCGTCGGCGAGTCGGACCGCTGGCACGGCAAGCCGCTGTACGAGGCGATCGTCGAGCGTGCCCGCGCAGAGGGGCTCGCGGGGGCGACCGTGCTGCGCGGGCTCGAGGGGTACGGGGCGCACTCGCGCGTCCATACGTCCCGGATCTTGCGACTATCCGAGGATCTCCCGGTCGTGATCGAGATCGTCGACCGGCCGGAGCGGATCGAGGCGATCCTGCCGGCCCTCGACGAGATGGTGGCCGAGGGGCTCGTGACCCTGGAGCGGGTGCGCGTGATCGCCTACCGCTCGCGCGCGGACGACTGACGGATCACGCCCCCAGGAACCGGGGCGGGCGCCGCTCCCTGAACGCGGTCGGGCCTTCGACGGCGTCCGCGCTCGCCCAGACCCGCTGCGCGAGCTCCGCGACGACGGCTACGGATTCGGCGGTCAGCGGCCGCTCGCACGCGACGAGCTCGACAACCCGCTTCGTCGCCGCGACCGCGAGTGGCGCGTTGGCGGCCACCGCGGCCGCGAACGCGGCGGTCGCGCCGTCGAGCTGAGCGGCCGGGACGACGCGGTTCACGAGCCCGATCGCGAGCGCGCGGGCGGCGTCGATCGACTCACCCGAGAACAGGAGCTCCTTCGCGACCGCCGACCCGACCAGCTCGACCAGGCGAGCGATCCCCTCGCGGCTGTAGAGGATGCCGAGGCGGGCCGGCGGCATCGCGAACCGGGCCCGCTCCGAGGCGAAGCGCACGTCGCAGCTGACGGCGAGGTCGCAGCCGCCGCCGGAGGCGACCCCGTCGACCCGGGCGACGGTGACGGCCCGCAGCCCGCGCAGCCGCGAGCAGAGGCGCTCGACCAGGTCGCGCTCCGCGCCCGCAGCCGGCGTGCCCGGGCTCGTCAGGTGGGTCACGTCGAAGCCGGCGCAGAACGCCCCGCCCGCCCCCGAAAGGACGACGACACGCACGGCCGGGTCGGCCTCGATCCGCTCGAGCGCGACCAGCAGCTCCTCGATCAGCTTCGGCGTCAGCGCGTTTCGCTGCTCGGGGCGGTCGAGCAGGAGCTCGAGCACGCCCCCGCTGGCCTGCCCGGCGACGAGTCCGCTCACGGAGCTGCGATCGGCCATCCGCCGATCGTACGGGGTCCGGGACCGGCGGGGCGGCGCGTACGATCGGGCCATGCGACCGGCGATCTCACTCGCACGGCACGTCGGCTGGCAGCGACTCGTGCAGCGGTTTGCCTTCCGTTTCCTCTCGAACGTGGTCGCGCTGTTCGTGGCGTCGCTCGTGTTCGGCGGGATCGACCACGGCGGCTTCTGGACGCTCGTGCTCGCCGGCCTCGTGTTCAGCCTCGTCAACGCCGTCGTCCGGCCGCTCGTGATCCTGCTCGCGCTGCCGGCCTTGATCCTGACGCTCGGGCTCGCGCTGCTCCTCGTCAACGCCCTGATGCTGTGGCTGACGGGCCAGATCGTCGGCAGCTTCGAGGTGTCGGGGTTCTGGACCGCGGTCGGCGGTGCCGTGATCGTCTGGCTCGCCAACACGGCGCTCGAGGCGATCCTGAGGCCAGAGGCGCGGCTGTCTCCGCCGCCGCGACGCGGCGGAGCCTGATCCGTCCCGCCTCGAGCCGCGCGGGCGGCGAGCGCTCGGCTAGATTGCATACAAGGATGTCCAAGACCCTCTTCGATCGCGTCTGGGAAAGTCACGTCGTCCACGAGGAGCCTGGCGAGCCGGCGCTGCTCTACATCGACCTGCACCTCGTCCACGAGGTCACCTCGCCGCAGGCGTTCGAGGGGCTTCGACTCGCAGGCCGTCGCGTCCGCCGCCCCGACCTGACCGTCGCGACGATGGATCACAACGTGCCGACCGACGGGGGTCCGGTCACGGATCCGCTCGCGAAGGCCCAACTCGAGGCGCTGCGCGCCAACTGCCAGGAGTTCGGGGTGCCGCTCCACGCGACGGGTTCCGGCCGGGAGGGGATCGTGCACGTGATCGGCCCCGAGCTCGGCCTGACCCAGCCGGAGATGACGATCGTTTGCGGCGACAGCCACACCTCGACGCACGGGGCCTTCGGGGCGCTCGCGTTCGGGATCGGCACCTCCGAGGTCGAGCATGTGCTCGCCACCCAGTGCCTGCCGCAGCGAAAGCCGCGGTCGATGCGGATCACGTTCGCGGGCGAGCGTGCCCCCGGCGTGACCGCCAAGGACATGATCCTGGCCGCGATCGGCCAGATCGGCGTCGCCGGCGGCCGCGGGCACGTGATCGAGTACGCGGGCGACGCGATCCGGGCGCTCTCGCTGGAGAGCCGCATGACCGTCTGCAACATGTCGATCGAGGCCGGGGCCAGGGCGGGCATGATCGCCCCGGATGACACGACGTTCGCGTACGTGGAGGGCCGCCCGGGCGCGCCGAGCGGTGCCGCCTGGGAGAAGGCGCTCGACCGCTGGCGCGGGCTCGCCACCGACCAGGACGCCGCCTTCGACCGCGAGATCGAGGTCGACGTGGCCGCGCTCGTACCGCAGGTCACCTGGGGCACGAACCCGGGCATGGTCGCGCCGGTCACGGGCCGCGTGCCGGACCCCGCCGCCGCGGCCGACCCGGAGGAGCGGGCCGCGCTCGAGCGGGCGCTCGCCTACATGGCGCTCGAGCCCGGGACGCCGATCGCCGAGATCGCGATCGACCGCGTCTTCATCGGCTCCTGCACGAACTCGCGAATCGAGGACCTGCGCGCCGCCGCCGCGGTCGCCGCCGGGCGAAGGGTGGCCGGGAGCGTCCGGGCGCTCGTCGTTCCCGGCTCGGCGCGGGTGAAGCGCCAGGCGGAGGCGGAGGGGCTCGACCGCGTGTTCAGGGACGCCGGCTTCGAGTGGCGCGAGGCAGGCTGCTCGATGTGCCTCGGCATGAACCCCGACACGCTCGAGCCGGGCGAGCGCTGCGCGTCCACGTCGAACCGCAACTTCGAGGGCCGCCAGGGGCGCGGCGGCCGCACGCACCTCGTCAGCCCGGAGATGGCCGCGGCCGCGGCGATCGCCGGGCGCTTCGTCGACCTGCGGGAGCTCCCGTGAGGCCGTTCGTCCGTACGACCGGCCGCGTCGCGGCGCTCGACCGCCCCGATGTGGACACCGACCAGATCGTCCCGAAGCAGTTCCTGAAGCGGATCGAGCGGACGGGCTGGGCGGACGCGCTGTTCTTCGACTGGCGCCGCGACCCCGATTTCGAGCTGAACAACCCCGCGTTCGCCGGCGCGAGGATCCTGCTCGCCGGGCGCAACTTCGGCTGCGGCTCCTCGCGCGAGCACGCGCCGTGGGCGCTCCGGGACCACGGGTTCGAGGTGATCGTGGCCCCGTCGTTCGCGGACATCTTCGTCTCGAACTGCGTCCAGATCGGCCTCGTCCCGATCGTGCTCCCGCCCGAGCGGGTGCGAGAGCTGATGGCCCTCGTCGACCGCGAGCACGGCTCCGAGATGACCGTCGACCTCGAGCAGCAGACGATCACCGCCCCGGGCGGCGAGGTGCTCCACTTCCCGTTCGACGCCTCCCAGCGACACCGGCTCCTGAACGGGCTCGACGACATCGGCGTCACGCTCGCCCGCGAGGCCGAGATCGCGGCCTACGAGTCCGCGCGGCCCGCGCCGATCGACACGCTCGCGGTCTCCTAGCCGCCGGCCGCGGCCAGCCCGAGCCGGTCGAGGTAGCACTCGAGCCGCGCCAGGGAGCGCGCGTCGAGCGCCCGTGCCGGCGGGCGGACGCCGGGCCCGACCGCCACGCCGCGCTGGCCGAGCACGTGCTTGGCGCAGGCGTTGTAGTGGTGGATCGTCTGGAGCTCGTAGACGAGCAGCGGTAGCAGCGAGAACAGGCGCCCCTCGGCCTCCTCCGATCGCCCGGCCCGCTCGGCCTCGTACGCGCCCACGAGGACGTCGACCGTGTCGCCGCCGGGCATCACACCGTCCGCCCCCGCCCGGATGCAGTCGAGCAGGTACATGCCGCCGTTGCCGCCGAACAGGAGCACGTCCTCGCCGAGCTCGGCGCGCCAGTCCTCGATCCCCTCCGGGCCGGTCTCGAGCTTGACGCCGCGGATCGTCGGAGCGCGACGGATCGCCTCGGCGACTCCGACGGGGCCGATCTCGACGCCGAGGTACTCGGGGGCGTCCTGGACCAGCGCGGGGATGGACACGGCCCCGGCCACCGCGACCAGAAAGGAGACGAGCCCGGCGGCGTCTAGGCCCGGCCAGAGCGGTGGGGGCAGCACGATCCCCGCGGCGCCGGCCGCCTCGGCGTGGCGGGCGAGCTCGAAGGACTCCTCGAGGCCCCCGCCGGTCGCCCCGGCGAGTACGGGCACGTCCCCGGCCACGCCCACGATCGCCTCGACGACCCGCATCCGCTCCGCCGCGGTGAGTGAGTCCACCTCGCCCGCGAGCCCGAGGCAGACGAGGCCGTGCGCCCCCGCCTCGACCGCGAACCGGGCCGCGGCCCGCACGCCTTCGACGTCGACCTCGCCGTCGGGGCGAAAGGGCGTGCAGAGCGAGGGAAAGATGCCGTGCCACGCCGGCTTCATCGGTTGCGTGCCTCCTTCGCGGGGATCGACGTCGGCTGCGATTGTGACGGACCCGCGGCTCAGGCGGGCAGAAGACCGTCGCGCAGGAGCGCCGCAAGGGCGCGCTCGCGCAGCTCAGCCCCCAGAGCGATCGTGTCGGTGCCCGACGGCGCGGGCCTGCTGCGCGGCAGCCACCCCCGCCCCGCCCCCCCCACGGGGAGCCCCCCCCGCGCCCCCGCCCCCCGGGGCACC
>CAYJLE010000002.1:68959-77249 GCA_964370985.1 uncultured Gaiellales bacterium | reverse complement strand
CTCCTCCCCCCCCAGCGCTTGGTGGGGGGCCCCCGGGGGCGGGGCGGGGCTCGCGGTCAGCCAGCACGTCCGCTCCCCGACCTCGGTCAGCCGCACCGTCGCCGCCTCCGCCGTGGCAACCCCGATCGCATCGAGGACGACAGCTCGGGCCCGGTCGACCGGCGCCGCGAGCGAGATGGGGAGCTGAACCGCGAGCTCCCGTCGCGAGTCGTCGACCGTCCGGTTGACGACGACCGTCGCGAACATGCGGCTGTTGGGGACGTAGACGCGGCGGCCGTCGTCGGCGCGCAGCACGGTGTGGATCATCGTGATCTGCTCGACCTCGCCGGTCAGGTCGTCGATTGTCATGCGGTCGCCGAGGCGCACCGGCTGGGAGAGCGCGAGCATGATCCCGGCTCCGAGGTTCCCGAGCGGCACCGTGAGCGCCAGCCCGGCGAGCAGGGCGAGCACCGCCCCGGACGTGATGACCGTGTTGGCGAGCGTCCGGGTGCTCGGGAAGATCGTCAGCAACTGCCAGACGAACACGACCACGAGGAACGCGACCACGCCCCACACGAGCACTCCGGCGCGCGTGCGCAGCCGCGCCACCTCGTCCGGGGTGCGCCGCGTCTCGGCCCGCGCCACGTAGCGGGCGATCGCGTGCGCGAGCGACCAGCGGGCGGCGACGACGGCCGCCACGCCGACGCCCGCGGTGACGAGCGCGTCCACGGTGCGATCCGACAGGGCCACCCCGCGGAGTTCGACGCGGGCCCCGCAGCCTCCTTGGCCGCGCGGCGGCACGGGCGAAATACACGTTAACCAGCTCTTCACCGCCGGTTAACACGGACCCGCGGCCGGTTAACGAACGCCGGGTATAACCGGTGTCGTGAGCGAGTTCGCCGCAGCCCCGCCACCCGAGCCGCCCCGCCCCGCACGCCGGAGCGCGCGCCAGCTCGTGCGCGGCTCCGCGCCGCTCGTGACGGCCGGGCTGCTCGGTGCCGGCGTCGCGGTCGGGATCGTCGCCGCCACCGACCTCGGCGGCGGCACGACGGCGACCACCGTCATCGAGCGGGTCGCCGGCGAGACCGCCCCCGCCGTCTTCGAGGCGAGCGGCGAGAGCCTGACGATGGGTGAGATCTACGAACGTGCGGCACCCGGCGTCGTGCGCATCACGGCCACCTCCTCGGGTGAGAGCGAGGACCCGTTCGACTTCGGCCTGCCGCAGCAGCAGGAGGCGCTCGGCTCCGGCTTCGTGATCGACAAGGCCGGGCACATCGTCACGAACTACCACGTGGTCGAGGGAGCCCAGGACATCCGGGTCGGCTTCTCCGGCCAGGAGCCGGTCCCGGCGACGCTGATCGGCACCGACCCCTCCACCGATCTCGCTGTCCTCAAGGTCGACGTTGCCGCGCGAGCCCTGATGCCGCTGCCGCTCGGCGACTCCGACGGGGTGACCGTCGGCGACTCCGTGGTCGCGATCGGCAACCCCTTCGGGCTCGACCGCACGATCACCGCGGGCATCGTCAGCGCCGTCCAGCGGGGGATCACCGCCCCGAACGGCTTTCGCATCGACCATGTGATCCAGACCGATGCCGCGATCAACCGGGGCAACTCCGGCGGGCCGCTCCTGAACGCCCGCGGCGAGGTGATCGGCGTCAATGCCCAGATCCTCGGTGCCGGCGGGGATGGCAACGTCGGCGTCGGTTTCGCAATCCCGGTGAACACCGTGAAGGACGTCGCGTCGCAGCTGATCGAATCGGGCCAGGTCGAGCACGCCTACCTCGGAATCGAGATGCAGCCGATCACGGCCGAGCTCGCGAAGAACTTCCGCCTGCCCGTCGACGAGGGCGTGCTGATCGCGGCGGTGCGACCGGACAGCCCCGCCGCTGCGGCGGGCCTGCGCGGCGGTGACACGGCCGTCACGCTGAACGGAAGCGACTACACCCTCGGCGGCGACATCATCGTGGCGATCGACGGCGAGGCCGTCACCACGATGGAGCAGGTGCGTGACGCCGTCACCGGCAAGGAACCCGGCGACACCGTGACCATCGAGATCAACCGAGACGGAGAGACGATGACGCTGACCGCCACGCTCGGGCGCCAGCCGGCCACGCCGAACGGCTGAAGCCGCCCGGGGGCCCCACCCGCGGGGCCCGGCTTCCGAGGCCTCTCCCTCCCTGGAGGCCGGAAGCATCCAATGGCCGGAGGCCCGACCCACCTGCCCGGGCCTCCGGCTTCCCTCCACGTAGGGGCCGGACCCCCCGGCCCCTGCGCCCCTGCGGCAACGTCCTCGACCAGCTCGGCCGCGGGGAGAGCGGCCAGCAGAGCCTCCAGATCAACGCTGAAGACCGCCCGCGGGGTGCCCGCGGCACACCAGACGGCCTGAAACCGGGAGAGCGAGGCGTCGACGACGGTTCGCAGCGGCCGGTCGTGCCCGAGCGGAGGGACACCGCCGACGGCGAAACCCGTCGCGGCCCGGGCCTCCTCGGCGCTCGCCATCCGCGCGTCCGGCCCGAACCATTCGAGACGTACGCGGCGGTCGCCCGCGCACAGGCACAGCACGGGCTCGCCGCCCGCGACCAGCACGAGCGACTTCACGATCTGGCCCACGTCGCAGCCGCTCGCTGCCGCGGCATCGGCGGCGGTCCGGGTCGAGCGGTCGAGCTCCCGAACCTCCACGTCGAGCCCCAGCCCGCGCAGGCGCCGCTCGAGCTTGCGGGCGGTGGGATGCACGCCGTGAGGGTAACGGCGTTGCCGGTACGATCGGCGTGTGGCTCTGCGCTCCGAGACGATCCACGTCGGCGGCATCCGCTGCGAGCGCTGCGTGATTCGCCTCGGCGGCACGCTGCGCGAGCTCGACGGGCTCGAGTCGGCGAACGCGAACCTGATGGGCGAGGTCGCGCTCGCCTGGGACGACGAGCTGCTCGAGCGCCAGACGATCGTCGACGCACTCGCCCGCGCCGGGTTCCGCCAGACGGCCGGCTGAGCGGACCCCGCGGGGAATAGCGGCGCTCGGTCACCCGTTGCGACTCGGTGGAGTGGTACCGTCCGCCTTCGTGACCGAGCCCGAGACAGAGACCGCGGCCCGCCGCATCGCCAGCGAGGCCCGCGACCGCATCCGCTTCGAGGAGGACGCGCTCCAGTACGCCGACCAGGTCTACCGCGTGGCGAGGCGGCTCGTGTCCTCGCGCGAGGAGGCGGAGGACCTCGTCCAAGACACGTACACGCGTGCGTTTCGCAGCTGGCGCTCGTTCACGCAGGGCACGAACATGCGGGCCTGGCTGTTCAGGATCCTGACGAACCTGAACATCGACCGCGGGCGGCGGAGCCAGCGGACGCCCGACCTCCAGCCGATCGAGGAAGGCGACTACTTCCTCTACAACCGGCTCGAGGAGACCGGCGGGAGCGAGGACGAGCAGGTCGTCGAGAAGCTCTCGCAGGACGGGGTCGTGCAGGCGCTTGCGGCGATCCCGCACGACTTCCGCGACGTGCTCGTGCTCGTGGACATAGGCGAGTTCAGCTACAGGGACGCGGCGCAGATTCTCGACATCCCGGTCGGCACGGTGATGTCGCGGCTGCACCGCGGCCGACGGATCTTGAAGCACGAGCTCGCGGAGCAGGCGGTGGGACAGGCATCATGAGCGGGGTGGGGAGGCACTGATGGAGGACTGCGGAGACCCGTGCATCAAGTGCGAGGAGCTCCTCCAGCCGTACGTCGACCGGGAGCTGACCGACGACGAGCGAATCGAGGCGGAGGCGCACCTGGCGCTGTGCGGGTACTGCGCGAGGCGCTACCGGTTCGAGTCGACGCTGCGACGCTACGTGCGCAAATGCTGCGAGGAGCAGATGCCGGTGGAGCTGAAGGAGAAGCTCCTGGCGCTGCGCACGCCGCTGCTCTAGACGGCGCGCTCAGCCAGCCCGGTCGGCGCCCACGATGACGACGAGCCGCAGCGGGTCGTCGCCGCCGGGCAGAGCAGTCGTTCCGACGCCGAGCTGGGCGGCCAGACGCTCGGCGATCGCGCGGGCGCCGGGCGGGAAGTAGACGCGGGTCTCGCGATAGCCGGTGTCCTTTGCCTTCGCCACGGTGCCGATGCGATACGCGAGCGCGGCGACCTCGTTCGCGACCAGCGTGGCGGCGGTGCGCTTTCCGGCGCCGCCGTAGACGTCGACCTGGATCTCCCACGGCTGCGGCAGGCTCGCGGTAGCCGACGCTGTCGGCGCGACCCGGAGCGGCGTGGCGGCCGGTGCGGGCGCGTCGGCGCGGGCGCCGGGGAGCACGAGCCACCAGCCGACGGCGGCGAAGGCGGCGACCAGGGCCACGGCTGCAAGCAGCCGCCCGGGCGCGAGGGCCTCGATGAGTCGGGGCGGGACGGGCAGGCCCGCGAGCTGGCGCGCCTCGCGGCGTGAGATCCCGAGCGCGGTTGCGTACACGAGCGTGGCGGCGAGGGCGGCCTCGGCCGACTCGAAGCGGTAGACGCGACTCTCCTCGAGCGAGCGGACGGCCTCGGGATCGAGCTCCGCGCGGACCGCGGCCTCCTCGACGCTCAGTCGGCGGCGGACGCGGGCCGCGCCCAGCGGGGATGCGACCATGGTCGCGGCGTTATTCGCCGAGCGAGCCCTCGACCCTGCGCAGGTCCTCCTTCGTGTCGACGTCGCCGGGCTCGCCGAGATCGTCGCAGGGGACGAGTACCGGCTCGAGCGAGCGGGCTCCGGAGTCGGGCACGTCGCCCCACACCCGCCGGCCGAGGACGACCGGGTGGCCGCGCTCGCCGCGGTAGCTTGCGGCGACGACGTCGCCAGCGCCGGCTCGCCACGCCTCGATCACACGCTCGATCGCGGCCGGCGCGATCAGGGGCCCGTCGGCGAGGCACACGACGGCGGCCTCGACGTCGGGCGCCAGAGCGACGAGCCCGGCCCGCAGGGAGGCGCCCGGGCCACGCTCCCAGTCGAGGCACTCGACCAGGCACGCCCTACCGTCCGTGGCGAGCGGGTGGGCGCCGGCGACGACGACGATCTCGTCGACGGGCGCACGCTCGAGCCTGTGCAAGACGTGGGGCAGCAGCAGCCGCTGCTTGGAGCCGCCGAAGCGGCTGCCCTCGCCGGCCGCGAGAACGACCGCGGCGATCATCCCGGGCGTTCGAGTCGCGCGATCTCCTCCGGGGCGAGCGGGGGGTCGAGCGTGTGGGGTTGGCCGTTGACCGCGGGCTCAAGCATGCGCGGTGAGCGCCTCGATGTCCGCCAGGTGGATCAGGCGGAACACGGAGCGGCCGAGGTGGTGCCGCTCGACCTCCTCCTCGAGCTCGGGCACCATCCGCCAGAGGTCGCGCGCGCAGGCGAGCAGCTCCTCGATCCGCTCGTGGGTCTCGGCGTGGCCGTCGCGCTCGGCGGCCGCGTTGAGGGCGAGGCCGAGCGCCCCGATCACGTCGGGCTGCCGTGTCCAGAGCAGCGGCGTCGCCATCGTCAGGTAGGTGTGGATGCGGGCGAACGGGATCGGCTGCACGAGCGTGCGCGTCGCGAGCTTCGGCGGCGAGAGCGGCGGCGGCGACCCCCCGTCCGCGATCCGGGCGGCGTTGCCGCCGAGCAGGCCGCGGATCTCATCCTCGGAGAAGCCGGCGAGCCGGGCGATCCGCAGCGCGAGCAGGAGCGACTGGGGCTGCTGCCCGTACGGGTAGTCGGAGGCGTAGACGAGCTGCTCGGGGGAGACGCGGCCGAAGATATCGAGAACGTCGACGGCGCTCCAGATCGACGTGTCGAAGTAGACGCCCGGGTGGCCGGCGAACGCGCCGGCGAGCGCCGCGAGGTCGGCGATGCCGCCGTGCGCGATGATCAGGCGCGCTTCGGGATGGCGGTCGACGAGGCGCGCGAGGTTGTCCGCGATCGGCGGCAGGCCGCGGCCGCCGTGGATCAGGATCGGGACACCCCGTTCGGCCGCGAGCGCGAACACCGGCTCGAGCCGCTCGTCGTTGAGGAGGAAACCCTGCGCGCGCGGGTGCAGCTTGATCCCGCGGGCACCGAGGTCGAGGCAGCGAACGGCCTCCTCGAGCGGGTGCTCGACGAGGTCGAGCCGGACGAACGGGACGAGCGTGCCGCCGGCCCGCTCGGCCGCCGCGAGCGTGCGGTCGTTGGCGGCCCGGAAGGCGGGGTGGCGGTCGGGCTCGTCGAGGCAGAAGCAGAACGCGCGGCCCGCCCCGGAGTCGCGCAGGAACGCGAGCAGGCCGTCGAGCGGGGCGACGAACCCGTCGATGTCCTCGCCGCAGTGGACGTGCGCGTCGAAGAGCTCGGCCCCGGGCGGGACGAGCCGCCGCAGCTCGGCCTCGTAGAGGGAGAGCAGATCGCCGGCCCGCTCGAGCGCGTCCTTCACCGTACCGAGGTTACCGAACGGCCCCCGGTGACTGGGCGGCTAGCCCGTCGCCGGCAGCAGCGCCTCGAACCGCGCCGCGTCCTCGAACGGGCCGATCAGGGCGAGGTTCAGGCGCTCGTCGCGGATCACGTCGGCCGCGACCCGCTGGACGTCCTCGGCGGTGACGGCGTCGTAGCCGGCGAGCACCTCGTCCGGCTCGCGCACGCGGCCCTCGAGCACCTCGCCGCGCAGGCCGAACACGATCATCCCCTTCGGGTCCTCGAGCGAGAGCACGAGCCGGCCCTTCGCGTAGTTGCGGGCCTTCTCGAGCTCGTCCGCCGCGACCGACTCGTCCGCGATCCGGCGGAACTCGCCGGCGATCGTCCGGATCGCCTCGTCGATCCGCTCGATGTCGACGCCCGCCTGCGCGAACAGGGTGCCCGTGTCCGTGTAGCCCTGGTTGTACCCGTACACGTAGTAGGCGAGCCCGCGGCGCTCGCGCACCTCGGTGAACAGGCGCGACGACATGCCGCCGCCGAGCACGGTGGCGACGAGCGAGAGCGCGTAGCGGTCCGGGTGGCCGATCGGGTAGCTGTGCACGCCGAAGCGCAGGTGCGCCTGGTCGGAGGCCTTCGTGTGCACGCGCACGCGCGGGGCCGCCTGGTCGATCTCGACGGGGGCCGGCTCGGGCGCCTCCCCACCGGCAACGTCCCCGAGCAGCCCCTCGAGCCGCTCGGCGAGCCCGTCGCCGAGCGCTCCGCCGACCCCGGCGACGATCCGCGGCGCCTGGTACCAGCGCCCGAGGTAGTCGAGAAACGTGTCGCGGGACGCCGCGCGGACGGTCTCCTTGGTGCCGATGATGTCCCACCCGAGCGGCTGGTCGCCGTAGAGGAGGCTGTCGTAGACCGAGTCGACGTAGTCGCGCGGCGTGTCGAAGTACATGTTCATCTCCTCGACGATCACGCCCTTTTCGCGCTCGATCTCCTGCGGGTCGAAACGGGAGTTGCGGATCATGTCGACGAGCACGTCGAGCGCGACGTCGCGGTGCTCGGCCGCGCACTTGACGTAGTAGCCCGTGTACTCCTTGCCTGTGAACGCGTTGAACTCGCCGCCGATCGCGTCGATCTCGCCGGCGATGTCGCGCGCCGTCGGCCTGCGCTGGGTCCCCTTGAAAAACATGTGCTCGGCGAAGTGCGCGATCCCGCTCGTCTCCCTGGTCTCGTAGCGGGAGCCGGCCGCGAGCATGAGAAAGCAGGCAACCGACTTCGCCTGCGGCATCGGCGCGGTCAGGACGCGCAGGCCGTTCTTGAGGGTCGTGAGCTCGAACGAGGCCGCCACGGCCCGCATGCTAGCTACGCAGGCCCACGCGGCCGCGCCAGGTCGTCCAGCTCCGCGAGCACCCGGTCGACCTCGTCCGCGGTGTTGTAGTGGACGAAGCCGATCCGCACCGCCCCGTCTTCGAGCCCGAGCCGCTGCATCACCTCGAGCGCGTAGTAGTTGCCGGGCCAAACCGCGACCCCGCGCTCTCCGAGCGTCTGCGCCACCTCCCAGGGTGAGAGAGTCGGGTGCGTGATCGCGAACGTCGGCGTGCGCCCGTCGGGGCCGGCGGGCCCGTGCAGCCGGTAACGGGCGGGCAGCCCGTCGAGGAAGCGGCGCGACAGCTCGCGCTCGTGCGCGCGGATCGCGTCCCAGCCGACCGAGCGGACGTACTCGACCGCGGCGACGAAGCCGGCGAGCGCCTCGTGCGGCTGCGTGCCGGTCTCGAACCGGTGCCCGACCGGCTCGTCGTCGGCGGGCCTGACCTTGTACGGGCGCCAGCGCTCGAGCACCTCCCGGCGACCGTAGAAGAGGCCGAGGTGCGGCCCGAAGAACTTGTACGGGGAGCAGAGCAGGACGTGGGGGGCGGCGGCGCCCCCCGCGCTCGGGCCGGGGGGGGGGGAGTGGACCCCGGCGCCCCACGCGCGCGCCCCC
>CAYJLE010000002.1:60708-68949 GCA_964370985.1 uncultured Gaiellales bacterium | reverse complement strand
CGGCGCGGGGGGCGCCCCCAAGGTCGATCGGGCGGTGGGGGGCGAAGTCCACCGCGTCGACCCCGGCGAGCGCACCGGCCTCGTGCGCGAGGTCCACGACTCGACGCACGTCCGTGATCGTGCCGACCGCGTTCGAGGCCCACGGGAAGGCGACGATCCGGGTGCGCTCGGAGAGCTGCCGCTCGAGGTCGGCGAGGTCGAGCCGGCAGTCGTCGGTCAGGTCGACGAGGCGCACGACGAGGTCGCGGTCGCGCGCCAGCTCGAGCCAGGGGGCGACGTTCGCGTCGTGGTCGAGCCGGGTCGCGACGATCTCGTCGCCGGGCGCGAGCTCCCGCCCGACCGCGCGGGAGAGCGTGAAGTTGAGCGTCGTCATGTTGGGCCCGAAGCCGACCTCGTCGGGCGAGCAGCCGAGGAAGGCGGCAGCGGCGATCCGCGCCCGGGAGACGACGAGGTCGCTTTCCCGGCTCGTCGGGAACGGGCCGCCGAGGTTCGCGTTCGACTCCGAGAGGTAGCCGGTGATCGCCTCGATCACGGTGTCCGGAACCTGCGTGCCTCCCGGTCCGTCCAGGAACACGAGCGGGCGGGCAAGCGCGGGGAAGCGCCGCCGCGCCGCGGCGACGTCGAGCGCGGGCGCGGCCACGGCCGCCCCTACGCGCCGCTGTAGGGGAGGTCGGCCTCCGTCACCGTCCGGTAGCTCCCGGGGACGGGCGTCTCGCAGGGGTGGATCTCCCGGTTGTCGAGCAGGAAGCGCTCGCGAGCGGCCACGTCGTAGGCGAGCCGGTCGACGTAGCGCTCGAGAATCTCCTCGGACTCGGCCTCGACGACGAACGTGAGCGTGACCCGGTACGGCACCGGGACTGATCCTAGCCGCCCGGCGAGGCGGCGTCGCGGCCGGCGTCGAGCACCCGGCGCACCCAGCGAGCGAGCGTGTCGGCCCGGAACGGCTTCTGGATGAACGCCGTGTCGGCGTCGAGCGTGCCGTCGTGGACGATCGCGTTCTCGGTGTAGCCGGACATGAACAGCGCCTTCACGCCCGGGCAGGCGGCCGTGATCCGGTCGACGACCTCGCGGCCGCTCATCCCGGGCAGCACGACGTCCGACAGCACGAGGTCGATGGTGCCGCGGTGGGCCCCGGCGAGCGCGATCGCCTCCGGCCCGTCGCAGGCCTCGAGCACCGTGTAGCCGTGCTCCTCGAGGATCCGCACGGCAAGCGAGCGCACGGTCGGGTCGTCCTCGACGACGAGGATCGTCTCCGTGCCGCGCTCGCCCCCTTCGCCGCCCCAGGCTTCGCCGTGGAGCGCCTCGGCGGGCTCAGAGCTCGCGGGCAGGTAGATCTTGAAGGAGGCGCCCGCGCCCGGCTCGCTGTAGAGCCAGACGTGGCCGCCCGACTGCTTCACGATCCCGTGCACGGTGGCGAGGCCGAGGCCGGTGCCCTGGCCGGGCTCCTTGGTCGTGAAGAACGGCTCGAACGCGTGCGTCCGCGTCCGCTCGTCCATCCCGGCGCCGGTGTCGGAGACGGCGAGCAGGACGTACTCGCCCGGCTCGACCTCGGCGTGGCAGCTCGCGTACTCCTCGTCGAGGCAGACGTCCTGCGTCTCGATCGTGAGCACGCCCCCGTCCGGCATCGCGTCGCGCGCGTTGACAGCGAGGTTGACGATCACCTGGCCGAGCTGGTGGGGATCCGCCCGCACGGGGCGGATGCCCGGGCTCGTGACGACGCGCAGGTCGATCGTCTCGCCGAGCACGCGTCGCAGCATCGGCTCGAGGTCGTCGACGACCTCGTTCAGGTCGAGCACGCGGGGCCGCAGCACCTGGCGGCGGCTGAAGGCGAGGAGCTGCGAGACGAGCGCGGCGCCGCGCTCGGCGGCCTTCGCCATCTCGTCGAGGTACTCGCCGGCGACCTCGGCCGTCTCGTCGCGCAGGAGGTCGAGGTACCCGAGGATCGCGGTCAGGAGGTTGTTGAAGTCGTGGGCGATCCCGCCGGCGAGCCGCCCGACCGACTCGAGCCGTTGCGACTGGCGCAGCTGCTCCTCGAGCCGGGCGCTGTCCGCCTCGGCCCGCCTGCGCTCGCTGACGTCGCGCGCATTGACGACGATCGCGCCGACTGCGGGGTTGTCGACGAGGTTGAGCGCCGTTCCGTCCAGGTAGACGGCGCTCTCGCCGGGCCCGAGCGCGCGGAACTCCGCGGTCGCGAGCGAGCCCGGCTCGGCGGCCACCTGCTCGAGCCGGGCGACGATCCGGCCGAGGTCGTCCTCATGCACGAAGTCGAAGGCGCTGCGGCCGACCAGCTCGTCGGGGCTGCAGCCGGCAACGCGGGCGGCCGACGGGCTCGCGAACACGATCCTGGCGCTCTCGTCGAGCAGCAGGGTCAGGTCGGAGGAGTTCTGGATCAGCGAGCGGAAGCGCGCCTCGGACGCCTCGAGCGCCTCCTCGACCCCGCGGCGCGCGATCGCCGCGGCGAGAACGCCCGCGATCTCCTCGAGGAAGCGGGCGTCGTCGTCGCCGAAGACCCGCCGCCTCCGCGAGTGGGCCTCGAGCACCCCGAACGGCCGCCGGGGCCGCCCCTGCACCGGCACGCCGATCGCGCTGACGACCCCGAACTCGAGCAGCGCCACCGGCGGCTCGAAGCGGGTGTCGGCGGCGACATCGTCGATCACAACCGGCCGCTCGGCGCTCAGGGTGTAGGCGGTGTGAGGATGGCTGCCGGCGGTCAGCTCGAGCTCCGCGTGCTCGCCGTCGCGGCAGATGCTCGCCCGCACCGCGAACGTGTCCTTGCCCGCAAGGTGCTCGCAGATCGCCGCGCAGTCCACCTCGAGCGTGCGCGAGACGAGCTCGACCGCCTCCTCGAGCACCGGGTCGAGGCTCCGGGTCGCGAGCGCCAGGCGCTGGAGGTCGGAGACGGCCCTGCGACGGCGCTCGTGGGCCTCGAGCTCGCCGGCCATGGCGTTGAAGCTCTCCGCGAGCAGCGCCACCTCGTCGCGCCCGCGGACGGGCGCGCGCCGGGCCAGGTCGCCGGCGGCGAGCTCCTGCGCGGCGACGGCGACGGCGCGGATGCCGCCGCCGACCCGCCGCGAGGCGACGAGCGCAGTGCCGAGCCCGAGCACGCCCGCGACCGCGATCAGCGCGTAGATCAGGCTCTCCGTGTCCGAGAAGCGCTCGGTGGCGGCGGCGATCTCCGTCGTGGCGGACTCGCGGCCCTCGGCGGCGAGCGCGTTCAGCCCGGCCCGCGCGCGCGCGAAGCGCTCGCCGACGGCCCCGGCCGCAGCCTCGCGCGCGCCGGCAACGTCCCCGGCCCGGCTGAGCGTGAGCGTCAACTCGTCGCGGAGCCGCACGTACTCGAGCCAGTCGGCCTCGAGCGTCGCGACGAGCGCGACCTGGCCGGGCGCGTGCGCGAGCGCCGCCAGGGTCTCCAGGCGCTCGGCGAAGCTCTGGTCGGCGGCCCGGATCTCCGCCTCGAGCTGGCCCAGCTCGGCCGGGCCGGCAAGCGTGTGCAGGAGCGCGAGCTCGCGCACCCGCAGGCCGAGCGCGGTCGCCTCGCCGGCCTCGGCGACGAGCGCGAGGTCGCGCTCCCCGATCTCCGCGGCCGAGTCGCCCGCCTCGCGCGCAGCTCTCAGACCTGCCCAGGAGAGCACCGCGACGAGCGCGAGGACCAGGGCGAACGAGAGCGCGAGCTTCGCGCCGATCCCGAGCCGGATCCGGTTTCTCGTGTCCATCCGCAGGCAGGCGGGGCCCGCAAGCGCGGGCCACACTATCGCACCGTAGGGCCGGTGCCCGGGACTGCCTGATCTAATCTAACTAGCCGAAGCCGGGCGGGCGATCTCGCGACCGTTGACCCGCCACGTGTAGGCGGGCTTCGCGGTCAGCGAGTTGCCGACGAAGCAGTCCCGCTCGGCCTTGGCGAGCAACGCGGGGACGTCCTCGGGCGCGGGCTCGATCGCGACGTCGAAGTCGATCACGGTCTCGACGATCGCGTAGCGGCCGTCCGCCTCGCGCTGCGTGACCGTGCAGCGCATCTCGGCGGCCGCCTCGACCGTGGCGCCGCGCGCGTGGAAGCGCAGGCTCTTGAGCGTGCAGAGGGCAACGCCGGCAAGCAGCCAATGCTCGGGCAGCCAGGGCTCCGGGGCCCGGACGGGGTCGTCGCCCTCGGCGAGGACGGTGCCGTCCCGGCCCAGCGACGCGGCGAACTCGAACGTCCTCGCTCTGACGGCGCTCACGCGCACGACCCTACGCGATCGCGCGGCAGGTCGCCGGGGGAACCGCATCCGGCCGGGCCGCTACGCTGCTCGAAGCTGATGGCTAACGACGTTCGCCGCCGCCAGATCCTCGAAGCTGCTGTCCGGATTCTCGAGCGGGAGGGGCGCGAGGCACTGACGATGCGCCGCCTCGGCGCCGAGCTCGGGATCCAGGCCCCGTCGCTCTACAAGCACCTGGCGGGCAAGGAGGAGGTCGAGGTCGCGCTCGCCGCCGCGGGCTGGGAGGCGCTCGCCGCCGAGGCCGGCGGCGCGCTCCAGCCGCTCGCGGCCTACCGGAGCTTTGCCCGGCGAAACCGCAGGCTGTACGCGCTGATGGCCGACCGACCGCCGGCGCGCCCGCCGGCCGGCGACCTCGTCCTGTTCGCGTTCGCGCACGGCCTCGCGCTCCTCGACCTCGCGGGCGCGCCCGCCGCCGAGGTCGACTGGGCCTGGCGCGAGGGTGCCGAAGCCTACTCCCCGCCGGCGCCGAAGCCACCGGCCGTCCGCTCGTTCGCCGGCCCGGACTGAGCGTCAGCCGCGCCAGGCGTTCGTGATCGGCAGGCGGCGATCCCGCCCGAACGCCTTCGGGCGGAGCTTGACCCCGGGCGGGGCCTGGCGGCGCTTGTATTCGGCCCGGTCGACGAGGTCGAGCGCCCGCTCGACGACGGCGAGGTCGAACCCGTCGAGCGCGAGCTCCTCGCGGGAGCGGTCGAGCTCGACGTACGCCTCGAGCACGGGGTCGAGCCGCGCGTAGGGGGGCAGCGAGTCCTCGTCGCGCTGGTCGGGGCGCAGCTCGGCGCTCGGCGCGCGCTCGAGCACCGAGCGCGGGATCAGCTCCCGGCCCGCCCGCTCGTTCAGATGGCGGGCGAGGCGGTAGACGTCGGTCTTGTACACGTCCTTGAGCAGCGCGAACCCGCCGGCCATGTCCCCATAGAGCGTCGCGTAGCCGACCGAGTACTCGCTCTTGTTCCCGGTCGCGACGAGCAGCCAGCCGAACTTGTTCGAGAGCGCCATCAGCAGCGTCCCGCGGACGCGCGCCTGGATGTTCTCCTCGGCGACGCCCTCCTCGAGCCCCGCGAAGACCGGCGCGAGCACCGAGCGAAACGCCTCGACGGCCGGCTCGATCGGCAGCTCGTAGAAGCCCGTCCCGAGGCTCTCGGCGACGAGCCGCGCGTCCCGCCGCGTCCCCTCGGAGGAGAAGCACGACGGCATCGACACGCAGACGACGCGCTCGGGCCCGAGCGCCTCCGCCGCCAGCGCCGCGGTCAGCGCCGAGTCGATGCCGCCGGAGCTGCCGAGCACGACCTCGCGGAAGCCGTTCTTGCGCACGTAGTCGGACAGGCCGAGGCAGAGCGCGCGGCGCATCTCCTCGAGCTCCCCGAGCTGCCCCGCCAGCGCGACCGGGACCGGCGCCCCCTGCTGGCGCGGCGTGTCGAGCTCGACGAGAGCGGGTGCCGGCAGCTCGGGCCGCTCGCGGGCGAGCGCGCGGCGTCGCGCGTCGCGCAGTCGGTGCCCGGCGGCGGCAGTCGGGTCGACGTCGCAGACGAGCAGCGCCTCCTCGAACGCGGGCGCGCGAGCGACCACGTCGCCGTCCTGGTCGATGACGAGCGAGTGGCCGTCGAACACAAGCTCGTCCTGGCCGCCGACAGCGTTCACGAACGCCACGAAGCAGACGTTGTCGCGCGCGCGGGTGCGCAGCATCTCCTCCCGCTCCCTGCCCTTGCCGACGTGGAACGGGGAGGCCGAGATGTTCGCGACGAGGTGGGCGCCCGCGAGGGCGAGATCCGTCGCCGGCGGGCCCGGCTGCCAGATGTCCTCGCACACGGTCGGCCCGACCAGCGTCTCCCCGAGACGCAGCAGCAGAAGCTCGCGGCCGGCCTGGAAGTAGCGGTCCTCGTCGAAGACCCCGTAGTTGGGCAGGAAGCGCTTGTGATAGATCGCCCGCACCTGGCCGTCGGCAAGGACGGCGCAGGCGTTGAAGAGATCCCGGTCGAGATGGGGGACGCCGACGAGGCAGGCGACCCCGCGGGTCTCCGCAGCCACGAGCTCGAGGCTGCGCGCGGCCGCGCGCAGGAAGGCCGGCCGCAGCAGCAGATCTTCCGGCGGGTAGCCGGTGATGGCGAGCTCGGGGAAGAGCACCAGGTCCGCGCCATCCTCGCGCGCGCGCTCGAGCCACTCGAGGATCCGCTCCCGGTTCCCGTCGAGGTCGCCGACCGTCGTGTCGATCTGTGCGAGCGCCAGCCGCATCGTCCAGCCCGGAGGATAGCGACCGGGAGGCGAAAAGTCGCCCGGGAGACGGAACCCGACGGAGGGAGCACGGGATCCCGCATCCGGGGGATACGCGGCTACGCGAAACCGCCGATCGATACGACCATGACCACGACAGCGATCGAGCTCGCTCCCGGCGTCCGCCTGGAGCCAACCGGCTGGGCCGCCCGCCTGGGGCGCGCCCTCACAGACGCCCGCGAGGAGCAGCGCGCCTCGGTTCGCGATCTCGCGAGGGCATCGGGGGGACGATTCAGCGCCGGCGAATTGAAGGCATTCGAGCGCGGCTCGCGACCGGTCGGCGAACGGCTCAGCACGCTGCTCGCCGAGCTCTACGAGTTCGACGTGGCCGCGGTTGCGCCGCCACGCACCTCGCTCGAGGTCGACTTCAGGGCTGGCGTGATCGCCGCGGGCGGCGCAACGCGCAGGCTGACGATCCGCGACGACCCCATCGCCGACACGCTCGGCGCCTACCTCGATCTCGTCTGGGCGCTTCGCGGCGGCCGGCGGTCGGCCCTGCCGCTTCGCTCGGCCGATGTCAACGCGCTCTCGGAGGCTCTCGACCTCGCGGAGGAAGCCGTCGTCGACGCTCTCGTCGAGTTGATGCAGATCGCCCGGGAGGACGCGCGCACGATCGCGAGCCTCCTGCGCAGGAAGTCGCTCGTGATCCCGGTCAGCATCGCGCTCAGCGCGGGTGTTGCGCTCGGCGCCGTGCAGATGACCGAGAGCAAGGCGTCGTTCGCCGCCGCGGGGCTCGGCAGCACCGGCGGGATCGTGCTCGTCGACCCGCTCGCCGGAGCCGGGCCGCTCCCGTTTGGCGGCGGTGGCCTGCTCCTCTCCGACGGGACGATCGTCACCTTCGGCTCGGGCTCGCCCGCAGACGCGAGCGACGACCTGCCGGACGGAGCCGCCAACCCCGTCGCGGACGACGGGTATCAGAGCTCGAGCGCGCCGGTCGACACCGAAGCAGCCGACCAATCCGGCAGCACGGACGGCGGCGGCCAGCCCGAAGGCGACGCCGGTACCACACCGGGCGACCCCGATGCGGAGGCGGATCCGGCCGAGACCGGCTCCGACGAGCAGCCGCCGTCCGACGGGACCGACGTTGCCCCGGTCGACGACCCGGTTCCCGCGGCCCAGACCGCGCCTCCAACGGTTGGCGCCGAGGAGATCGCGCCCATCGTGCCCGGCCTGACCCTGATCGGAACAGACGGCAACGACACGCTCACCGGCGACGCGGGCAACGACAACCTGTACGGCGGCGCCGGCCACGACAGCCTGTACGGCGGCGACGGCGCAGACACGCTGCAGGGCGGCGCCGGCAACGACAAGCTCTACGGCGAAGCGGGAGACGACACCCTCGACGGCGGCGCCGGCACGGACACGCTCGACGGCGGCGACGGCGCAGACACGCTCGCCGGCGGAGCCGGCAACGACTCCCTCACCGGCGGCGCAGGCGACGACACCCTCGACGGCGGCACCGGCACGGACACGCTCAAGGGCGGAACCGGCAACGACTGGCTCCATGGCGGCGCCGACAACGACAAGCTCTACGGCGAAGCGGGAGACGACACCCTCGACGGCGGCGACGGCACGGACACGCTCGACGGCGGCGACGGCGCAGACACGCTCGACGGCGGGGCCGGCACGGACACGCTCAAGGGCGGGGCCGGCGGCGACTGGCTCACCGGCGGCGCCGACAACGACAAGCTCTACGGCGAAGCGGGAGACGACACCCTCGACG
>CAYJLE010000002.1:0-60446 GCA_964370985.1 uncultured Gaiellales bacterium | reverse complement strand
CGCAGACACGCTCGCCGGCGGAGCCGGCAACGACTCCCTCACCGGCGGCGCCGGCGACGACACCCTCGACGGCGGCACCGGCACGGACACGCTCAAGGGCGGAGCCGGCAACGACGTCCTGGTCGGCGGCGCCGACAACGACAAGCTCTACGGCGAAGCGGGCAACGACACCCTCGACGGCGACGCCGGCACGGACACGCTCGACGGCGGCGACGGCGCAGACACGCTCGCCGGCGGAGCCGGCAACGACTCCCTCACCGGCGGCGCCGGCAACGACACCCTCGACGGCGGCGACGGCAACGACACGCTCAAGGGCGGAGCCGGCACCGACGTCCTGGTCGGCGGCTCCGGTAACGACAAGCTCTACGGGAGCGACAGCGGCACCGTCGCGTACGGCGGCTCGGGGGACGACACCTACTACACGAAGGCCGGCGCGGTCGACAAGTTCTTCGGCGGGTCGGGCAACGACAAGGTGAGCGGCACGGTGGAGGCCTGGGACGAGATCGACCTCGACGGCCCGGACGCACCGCCCGAGCCCGCCCCGTAGCAGCCGCCCGGCGCTACTCCGGTAGCCGCGAGCCGCCGATCGCCTCGACGGCGCGATCGACGTCGGCCTCGTCGTTGTAGAGGTGGAACGCGAAGCGAAGCGCGCCCGCGCGTGCCGTGCACCTGACGCCGGCCTCGCGCAGGCGCTCCACGGCGCTCATCGCGTCCTCCGCCTCGACCTGGACGATGGGAGAGCCGGTCTCCGGGATCCCGAGCCGGGCGCAGAAGCGCGAGGCGAGGGCCAGATCGTGGGCCGCGATCCGCTCGACGCCGAGCCCGGCGATCAGCTCGAGGCTGGCGCGTCCGCCCGCGGCGAGGAGCCAGGGCAGGGACGTGTCGAGGCGCCGCGCGTCCGGCGTCAGGTTCAGCGGGGGTCCGTAGAAGCGCTCGTACACGTCGTCGGTCGACTTCCAGCCGGCGAGCCAGGGATCGACGTCGCCGAGCCGGTCTCTCCGGACATGGAGAAATGCGAGGCCGCGCGGGCAGAGCAGCCACTTGTAGGCGGCGGCGACCAGGAAGTCGACACCGTCGAGGTCGACCGGGAGCGCACCGGCGGACTGGGTCGCGTCGAGAAACAGCGGCACCCCGGTGTCGCGGAGAGCGCCGAGGTCGGCGCGGCGCCCATCGGCGGACTGGACAGTGCTGACCGCGACGAGGCGCGTTCGGGCGTCAACCGCGCCGGCGAGCTGGTCGAGCGGGCGCAGGCGCACCTCCACCCCGGTGCGCTCGAGCTGGAGCCAGGGGAACAGCCCCGACTGGAACTCGTGCCCGTAGCAGACGACGTTGTCGCCCGGGCCGCCCCCGAGGCTCGCGGCGACGATCCCGGCGGCAACCGAGACCGCCGGGACGATCGCCACGTCCTCGGCCCGCGCTCCGACGATGCGCGCGAAGAGCGCGCGGCAGGCCTCGCCGGCTGCCTCCCAGCCGGCCCAGTCCTGCCCGGAGCGCCAGCAGCCGATCGCCTCCTCGAGAGCCGACACCGTGGCATTCGGCGGCAGCCCGTAGGTCGCAGTGTCGAGGTAGCCGGCGACGCGGGCGCCGGCGTACGCGTCGGGAGCGAGCACCCGGGCACCCTACTCGCGGCCTTGACGCGCTCGCGCACGAATAGCTAACCTAGTGAGGACTAACTTTTCCATGCGCGCGAGGATCCTTCAGAGCGAGAGACGCAAGTGGTGGACGCTGGGAGCCGTCTCGTTCTCGCTGTTCATGATCATGCTCGACAACACGATCGTGAACGTCGCCCTGCCGTCGATCCAGCGCAGCCTGAACGCCGGGATCTCCGAGCTCGAGTGGGTGGTCAGCGCCTACGCCCTCACGTTCGCGGTGCTGCTGCTCTCCGGCGGCAAGCTCGCCGACCTGCTCGGCCGGCGACGGATCTTCCTCCTCGGCCTGGCCGTGTTCGCCGCCGCCTCGCTCGCCTGCGGGCTTGCGACCAGCGCCGAGATGCTGATCGTCGCGCGCACCGTCCAGGGCGTCGGCGCAGCGCTGATGATGCCGGCGACGCTTGCGATCATCAGCGCGACCTTCCCACCCGAGGAGCGCGGGCTCGCGATCGGGATCTGGGCCGGGGTGTCCGCGATGGCGCTCGCGATCGGCCCGCTCGTGGGCGGTCTCCTGACCGAGCACGCCGACTGGAGCTGGATCTTCTTCGTCAATGTGCCGGTCGGCGTGGTCGGGGTGCTCGCGGGCCGCGTCATCATCGAGGAGTCGCGCGACACCTCGCACGAGCAGAGCCTCGACCTACCCGGGTTGCTGGCCTCCGGGGCGGGCCTGTTCGCGCTCACGTTCGCGCTGATCGAGGCGAACCGCTACGGCTGGACGTCGCCGGCGATCATCGGCCTGTTCGTTGCCTCGGCAATCGCCCTGCTCGCGTTCGCCCTGATCGAGCACCGCCGTCGGGCGCCGATGCTCGACCTGTCGCTGTTTCGCTCCTCGACGTTCACCGGCGGCAACATCGTCGCCTTCCTCGTCACGCTCGCGATGTTCGGCGTGTTCTTCTTCATGTCGCTGTTCGTGCAGCAGGTCCTCGACTACTCACCCGTCCAGGCCGGCGCGATCTTCCTGCCGATGACCGTGCTGATCATCCTGATCGCGCCCCCGGCGGGGAAGCTGTCCGACAGCGTCGGCTCTCGCTGGCTGATGGCCGGTGGCCTGACGCTCGTCGGTATCTCGCTCGTCCTCTTCTCGCGGCTCGGCGTGAGCTCGGGCTTCTGGGACATGGTTCCGGCCCTCGTGATCGGCGGCTTCGGCATGGCATCCGTGATGACGCCGATGAGCGCCGCCGTGATGGGCGCCGCACCGGTGGCGAAGGCCGGGGTCGCCTCGGGCGCCCTGAACACGTCGCGCCAGATCGGAGGCGCGCTGGGAATCGCGCTCATGGGGGCGATCCTCTCCTCTCGGCAGGCACGCTCGCTCGCCGCCGGTGCCAGCCCGGAGCAGGCGTTCGTCGACGGCTTCCAGCTCGCTCTGCTCGTCGCCGCCGTGATCGCCTTCGCCGGAGCACTGACCGCTGCCGCCCTGATCCGCCACAGCCCGGCCGCGGGGGCCGCGCGCCCCCTCGGAGCCGCGAGATGACGGCGCCGCATCCGGGGCAGGAGTCGCGCAAGCGCCTGCCGGCGCCCGAACGGCGGGCCGACCTGCTCGCGTGCGCCAGCCGCGTGTTCTCGCAGGGCAGCTACCGGGGAACGACGACCGCCGAGATCGCCCGCGCCGCCGGAGTCACCGAGCCGATCCTCTATCGCCACTTCGACTCCAAGCGCGACCTCTACATCGCCTGCCTCCGGGAGAGCTGGAGCGGCGTGCGCGGGCTGTGGGAGCAGGCGGTGGCCGGCGAGCCCGACCCGGCAGGCTGGCTCGCCGCGATGGCGCGCTCGTTCCGGGAGTCGGACGACCGGGTCGTCGTGCACTGCCTCTGGGTGCAGGCGATCGCCGAAGCCAGCGACGACCCTCCCATCCGGGCCTACATGCTGGAGCACATGCGCAGCGTGCACAGCTTCATCGCCGACGTGATCCGCCGTGCGCAGGCCGAAGGCGGGGTCCCGCCCGACCGGGACGCCAGGGCCGAGGCGTGGGTCTTCCTCGCAATCGGGTTCCTGAACGCGGTCGGCGGCTGGCTCGGCGGGGGGCTGCTCGACGCGGATCTTCCCGAGATCGCCGCGTCGCGGCGCCGCTGGCTGACCGGCCAGGCCTGAGCCCGCCCGACTGACGGATCCCCCGTTCGTAGGAGGGGCCCGTGCCTGACGGTGCCGATGCACGTGAGCGTGCGGGCACGCGTGCAGGCGACGACCCGGAGAGCGGCTCTGCGGCCCAGCCGCGTCTCCGGGCCATGTGTCGCCACGGATCCCCGCACCCGACCTGGCGTCCCGTTCGGATGCGAAGAGAACCGGACTATAACGCCATGTCCGAATAAGTCAAGTAGTTAGGTGAAGCATGGAGAAGTCCCTATACTTCACACCCGGGTGGCGATGATCACGAGCACGCAGGCGACGGAGGCAGCCCGGACGCTCGGCGAGCGAGTGCGCGCGCTGAGACTCGGCCTCGGCCTCAGCCAGGCGAGCCTCGCGGGCGAGCGGTTCACGAAGGAGTACGTGAGCCAGATCGAGCGCGGCAAGACCCGGCCGACCGCGCACACCCTCGAATGGCTCGCCGGGCGGCTGGGCACCGACCCCGGCTACCTCACGACCGGCGTCGCCGCGGCCGAGCGGCTCAGGGTCGACGGAGCGGTCGCACGCGCCGAGGCCGCGAGCGAGGCTGGCCGTTGGGACGAGACGATCGAGCTCCTCGGGGGGCTCGTCTACCCTGCACCGGAGCTCGAGCTGCGGGGCCTCCTCGCCGAGTCGTGGGCCCGCACGTATCGCGGCGAGCTCCGCGAGGCGCTCGCGCTGCTCGAGCGCGGACGCACCGTTGCGGACACGCGGCAGTTCACCGACCTCGACCGGGCCGAGGTGCTGTACCGGATCGGCGTCTGCCGCTACAAGCTCTCGTCCATCTCGACCGCCTCGGCCCTCCTCGCCGAGGCACTCGCCCTCGCCGAGCGATCGGGCCTCCCGTGCGACCGCCTGCGGGCGCACATCCTCGAGTGGCGCTCGCGCTGCTACCGGCGGGAGCGCGACTACGAGGCAGCCCGGGAGGACATCGAGCGCGCGCTCGAGCTGGCCGAGGGGCTGAACGACCGCCACACGGTCGCCCACGTGTTCTTCCAGGCCTCCCTGGTCGCCGAGCGCTTCGGACAGTACGTGCTGGCCCGCTCCTACGCCGAGCGCGCGAAGGCAATCTACGAAGAGCTCGCCGACCGCCAGAGCGTCGGGAGGCTGCTCAATAACCTTGGCGGCCTCTCCGTGCTGCTCGGCCGGCCCGAGCGGGCGATCGGCTATCTGACGAAGGCGTTCGCGACCGCGCTCGAGGTGGGCAGCGACGCGGACGCCGCTCAGGCGATCTCCTCGCTCGCGCAGGTGCACCTGCGCACCGGCAAGCCGGAGCTCGCCGAGCAGCAGGCGCGCCAGGCACTCGAGTTGCTCGCCGGGCGCGTCGACTTCCTCGACGAGATCGGCAACGCGCAAGTCGTGCTCGGCCGGGCGCTCCTCGAGCAAGACCGCCTCGACGAGGCTGCGGTTGCCCTCGGTGAGGCCGAGGTCAGCTTCGAGCAGCTCTCCTCGGCGAGCCACCGTGCCATGGCCTGGATCGCGCAGGGCGACCTCGCGACCCGCAAGGGCGATGACCGCGCGGCCGCTCGCCGCTACAAGCACGCCGCTGAGGCGCTCCAGGACGTTCGCTTCTAGGGGGAAGGAGGTGACTATCGTGACCAAGGCTCGCGTCCTCGTCCTGCTCGTGACGCTCGCCCTCGTCGTCGCCGTCTTCGGCGCCGGCATGTGCGACGGCCGCTAGTACGGCGCGCGACCCGGCGCTGCGGCAGGAGTCGCGGCCCTGACGGTGAAGTCCACGCGCCGTGGAGCAGTCGCCGTCGGTCTCGACCATGGAGCAGCGCCCCTCGCTCCGCCCCCTGGCCTTCGTGCTCGTCACGCTCGTCACGCTCTGGCTCACGGCGCTCGGGCTCATTCTCGCCCAGCTCGCCTAGCGGCCGGGGCGCGCTGCGCCCTGGCTACACTCGGAAGGCGTGCGCGCGCTCGGCCTCGTTGCCCTCGTCACGGCGTTCGCCGCCCTCGCGGCGGCGTGCGGCGCCGGGGGCGAAGGCCGCGGCGAGGGTGACGCGGGCGCTGCCATCGTCGAGACGATCGCAGCGGTGACGGACACGACGCCGGCGCCCGCGGGCTCGATCCGAGCGCTGCTCGCGGAGCGGCCGGGCGAGGACGTAGCGCTCGTTCTCGGCAGCTCCGACTTCGCGGTCGGGGAAAACCGGATCAGCTTCCTCGTCCTCCGCCCCGACGGGCAGGTCGTGCACGCGCCGCGCGCGCGTGTCGCCGCCGTGCGGGGCGACCTCGACGCTGTCCCGACCCTGGAGGGGACGGCCGAGGATCTCGACGTCGGCACCCCCGGCGAGGGCAACGACGAGCTCGCGTCGCCGTCGGTCTGGGTGACGCACCTCGATCTCCCCGCGCCCGGCCTCTACACGCTCCTCGTCGAGCCCGAAGGAACCGATCTCCAGGCCGTCGGCCAGATCGAGGTTCGCGAGCGCTCCGCGGCCCCGGGGATCGGCGACCCGGCAATCCCCTCCGACACGCCGACCCTCGCGGACGGCTTCGCGGAGGACATCACGACGGCGAATCCGCCCGACGTGGAGCTGCTGCGCCACTCCGTCAAGGGCGCCCTCGCAGACGGGGTGCCCTTCGTGGTCGTCTTCGCCACGCCCAAGTATTGCCAGAGCCGGGTCTGCGGCCCGGCGGTCGCCGTCGTCGACGAGGTCCGGCAGCAGCTCGCGAGCGACCGCGTTCGGTTCATCCACGTCGAGATCTACGAGGGCAACGACCCCGACCGCGGCTTCAACCGCTGGGTGCGGGAATGGGGGCTGCCGACCGAGCCGTACACGTTCCTCGTCGACGCCGACGGGCTCGTCGCGGCCCGCTTCGAGGGGCTCGTCACCGTCGCCGAGCTCGAGCGGGCGGTGCGAGAGCTGCTGCTCTGAGCTGCCGTCCCGCCCTGGCGCGCCCTTGCGGCAGGGTGACGCCGTGCCTAAGCTGGATCCGACTGCGACGCTTCACTCTTTGAAGTACGGGAGGTGCCGATGGCCGAGAAGGGTTACGCGAAGCCCGTCCTCGTCTCGACCGACTGGTTGGCGACCCGCCTGGACGATCCGGGCGTGGTCGTCGCGGAGGTCGACGAGAACCCCGACCTCTACGACGAGGGGCACATCTCGGGTGCCGTCAAGCTCCACTGGCGCGACGACCTCCAGGACCCCGTCGAGCGCGACCTGGTCGATCGCGAGACGTTCGAGCGCTTGCTCGGCGCACGCGGCGTGGCGAGCGACACCACCGTCGTCCTCTACGGCGACAAGAACAACTGGTTCGCCGCCTACGCGTACTGGTACCTGAAGATCTACGGGCACGCGGACGTGCGGATCCTGAACGGGGGCCGTCAGAAGTGGATCGACGAGGGTCGTGAGCTGACGGTGCAGGTGCCCGAGCCACAGCCCCGTGCGTACGCGGCCGGGGAGCGCGACGAGTCGATCCGCGCCTACCGCGACCAGGTGCGGGCGTGGATCGGCGACGACGGCCGAGCCCTCGTCGACGTCCGCAGCCCCGGCGAGTACGCGGGCGACCTGATCGCTCCGCCCGGCTACGAGCAGGAGGGCGCGCAGCGGGCAGGCCACATCCCGACGGCCGCCTCGATTCCCTGGGCGCTCGCGGTCAAAGACGACGGCACCTTCCGACCCGCGGACGAGCTGCGCGACATCTACGGCAGCAAGGGCGTCACGCCCGGCAAGGAGGTCGTCGCGTACTGCCGTATCGGCGAGCGCAGCGCACACACGTGGTTCGTGCTGCGCGAGCTGCTCGGCTTCGAGAGCGTGCGCAACTACGACGGCTCCTGGACCGAGTGGGGCAACCTCGTGGACGTCCCGATCGCGAGGGGCCCGTAGCCCCGCGGCGGCACGTGGAGACGGGCGCGGGCCTCGTAGGCCTCGAAGCCGGTGGTGGCTGCGCGGCGAAGTACTCCGCGGCCCTGCTCGAGAAGCTGCTGGCCGGTTACGCGCCCGCCGCCTCCGCGGACCTGCTCGTCGGGCTCGACCCTCCCGACGACGCCGCCGTCTACCGGCTCGACGCCGAGCGGGCGGTCGTGCTCACGACCGACTTCTTCCCCCCGATGGTCGACGACCCGGGGGCGTTCGGGGCGATCGCGGCAGCGAACGCGCTGAACGACGTGTTCGCGATGGGCGGCAGGCCGCTCGTCGCGCTCTCGATCGCGGCGTTCCCGGAGGAACTTCCCCTCGACACGGTGCGCGCCATCCTCGACTCGGCTGCGACCAAGGTCGCGGAGGCCGGCGCGATCCTCGCGGGCGGCCACACGATTCGCGACAGCGAGCCCAAGTACGGCCTCGCCGTCGTCGGCATCGTGCACCCCGACGCGGTCTGGCGGAAGAGCGGCGCGCGGCCGGGCGACGCGCTTCTGCTGACGAAGCGCCTCGGCACGGGCCTCGTCCTGGCCGCGGCGCGGGAGGGGCTGCTCGGGGAACCCGAGCTCGCCGCCGCGGTCGCGTCGATGTCGACGCTCGACGGCGCCGCGGCGGAGGCGCTGCGCCCGTTCGAGCCGAACGCCGTCACCGACGTGACCGGGTTCGGGCTGTTCGGGCACGGACGCGAGGTGGCGGAGCGAAGCGGGGTGCGCCTCCTCATCGAGGGCGAGCGGCTGCCCTGGCTCCCGGGGGCGCGCGAGGCGGCGCGCGCGCGCCGCGCCCCCCCCGGGGGCCGCCCCCACCCCCCCAAAGCCCCCCCCGCCCCCGCCCCCCCCCCCGACACCCGGGGGGGGGGGCCCGCCCCCGGGGGGGGCCCCGCCGAAACGGCGACTGCGCCGCCCGCGCGCTCGACCCCGCGCCTGACAGCGAGGAGGTGGCCGCGCTCGGGTACGACCCGCAGACCGCGGGCGGCCTGCTCGTGTGCCTGCCGGGGGAGCGGGTCGCCGTGCTCGAAGCGGCGTTCCGCTCGCGCGGGCTGTTCCTCGCGCGCATCGGCCGGGTCGAGGCCGGAAGCGGCGTGGCCGTCGTCTGAAGGGGCGCGGACGCCCGTCGCCGGACGTGCCATAGGGTGCATGCCCCGCACGTAGACTGCACCGCATCGGCGCCCACGTCCGCATCGCAGAGCGGCCGGAGCTTCGCAGCCCGGCCCTGATCGCCGCGTTTCGCGGCTGGAACGACGGCGCCCAGGGGGCGACGCTCGCAGCCGGCTTCCTGGCGCGCGCCTGGAACGCGACACGCTTCGCCGACATCGACCCGGAGGAGTTCTTCGACTTCCAGGCCGTGCGCCCGCACGTCTCGCTCGCCGAGGGCCTCACGCGGCAGATCGACTGGCCGGAGAACGCGCTGTTCGCAGCCGGTGTCCCGGTCCTGCCGCCGACGGCCGAGCGCGACGCGGTACTCCTGATCGGGGTCGAGCCGAACACGCGCTGGCGAACGTTCACCGGGGAGGTCGTCGGGCTCGCGCGCGAGCTCGGAGTCGAGCTCGTGATTACGCTGGGCGCGCTGCTCGCGGATGTCCCGCACACGCGCCCGTGCCCCGTGACCGGCTCCGCCACCGACGCGAAGCTGGTCGAGGAGCTCGGCCTCGCCACGTCCCGCTACGAGGGCCCGACCGGGATCGTGGGCGTCCTCCACGACGCGTGCCGCGAGGCCTCGCTCGCCTCCGTCAGCCTCTGGGCGGCGGTCCCCCACTACGCGTCGCTCGCGCCGAGCCCGAGGGCCGCGCTCGCGCTCTGCAAGCGGCTCGCCGAGCTGATCGACGCCGAGCTCGACCTCGATGAGCTCGAGGTCGCGGGCGACACGTACGAGCGGCAGGTGAGCACCGCGGTGGCAGCCGACGAGGACACCGCCGCCTACGTGCGCGAGCTCGAGCGCCGCGCGGACGAGCTCGAGGCGGAAGAGGGCCTGCCGAGCGGAGACACGCTCGCGGCGGAGCTGACGCGCTTCCTGCGCGAGCACGAGGAGCGCCGCCGCCGCGAGGCGGAGGACGACGACGGCTAGCGACGGGCAGCCCGCTACGCGGCCTCGATCGGCTCGGCGGCCTCCACCACCCGCGCCGGGGCGCCATCCGCAGCTTCGCCGGCGGCGGCCTCCGCGACCTGCCCGTCGCGCTTGCGCCGCCGCCTGCGGCGGCGGGACTTAGCGGCGGGCGCCTTCGGCGCCGGCAGGTTCTCGGCGAGCGCATCCGCGATCTCGGAGATCGTCCCCAGCCGCGCCCGGGCCCGCTCGATCAGCTGCTGGGCCGTCGGCGTGTAGCCCTCCACCGAGACGAGCAGCGCGACCGCCACCGGCAGCGGCTGCTCGAGCGCGACGTTCACGAGGCGCGCGGCGTTCTCCTCGTGCCGGTGCCCGCGGGAGTTCGCGAGGGCGCCGAGGAGCCGCTTCGCATCCGGCAGATCCGCGCTTGCGCGGCGGTCCTGAACCTTCCGCATCGACCGGGCGAGCTTCCACGTCCAGCGCACGAGGATGTCCTCGGGCGCGTCGACCTTTCCGTCCGCAAGCGCGCGCAGGAGCACGCGAACGCCGGCCGTGCGGTCCTTCTCCCAGGTCGGAGCCGACGTCACGATGGTGACCAGGTCGTCGAAGCTCGCCCGGTCGATGGTGGTCGCCACTCGGTCGCCGAGGGCCGCCAGCCGCAGCCGCCGGTTCGGGTTCTCGGCCGCGCAGCTCATCAGGAACAGCTCGCGGCACTCGCGGCTCGCACGCGCGAGCTTCTCGGCGAACGCCTGGCGCTCGTCGAAGCGAAGCTGGCGCCCGGCCAGGCGCGCCCACAGCTCCTGCTCGTCCCCGGCGAGGCGCGATGCGTCGACCCGCTGCCACTCGCGCGCGATCACCGCCAGCCGCCGCCGGGCATCCGGCGTGACCGGTGCCAGCCACGTGGCCGGGGAGAGCTTGCGCCGGGCGCGACGCTGCACCCGCCGGCGCGGCGCGGGCGTCACCCTCGCACCGGGGCGGTAGAAGTCGGCGTCGAGGAGGCTGTGCAGCGTCACCGTGCGCTCGGTGTGCGTGGCGGCCGGGTCGACGAAGTCGACGATGATGCCCGCTTCCTTGCGAGGGTGGGTGCGCATCACGCGGCCGATCCGCTGCTGGTAGACGCGGCGGCTCGCGGTCGGCGCCAGGTGCATGCAGACCGTGGCCCGCGGGGAGTTCCACCCCTCGGCGAGGAGCTGCGCGTTGATCAGCACGTTGATCTCGCCACGCTCGTACGCCGCGAGCGTCTCCGCCAGACGAAGCGGGGGCGTCCGGCCGCTGACGGCCTCCGCCTTCAGACCGGCTGCCCTGAACTCGCGCGCGAGGTTGTAGGCGTGGTCGACACCCGCCGCGTAGACGATCCCCGGCGTGGCGTCGAAGCGGTCGCGGTAGAGGCTGGCGGCCGCCTGGTTGATCAGCTCGTGGTCGAGGATTCGGGCGAGGGCGTCCTGGTCGTAGTCGCCGCCGACGATCGGGACCGAGGAGATCGCGGTAGCCGGCGGCACCCGCAGGCAGCGCAGCGGTGCGATCAGGCCGCGCCTGGCCGCGTCGCCGAGCGGGAGGTCGTCGACCGAGGCGGGGAAGACGTCGGAGACCTGCTTGGCGATCAGCTGCTCGGTCGCCGTCATCCCGATGAAGATCGGCTCGGGGAGCGTGCGGATGGCTGCGCTCGTCTTCTCGCCCAGCGCCGTGTGCGCCTCGTCGCAGATGACGAGCTGGTAGGCGGTGTGGCTGAGCGAGCCGACGTGCCGCGCAAACCACGCGTACGTCTGGATCGTGATCGGGTTCGATCGCAGCGGCTCGGTGCCGCGGAGGACCGGCTCGGAGAAGCGCGAGCCGTAGCCCTCGGTCGTCAGGTCGCGATTGAACTGGTCCACGAGCAGGCGGCGGTGGGTGAGGATGAGCACGCCCATCGTCCGCGCCGCCTCGACGAAGCCCGCGGCGGCGATCGTCTTCCCCGAAGCGGTCGGGTGGCGAAAGCGGAAGCGACGTTCGGCGCCGGGATCCTCCGGCACGACCGGCTCGTCCTCGATGTCTGGCTCCAGCTCGTCGAGCTCCTCCTCGTCCTCGTCGGCGTCGGCCTCGACGTCCGGGACGGCGCCGTTCGCGTCCCCGTTCACCGACTCCACGCTCTCGTTGCGCGCGATCAGCTCGGTCAGCATCCCCGCCAGCGCGTCGATCTGGTGGCGGCGAAGCTCGGTCCCGGACGCGAGGCTGGGCGGCTCCTCGGCGAGCACCCGCTCGAGGCCGAGCATCAGAGCGAACTCGACCCTCCACGCCGGCGAGGGAAAGCGCCGGCCGGCCCCGAGCTCGGCGAGAGCGGCGTCGAGCGCCCGCCGGCGCGCCTGGCCGGGCGCGAGCGCGGCCGTCGCGTCCTCACCGGAACGGAGGAACGGCTCACCGGCCCACTCCGCGGCCGCCCGAGCACCCGCGACCAGCTCGTCGAGCTGATGCGACGCAACGGTCGAGTGCGATGTCGCTTCTTGCATGTGACGCAAGGCAGGCGCGCCGCCAGGAATCAGATAGGTGAGGCGCGCAGCGGGCAGACCCCCTGCCCGCCGTAATCATACCCGACGTCGCGGCGTCAGCCGCCGCGTGCTACGTCAAGGCCCTGCCGGTCCGCTCCTGCACCCCGAGCGCCCTCTTGAGGGTCTCGAGCGCCTCGTCCGGCCGCCCCTCGGCCTCGAGCAGCTGCGCGAGGCCCTTGTAGGCCTCGACGAGGTGCCGGGTCGGCGGCTGCGCCTCGAGCAGCTCGATCCCGAGCTCGTACAGCTCGCGCGCCCGGGCCGGGTCGCCGAGGTCTTCGAAGACGCCACCGAGGATCACGAACGCGCGACCGCCCTCGAGCGGCTCGGCCTCGCCGAGCCTGGGGGTGATCTCCATCGCGAGCGCCGCCGCCTCCTCCTGCCGGCCGAGCGCGGCGAGCGCACGGGCCTCCTCGACGCGGTAGTGCGCGATCTCGACCGGCGAGGCGGTCGCCGTGATCAACGGCCAGCCGTCGCGCAGGAGGTCGGCCGCCTCCGAGGCGCGCCCGGTATCCAGGTAGATGCCCGCGAGCAGCTGGTGCGCCCGTGCGAGCGCGTAGGTGTCCTCGGTCGCCCGCAGCGTCTCGAGCGCCCGGAGGGCATAGCTCTGCGCCTGGCTGGCCTGGCCCTGCTCGACGAGAAGCCGCGAGCGCGACCAGTAGAGGCGGGCGCGCGTGTACGGATCCTCGACCTCGCGCCCCGCCTCGAGCGCGCGGGCGACGACGCGCTCGGCCTCGGCGAAGCTGCCGCTGTCCGTGAGGGCGTAGCCGAGCAGGCACGCGAACCGCACGTACCGCACCGGGTCGGCCTCTCCCTCGAAGCGCTCGACGCAGCGCTGGAAGATCGCGATCGCCGGCGCCAGCTCCCCGAGCGTCCCGTAGGCACGCCCGAGCGTCTCCGCGAGGGTCGGCCGCTCCGCGGGATCGCCGCCCGTAAGCGCGAGCGTGCGCTCGAGCAGCTCGACCGCCTCCGCATCGCGACCGTCGCGCACGGCGATCCGCCCCAGCCCCTCGAGGGCGTCCGCGCGCTCGGCGTCGGTGGCCGCCTCGGAGAGTAGCCGCTCGTACAGCGTCCGGGCCGCCTCGATGTCGTCGAGACGAAGGGCGAGCTCGGCGTCCACGAGCAGGGGCGAGCGACCTCGCGGCCGCTCTTCGCCGGTGGCGAGGAAGTCCTCGCTCACCCCCAGGCGTCGGCCGAGCTCGCGCAAGAGCTGGAGCGAGGGAATCCGCTCGCCGGCCTCGATCCGCGAGATGTACGCGGGGGAGCAACCCTGGAACGAGAGCTGGCGCTGGCTGAGGCCGGCACGCTCGCGTGCTGCCCGCAGCCGCCGCCCGACCGCCTCGGGGCTGTCGACGTGTGTTGACTTTTGTCGCGGCATCTGCCCCTCTCGTCTATACTCGACTACTCCCCGGGCCCGGGGCTATCCCGTTGCCACTTCGGACAAAAGGATGGTCCCGGTATGTTCAGGATTCGTCTTCTGACGCTTGCAGCGTCCCTTGGGATGCTTGCGGCCCTTCTCGGCAAGGCCCCGTGGGGTCCGTAGGCCAGGCGGTCGGAACCTAGCACGTTCTGTCAACGCTCGCTCGCGGTGGCGGGGCCGGAGACCCGCCACCGCCTGGAGTTCGCGACTGAACCACGTTTACCTCCGTTGCGCGACGACGGATCGCCGTCAGTTTCTGTCGTGACCGCGGACAGACATCCCATACAAGAGTAAGCAGAGCGCCCGCGAGCGGCCTCCCCGAGCGAGGGTCGCCGGCACGGCGCTCAGGCGCGAGCGCGGCCCCCACCGGCGGCGACCCAGGCGATGGCACGGTCGGTGAGGCGATCGAGTGCGCGGACGGCCAGCTCGAGATGCTCCGGGCGCGTGTCCTCGACCTTCGTGTGCGAGAGCCCGCGGAGGCTCTGGACGAACATCATCACCGTCGGGACCCCGGCCCGCGCGACCTCCGCAGCGTCGTGCAACGGGCCGCTCGGCAGGCGACGAGAGGCTCCCGCGACCTCCCGGATCGCGTCGTCGCAGAAACCGACAAGCGTCTCGTCGAACAGGATCGGCTGGATCGCCCAGATCGGCTCCCAGTCGACCTCGAGCCGCTCCGCCGCTGCGAACCGCTCGCTCGCCGCCCGGGCCTCGGCAAGCATGGTGGCGAGCGTTCCCGCGTCGAGGTGGCGCTGGTCGAGCAGGCAGGCGGCCTCCTCGACGACGGATGTCACGATCCCGGGCTTCGTGACGACACCGCCCATCGTGCAGACAGCGCCTCCGCCGCCCCGCCGTGCGATCTCTCGCAGCTCGAGCTCGAGCAGCGCCGCCCCGGCGAGCGCGTCGCGGCGCTGCTCCATCGGCGTCGAGCCCGCGTGCGCGGCCTGGCCGCGGAACACGATCCGGTGGCGCTCGACACCGAACGTCCCGAGCACCGCGCCCAGCGGGAGGTCGAGCGACTCGAGCACCGGTCCCTGCTCGATGTGCAGCTCGAGGTAGGCGGCGGCCGAGTCGAGCTGGCGTCCGGCCTCGAGCATCCGGTCGAGCTCGACGCCGTGCGCGGCGAGCGCCTCGGGGAGCGCGATCCCGTCGCGGTCCGTGAGCGTGCGCAGGTGCTCCTGATCGGCCATCGTGCCCGAGCAGGCGCTCGAGCCGAGCAGGCTGCGCCCGAATCGCGCGCCCTCCTCGTCGGCCCAGTCGACCAGGCGGACCGTGACCGGGGGCTCCCCCTGCCCGGCGAGCCGGCGCAGCACCTCGAGTCCGGCGAGGACGTTCAGCGCGCCGTCGAGCCACCCGCCGTTCGGGACCGAGTCGATGTGACCGCCGATCAGCACCGCCCGCTCAGACCCGCCGCGCAGCGTGGCCCACTGATTCCCCGCCTCGTCGATCTCGACCTCGACTGGCAGCTCCCCCAGCTTCCCGCGCATCCACGCGCGGGCGCGAGCCCACGTGTCCGTCCAGCAGACGCGCTGGGCGCCGTCCGCGTCCCCGGTCAGCTCCCGGAGCTCCCGGAGCTCGGCCACGGTCCGGTTCGGCTCGAGCGGCACGACCGAAACGTACCAGCCTTCGCTAGAGTCCCCTTCGTGGCCAGAGGCTCCAGACCCATTCGCCGCTGGCGGGCCGATCGCCAGCGCAAGAAGAAGGCCCGCGAGAAGCGCAAGCTCAAGGCCCGGTAGGGCCCCGGGGCGGGTCAGGACCCGCCCCTACGACACCGGGCGCTTCGGCTTTCCGAACGGGTAGCGCTTCGCGAAGTCGCGCGCGATCTCCTCGAACGTCGCCCAGCGCACGCCCGCGTGGCGGCTCACGTGCTCGATGATCCGCTCGTGCATCAGCAGCACCTGCGGGCGGCCGCTGACGTCCGGGTGGATCGTGAACGTGACGACGGCGTAGTCGTACTCGCGGTAGACCCAGTCGAACTGGTCGATCCAGATCTGCTCGAGCTGGCGCGGGCTCACGAACCCGTGGCTGTTCGGGGAGGCCTTGATGAACATCATCGGCGGCAGGTCGTCGAGATACCAGCTCGCCGGGATCTCGACCAGCTTCGTCTCCTTGCCGCGGCGCAACGGCTTCATCCACGCGCTCGCCGCCTTCGAGTAGTCGATCTTCGTCCACGTGTCGCCGACCCGCACGTAGTACGGGTGGAAGTCGTTGTGCATGAGCGAGTGGTCGTAGAGGATCCCGTGCTGGAGCAGGAGCTCGTTCGTGACCTTCGAGAACTCCCACCAGGGCGCCACGTAGCCCCTCGGTCGTCGACCCGACACCTTCGTGATCAGGTCGATGCACTTGACGAGGACAGCCTCCTCCTGCTCCCTCGTCATCGCGATCGGGTTCTCGTGGGAGTAGCCGTGGATGCCGATCTCGTGGCCGGCCTCGACGACCATCCTCGTCTGCTTGGGGAACGTCTCGATCGAGTGGCCGGGGATGAACCAGGTCGTCTTCAGCCCGTACTTCTCGAACAGTCGCAGCAGCCTGGGCGTGCCCACCTCGCCCGCGAACAGGCCGCGCGAGATGTCGTCGGGCGAGTCCTCGCCGCCGTACGAGCCGAGCCAGCCGGCCACCGCATCGACGTCGACGCCGTAGGCGCAGAAGATCTGCTTGGCCACCGCTGTCCCCTCCTTCGGTCGCGTCCTGGCCGGAACCTAGCCCGGCCCGTGCTACAACGCAAGCCGTGTGCGCGCTGTGCGGCGTCCTGCTCACGAGCCACTGGGCCGAGGCGAGTGGCGGGCGCCGTCTCCGCATCGCCCGTGTCGCGCTCGCCAACCGGGTGCTCGGCCACTTCGGATTGCGTCTCGACGACTGGAGCAGCAGCGTCTACGTGCTCCGCGACCGAAAAGGGCGGGCGGAGATCGTGGCCGACCTCGGCGCCCTGTGGGCCGCGGCGGAGCGCCTGACCGGACGGCCGCTCGACCCGCTCGACCCCGACCTCGTCCGCGCCCTCACCGATGGCTAGCATCCCGGTCACGGTCGTCACCGGGTTCCTCGGCAGCGGCAAGACGACGCTGCTCGCCGGACTGCTCCGCCGGCCCGGGCTCGGGGAGACCGCTGTGATCGTCAACGAGCTCGGCGAGATCGCGATCGACCACCACCTGCTACGCCGGGTCGACGAGCGAACCGTGTTGCTCGCGAACGGCTGCCTCTGCTGCTCGCTGCGCGGCGACCTCACGGACGAGCTGCGCGATCTCCTCGACCGCCGCGCGTCCGGCGAGGTGCCCCGGTTTCGGCGGGTGCTCGTCGAGACCACGGGTCTCGCCGACCCCGCGCCGATCCTCACCACGCTGATCTCCGAGCCGTCCCTGCGCCACCATTTCCGCCCCGAGGCCGTGATCGCGACGGTCGACGCCGTGCACGGCCTTCGCCAGCTCGAGCGCCAGCCCGAGTCGCTGCGACAGGCGGCGGCGGCCGACTGCCTCGTGATCACGAAGGCCGATCTCGCGGAGCGGGCGGGCGTCCGCGAGCTCACCAGGCGGCTTGCGGCCCTCAACCCCGGTGCGGCGATCCTCGAGGCGGAACACGGGAACGTCGACCCGCGCCGGCTGTTTCGAGCGGGGCAGCCGCGGCGGCTCCCGGAGCCCGCTCCCGGCTCTCCCCACACGGGCGACGTGCGCACGTGCTCGCTCGTCCTGGACCGCCCGCTCGACTGGACGGCGTTCGGGATCTGGCTGACGATGCTGCTCCAGAGCCGCGGCGCGGACGTGCTGAGGGTGAAGGGCCTGCTCGACGTGGGCGGCCCCGGGCCGGTCGTCCTCGACAGCGTCCAGCACGTCGTGCACCCGCCGCGCCACCTCGACTCCTGGCCCGACGGCGATCGCCGCTCGCGGCTCGTCCTGATCGGGCGAGGACTCGACGCGGCCGCGCTCGAAACCTCCCTCGCGGCGTTCGATCGAGCCTCGACGCGAGGCTAGTCCTCGCCGGGCTTGATCTCCTCCTCGAGACCCTTGCGCGCCGCCCTCGCGCCCCTCGCGAGGCCGGCCCAGCGCTTCGTGTTCAGGAGGACGAGCAGGAGGACGACCACGAGGAGGAAAATGAGCACAATGGACACGGTGCCCCTCTTCTACCGGCTCAGAAGCCGGGCCGCAAGCCCCGCGCTCGCCGCGCTCGTCCTGGCGGCCACTTTGCTCGGCGCCGTCGGCGCGGGCTGCGGCGGCAGCGACGAGCCGGCTCCGGTCGAGTCCGCGATCCCCGAGCCGGTCGTCACGCCGCTCGAGAACGCGCTCGCGCTGCTCCCGCGCGAAGACGCGGTCGCCCAGCAGGTCAGCTTCGGCGACCTCGACCGGCTGCGCGACGCCTACCCGCTCGCCGAGGCGTTCGGCTTCGCGCTTCAGGGGGTCTGGCTCCCGGACGCCCTCGCCGGCGCCAACGGGCCCCTGTGGCGGAAGGCGTACGGCTTCGGGCTCGGGGGCGTCGATCGCTTCGTCGCGGGCGGCTACCACCCGGTCGAGATCGCTGTGATCACGGGCACGTTCAAGCCCGCGAACGTCCAGAGCCGGCTCCTCGACCGCGGCTACAAGCGGCGCGGCGACCTGCTGCGACGGGGCAAGGACGGCGCGGTCGACCTGAAGAGCCCCGTCGGGGAGCTCGCACGGAGCTCGCTGGCCCGCGTGATCGTGACCTCCACCCAGCTGATCGCGGCCTCGACCACGAAGCTGGCGAAGGCAGCGGTCGAGCCGGCCGAGACGCTCGCCGGCGACGACAACATCGTCCTCGCGGCGCGCTCGCTCGGGGTCGTGACGGCAGCGGCGATCCGCCCGGCCGAGCTCGCCCGGCCACGCTCGGGCGGCGCCGAGCCCCTGGTCGAGCGCGTGGCCGCAACGATCGGCGTCGGTCTCGACGACGGCGGCAGCGACGGGCGCACCGTGCGGATCGTGCTCGTCTACCAGCAGGCCGCCGACGCGGAGGCCGACCTCGCCGCCGTCTCCGACGGGCTCCCCGGAGCCGCACTCGCCGGTGACCCGGAGCTGACGTTCGGCGAGATCCTCCCCGACCTCACGGCGCGGGTCGTCGGGGAACGGGCGATCCTGATCCAGGGCGAGCTCGCCGCGGAGGCGAACGTCGGGCTCTGGCGGGTCATGCTCGAGCGCGGCGATCTCGCGCTGCTCGTCCGCGCCGCGTAACGTGGAGGGCGAGCCGGGCGCCATGGCACTCGGTTAGTATGGGCGCGCCCGCAGCGGCCACGAATGCTGGGGCCACGAGTCCGAGGCAAGGAGGAGGCAGAGTGGCGACGGTCGAGGAGCCACGCGCCGCTGAGGCGCTGTTCATCCGGCCCGACGGGAAGGAGAAGGTCACGGGCTTCGGCCGCTACACGGCCGACCTGAACCTGACCGGTCAGGCGCACGCGAAGCTCCGCTACGCGGATCACACGCACGCGCGGATCACGCGCGTCGACGTCTCGAAGGCCCGGGCGCTCCCGGGTGTGCTCGCCGTGCTCACCCACGAGGACGTCCCGGACGTCAAGTACGGCGGCATGGTGCAGGATCGCCGCCTGTTCGCGAAGGACAAGGTGCTGTGGGAGGGCGACGTCATCGCCGCCGTCGCTGCGCTGACGGCCGAGCTGGCCGAACGGGCCGTGTCCCTGATCGACGTCGAGTACGAGCCGCTCGAGCCGGTCGTCGACTTCGCGGCCGCGACAGCGGAGGGCGCCCCGCTCGTCCACGAGGACTGGGAGTCCGACGGGGGCGACGACACGATGGGGCGGGACGGCAACCGGATCGGGTACTCGACGATCGTCAAGGGCGACGCCGACGCGGCGATGGCCGAAGCCGACGTCGTCGTCAAGGGCCGCTACACGACCGACTGCTCGCAGGGCGTGCCGATCGAGCCGCGCGCGGTGATCGCCGAGTGGCACGGCGACCGGGTGACCGTCTGGTCCTCGACGCAGGTGCCCTACGCCGCCCGTGCCGGCGTCGCGGCCGTGCTCGAGATCCCCGAGTCGAGCGTGCGGATCGTCGTGCCGCTCCTCGGCGGCGGCTTCGGCGCCAAGTGCGACTTCCATTTCGAGGGCCACGTAGCGGCGCTCGCCCGCGCGGCCCGCCGGCCCGTCAAGCTCGTCTTCTCGCGCCGCGAGGAGTTCGTCGCGGTCGACCACCGCCGCGAGGGGATGGTGATCGAGCTCGAGACCGGCGCGAAGGCAGACGGCACGATCGTCGCCCATCGCGGCCGGCTCGTGCTCGACAAGGGCGCCTACTGCGGCGAGGGCGGCTTCTTCGCGCAGATGGCGGCGATGCACGCGTGCGGGCCCTACCGGATGGAGAACATCTTCGTCGAGGCGTCCCTGAACTACTCGAACACGCAGCCGTCGAGCTCGATCCGGGCCCCGACGGCGCCGCAGGCCTGCTGGGCGCTCGAGCAGCAGATGGACGAGCTGGCTCACGCGCTCGGGCTCGACCCGGTCGAGCTGCGGCGCCGCACCCTGATCGAGGAGGGGGCGGAGGGACCGACGCGCCAGGTGTTCGAGAGGCTCGGCATGAAGGAGACGCTCGAGCGGGCCGTCGAGATGATCGGCTACGGCCGCGAGCTCCCCGAGGACGAGGCGATCGGCGTCGCCTGCGGCTGGTGGCCCTGCTTCGGGGCTCCCTCCGGGGCGTACGTGCAGCTCCACGGCGACGGCACCGGCACGATCATCACCGGCGCGCAGGAGAACGGAACCGGCGCGGTGATGGCGTTTCCGATCCTCGTGGCCGAGCAGCTCGGGATGAGCCCGGACGACTTCTCCCTGCTCTATCAGGACACGGACGCGGCCCCGTGGGACATGGGCTCTTGCGGTTCCCAGACGACGTTCAACAGCGGCCGGGCGGCGATCGCGGCCGCGGTCGAGGTGCGAGAGCAGCTCCTCGACGCGGCGGCGGCGAAGCTCGAGGTCGACCGGGCGGACGTCGAGCTGATCGACGGGGCGGCCCGCGTCAAGGGCGCGCCCGAGACATCCGTGACGATCGTGGACCTCGTCGCCGAGGGCGGCCCCTTCCACGGCAAGGGCTCCGGCGACGTCCCGGAAGCGCCGGAGTGCGACGCGGAGGGCTGCGTCGGTCGGCTCGGGATGGAGTCGTTCCTCGCCCCCCAGCTGATCACGCAGGCGGCGCACGTGAAGGTCGACCGCGAGACCGGCGTCGTGCGCGTCCTCAGGGTCGCCGCGGCCCACGACTCCGGCGTGATCGTCAACCCCGTGGGTGCCAACGGCCAGGTGACGGGCGGCGTCGTGATGGGGATCGGCCAGGCCCTGACCGAGGGCACGCAGATCGACGCGGAGGGCAGGCAGCGCAACCCGTACCTGCTCGACTACAAGCTGACGACGGCCGCGGACGCCCCGGCGATCGAGGTCGCCTGGATCGAGACGCCGACCGAGAACGCCGGCCCGAAGGGGTCGAAGGGAATCGGCGAACCCCCGTGCGTCGCCACCGCGGGGGCGATCGCGAACGCGATCCGGGGCGTGATCGGCACGCCGGTCCGGCAGCTACCGATGACGCCGGAGCGCGTGTGGACGGCGACCCGGGAGGGGGATCAGTGAGCACCTTCGTCCAGGCCACCACGGTGGCGGAGGCGGTCGGGGCCATGAGCGGAGGCGCGCGGCCTGTCGCTGGCGGGACCGACCTCGTCGTCGGCGCCCGACAGGGCAAGGCGCCGCTGCCCGAGAGCATCGTCGCGATCGACCGGCTCGACCCGCTCCGCGGCATCGACCTCTCCGGAGGCACGCTGCGACTGGGCGCGCTCGTCACCCACGCGGAGATCGTCGCGCACCCGGACATCCTGGAGGGGTTCACGGCGCTCGCCGACGCCAGCGCGATCGTCGGCTCGCACGCGACCCGCTCGCAGGGCACGATCGGCGGCAACCTGATGAACGCCTCGCCGGCGATGGAGACCGGTGGGCCGCTCGCCTGCTTCGACGCGGCCGTGACGCTCGAATCCGTCGCAGGGTCGCGGCGGGTCGCGGTTGCCGAGCTGCTGGCCGGACCGGGCGAGACGACCGCGCGCGCCGACGAGCTCTTGACGGCAGTCGAGCTGCCAGCGCTTCCGGCCGGGGCCGGGTCGTGCTACGCCCGGCTCGAGTACCGCCGCCAGATGGAGATCGCGGTGGTGGGCGCGACCGCGGTGGTCGTCCTCGACGGCGGCCTGGTCACGGACGCCCGCGTCGCGATCACGGCGCTTGCGCCGACGATCCGCCGGGTCGCCGAGGCGGAGGAGGCGCTCCGGGGCACGGACGGCGGCAGGGCCGCCGCCGAGGCCGCCGGGCGGGCCGCCGCCGCCGCGTCCGCTCCGATCTCCGACGTCCGCGCGTCCGCCGACTACCGGCGGGCGATGGCCGCGGTGATCGCGCGCCGCGCGATCGAGGCCGCGGTCGCACGTGCCCGCGGCGAGAACGTCCCCGTCCCTGCCAGCCCCGCGCTTCACGGCGCCGTCTAAGGATCGCCATGAGATACCAGGCCACGCTCACCGTCAACGGGATCCCCTATCCGGTCGAGGTCGAGGCGACCGCGAGTCTCCTTCGCGTCGTTCGCGACGTGATCGGCCTGACCGGGTCGAAGGAGGGCTGCGACGACTCCGAGTGCGGCGCCTGCATGATGCTGCTCGACGGCAGGCCCGTGAACTCCTGCTCCTACCTCGCGCTGCAGGCTGACGGGCGCGAGGTCACGACCGTCGAGGGGCTCGCCCCCGGCGACGGGCTCGCCCCGCTCCAGCAGGCGTTGCTCGAGGCGGGCGGCGTGCAGTGCGGCTTCTGCACCCCGGGGATGCTGATCTCCGCAACCGCCCTGCTCGCCTCGAACCCGCGGCCGAGCGAGGACGAGGTGCGGGTCGCGCTCGCCGGCAACCTCTGCCGCTGCACGGGCTACACCAACATCGTCAGCGCGGTCCTGCGGGCGGCGGAGGGTCACCCCGCCGGGACGCCGGGGTAGACCCGGCCGCTTGAGCTGGGTCGACCCCCTCGTCCTCCTCTGGGTCGGCCTCTCGGCGCTGCTCGGCTACCAGCGCGGCTTCGCAGCCCAGGCGTTCTCCCTGGTCGGCCTCGTGCTCGGCGCGCTGGCCGGGTCCCGCATCGCGCCGCTGCTCGTAGGCAGCGGCTCGGAGTGGGTGCCGTTCGCAAGCCTCGCGGGCGCAGTCCTCGGCGCGATCGTCCTCCAGACGGCAGCCGGCCTGCTCGGCGGTCGCCTGCGGCGGCTGCTGCCCCGCGGCGCCCCGAGGCTCGCCGACAGCGTCGGCGGCATCGTGATCGGCGCGGCCGTCGGCGTCGCGATCGCCTGGCTCGCAGCCGCGGCCGCGCTCCAGGTGCAGGGCTCCGGGCTTCGGCACACGGTGCGCGACTCGCCGATCCTGACCGGCCTCGTCGAGGCGGTGCCCCCGCGCTCGGTCCTGCGGACGCTGGCCCGCTTCGACCCGCTGCCCCTGATCGCGGCCTCCCCCGGGATCGAGCTGCCCCCGCCGGACGGAAGCGTGCTCGAGAGCCCGGTCGCGCGGCGGGCCGGGGGCAGCGTCGTCAAGGTACTGAGCGTCGCGTGCGGCACCGGCGTCCAGGGGTCCGGCTGGGTGATCGCCCGCGAGCTCGTCGCGACGAACGCCCACGTCGTCGCCGGCGAGGACGAGACCCGGGTCGTCGTCCCGAACGGGCAGATCCTCGACGCGGAGCTCGTCTACGTCGATGCCGCGGACGACGTCGCCCTGCTCGCGGTCGATGGCATGCTGGCTCGGCCCCTTCGCCTCGCGGGCGAGCCGGAGGCGGGCGAGGAGGCGGTCATCCTCGGCTACCCGGGGGACGGGCCGCTCGTCGCGAGCCCAGCCACCGCCGGGGTGCCGACGAAGGTGTTCGCGCCCGGTGCGTACGGCGGCAGGGTGCGGCTGCGCACCGTCGTCCCGCTCCGCGCCGAGGTCGAGCGCGGCGCCAGCGGCGGGCCGGTCGTCGACGCCGCCGGCCGCGTCCTCGCGATGGTCTTCGCCGCCGCCAAGATCGGCGGCGGCGGCTACGGAATCCCCGTGTCCGAGCTCGAGCAGGCCCTCGAAGCCGGCTCCGGCCCGGTGGACGCGGGGCCCTGCCCCTAGCGCGGGTCAGGACCCGCCCCCGCATGCGGGGGCGGGCCGCGCTAGGCTGACTCTCGTTACCGGGGAGCAACAGGAGGAGGAGGAAGACAATGACCCTGCGGATCGGGGACACGGCGCCGGATTTCTCGGCGGAGACGACGGAGGGCCGGATCCGGTTTCACGACTGGATCGGCGACTCGTGGGCGGTGCTCTTCTCGCACCCGAAGGACTTCACGCCGGTCTGCACGACCGAGCTCGGCTACATGGCGAAGATCAAGCCCGAGTTCGACCGGAGGGACGTCAAGATCATCGGGCTCTCGGTCGACTCGACCCGCGACCACGGGCAGTGGGCGAAGGACATCGAGGAAACCCAGGGACACGCGCCGAACTACCCGGTGATCGGCGACGCGGACTTCCAGGTGTCGAAGCTGTACGAGATGTTGCCCGCGGAGATCGAGGGCGACGCGCGTGAGCGCACGCCGGCCGACAACCAGACCGTGCGCAGCGTCTTCGTGATCGGCCCGGACAAGAAGGTGAAGCTGATGCTCGTCTACCCGATGACGACGGGCCGCAACTTCGACGAGGTGCTTCGGGTGATCGACTCGCTGCAGCTGACCGCGAAGCACAAGGTCTCGACGCCGGTGAACTGGCGTGAGGGCGAGGACGTGATCATCGCCGGCTCCGTCTCGAACGAGCAGGCGAAAGAGATCTGGCCCGACGGCTGGAAGGAGCCGAAGCCCTACATCCGGATCGTCCCGCAGCCGCGCTGACCGCTCGTGGGGCGGGTCAGGACCCGCCCCTACACGGTTCGGGTGGGCGAGGCCGGGCCCGGCAGGGGCGTCAGCGCGCGCTCGATGCGCTCACGCAGGTGCTCGAAGGCCGGCGGCAGGACGAGCGACTCGCCCAGGCGCTCGAGCGGCTCGTCCGTGGTGAACCCCGGGCCGAGCGTCGCGATCTCGAACAGGACGCCGCCCGGCTCGCGGAAGTAGATCGAGCGGAACCAGAATCGGTCGATGATCGGCGTCGGGGAGCGCCCGGCCAGGACCGTCCGCTCGCGCCAGCCCTCGTGATCGTCCATCGTCGAGGCCCAGGCAACGTGGTGCACGGTGCCCGCGCCACCGGTGCCGGGCTCGGCGGGCGCCTCGTCGAGCTCGTAGAGGCTGCCTCGGGCCTCGCCGCGGGCCTCCCAGGCCGCACCGGTGCCCACCGGTGCGAAGCGGAGCGTCCCCTCCAGGAAGTCCCGGCCCGCCTCGGGATGGGCCGCGTAGGCACGGACGCCGTCGAAGCCCTGGAGCGCGAGCGCGACCGGAATCTCCGGATGCGTGGCAACGAGGGGCTCGTCACCAGCCCCCGTGACGGCGAGCTCGAGCTCGAGCCCCTCGGGGTCGCGGAAGCGCAGGCGCCCGTCGGCCCGCGCAACCCGGATCCCCTCCGTCTCCAATCTCGCGGTCCAGAAGACCAACGCCTCCTCCGAGCCGACGCGCCACGTGATCCGGTGCACCATGCCGGCGCCCGCCCGCCCCGGACGCGCACCCGGGTACTCGAAGAACGTGATGTCCGCACCCGGGCTCCCGAGCTCGTCGGCGTAGAAGAGGTGGTAGACGGTCGGATCGTCCTGGTTGACCGTCTTCTTGACGAGCCGAAGGCCGAGCAACCGGGTGTAGAAGTCGAGGTTGCGGCGCGCGTCGCCGGTGATCAGCGTGACGTGGTGGATCCCCTCGAGCTGCATGCGCCCTCCCCGGCGGACTTCCCGACCGTCAGCGTAGCGGCCTGGCCGCCAGGCTCAGCGGGGCTTCGCCGCCTTCACGATCGCCGCGTGCATCCCGTCGGCGACCTCATGGGTGAACGTGACCGCCACATCCTCGAAGCCGGCCTCGCCGAGCAGCCGCTCGTACTCGCTCTTCGAGAGCGCGCCCGCGATGCAGCCGACGTAGCTCCCGCGCTCGGCGCGCTCGGCCTCGTCCAGGCGATCCTCGGCGACGACGTCGCTGATCCCGAGCCGTCCGCGGGGCGCGAGCACGCGAAACGCCTCCGCGAGGACGGCCGGCTTGTCCGGTGAGAGGTTGACGACGCAGTTCGAGATCACGACGTCCACCGACCCGGCCGGCAGCGGAATCGCCTCGATGTGGCCCTCGAGGAAGTGGACATTCGTCGCTCCCGCCTCGGCGGCGTTGCGCCGCGCGAGCGCGAGCATCTCCTCGGTCATGTCGAGCCCGTAGACCGTCCCTTCCGGGCCCACTCGTCGCGCCGAGAGCAGCACGTCGATCCCGCCGCCCGAGCCGAGGTCGAGCACGACCTCGCCCTCGCGTAGCTCGGCGACAGCAGTCGGGTTCCCGCACCCGAGACTCGCGAGCACGGCCGCATCGGGCACCTCGCCGCGCTCGCCCGCCTCGTAGAGCGTGGCGCCGAAGCGGGCGTCCGCCTCGCCGCCGCAGCAGGAGCCGCCGCCGCAGCAGCCGGCCTCGCCGGCGGCGCTCGCGAGCGCTGCGTACCGATCCCTGACCTCGTCCCTCACCTCGTCGACCGTGCTCACATCCGTTCCTTTCATCGAAGTGTCTCGATTTAATCCTACCACGCGCCGGGCCACCGCCACGGCTAGCGTTTGGCGGGTGACCCCTGTCCTCGTGATCGAGCAGGAGCACCTCCTCCAGGGGGTCGGGCTGCTCGGGGAGCGCCTCGACGCCTCGAGGCTCCCGTGGCGTCGGCTCCGCGCCTGGTCTGAGAGCCTGACGGGACTCCGTGCCCGGGACTTCTCCGGCATCGTCCCGCTCGGCGGCAGCGCCCACGCCTGGGAGGAGGATCGCCACCCGCACCTGCGCGAGGAGCGCCGGCTGCTCGGCGAAGCGCTCGACGCCGACGTGCCCGTGCTCGGGATCTGCCTGGGCGCCCAGGTTCTCGCCAGGACGCTCGGGGCCGACGTTACCCCCGGCCCGGCGCACGAGGTCGGCTGGCTCGACGTTGTGCCGACGCCGGAGGCGGCGCACGACCCGCTGTTCGCCCACCTTACCGCGCCCGCGAGCGTGTACCAGTGGCACGTGGACGGCTTCGACCTGCCGCCGGGCGCGACCCGGCTCGCACGCAGCGAGCGCTATTCCAACCAGGCCTTCCGCTACGGCTCGGCGTGGGGCGTCCAATTTCACCCGGAAGTCGACCTCGCCACATACGAGGTCTGGGCCGCGAACCACCCGGGTGGGGCGGCGCACTACGGCGTCGACGAACGCGACCTTCGCGCCGGAGTCACGCGCGGCGAGGCGCCGGGGCCGTCGCGCAGCTTCCGGGAGGGCATCTTCGACGCGTTCTGCGCCGAGGTCTCTCGGCGCAGAGGCGCCTGACCGCGCACGCGGAAGGAGGAGACGATGCGACGGACGCTCGTGCTGGGCTGCGCGACCGGGATCGGCAACGCCGGGGCGAGGGCGCTCGCGGAGCGCGGCGACCGGCTCGCGCTGGGCGACCTCAACGCCGCCGGCGTCGAGGCGCTCGCGGCCGAGCTTCGAGCCGGGGGCGCGGACGCGCACGCCTTCGAGCTCGACGCGACGGACGCCGGCGCGGTGCGCGCCTTCGTGGACGCCGCTGCCGCAGCGCTCGGCGGCCTCGACGCAGCCTGGTCGAACGTCGGGATCCAGATCGCCGGCACGGCCGAGGACGTCACGGTCGAGGAGCTCGACCGCTCGTGGGCCGTGAACGTGCGCGCCCACGCCGTCCTCTGCGGGGCGGCTGTTCCGCACCTGCGCGCCAGCGGCGGCGGCGCGATCCTGCTCACCGCCTCCAACTCGGCGTTCCTGCACGAGCCGCGGCTGCTCCCGTACGCGGTCACGAAAGCGGCCGCGCTCGCACTCGCCAAGCAGGTCGCGCGCGACTACGCGGCCGAGCGGATCCGGGTCAACGCGCTCTGCCCGGGCTGGGTGGACACGCCGTTCAACGAGCCCGCCTGGGCCAACTTCGGCGGGCGCGAGAAGTTCCTCGAGGCGATGCCCGGGCTCGTCCCGCTCGGGCGCATCTCGACGCCGCCCGAGATCGCGAGGCTCGCGGCCTTCCTGCTCTCGGACGATGCCGCCTACGTCACGGGGCACGCCTTCGTCGCCGACGGAGGCGAGCTGCTCGTGGCCTGACCCTCCGGCCCCTGGCCTTCGTCACCTCGATCGGCGATACTCACGTTCCCACGATCACAAGGGAGGCCGGCATGGGGTTTCTGGACAAGTTGCTCGGGCGCGGCAAGCAGATGGCCAGCGGCGTCGCGGAGAAGGCGGGCGACGTCGCCGAGGGCGGGCTCGGAGCGGCCGAGCAGGCGGCACACAAGGGCACCGAGATGGCGGGCCGCGTGGCGGACGAGGCGGGCGACCTCGCGTCGCGGGGACGCGAGGCGGCTGGCGACGCGATCGACCGGGTTCGCGGCGAGGACGGCGAGCCGCCCGCGAGCTCGGGCGGCGGCGGCGGGGCCGGCTAGCGGGGAGATGATCCGGCCATGCCGCTGATCGAGGTCAAGCTCTTCGACTTCCGCGTCGACGAGGAGACGAGCCGCAAGCTGATCGCGGGTCTGACCGACGCGATCTGCGCAGCGACTCACGAGGGGTTGCGCGACCACACGTGGGTGATCGTCGAGGGCCATAGCCCGAGGAACTGGGGCGTCGGCGGGAAGCCCTGGCCGGTCGAGCAGATGCCCGGCGTGGAGGGCTGAGGGGAGGACTACCGTCAGCCCAGGCGCCCGGCTGCGAGCGCCTCGCCGATCTGGCTCTCCCACTGGCCGAGGTAGGCGTCGTAGCCGGCTGTGAGCTCGGCGAGTCTGGCACGCCCCGCGTCCGCGAGCGCTGTCAGGTCGTACGTCACCTCCGCGGTCGTGCTGCCGTCCGGGCCGGGCGCGCAGCGCACCTCGACGAGACCGGCCCACTCGCCCGGCGTCACGCGCGCGTACCGGACGACGTGCTCGCCGCGCTCGACGACGACCCAGATCGCTTCCTTGCCGTCGCGGTGCGTGAGGAAGGCGGTGCCCCCGGCGGCCCCGTCACCCTCCTCGCCGGCGGGGAAGGCCGGGTCCCACCCGTCGACCCAGAGTCGCTCCCCGACCGGCGTGAACAGGTGGAGCGCTCGCTCGACGGGAAGGCCGACGCGAACCTGCCCCCGTAGGACGACGCGGCGCGGGAGCTCGTCGGCGGCCACGCCGGAACAGTATCGCGGGGCGCCCGCTCCGCGGTCAGAATTGCGGACGTGCGCCCGCAGGCGCCACACCCAGCCACCGCGCCCGGCCTCTCGAGCGTAGAGGCCGCCAGCCGGCTGGTCGCGTCGGGTCCGAACGCGATCGTCGAGGCGAAGGGGCCGTCCCCCGCGCGCGAGCTGCTCGCGAACTTCGTCCAGCTCTTCGCGCTGCTGCTGTGGGCCGGCGCGCTCCTTGCCCTGGTCGGCGGCATGCCCGAGCTGGCCGCGGCGATCGTCACCGTGATCGTCGTCAACGCGGTCTTCGCGTTCGTCCAGGAGCACCGGGCCGAGCGGGCCGTGGCTGCTCTGCGCCGGGTGCTGCCGGTTCAGGCACGGGTGCGGCGGGACTGGGAGACGGCCGAGATCGACAGCGACGCGGTCGTCCCGGGGGACGTGCTGCTGCTCGCCCCCGGAGACAGGGTCGCCGCGGACGCCGACCTGATCTCGGCCAGGGAGCTGCGCGTCGACGAGTCGACGCTGACCGGCGAGTCGTACCCGGCGGCGCCCCGCGAGCGCGTCTTCGCCGGTACCTACGTCACCGCGGGCACAGCCGAGGCGCTCGTGACGGAGACGGGGATGGCGACCCGGTTCGGCCGGATCGCGGAGCTGGCCCAGCGGACACGACGGCAGCGCAGCCCGCTCGAGCGAGAGCTCGACCGCGTGACCAGGCTGGTGGCGGTGCTCGCGGTCGCGATCGGGGCGCTCTTCTTCCTGGTCGCGGGCCTGGTCGGGATGGACCTCGCCGACCGGTTCCTGTTCGCGATCGGCGTGATGGTCGCGCTCGTTCCCGAAGGGCTGCTGCCGACGGTGACGCTTTCGCTCGCGCTCGCGACGCAGCGGATGGCCGGGCGAAACGCACTCGTGCGCCGACTCTCGTCGGTCGAGACCCTCGGCGAGACGACCGTCATCTGCACCGACAAGACCGGCACGCTGACGGAGAACGAGATGACCGTCTTGCGCGTCTGGACCCCCGCCGGGGAGGCGATGGTCGAGGGCGCGGGGTACGAGCCGTTCGGGCGCTTCCGTTCGGGCGGCGCGGTGGTCGACCCGGCTCCGTTCGGCGAGCTGCTCCGTGCGGGGCTCCTCTGCGGCGACGCGCGGCTCGTCCACGCGCCGGACGGCTGGACGGTGCTCGGCGACCCGACCGAGGCCGCCCTGGTGGTGCTGGCGGAGAAGGGAGGGCTCCGACACGAGCAGGAGGCTGCGCGCGCGCCGCGGGTGCTCGAGCTCCCGTTCAGCTCGGAGCGAAAGCGCATGACGACGCTGCATCTCGTCGGCGCGCAGCGCGTCGCCTACGTCAAGGGCGCCGCCGAGGTGGTGCTGCCGCGCACCACGCTGGACGAGGAGACGCTGGCCCGGGCGAGCGCCGCGGCGGCCGCGATGGAGGGGGACGCGCTTCGCGTCCTCGCCCTCGCGCGCCGCATCCTGCCCGCCGACCTCGGCGACGACGACGCCGACACGGTCGAGCGCAAGCTCGAGCTGCTCGGGCTGGTGGGCATGATCGACCCGCCCCGACCCGAGGTCCCCGACGCCGTCCGGCGCTGCCGGGACGCGGGGATCCGGATCGTGATGGTCACGGGCGACAGCGGCCGCACGGCCGAGGCGATCGCGCGGCGAATCGGCCTCGTCGACGGGGACGTCCACGTGATCACCGGCACCGAGCTGCGTGAGCTCGACGACGCCTCGCTCCGCTCGCGCTTCGCGGAGCGCCACGTGATCTTCGCGCGGATCGATCCCGAGCAGAAGCTTCGCCTCAGCGAGTTCTTGCGCGAGAACGGCGAGGTCGTGGCCATGACCGGGGACGGAGTCAACGACGCGCCCGCGCTCGAGCACGCGGACATCGGGATCGCGATGGGGCGGAGCGGGACCGAGGTCGCGAAGGAGGCGGCTGACCTGATCCTGGTCGACGACAACTTCGCCTCCGTCGTCGCCGCGGTCGAGGAGGGACGGGCGGTGTACGACAACATCCGCCGCTTCGCCGGCTACCACTTCTGCTCCAACGTGGGGGAGCTGATCCCGTTCCTCGTCTGGGGAGTCACGGGCGGAGCGGTGCCGCTGCCACTCGTGGTCATGCAGGTGCTCGCGATCGACCTCGGCACCGACATGCTGCCCGCGATCGCGCTCGGTACGGAGCGGGCGGAGCCGGGCACGATGCAGCGGCCGCCCCGTCCCAGGACGGAGAGGCTCCTCAACCGGGACGTGCTCGCTCGCGTCTTCGGCTGGATCGGGCCGCTCGAGGGCCTCGCGGCGATGGCGAGCTTCCTCTTCGCCTACGGGCTCGCCGGCTGGCGCCCGTGGGAGCCGCTGGCGGACGGTGGCACGCTCTACGCGCAGGCGACCACGATGACGCTGGCGGGGATCGTGATGGCGCAGGTTGGCGCCGGCCTCGGCTGGCGGACGAACCGTCGTTCGCTCGCCTCGGTCGGCCTCTTCTCGAACCGACTGCTGTTGGCGGGAATCGCCATCGAGATCGGGCTGATCGCGTTGCTCGCGTACACGCCCGGGCTCGGCAGCGTCTTCCACACGAGCGCGCTGGGCGGGTGGCACTGGCTGCTCCTCGCCGCCTGGCCGCCGCTCGTGCTCGCAGCCGAGGAGGCGCGGAAGCTCAGCCGCGCCCGACGAACGGCATCTTCGTCGCCATCACCGTCAGGAACTGGACATTGACGTCGAGCGGCAGGGTCGCCATGTAGACGACGGCGCGGGCGACGTGCGCCGCGTCGATCGTCGGCTCCCGCGCGACGCGGCCGTCCGCCTGGAGCACACCCGTCGTACGCATCGCCTCGGTCAGGTCGGTGGCGGCGTTGCCGACGTCGATCTGCCCGCAGGCGATGTCGAACGGGCGCCCGTCGAGGGAGGTGGACCTCGTGAGGCCGGTGATGGCGTGCTTGGTCGCCGTGTAGGGCGCCGACAGCGGCCTGGGCACGCTGGCGGAGAGCGAGCCGTTGTTGATGATCCGCCCGCCCCGCGGCGTCTGGCGCTTCATCAGGCGGAAGGCCTCCTGCGTGCAGAGGAACGCCCCGGTGAGGTTCGTCTCGACGACCGACGTCCACTGCTCCAGGGTGAGATCCTCGAGCGGCACCGCCGGCGCGCCCACGCCCGCGTTGTTGAAGAGCACGTCGAGGCGCCCGAACCGCGCGTCGACCTCGGCGAACAGCGCCGCGACGGAAGCGGCGTCGCGGACGTCGCAGGTGAGCGCGACGCTGCCGCCGCCCGCGGCCGCGGCCGCCTCCTCGAGCGGCTGGCTGCGCCGTCCGGCGAGCGCGACGGTGAAGCCCGCCTCGGCGAGCGCGAGCGAGACGGCGCGGCCGATGCCGCTGCCCGCGCCGGTGACCAGCGCGATGCCGCTCACGAACCTCGCCCCGGGATCCGCCCGCCGAGTTCGTCCTCGACGTGGACGCGGACGATCTCCTCGAAGGTGGCCTCGGCCTCGAACCCGAGCTCGCGCGCGCGTCGCGCGTCGACGCGCCGGGGCCAGCCCGCGACGATCCGCATGATCAGCTCGTCGGGCTCACGCCGGATCAGCGCGACGGCCTCGGCTCCCGCGACGCGGCGCAGCGCCTCGATCTGCTCGCCCACGGTGGCGGAGACGCCGGGCATCGTCAGGCAGCGGCGCTCGGCGAGCGCCGGCTCCCCGAGGGTCGCCGCGCGCAGGAAGAAGCCGACGGCAGCCCGGGGCGAGGCGTGGCAGTGGCGAACGTCGTCGGAGACTGGCAGCACCGCTTCCTGCCCGTTCAGCGGCTCGCGGATGATCGAGGAGAAGAACCCCGACGCCGCCCGGTTCGGCCCGCCCGGCCGCACGCAGATCGTGGGGAGCCGGATCGCGATCCCGTCCAGGAACCCGCGGCGCGAGTAGTCGGCGACGAGCAACTCGCCGATCGCCTTCTGCGTTCCGTAGCTCGTCAGCGGGGTCGGCCAGACCTCGTCGCCGATCACCTCCGGGAACGGCGCCCCGAAGACGGCAATCGACGAGGCGAAGACGACCCGCGGGCGGTAGCCCGCCGCCCGGATCGCGTCGAGCAGGAGCCGCGTCCCGTCGAGGTTGACGCGGTAGCCCTTCTCGAAATCGGTCTCGGCCTCGCCGGAGACGACTGCCGCGAGGTGGAAGACCACGTCGGGCCGATCGGCCACGAGCTCCGCCGCGGCGCCCGGCTCGGCCAGGTCGGCCGCCACCGCGACGACGTCGAGCCCGGCCCCGACCGGCGCGGCAGGCTCCGCCAGGTCGGCGAGCACGAGGCGCGAGATCCGCTCGCCCGCAAGCTCGCCGTCGCGCGCCAGGCGCTCGGCCAGCTTGCGCCCGAGCATGCCGGCGCCGCCGGTGACGAGGATGCGCACGGCCGGGAATGGTAGTTGCGCGCGGGTGGGTCAGGTCCTGATCGCTGCAGCCGAGGCCGCACGGCCCAGCCCACCACCGCGCGTTGCCCACGCAAGAACATGGCTGCGGAGGCGGCGCACATGCAACGTTGGAGACCTGCCCCTGCTCCTCGGTAGCGGCAAACGTCACGACCTGGTAGAGTCGCGCCCTCCTCGGAAGGCGGGGCAGGGTGCACGGCGTGAAGCTCGCGACGGCTATCGCGGCTCTGACGCTCCTCACGGCGGCCCCCGCCGCTGCCGCCCCGGCGGGCCACGACCTGTTCGTCACCTCCCCCGACGAGACGACCTTCACGATCGGGGGCGAGCTGACGATCCCGGCCGACTTCTTCGGCCCCGGCTCGCAGCCCTTCGCGGGCAGTATCCGCTTCCAGGGGCAGCCGCTCGGGAGCTTCATGGGCCACGAGCTCGGCGACGCCGACACGGTCGTACAACGCCTGGAGCCGGCCGACGTCGCCGAGCCGGGCAGCACGGACACGGTACCGATCGAGCTCGTCGCGCTCTCGCTCGTCAGCGTCGACCCGATCCAGATCCACGTCGGGGACACGACAGAGCTCTGGGACGTGTCCGCCACCCACTCGGACATCCGCAGCGAGCAGGGGCAGATGACGATCAGGAGGACGAGCGAGCAGGGCGGTACGTTCGATTCGACGCTCCCCGTGATCCCGAAGCTCCTCTTCACCCGGCAGGCTGACGGGGCGACCCAGACGCTCGACCTCGGCGCCCTGCCCCTCTCGCAGCAGGCGATCGGGCTCTTGACCCTGCAGGCGCAGAACGTGCCCTGGTACGCCGGCGACTGCCCCGGCTCGATCCTCCACGTCGAGGGACTCAACGACGACTTCTGCCCCTCCGTGACCGAGGACGGCGAGAAGCAGCTCACGATCGAGCAGTCGCTCGCCCTGACGCACGGGATCTACCCGGCCCAGCCGCTCCAGAACCACTACAAGTGCTACTCGGTCCGGGCCCAGACCCGCTTTCGCGCGCGCACCGTCGAGCTACGCGACCAGTTCGGGTACGAGCAGGTGCGCGTCGTCAAGCCGGTCAGCCTCTGCAACCCGGTGCGCAAGAATGATGAGCCGATCCAGAACAAGCGCGCGCACCTGAAGTGCTACACGATCACGACGATCGCGCAGGACCACAGCGGCGGCGGCGCCTACGTGATCCGCGACCAGTTCGGGCGGCGCGAGATCGAGATCGGCAAGGCCGAACGGCTCTGCCTTCCCTCGACGAAGCAGATCGTCGGCAAGCGCGGCCAGCCGTCGCTCGGCAGCGGCGCGGCCAGCCTGCTCGCCCTCGGCGACCACTACAAGTGCTACCGGGCGACCGGACCCGCTGCGGCGACCGTGGTCACCCTGCGCGACCAGTTCGACCGCGAGCGCGTCACCGTCGCGAAGCTGCGGCGGCTGTGCACGCCCGTGCAGAAGAACCAGACGAGGATCCAGCATCCGCTCACCCACCTTGCCTGCTACCAGATCGTCGCGACCAAGGGGCAGGCCCCGTTCTCGCCGCTCACCGTGCGGGTGCGCAACCAGTTCGGGATCGAGATCCTGCGCGTCCTTGCACCCGAGGAGCTGTGCGTGCCCGCGACGAAGACGAAGGGCGGCGACGGTGGCCCGCCGCCGGACATCCCGCCCTTCCCCGACCTGACCTGCGATCCGCTCATCCTCTCGGCTCAGTCCGGCCAGACCGTGCAGGCGACCTGCCGCGTCCAGGCGCTCGGAGGCACCCTCGGCAGCGCGACGCAGGTGAGCCTCAGCTGCCAGTGTCCGGCCGGGATCACCTGCACCCTCAGCCCCGCCAGCGGCACCCTCACGCCGGGAAGCTTCTTCGACGTCTTCGTCGAGATCCGGGCGGTTCAGGCCGGGACGATTACCGTCACGGCGGCATCGGGCCAGGGTGACGACAGCGTCCAGATCCAGGTCAACGTGCACAGCGGCGGCGGTGGCATGACGTAGCAGGTGGGGTCGGGTCAAGTTGCAGCCGTATCCGCATGGATCGGCCGACCAGCGCGCGACGCCCGAGCAACAAGACCAGATGCGGCGCACACGCCTTGCGGGGGACCTGACCCCGCTTCCGGGTAGAGACGGGAGCGACGGGACCCGAACCCGCGACCTCCGGCGTGACAGGCCGCGCAAGGGCGAACCCGATCCTCCAACCGGCGACCCGGAAGAGCCCGATTAGCAGGGACTCTACGGAGTTCGGCGGCTGACGCTTCCTCGGTCGTCCACGGGGTTTCCGGAAGTTCCCGACCCATCCAACCCCTTTCGCGTCGTCGCCACTCGTGGCAACCCTACGCCGCCGCACAGGGAACGAGAACGGGGCGGACTCGTATCCGCCCCGCTCCCTTTCGGGCTGCTCGTACCTCAGAGGTTCCTGAGGTGAATCTGCGCCGCCGTGTGGTTGAGCATCGTCTCGATGTCGCCCTCCTTGGCGGCCACGGCCTGAACGTTCCAGCGGCCCCTGATGCGGTCGCGGAACGTGCTGATCTGCATCCCGTCGTACTCCGGCGGGAGCTGCTCGCCGGGCGCAAAGAACCGACGCCCACCGTCCTTTCCGCGAATCGGCGAGAGCCGCTCGCGCACCGAGGGGAAGTCGTCAGCGTCCGTGAAGTAGACGATTGGCCGCTTGCCGCTACCCTCGCCCATCTTGAAGAGGGCGACATACGACCGGTCGTCCGCCACATCGCGGTACCCGACGCCGAGCTTGAGACCGCTCACGTCCACGTCCGCCGTTGGGGGTTCCATTCGCCGTCGACGCGGCCGGCGAGGATCGGGTCGAGAAACTCGGTGGCGAGCGCGAACGCCTCGTCGAGGTCCGGCTCGACTTCCACCTCCGAGGCCAGGCGTCGGTAGGGCTCTTCCCAGCTCGCGGGCGGCGGCGGCAGGCTCGACGGCAGCGGCTGCTGCTCGCGTTGCCCGAACGTGACCTCCAGGGCCTTCCGCAGGGAAGCGGCGTCGAGCGGTTCCGCCCCGGCAATCAGGAGGATGTCGACGAGGTCCTTCGGCCGGGTGCTCTCGCGCCCGGAGGCACCGTACTTCCGCGTGTAGGCATGGACCTTCTCCGCAATGTGCTGAGGAAGCGGAAGAGCCGGTACGCGGATGCGTTCGATCCCGGCGAACGAGAGCAGGTCGGAGGTCTCGATCTCGTCCGGCGTCGATGACACGGAATCAGCGAACCCGACGTCGACGACGAACTGATCGAACACGCGGCCGGCGAGCTCAGCGGTGACGTGGAACCGAATCGCTCGGAAGTCGTCGGTGTCGTCGAGGGCGTCCGTTCGGACGACAGCGAAGGCAAAGAAGTCGTCGAGCGCGAGTTCCTGCGTAGCGGCGAAGTCCTCCACCGCCGCATCCTCGCTGTCATCGCGGCCGAGATCCATGTCTCTCGTCGGGCGCGCCATCGCGTTGAAGCGGAAGTCGAGCGCGAGGGCGCCCTTCAGGACCCAACCGTCGGGTGCCACGGCGACCAGTCGGCGCAGGAAGAGCTCGAATGCAGCTCGCTTCCGCAGACGCGCGATGCCGATCCCGCTCTTGCTTGCCTCCGCCTTGAGCCTGTCCTCGAGAGCCTGGCGGAACGCAGCGGCGGTCGCGTATCTCATCGGGCTGCGTTGTTCCCGAGCAGTGTCTCGATGGCGCGCGTCTTTCGTCGCCGCGCTGCCTCCTGCATGAGCTGCCGAGTTGTGACGAGGCCGCGGCTCAGTGCTTGCTCGACCGCCATCGCTGCCTGTTCGGGTTGGAGCTCGCCGACAGCGTCCACGAGCGTGCGCGCCGGCGCCGTCAGCGGAAGCCCGTCGCGCCAGACCGTGCTGACCCTCTCGTTGTCGGGTCGCGTGTGGAGGGCCACGCCTGGAGGGCGCCTGAGACCTCGATACCTGCGCGGGACGAGCAGGTGGACTTCGTCGGGAATGTTGTCGCTTAGGTCGAGCAGCGCGAGCGCGCTCTCGTGCGAGAGGACGGCCTTGTCCATCCCGACGGCCATCCACTTCTCCCGCATTTCGTCGTGCTCGGTGGTCGGGAAGCCGCGGAGTCGGTATAGACCGCGCCGCACGGACTCGAAACGTTCGTTGCGCGTATGGTGGTTGATCAGCTGGCTGCTGACGCCGTGTGCTCGCGCCTGGTCGACGGTGAAGTAGCCGTGCTGCTCGTAAGCTTGAGTTTCGAGGCCGCGAAGGTCGGGTCTTATGTCATGCATAAGCAAAGTATAACTTTATTTATGCGGACAGGGGTGCCTTGTCAGAGCTCACCGATACTGGGGCTTCAAACCTGCCGCGCGGGTGTTACCTCGTCCGAGAGCCGACCAACGGTGTGCACACGACATTGCCCGCGACGCGTGCACACTGGCCAGCGTGAACTCCTTCGTCTTCGTCCTCCTCGACGTCCTCGACGCGCTCACCGCCCCATCCACACCCCATTGCGCAAACGCGCCAAAGATCGCGCCAAAAGGAAAAGTCCCCGTTTCCGGGGACTTCGAGAGCGGGAGCGACGGGACTCGAACCCGCGACCTCCGGCGTGACAGGCCGGCGTTCTAACCAGCTGAACTACGCCCCCCTGGGCCGGAGCATTGTAGCCTGCCGGCGAGCATGGCACGCGGCAAGCGCGACCGGATCTCCTGGCTGCCCGTCCCGGACGAGCGGGAGCTGCCCGCCGAGCTGCGCGAGCTGTTCGCGAAGGCCCGCGAGCGACTCGGGTTCGTGCCGAACGTGTTCCGGGTGTTCGCCTTCCGCCCGGCGCACATGGTGCGCTGGCGCGCCTACTACGACGAGCTGCTGCGCGGCGAGTCGGGGCTGACCCCGGCCCAGCGGGAGATGATCGCCGTCGTCGTCTCCGCCGGGAACCGCTGCTACTACTGACTGACCTCCCACGCTGCCGCGTTGCGGCAGCTCACGGATGACCCGGTGCTCGCCGACCAGCTCGCCGCCAACTACCGCCACGCGACCCGGTTGACGGCGAAGGAGCGGGCCATGCTCGACTTCGCGGCCAAGGTCACCACCCGCAGCGCCGATTGCGCCGAGTCCGACCTCGACCTCCTGCGCCGGGCAGGCTGGACGGACGAGGAGATCATGGACATCGGCGAGGTCGCGGCCATGTTCAACTTCACGAACCGCCTCGCGAACGCGTTTGGCTGGGTGCCGAACGAGGAATACCACTCGCTCGGACGCTGAACCGCAGCCCGGGCCCTAAAGCAACGCACGGCACGTGCCGATACCGGAGGCCCATGACGTGGTTCTCCATCCTTGCGGTGCTCGTCGGGGTCGTCGCGGTCTTCCTCGCGATCCTCTCCGAAGGCTCCCACGCGCGCCTGCGCGCGCGCGGCCGCTAGCGGGCCCCCCCGGGGCGCTGCCTGACCTGCCGGGTATCCTCCCCGACGCGGCGCAACCGCGCCCGGAGCGATGAAGAGACTGGCAACTCTCCTGCTCGCCTGCGTGGCCGCGGCCACGGCCGCCGGCCAGGCGCGCGCCCAGGAGTGGCCATGCGGGCTTCCCTCGGAGCAGCCGCTCTGGATCGAGTTCGCCGACGGGTCGGTGCCGTTCCGCCAGGCGCTGTTCGGCAAGCGGGGCATCGTCGTCGCGACGAGCGGGCTCCAGCGCTCGGCTGAGCTGCGTAGCCTCGGCGCCCACACCGTCTACTGGCACATGTCCCTGAAAGGCATCGCCGGCGGGCCGGCGGCCCCCGCCGAGCCCGACCACGTCGTCGAGCGGGCGAACGCGCTCTTCGATCTCGCTGTCGCAGCGACCGGCTGCGCGACGCCGGTGATCGCGCTGAACGAGCTGGCGGGCGCCTCCCGCGCCACGCCCTGGCCGCCCGAGATCTACCGCTACCGGGCGAACGTGCTCGCGGTCGTGAGGACGCTCGCGGAGCGCGGAGCGCAGCCTGTCCTGCTCGTGCCGGGCAAGCCGGCCGGGAGCGGGGCGCCGTTCGTCGCCGGCGACGCCACGGTCTGGTGGCGGGAGGCCGCGCTCCACGCCTCGATCGTCCGCCAGATGCACTTCAACGCACCCCACGCCCACCGCAAGGGCCCCGTGCTCGGCCCGCGCGCGCGGCGGGTCGCGATGCGAGCCGCCGTCGCGCCGTTCCTGGCGCTCGGGATCCCGGCCGAGCGGCTCGGGCTCCTCCTCGGCTTCCAATCCGGCCCGGGCAAGGGCGGACGCGAGGGCCTCGAGCCGCGCGAGGCCTGGCTCGAGATCGTCAAGCAGGAGACCCTGTCGGCCCGCCAGGTCGCATCCGAGCTCGGCCTCGCAAGCGTCTGGTCCTGGGGTTGGGGGACGTTCTCCGAGAACGGCGCCGACCCGGACAAGCCCACCGCCGCCTGCGTCTACCTCTGGACGCGCGACCCGTCGCTCTGCGACGGGCCCGCCGCTGCCGGCCCCGCCTTCTCGGCATCGCTGACCGCGGGGCAGATCGCGCTCCCCGACGGCGTCCACTGCACGACAGGGGCCGGGCCGATCTCGCTGGCCGAGGTCGACGCGCTCGCGGCCGCGACGGGCGACCGGCGCGTCGCCCTGACCGCGCTCATGACCCGGCTCGTGCTCGCCCGCGCCAGCGGCCCCGTCACTCCGGCAGACGTCGAGCGGGCCGAGCGCTGGCTCGCCGACTCGGGCTTCGGCGGGGACACGGCGGCCTACGAGCGGGAGCTCACCGCGCGCGGCCTCGACCGGGAGACCGCGGGCGACATCGTCGCCGACCAGTTCCGCCGCCAGGAACTCGCCGCCGGCCTCGCCGTCGCCGGCTCGAGCCGGGGTCTCGACGCCGTCCTGCGCGGGCACCTGCGCGACGTGCGCCGGACCGCGGTCTGCCTGCGCGACGAGCTGCCCGGGCGGACGCCGCACGTCTGGGGCTCCCGCGTCGCCACCCTGACACTGCCGCCGGCCGCGGTCACGATCGCCGCCAGGACGCCAGCCACCCGCGGCGGCGTGGTCGTGCTCCTCACAGGCCGCGCCAGGAGCCTGCGGACGCGCGAGCTCGTGACCGTCTACGCGCGCCGCCCCGGTGAGACCGCGTACCACGCCGCCGGAACAGCGCGGGTCGGCGCCGATGGGCGCTGGTCGCTCCGCGTTGCCCAGCGCCAGCGGACGGTCTACCGGGCCGTCTCGCGGAGCGCCGCGAGCCCGCCGCTCACCGTCCGCGCGCGCCGATGACACCCATCGAGAAGTGAGGTATATTTGACCAAGCGGTCAAACTGACCGTTCGGTCAAAATGAGCCTCGTGGAGCAGCCGACACGCGCCCTCCTCTCGGGAAACGAGGCGATCGCCCGCGGCGCAGTCGAGGCCGGCGTGCGGGTCGGCGTCGGCTACCCGGGCACGCCCAGCACCGAGATCCTCGAGGCGCTCGCCCGGTACGACGGCATCGACGTCTCCTGGTCGCCGAACGAGAAGGTCGCCCTCGACATCGCGCTCGGCGCCTCGATCGGCGGCGTGCGGGCGCTCGTGACCATGAAGCACGTGGGCCTCAACGTCGCCGCCGACACGTTCCTGACCGCCGCCTACACCGGCGTCAACGGCGGACTCGTGGTCGTGTCCGCCGACGATCCCGGCATGCACTCCTCCCAGAACGAGCAGGACAACCGCCTCTACGCGCGCTTCGCGGCCGTCCCCGTGCTCGAGCCCGCGGACAGCCGGGAGGCGAAGGAGCACACGAGGCTCGCCTTCTGGCTCTCGGAGGAGTTCGACACCCCCGTGCTGCTGCGCACGACGACGCGGATCTCGCACTGCCGCGGCGTCGTCGACCTCGAACCCCCGGCCGGCCCGCCCGCCCGGCCGTTCACGCGCGACCCGCGCAAGTACGTGATGCTTCCCGGCAACGCGCGCCTGCGCCACCCCGTCGTGCTCGAGCGCCTCGAGCGGCTGGCCGCCTTCGCCGAGGAGAGCCCGCTGACGGTCTGGGAGGAGGGCGACGCCACGGTCGGCATCATCACCGCCGGTGTCTCCTACCAGTACGTGCGCGAGGCGCTGCCGGCCGCGAGCGTGCTCAAGCTCGGCCTGACCTACCCGCTGCCGCTCGGGACCATTCGGCGCTTCGCCGCGAGCGTCGAACGCGTGCTCGTGGTCGAGGAGCTCGAGCCGTTCCTCGAGGAGATCCTGCTCGCAGCCGGGATCGCGGTCTCCGGCAAGGAGTTCTTCCCCCGTCTCGGCGAGCTCTCCCCGGAACTCGTGCGCTCCGGCCTCGTCGCCGCCGGCGTCCTCGCACCCGAAGCCGGGCCGGTGGCGCCGCGAGCGCAGCTGCCGGTTCAGCCGAGCCCGAGGCCGCCCGTCCTCTGCCCGGGGTGCTCGCACGCGACGCCGTTCATGGCGCTGCGCCAGCTCGGAGCGGTCGTGGCCGGCGACATCGGCTGCTACACGCTCGCCGCGCTCGAGCCGTTGTCGGCGATGGACACGTGCGTCGCGATGGGCTCGAGCGTCGGCATGGCCGTCGGGCTCGCCCGCTCGGGCGGCGCCGACGGCCCGGTCGTCGCCTCGATCGGCGACTCGACGTTCCTGCACAGCGGCATCCCCGCGCTCATCGAAGCGGTCACCTCGGGCACGGACGTCACCGTCGTGATCCTCAACAACGGCACGACCGCGATGACCGGCGGCCAGGCCCACCCCGGAACGGGCTCGACGATCAGCGGCGCCCAGGCCGGCGCCGTCGATCTCGAGGCGCTCTGCCGCTCGCTCGGGGTCGAGCACGTCGAGGTCGTCGACCCCTACGACGTCGCCGCGACCCACGTGACGCTCGAGCGGGCGATCAAGTACCCGGGGCCGGCGGTCGTGATCACGAACCGCCCCTGCGTCGAGGCGCCCGTGAAGGTGCGCGACTACCCGTTCGAGGTCGACCTCGAAGCGTGCATCGCCTGCCAGCTCTGCATGAACATCGGCTGTCCCTCGCTGACGTGGACGGACGAGTTCCACGACGGGCGGCGCAAAGTGCAGATCGACGAGGGCACGTGCACGGGCTGCACCGTATGCGCCCAGATGTGCCCCAGCGGGGCGATCGTCCCGGTCTCGGCGTGGGGGGCCGCCGGTGGCTAGCGAGACGCGCGGGGTGCTCCTCGTCGGCGTCGGCGGCCAGGGCGTCGTGCTCGGCTCGAGCGTCGTCGCCGCGGCGCTGCTCGACGCGGGCTTCGACGTCAAGACGAGCGAGGTGCACGGGATGGCACAGCGCGGCGGCATGGTCTCGAGCCACCTGCGCTTCGGCGAGCGGGTCGCGAGCCCGCTGATCCCGCTCGGAACCGCCGACGTCCTGCTCGCGTTCGAGTGGGCCGAGGCGCTGCGCTGGCTCGTCTACCTGAAGCAGGACGGCACGCTCGTGTCGAGCGTCGACTCGATTGTGCCGCCGCTCGCCTGCTCGGACCGGCGCGCCTGGAACTCCCGCTACCCGGCCGAGCACCCGGCGGCGCTGCGCGACTTCGTCGGCAACCTGCGGCTCGTCGAGGCCCGCCGGGTGGCCGGCGAGCTCGGCAACCCCAAGGCCGCCCCCGCGGTCCTGTTCGGGGTGCTCTCCCTGCTGCTCGAGGACTCCGTCGGCGTCGAGTCGTGGGAGCGGGCGATCCGGACGAACGTGCCGAAGAAGGCCCTCGACGTCAACCTGTCCGGGTTCCGCGCCGGCAGGGAGCTGACGTTCGACCACCGCCGGCCGGCCGGGAGCCCGCCGCCCCCGCTCGAGCCGAGAACGCCGCCCGTGATCGAGCTGAACCAGGACTGGTGCAAGGGCTGCGACATCTGCGTGCGCTTCTGCCCGGAGCACTGCCTCGCACTCGACGAGCGGGAGAAGGTGATCGCCGTCGCGCCCGAGCTGTGCACCGGTTGTCGCCTCTGCGAGTTCCTCTGCCCCGACTTCGCGATCGCGATCATTCCCCGCGAGGCGGTGCTGGCCGGTGGCTGAGCCGCAGCTCGTCCAGGGCAACGCGGCCTGCGCGCTCGGCGCGATCGCAGCCGGCTGCCGCTTCTTCGCCGGCTACCCGATCACGCCGTCGTCGGAGATCGCCGAGATGATGGCGCGCCGGATGCCCGCGCTCGGCGGCGTCTACGTCCAGATGGAGGACGAGATCGCCTCGCTCGGCGCGTGCATCGGCGCGTCCGCGGCCGGGGCGAAGGCGATGACGGCGACGAGCGGCCCCGGCTTCTCCCTCATGCAGGAGCACATCGGCTTCGCCGCGATGGCCGAGCTGCCCGTGGTCGTCGTCAACGTGATGCGCGGCGGCCCGAGCACCGGCCTACCCACCTCCCCGGCGCAGGGCGACGTGATGCAGGCACGGTGGGGCACCCACGGCGACCACCCGATCATCGTGCTCGCGCCCGCGTCCGTGCGCGAGATCCACGATCTGACGGTGCGGGCGTTCAACCTCGCCGAACGCTTCCGCACACCGGTGATCCTCACGTACGACGAGGTGATGGGGCACGTGCGCGAGCGCGTCGAGCTGCCCGACTCGGTCGAGCTCGTCGAGCGCGTCCGCCCGAGCTGCCCGCCCGGCGAGTACCGCCCCTACGCGAACGTCCCGGGCGGCGTGCCTCCGCTGGCGGCCTTCGGCGACGGCTACCGCTTCCACGTCACGGGGCTCGCTCACGACGAGACCGGCTACCCGACGAACGACACGCGCAAGGCCGGCGCCCTGATCGAGCGCCTGCACACGAAGATCGAGAAGCACCTCGACGAGGTCGACGAGGTCGAGCGCTACCTCCTCGACGACGCGGAGGTATGCGTGTTCGCCTACGGGATCGTCGCCGCCGCAGCGCGCGACGCGATCCGCGAGGCCAGGGCTCGCGGCGTCCGCGTCGGAATGCTCAGGCCTGTCACGATGTGGCCGTTTCCGGACGCCGCCGTCGCGGAGGTGGCGCAGGCCGTCGGCACGATCGTCGTCGCGGAGATGAACCGCGGCCAGCTCGTCCGCGAGGTCGAGCGCGCCGCCGCGGGCGCCGCGCGCATCGACACCGTGCTGCGGGCAGACGGCGAGCCGATCCTGCCCGGCGAGCTGCTCGAGCGCCTGCTCGCGGCCGCCCCGGTCGGCGGGAGGGCCGCGTGATCGACGTTCGCGACTACCTGCGCGACGAGACGATGCCGCACGTGCTCTGCCCCGGCTGCGCGCACGGGATCGTCTTGCGGGCGTTCCTCGAGGCGGTCGGCCGGCTCGGGCTCTCGAAGGACGAGGTCGCGGTCGTGGCCGGGATCGGCTGCTCGAGCCGCCTCGTCGGCTACATCGACTTCTGCACCCTGCACTCCACGCACGGGCGCGCCCCGGCCTTCGCGACCGGAGTCAAGCTGGCCCGGCCCGACCTGAACGTCGTCGTGCTCACCGGCGACGGGGACGGGCTCGCGATCGGGGGCAACCACTTGATCCACGCGGCGCGGCGCAACATCGACCTGACGTTCCTGCTCTTCAACAACTCGATCTACGGGATGACGGGCGGCCAGCTCGCGCCGACGACGCCGGAGGGCGCGGTCGCGAGCACGGCCCCGTTCGGCAACGTCGAGCCCGCCTTCGACGCCTGCAAGCTGATGGCCGCGGCGGGCGCCACGTTCGTCGCCCGAGGGGTCGCCTACGAGGCGCCGAAGCTCGTCGACATCATCGCCGAGGCGATCGCCCACAAAGGCTGCTCGTTCATCGACGTCGTCAGCGACTGCCCCGTCTACTACGGGCGCTACAACAACCTCGGCGAGGGCCCCGAGATGCTCGCCGGGATGAAACGCACCGACGCCGCGATCGACGGCCTGCTCGCCGGCAAGCGCTTCGTGCCGCACATCGCCCACCCCGACCGGCCGCTCGCCGTGCCGACCGGGATCCTCCACCGCTCCGAGCGGCCGGAGTACACGGCCGCGACCCGCCCGGCGAATGGGCGCTGAGACGGGCGGCGGGCGCCTCGAGGTGCGCCTCGCGGGCGCGGGCGGGCAGGGGATCGTGCTCGCCGGCGTGATCCTGGCCGAGGCGGCGATCCTCGCCGGCAAGAACGCGACCCAGTCGCAGGCCTACGGGCCCGAGTCGCGCGGCGGCTCGGCACGGGCGGACGTCGTGATCGCGGACGGCGAGATCGGCTTCCCGCAGGCGCAACGGCTCGACGTCCTGCTCGCGCTGACGCAGGAGGCGTGCGAGAAGTACGCGCGCGACCTGCGGCCGACGGGCGTGCTCGTGATCGACGCGAGGCCGGTGCCGGAGCCGCCGGCCGGCGAGTGGCAGCTGTGCTCGCTGCCGATCGGCGAGACCGCCGAGCGGGCGGGCAGCCTGATGGCGGCGAACGTGGTCGCGCTCGGCGCGGTCGCTGAGCTGACCGGGATCGTCGACGCGGAGACGATGGAGCGAGCGGTCGCGGCCCGCGTGCCGCGCCAGCGGGAGCTCAACCTGCGGGCGCTCGAAGCCGGCCGCAGGCTCGTCGCCCCTGCAGCCTGACGCCCGGGCGTCTACTCGCTTGCCATGCAGATCGCGTAGACCCAGAAGCGGTGCGGCGCCGTGTCGTTGTTGTCGACGTAGGCGCCCCAGCCGCCGGAGCCCTGATCCTCGCTGCCGCCACCCTCCACGGGGTACGTGGAGTTGACGCGCTGGAGGCCCCAGCTGCCGCTCGTGAGCACGCCGCCGCCGACGACCTGCGTGCCGGAGGGGCAGTCGACCCAGCCGAACGTCTGATCCTCGGCCGGGTTCGTGAGCTCGCCGCTGACCACGTACTCGGTCTCGATCGAGACCGGGATCGTGCCGCGAAAGTCGGCCGCGGTCAGCGACCTGTTCTTCACGTCGGCGCCGGTGAGAGAGTTGTCCTTGATGTCCGCGCCGGTGAGCAGGAGCCCCCCCGCGGTCGCGGTGCCGCCCAGCGACATGAAGAGCGCGATCAGCGCGATCGCCATTGCCGGCGAGGGCCTGCGGAGGCGCGTGGGGCGAGGTAGACGTCGCATCGAAGCCGCCTTTCGGTGGGTCGGGGGTCGCGCACGTGTTGTCGGCCCGGGCGCGGCCGGGGGCGAGTCCCTCGCACGAGGGAGCACGCGGCCGGGACTAGACTGCGCGCCGTGAGCGCCGACGACGCCCGGCAGCCGCCGACCGCGCGCCTCGCGGGCGCGGCGCTCACGCTGCTCGAGGCCAGGCGCCGACGGGAGCCGTTCGACGGGTTCGTCCCGGGCGCGGCACCGCTGACCGAAGCGGAGGGCTACCTGGTCCAGGACGGGCTGCTCGCCGCGCTCGAGGGCGATCTCGGACGGCGGGTCGGCCACAAGATCGGCTGCACGACCCCGGTGATGCAGGCTTACCTCGGCATCGACCACCCCTGCGCCGGCGGCCTGCTCGCCCGCACGATCCACGTCTCCCCCGCCACCATCTCCTGCGGCGGGCGGCGTCTCGGGGTCGAGTGCGAGCTCGCGGTGCGCCTCGCCCGCGACCTCCCCGGCTTCCCCGGACGGGACGCCGTGGCGGGCGCGGTGGACGAGGTCTGCTCCGCGATCGAGCTCGTCGAGGACCGCTACGTCGACTTCCGCGCGCTCGACCTGCCAGCGCTCGTCGCCGACAACTTCTTCGCCGCCGGCTGCGTGCTCGGTTCGCCCGTCGCGACAGCGGCGGCCGGGGATCTCGCCACCGTCCGGGCGGAGCTTTTCGTCAGCGGCGTGCCCGCTGGCGCGGGCACGGGCGCCGCGATCCTCGGCCACCCGCTCGAGGCGCTCGCCTGGCTGGCCGGGTTCGCGGCCTCGCGCGGTCAGCCGCTCGCAGCAGGAGAGCTCGTTCTGCTCGGCAGTCTGGTCGAGACCCGCTGGGTCGCCCCGGGCGACCAGGTCGTCGTTGCGAGCGACCTCGGCGAGGTCCGCCTGGAGCTCGGCGAATGAGCGTCGAGCTGCCCGCCGGGCTGCGCGAGCGGCTCGACGCCGCGCTGCGCGAGAACGCCTTCGCGGCCCTGGTCGGCGTCGAGCTCCTCGACTGGGAGCCCGGCAGCGCGCGGGCGACGTTCGCGCCGGGCGCCGATGCGGCCAACGTGCACGGCGCCGTCCACGGTGGCGCTCTGTTCGCGCTCGCCGACTTCGCCTTCGAGGTCGCCTGCAACGGCTACGGGCGCAAGTGCGTGGCCCTCGACGTGACCGTCCACTACGCGGCGGCAGCGCGGCCCGGCGAGGCGCTGGTCGCGACCGCGGGCGAGCTGACGCGCTCGCGGCGGGTCGCCTCCTACCGGGTCGAGGTGGCGGGCGAGGATGGTGGGATCCGCTGCATCCTGCTCGCGACCGCCTATCGCACGAGCGCCTGGCACCTGGGCGAGACCGCGTGGCCCGAGGAGTGGCGAGCGCGGTTCTGACGGCTCCTCGGATCCGGAAGCAGGAGTTCTTGGATCCGAGCATTGGTAATAGATGCGCTGGCCGCCCGACTATGCCTAGAATACGGATCCGAACCGATCCCGATTGCATCCGGAACTCGGGGCCGAACGAAAGGTTGTGACATGAGCGTGACGACGGTGCCGGCGGGCATCGAGGTGCTTGCCCCCGCGGACGAGGAGATCCTGTCGCCGGGAGCGCTCGCGTTCGTGGCGAGGCTCCAGCGGGAGCTCGGCCCGCGGCGGACGGAGCTGCTCGAGGCACGCTCCGAGCGGCACCTCCGCAGGCCCGGCTTCCTCGAGGAGACCCGGGCCGTTCGGGATGGCGACTGGCGCGTCGCGCCCGCGCTGCCGGACCTGCGCGATCGCCGCTGCGAGATCACGGGGCCGGTCGAGCGCAAGATGATGATCAACGCGCTCAACTCGGGCGCACGGGTCTTCATGGCCGACTTCGAGGACGCGAGCGCCCCGACCTGGTCGAACTGCGTCGAGGGCCAGCGCAACGTCCGCGACGCGGTCAGGCGGACGATCGCGCTCGAGACCCCGGAGAAGAGCTATCGGCTGAAGGAGGAGACGGCGACCCTGATGGTGCGCCCGCGCGGCTGGCACCTCGACGAGCGGCACGTCCTCGTAGACGGCGAGCCGGTCTCGGCGAGCCTGTTCGACTTCGGGCTCTGCTTCTACCACAACGCCCGCGAGCAACTCGCGCGGGGGACGGGCCCGTACTTCTATCTGCCCAAGCTCGAGTCGCACCTCGAGGCCCGCCTCTGGAACGACGCCTTCGTGCTCGCCCAGGGGGAGCTCGGCATCCCGCGCGGCTCGGTGCGGGCCACCGTGCTGATCGAGACGATCCTGGCCGCGTTCGAGATGGACGAGATCCTCCACGAGCTGCGCGAGCACTCGGCGGGCCTGAACGCGGGACGCTGGGACTACATCTTCAGCGTGATCAAGCGCTTCCCCGACGATGTGCTGCCGGATCGCGCCGAGATCACCATGACCGTCCCGTTCATGCGGGCCTACACAGAGCTGCTCGTCGCGACCTGCCACCGCCGCGGGGCCCACGCGATCGGAGGGATGGCCGCGTTCATCCCGTCGCGCCGCGACCCGGAGGTGAACAAGCGCGCGATCGCCCGCGTGCGCGAGGACAAGGAGCGCGAGTCGGACGCCGGCTTCGACGGGACGTGGGTCGCGCACCCGGATCTCGTCCCGGTGGCGACCACGGCCTTCGACACGGTGCTCGGCGAGCGGCCAAACCAGCTCGAGCGCCTGCGCGAGGACGTGTCGGTGACCGCCGACGAGCTGCTCGACTTCCGCATCCCCGGCGGGGAGATCACGCCGGAGGGGCTGCGCGCGAACGTGTCGGTCGGGGTGCGCTACCTGGCCGCGTGGCTCGCCGGCACGGGCGCGGCGGCGATCGACAACCTGATGGAGGACGTGGCGACCGCGGAGATCTCCCGCACCCAGGTGTGGCAGTGGGTGCGGGCCGGCCGCTTCTCGGCGAACGACGTTAGCCGCGAGGTGGACGCACTACGGCAGGACCACCCCGAGGCGTGCGCGATCTTCGAGCGGGTGGCCCTGGGCGAGGAACTGACGGAGTTCCTGACGCTCGTCGCGTACGATTCCGTCGACTGAGCCGATGAGCCACGCCGTCCGCCAGCTGCCCGCGCTCGACCCGCTCGACGTGCTCGACATCGACGCGCTGCTCGACGACGAGGAGCGGGCGATCCGCGACACGGTCAGGCAGTTCGTACGCGAGCAGGTGCTGCCCGAGATCGGCGACTGGTTCGAGCGCGGCGTGCTGCCGCTCGAGGTGATCCGCGAGCTCGGCAAGCTCGGGCTGTTCGGGATGCACCTCGAGGGGTACGGCTGCGCGGGTGCGAGCGCGGTCGCCTACGGCATCACCTGTCTCGAGCTCGAGGCGGGTGACACCGGCATCCGCTCGGCCTGCTCCGTGCAGGGCTCGCTCGCGATGTTCGCGATCTGGAAGTGGGGCTCGGAGGAGCAGAAGCAGCGCTGGCTGCCGCCGATGGCGGCGGGCGACTCGATCGGCTGCTTCGGCCTGACGGAGCCGGACGCCGGCTCCGACCCGGGCGCGATGCGCACGCACGCGCGCCGCGACGGCTCCGACTGGATCCTGAACGGCACGAAGATGTGGATCACGAACGGGACGATCGCGGACGTCGCGATCGTCTGGGCCCGCACCGACGAGGGCGAGATCCGCGGCTTCGTCGTCGAGAAGGGCACCCCCGGCTTCAGCGCCCCGGAGATCCACCGCAAGCTCTCGCTGCGCGCCTCGGTCACGTCCGAGCTCGTGCTCCAGGACGTACGTTTGCCGGAGGAGAACATGCTCCCGGGCTCCTCGACGCTGCGCGGGCCGCTCTCCTGCCTGAACGAGGCCCGCTACGGGATCGTCTGGGGCGTCGTCGGCGCCGGCCGCGCCTGCTTCGAGGCCGCGCTCGAGTACGCGAAGGAGCGGATCGTGTTCGGCAAGCCGATCTCCGGCTACCAGCTCACCCAGCAGAAGCTCGCCGAGATGGCGCTCGAGCTCGGCCGCGCCCACCTCGTCTCGCTCCACATCGGGCGGATGAAGGACGCCGGCACGCTGCGCCCCGAGCACGTCTCGCTCGGCAAGATGGGCAACGTCCGCGGCGCCCTCGAGATCGCCCGCAGCGCCCGCACGATCCTCGGCGCGAACGGGATCACGCTCGAGTACCCGGTCATCCGCCACGCGAACAACCTCGAGTCGGTCATCACCTACGAGGGCACCCACGAGGTCCACACCCTCGTGCTCGGAGGCGCCCTCACCGGCGAGAACGCGTTCCGCTAGACGGGGGCGGCATGAATGCCGCCCCTTACGCCCCCATCGACGCGGGCGGCCGGCAGCGATTGCGGTAACCGCGTGGACAGATTGTCAGATTGACAATAACGGTCATGGGCGCTACCGTTGACGGGGGGTGAGGCATGGCTGAGTCGGCACGGGAGCTGATCGGCCGTCGGGTGCGGGAGGAGCGAGAACGCGCCGGCTTCACGCATCAGGCGCGCTTCGCGGAGTCCGTCGGGATCGACGCTCCGACGCTGTCCCGAATCGAGACGGGCAAGCGCGGGATCGACAGCGTCGTCCTGCAGCGGATTGCCGACCGGCTCGACGTATCGCTCGACACGCTCGTCCGTGACCAGGAACCGCGGCTTGTGCTCACCCGGCATGGCGACGCGGACGACGAGGAGATGCGGCCGATGATCGAGTGGGCGTCGCGACTCCTCGAGGACATGGAAGTGATGGCACGCTACGTTGGCCGCAAGCCGATCCTTTGACGAGCTGCCGCACGAGCGCGGCGCCCGCTTCGCGCTGGAGGTACGCGCGACCCTCGGCCTCACGGACGAGCCAGTGCCGGGCCTCTGGGACGTTGTTCGCAAGCGCGGCGCGCATCTCGCCTTCCCGCGCCTCGGGCCGGAAGGGGGCGACGGCGTCTACCTGTGGAACGGCGAGACGGGCCTGATCGCCGCGAACGCGTCGACCCGTTCGCGGCTGCGGCTGCGTTTCACGGTCGCTCACGAGCTCGGCCATCACGAGCTGCACCGTCCCGAGCAGGGCACCTACCGCCACGCTGACAAGGACATCTTCGATCCGGCAAAGCGCGGCGACCCGCTCGAGCAGGAAGCAAATGCGTTCGCCGGCCACCTGCTCGCTCCAGACCCGGCTCTCCGACGCGCGCTCGACGAGTGGCAGATCAGCGACGGGCAGCAGGTCAGCGCGCGGGTGGTCGCACGGCTGATGCAGCGCTTCGGGATCAGCTTCGAGACCGCCGTGTTCCGGCTCCACAACATGAACGTGCTCAACGCCGGGATGCGCGACGAGCTGCTCGACGCGAAGGCGAACCTCGGAGTCGGCCGGCTGTGCCGCGAGATCCACTTCAACGAGACGACGAGCTTTCCGCTGCCCGAGTCGCCGCTCCCGGAGAGCTTCGAAGCGGACGTGCTCCAGGCGTACACTGTCCACGCCCTCGACGACCAGCGCCTCGCCGAGCTTCTTCGACTCCGAAGCGCCGAGGACGCCCGCCAGCGGGCGCTCGAGGCCGGTGCCGAGCCGGAGCCGCAGGAGGTGAGCGACGACGAGCTCGAGGCGCTCCTCGACGGGTGAGCGAGGGGCGGCGCCCGCTCCCCCGCGGGGCGGATGTCGTGTGTCTCGACGCGATGATCCTGCTCGGCTACGCGCAGGCAGGCGTCCTCGCCGTCCTCGAGAGCTTCTTCAGCGGCGGACGCGCGGTCGCGGTCACTTCGGCCTGGCTGCTCGAGAACGAGATCGCCGCGCACGTCGCCGAGCATCCCGAGAACCAACTGATCATCGATGCCGCATGGATCCATCCTGCCGCTGTCGCCGATCTCGACATCGTCTACACGGGCACGCTCCTGCGAGCGTGGGGAAGCGGGCCCGGCCGTGACCGGGGCGAAGCCGAGCTCGTCGCACTCTGCTCGCGGCACGGTTGGACGGGCTGCAGCGACGACCGCAACGCGCACGGCGGCGCCGCGCTCACGAAGGCCCAGGGCCGACCGTTCGCCCCGGCGATGGTGCATGGAGCGAGCTTGCTCGCGGGCGCCGCCGCCGAGAGCCTGATCGCGACCGAGAAGGCGTGGCGGGTACACCAGCAAGTCGAGTCGAGATACGACGATCCGCCGCTGCTACCGGTCGACGACAGCTACGAGCAGGCGTTCGTGACGGCGGTGAACGCGATCCGGGGAAAGAGGAGCAAGCTCGGCTCGCCGGACTGGCCCCGCCTGCTCACCCACGACCTCGACAAGACCGTGCGGGCGGCGGCGCGGAGGCACGCTCCGTAGCTGACGAACCTGCGCGGCACGGGCCCGCTCGGGCGACCCCTCTGTCGGCCGGTCTCCCCGATGGACCGAACCGAGCCGCTAGCCAGGACGGCATGGACGCCGCCCCTACGTGTCTGCCTACGGGCGCGCCGGGCGCCGCGCAGCGGACTATCGAGCCAGGTCGAGCACGAGCTCGAGCCCGTCGTCGACCGCACGCGCTTCCTCAGCCGTCAGGTGGTGGACGCGCTCTCCCAGCACGCGGGAATCGACGGGGCCGACCAGCTCGCACAGCACGCGCGTGCGCTCGTCGCCGACGACGATCTCGGGGTGGAAGCTCGCGGGGGGAGTGGGCGTCGAGGTCGGGCAGATGAGGGTGGTCGAGAGCGCGAGGAGATCGTCGGCCTGCACGATCACGGCGAAGCGGCGCCCGTGCTGAACGTGCCCGCGGCGGCGCGGGAGCGCGATCGCGTGGACGTCACCGCGAACGACGAAGCTGCTCCATGAGTCTCGCGACCTCGCGGGCGCAGGCCGGATCGCGGACGAGCGCAGCCGCCTCCGCCGCGAGGCCCGACCGACGACGATCCCGCTCTGCCGTCTCGGCGATCGCCTGGCGAGCCGCTTCGGCGCGGGTCACGTGCCGGCGCCTGGCGATCTCGTCGAGAGCACGGATGCCGTCGGCACCGAGCCGGAGCGAGATCGGAGGCGGGGCGGCCACGCCGGCGACTGTAGCGCGAGTCGCACTACGTCAAGGGCGAATCCCCACCCGCGGGAGCCGCTCGAAGGCCACGTCCCGTCAAGTGGTGTACGACGCTGAGCGCGTCATCCTCGCCTGACGTCTAGGCGGCTGCTTCGATCGCGATCACCTCCTCCGGCTCGTCGACGGGATCGGTGAGTGCCTTGTTGATCGATTCCGCGCTCATGTAGCGGCGGCTGGCGACGGCCCACTCGTCGTTCTGTTCGGCGAGGACGGCGCCGACGAGGCGGACGATCGAGGGCCGGTCGGGGAAGATGCCGACGACGTCGGTGCGCCGCCGGATCTCCTTGTTCAGCCTTTCGAGTGAGTTGTTCGACCAGAGCTGGCGCCAGTGCTCCTTCGGGAAGCTCGTGAAGGCGAGCAGGTCGAATCCTGACTCCTCGAGCAGCGCTGCTGCTTGCGGGAAGCGCGTTTGGAGCTGGTCGACGATTCGGGCGTGCTGCTCGTGCACCGTCTGGGCGTCGGGCTGGGCGAAGATCGTCCTGACCATCGTCGCGACGAAGCTTTGGGCGCTCTTCGGCACCCGAGTGAGCAGGTTGCGCATCGCGTGCGTGCGGCAGCGCTGCCAGCTCGCACCCGGCAGCGTCGCCGCGATCGCGTCGACGAGACCTGGATGGGCGTCGCTGGTGACGAGCCGGACGCCGGAGAGGCCGCGAGCGACGAGCGAGCGCAGGAAGGCGAGCCAGGCGGTGCCGTCCTCTGTGGTGACGACGTCGAGGCCGAGCGACTCGCGAAAGCCGTCGCGGTTGACGCCGACCGCGTGCACGACGCAGACGTTGACGGTGCGGCCGCCCTCCCGGCACTTCACGACCAGCGCGTCGAAGGTCACGTAGGCGTAGGGGCCGCTGTCGAGCGGACGGGTGCGGAAGTCCTCGACGATCTCGTCGAGGCTCTTCGCCAGCCTGGAGACCTGGCTCTTCGACATCCGCTCGACCCCGAGCTGCTGCACGAGCTTCTCGACACGCCGGGTGGAGACGCCGGCGAGGTAGGCGTCGGCGATCACCGACACGAACGCCTGCTCGGCCCGCCGCCTGGGCTGCAGCAGCCAATCCGGGAAGTAGCTACCCTCGCGCAGCTTCGGGACGGCGAGCTCGATCGAGCCGACCCTGGTGTCCCAGTCGCGCTCGCGGTAGCCGTTGCGTCGATTGACGCGCTCGGGTGAGCGCTCACCGTACGGCGCGCCGCAGAGCGCGTCCGTCTCTGCGCCCATCAGTGCCTCCGCCATCTCCTTCACCATCGCCCGCAGCAGATCCGGGCTCGCCTGCTCGAGCTGCTTGCGCAACCAGCCCTGCACGTCCATCGTGTACTCGACCACCGTGCTCCTCCTCGCTGAGTCTCTTCGACAAGACCTCGCGAGGATGACGCGGTGGTCAGCTATCACCCGGACCCGCCGCAGCTGCTCCACGCTCGCCTACGGCTCGCGCTCCACAGCCGCGGTGAAGAAGACTCAACCGGCTCGTACACCACGAGATGGGACGCTACTCTTGTCGCCGAGGAGGGCATCGGCCGGTAGCCGCCGGGAGCTGCTCGTGCGAGGGCGCTTGCGGGCGCTCTCGCTCGTCGAGGGCGGCTTGGCGGCACGCTCGAAGAGATCGCGTCACGCGGGCGGGCATCCCCGAGAGCGCCTTCCAGGCCGGAGCGCTGCGCGGGCGCGTGCCGCTCGGAGAGCCCACCGTCGGCGAGCGAGTCACGTTGGCTCTCGCCGGGCGGCCGAACCGATAGCGGCCTGCGGGCGAGGGATGCAGGACACGGCGGAGTGATGGCAGAGGGAGCCGTGTTGGAGCGATGCTCAGTGCGGCGGTACCAGGCCCTTCATTAGTGCCCGCTCCACGTCGGCGAACTCCTCGGGGCCGAACGGCTCCATCGGCGTCTTCACCGCGCGCGGCTGTCCGTAGTTCGCGCCCTTGGAGATGTAGTCACGACCGACCCGCTTCGCCATCTTCTTCGCCTGCCGGTCGCCGTAGATGCCGCCGTCGTACGAGCAGAGGAACTGCTCCGGGTGCACGATTGCCTCGGGCATCGACTGCCCCGGGTATTGAACCACGATGCTCCACCACATCGGTTACCTCCTATCGGTAGCCCGTACTATCGCCGCGCGGCGATATAGGCGTATCCACTCGCGCTGAGGAGCGAACCTCTACGCGGGATTGGCCTTCGTTGGGTCACCTCCCTCGTCGTCGTTCTCGTCGCCCTCCGGGAGCTCGAGTATCGGCGTGCCGGTGAGGTTCATCGCGCGCATCCGGGGCTGTCTCTCCTCGATGACGCGCCTCGCCTCCTCCGCTTCCGACATAGCTCCCTCCGGGAGATCGATGGACTCAGGCGGCGGGTAGGAGCGCACCTCGATGCTGTAGCCCTCGTCGATCCGCTTCGCGACTTTGCGGAGCGAGCGCTTGATGTCCACTCGCAGCTCGTTCACTCGCCCGTCGGCCGCGCGGCGCTGGCCGAACTCGGCGATGAGTTCCTCGGTGAGCGCCGCGATGTCGATCTCCATCCTCTCATTCGCGTGCGCCAGGATCCCTTCGATGGCCTCGTCCGGGACATGGTCATCCTTGAGGCGCTTGTGTGTCTCCCGAATATTCAGAATCTTCTCGTAGCTGGTGAGCAGGCTCTCGATGACCTTGGACATCACCAGTGCCAGGCCTGAGGCAGCCGCGAGGTACACCTGGAACGCGGAGGAGGAGATCGTTCGCACCTCCAGGTCGGGTCGGGTGCCCGTGCCGAGTTCGAGGAACGGGCCGAGAACGTCGTCGAGTTCGACGAACTCCTTCCCTAGCTTCTCGAGTTCGTTGGCGACGGCCGCCCTCGGGATCAGGAAGCCGACCTCGAACTCCCCCGGCGCCAGCTCCTCCGCCCCGATGCCGAAGAACTCCAACCCGGTGATGAGCTGGTCGAGTCCGGTGCTGAGGCTCTGGAGGCGCTCGGCGATCGCAGACAGATCGTCCGCTGCGGCGCTGGGGGTGATCTCGTTCCGCAGGAAGATCTCCTCTATCCGCTCGCGGAGGTTCTCCCCGAACAGGTCTGCCACGCCGAGCTCCTCGAGCGTCAGGCGCCAAGCCGCGGAGAAGCCATTGCTCGGGGCCGAGGCTAGGCGCTCGCCCAACTGTTCGCGGAAGGAGCTGACCTGCACCTGGTGGTCCGGCTGCGCCGGGTCCTGCACCTGCTGGCGGAGGGACTGGACGAGCTGCGCGACGAGCGCCGGGGAGTCGGTCGCGGCCAGGTCGTCCCGCAGGGCGAGGGCGATCGCGTGGATGCGCCCGGCGTTCAAGGTGGCGGGAGTCTACAACGCGACCCCTCAGGCTGCCAGCGACCGGGGCCGGATGGTCAGAGCGGGCTGACTCCTCGGAAGCCGCAAGGTGGAAGGGCCGGGACTCGCCTCTCGGGCCGCGGAGCAGGCGCGTCGCGCTTCTCCTCGCCCCCTCTACGTCGTTCCCCCTAAGGCCCTCAGATGGCGTCTGAGTGCCCCCTCCACCTCGGTCTTGCCGGCAATCGTGTTGTCGTAGAAGATGCAGCGATAACCGCTGATATCGAAGGGCAACCCTGTTGCACGGTCGGCCATAATGATGACCGGCTTGCCAATGGCATGCGCGTAGCCAAGCTCGTAGTAGACGTTCGCGTTCACAGGTGAGACTTCGGCAAGGACTACGGCAGCCCGGTTGATGCTCTCCGTGATGTCTTGGAGTATCACGCCTGGCCCTGCGATATCACTGGCCCGAAAAGCCCCATAGCCTTCTTGCTCGGCGACAGGTTCGATGACCTGCTCGAAAAGGCTGTCGTATGGCTCTGCGAAGTGCATGACCACGAAGAGCCGTGGGCGCTCCGCGACCATCTCGAGATCCTCGAAACGGATCCCGCCACGGCCCCAAGCGACCAATCCCACTTGCTCGCCGCTCGGTGGTTCAGGAAGAACGCCAGCGAGAACCTCTATACCGTCCACGAACAGTCGGAAGAGCTGCCCGTAAACGTCCACAACGAGGTAGTACGGCTCCCCCGCAGTGAGGTTCTTGTTGTGGCCGGCCCATCGGATCGGCGCCCAGCCGCCCAACGCCACGTTGAACCGGTCGAGCACGTACGCCCCGGGATCGCCTCCGATCCCGATTGAGTAGTACGCGGGCGACGCAGCGTTGTAACCGAACGCGATTCTGCCTGCCATGTCGGTCTCCGGCAGCGTCACTGTGCACGACAACCTTCCGCTGCTCATCCGGAGATCAGTCAGCGCCCACCCCACCTCGATAGGCGAGAGAGACCCATCCTCTGCACGAGGTGGCGTAACGAATGTCGCCACCTCTGGGTCTGCGTCTCGGTCAAATACCCAGTCGCCGATGATCGCCGCCCACGAGGTCGGGTTGACTGACTCGGGTGCGTTCTCGCTCATCACGGACACGTTCGGTGTCGAAACCGAGACCGCGAAGTCTACTCGCGCCCGCGCACAGGCCACATGAGGTGTTGCCGTGGGTACACGGCAGCAGGGCGGTGCGCCTTACTTCAGCGCGGCGAGCAACTGATCGACGGCGGCGATCGCACCGGCTCCTACGCTCGCCGCAGCGAGCGCTCGTGCGGCGTGTGTTCGTTCCACGAATAGCGCGTAGAGCCCGGCGACGACGAGTGCGCCGCCGACGATTACGACGGCCTGCACGAGCGTGCCGAGATCAGGCAGTCGCAGCACGGCTACGAGGCCGGCAACGACGCCAAGCGCCAAGAGCACGAACAGAGAGATGCTCTGCCGTCGGACGCGCCGTCGAAGCTGATCGACGCCCGGATCGTCGGCAAGGGCGAGCGGCGCTTCCCGCTTCGTGGCAGCGATCTTCGTTCGGGCCTGCCGTGCGGTCCGGAGAGCGTCGTCCACGAAGTCTCGGCAGGTCGCGATCGTGGATGTGTTCGAGACGACGGCGGCCTCGACGTTCAGGTGCAGCGGCACCTGCATCCCCTGGTGGATCGCGCGGCTGTCACGGGACGTGATTCCTGTCGGCCGGATCGCCTCGATGAAGTTCGAGGGCGAGACGATCCAGTCGATCCTCTCGATCTTGGCGAGCAGTTCCGCTTCCTTGCCGAGACCGGCGAGGTCGCAGACGGGAGAGAGGACGGTGAGCGCCTCGCGCTGGAGGGGCTCGCAGCGTTCACGGATCCGGTCGGCGACATGAGCGAGCTCGCTGAGCGGGATCCCGGCGCGGCGCTCCACCTCGTCCTGGATCTCGCTGCCGCTGCGCTCCCGCCATCCGTCCGGGATCCCATATACGCCGCCCCACTCGGCGTCCCAGCTTGCCTCGACCGAGGGCTCTTGGTAGCCCGCGTAGTACATGCGGGCGTGCCAGCCGACCCATGAGCCGGAGGAGGCCTCGCCCATCTCACGACAGGCATCGCGCAGATCGCCGCCACGCTTCAACCCGGCTGTGATCTCGTCCGCAAGCTCGCGTTGTACCTGATCAAGCGTTGCGATCAGACCGTCGAGATCACGAAGTAAGGCATCTCGATCCACTATCGAAAGCGTAGACCCCCGGCCCACTGGAGCTGCGAGCGTTATGGTCGCGCACACCGGTCAACCGTCTTGCAGACGCGAGCGGACTTCGGGAAAGACGAGACTTCGCTAGTGGGCTCTTCAGGGCCGTGTCTCGAAGGCCGCCAGTGCCTCCTGTGGCCGTCGCCGCCGAGCACGGTGCCGTAACGCCCGCCGGCGCCGTGGAACTAACCCGTTTCCGTTGACACTGCTGTAGCCCCGGTTCCGTGGGGTCTGGTTTCTAGACTCGGGCGGCCTCGAGATGTTGGAGGAGGTCGTTCATGGGACGGAAGGGGTATCCGGCAGAGTTCCGCCGGCGGGCGCTCGATCTGGTCGCGGCCGGGAAGCCGGTGCGCGAGGTAGCACGGCTGCTCGAGGTCAGCGACCAGTCGATCTACAGCTGGCGGCGGCAGGACCTGATCGATCGGGGTGAGCTGCCCGGGCTGTCGTCAGAGGAGCGCGAAGAGCTGCGAGAGGCTCGCCGGCGGATCCGAGAGCTGGAGACCGAGCTTGAGGTGCACCGGCGGGCGGCCGAGTTGTTGAAGGAGTCGGTGCGCCCAAAAGGCGCTTCGAGGCGGTCTCAGTGATGGCCGGCGAGGGATTGCCGGTCGAGGTCGCCTGTCGGGTGCTCTCTGTCTCGTGCGCGGGCTACTACGCCTGGCGGTTCCGGCCGCCGTCGGCGAGAGCGGTCCGGCATGCGTGGCTGACCGACCTGATCAGGGAGATCCATGCGGCCCCCTATGGCGCCTACGGCGCCAACCGGGTACATGCCGAGCTCGCCCTCGGCCGCGGGATCCGGGTCGGGCACTGCTCGGTCGCGATGCTGATGCAGCGTGCCGGAATCCAGGGTAGTACCGGCTCAGCGAAGCGGAAAGCGATGCCGGGCATCGCGACCGCGGAGGATCTCGTCGACCGCGTCTTCCACCGCAACGCACCGAATCAGCTGTGGGTGACCGACGTGACAGAGCATCCAACGCGAGAGGGCAAGGTGTACTGCGCGGTCGTGCTCGACGCGTTCAGTCGGCGGGCGGTCGGCTGGTCGATCAGCCACAGCCCGACGGCGGGACTGACGACCAACGCGCTCGGAATGGCAATCGAGCAGCGCGACGCCGCGCACGGCGAGACGATCATCCATAGCGACCACGGGACGCCGTTCACTGCCTGGGCGTTCACCGACCGGGCCCGCCGCTCCGGGCTGGTGCCCTCGATGGGCTCCGTTGGTGACTGTTATGACAACGCGCTGATCGAGGCGTTCTGGTCGCGGATGCAGGTCGAGCTGCTCGACACCCGCCGCTGGCGCACCCGGGTCGAGCTCGCCAACGCGATCTTCGAGTACATCGAGATCTTCCACAACCGCCGACGGCGCCACTCCAGCCTCGGCATGCTGACACCGATCGAATTTGAATTGAAGAACATCGACACCCAAACCCAGGCAGCCTGAGTCCAGAAACGCGGCTCCACGAAACCGAGGGTCCTGCAGAGCCTCCAACGAACTCAGGGTGGATCATCGACCTCCTCAAGACCGAGCAAGACCGCATCCAGAGCCAGCTTGCCCGCGTCGACGCACGCCTCACGACCACGGAGGCGAGTCAGGCCTTGATCGAGGCCAACCTGCACAAGGCGCTCGGTCTCGCCACCGACACCCAAGCCGCCTACCAAGCGGCACCTCACGCCATCCGGCGGCGGTTCAACCAGATCTTCTTCACGAAGCTCTACATCGACGACGACGGCCACATCCGAAGCGACCTCGCCCAACCCTTCGACATCCTCCTCGGAGAAGAGGTCCGAGCGCTCGCCGACGAACGAGCCGGACGCCCACAGGCAGACGGGGAGCTCGCAGAACCCCACTGGGCAGCCTGGGAAGCCTCCTTCAACGACAGCGCCCACGAGGAGAGTGTCAAGGCCGGTCGAAGTTGGACCCCCGTCGGGCCGGTTGAATTCGGACCC
>CAYJLE010000001.1:150463-280810 GCA_964370985.1 uncultured Gaiellales bacterium | reverse complement strand
GGGGGGTCAGCATTCAACCGGCGACACAGGGTCAGTATTAGGCCGGCGTCGATAATCGAGAAGGCGGGTGAGCCTCATAATGCATCCGAAGGGGCGCTGCGTACTGAGAAGGAAACCCCCAGGTTCAAGAGAGAGGCGGCCATGAAGCTCGTGATCAAGCGGAGCCAACAGGACGTAAAAGGGATGCTCGGTGGCCACAAAGGGGTGTCCTTCACCCTCTCCTATCGCCTCGCGCTCACCTCGGAAGAAGAGGCGCTCGTGCAAAGGTACAAGCTCGGGGAATACCCGATCACGTGGGGGACATATCAGGGGAGCAGGGCCCCTGACGACACGATCGCGAACATGGTCGCGGGCCGTACCCAGACCTTGTCTGACGTGACAACACTCGTCAGGAACGAGAACGTCGTGAAGGATGCGTGCGATAACCTCCCGATGCTCTTCGAGATCGTGCGCACGTTCGGAGGCGAGGAAGTCATCGAGTACCCTCGCGACGCCTGACTACCCTCAGCTCGAATCCGACCAGCCGAAGTGCTGCTTCGGGACGCTAGGTCTGCCATGGCACACCCGGGCACTCGGTTGCCGCCGGCGTCGCGGGCGTGAGGCGTAGGCTGATGGCCGACATGGCTTGGCGGCCGTTCTGCCCGAAGTGCTTTCGGTTCTTCCCGGGCGGCGCAATCTCGGACTACAAATCAACGTCGGGGCAGGTCGGCTGTTGTCCGCATTGCGGTACACCTCTCAGGATGCTGGACGAAGATCACCCGCCACGCCGTTGACTCCCTCCAGTACGGTCGCTCGGGCGGGCTATCGCTGATCGTCGGAGAGGTCCACGACGACCTTCGTAGTTGCCTGGTCCGCTTCGGCACCGAGGATCGTCTTCAGAGTCGCTTCGCTCAGTCTCACCGTCTGGGCTATCTCTGCGAACGTGACGTCCACTCTTTCGAGCGCTTCGATAGCCTTGCTCAGTAGGCGCGGGCGTTCGGGGCTTCCGAGGTAGCCCGGCTCACGCTTTCGCCAGCCTCGGCGGCTCATGGTCTTCATTGCGTTCTCGTAGGCGGAGGCGTCGAGCGTGCCAAGCGTGCGCGCACGGTAGAGGAGCGCTTGCATTGCCACCCCCCATTGTCGCTTGAGGGTGACGAGTTGCGTCCAGTCGACGCGGTCGCGCGGAAGCGCATCGACGATTTCGGCTCGAGGCATGAGAAACGCCGCCGCGAAGCGTTGTGCCTGGTTCTCCAGGACCCGGTCTCCGGGCTGGGGATCCGGGTGCATGACCAAGTGACCGAGCTCATGTGTGCCGTCGAAGCGTGAGCGCGCGAAGTCGCCCTTGTCGTCACCGAGAACGACGATGGGCCGCTCGGGGAAGGGGCATGAGAATGCGTCCAGCCGTTCGCTGCCTGATCGGTAGCGGGTAACGATGATGCCGTGGAGTTCGAGGAGCCGGATGACATGAGGCACCGGTCCGGGCTCCAGCTTCCATGCTTTGCGTAGCTCGTCCGCAATCTCTTCAATGTCTTCGAGCGGTGTTGTGCTCGACACGTGAAGATGGGTCGGTAGGTCGAAGGCCGGTAGCTGGACCCGATCTTCGAGCTTGCGCACGACCTCCCACACGAGTGTCGCGTGTGCCACGGCCTGCTGTCGCTCTGCTTGCCGCGCACTCCGAAGGCTGCGAAAGAAGGTGTCTGCGATAGTTGGTGTTTGTCGTGGCTCGCCGCTGAACGCGAAGAACTCGACGGGGAACGCGAGCACGAGGGCTAGTTGGGCGAGCGTTTGGGCGCTCGGCTTGACCATGCCGCTCTCAAACTGTCCTATCGCGGCCGGCGTGACCGAGACGACCGCGGCTAGTTGGCTCTTCAGGAGGCCCCTGCACTCCCGCGCGAGCTTGAGACGCGTTGGATCGAAGATCGGCGTGACTGCACGTGCGGCTTCGACGCTCACGACGCAGTATTCGTCTCGGAAGACTCCTCAGCTGGTTGTCGCAGCTCGACGATGAGCTCGGGAAGAGCGCTCTCGTCGAGCCACGGCGCCGTCCCATGCACGTGCGGAACAACCGGCTCGCCGACGGAGGTCGTCTCGCGGCCGTCGAGCGGCTCGAGCCAGATCCACGAGAGGCCATTGACTGGCGAGAGGTAGGGGGCGCCAATGTGAACGCTCCTGAGCCCGTCGGCCGGCGTTCCGGTATGGACGACTACGAGGTGACGGACGCGCCGGTGTGCATCCTCTGGGATCTCATCATCGAAGATGAGCGACAGCTGCTGTGCGTTCTCGTTGACAAGGTCGAGCTTGGTCTGCGACTCGTCGAAGCGCATCTCGCCTACGGCGTCAGCGCCGCTGCCTCCTTTGTAGAAGTGCAGGACGAGGGTGCCGTCGATCTCGATCTGGAACGAGTTGCGTGGCCGGCTGGTGGTGACGCCCGGTTCGGCTTCGAGTGCTTCTTCAAGAAGATGCCGCAGGTTGTGGACGACGCAGACCGCGAACGTCAGGTTGTTGTCGCCGAGCTCGTCCGAGAAGCGCCCGCAGTTCTCAGTGTATGCATCGGTGATCGCGCCGAGGATAGGGCCGCGGAGCTGCTCGGCTCGGTTGATGCCGAGGAGATCGTCGAAGTTCATGTGCGAAGGATAGCTCGCCGCCTCGGACAGACTATAGCGTTGGGGTCCGTTTGTGTCGCGTGCTAAAGTCAGGTGCCCGTTCTGGTCCGTGATGGGAAGCTGAGAGGGTGCCAATCGACCCCGACGAAAGGAGTTTAGGTGTCGAAGTCCAGCCGCAACAGTGGAACGCCCTGGAGTAGCCAGGACGTTCGCTCGCTTCGCGCTCTTGCGCGCGGCAACACACCAACCCGCGTGATCGGCCTGAAGCTTGGACGCACCGAACAAGCCGTGCGGAGTAAGGCATCGGAAGAGGGCGTCTCGCTGAGGCCTGTGAACCAGAGTCCTTACAACCGTCGCCCGAGCTGAGACGGGCTTCGATGCCTGGGCCGACCGCGACGTTCTCACAGGGTTGCATCTTCTGCCGTCGCCACGACGGCGGGTTCCGCAGCGAGGAGCACGTCTTTCCGCGTGGGCTCGGCAACGACGACCTGACCCTGCCGCCGGGCGTGGTCTGCGATCGCTGTAACAACGGCCCGCTCGCGGACGTGGAGCAGGCCTTCCTGCAGCTGCCCCACGTCAGCCTGATGCGGGTCACGCTCGGCGTCGAGTCGCGCGATGGCAAGCGGCCGCAGTCCAGGTGGGTCGACGGCACGGTGTCATCACCTCGGCCTGGAGACCTCGTTTTCACCATGCACAACGAGCGCGCGTTCAGGGAGGTCGAACCCGGGAGGCTGGAGCTGAGTGTGAGCAGTGGCGGGCCGGTGTCGGTCACGCGATACCGCAAGGCTTTGCGGGCAATCTACAAGATGGCGCTTGAGTGCATCTGCGTCGATTCCGGCGACCACGTCCTAGATCCGAAGTTCGATGCGGTCAGAAGGATGGTGGTCGGCGCCCTGCTGGCCAAGGGCTTCATTCTCGTTCCACGACACGGGGAGCCCAACCCACGCGTGTCGCTGACCTACCAGGCGCGCACGGCGGACGGGCGCGAGTTCATCCTCGTTGAACTCAACGTAGGTGGCGTGGTCTTCTGGACTGAGCTGCTCCAGCGGCGACTCGCGTTCCGGGATGAAGAGCGTGAGCGAGCTGTGAACGTGATCGAGCTTTGATGGACGAGTTCAGGATCGAGCACTACGCGAACTTCGGGACCGGCGAGGCATGGGTTGCGCGCATCATGCTCGGGCTGCAGGAGCTCGTCTACGCCGTGCCTGCGTTCGGGGCAACCCGCGAGGCATTCATGAACGAACTGGGAGAGGTGTTCGAGTCGCTCGGGATGGCCTTTGAGGAGCTGCGCACACTCCGCAAGCATGGCGCTGAAGGCGCACCGACGCTCGACGTCGCGCGGTCGTACGCGAACCTGTACGGGTATTTGTGGCAGGCGCACAAGGACAGGTTCCAAGCGGCGATGAAGGCACTCGGGTTGGATCTTGGTGTCCCGCTTCACGAAAGTGGCAGGGTTTCGGGCTCGCTTGGCTTGATGGGCTCTGGGCTTCGTGGAGGCCCTCCGCAGTGCCCCCGGTTCGGTGGAGCCGCATTTCTGGACTCGGGCGGCTCGATCGAGACGCGCGGAGTGATCCTGCCGAGCCACCGCGGGTACCACCAGTTGGACTTGCCGAGCCGGTGCATGACCGAGGGGACGAGCATCGTGCGAACGATGAAGGCGTCGAGGAAGACCGCGCTTGCGAGGCCGATCCCGAGCATCTGGAGCACCCGTTCTTCCGAGAGGGCGAATCCGGCGAAGACGGTGATCATGATCAGGCCCGCGGCGGTGATGATCCCACCGGTCTCACCGAGGCCTACCCTGACCGAGCGGGCGTTGTCGCCGGTGTGGACCCACTCCTCGTGTATCCGGCTGACGAGGAACACCTGGTAGTCCATCGATAGCCCGAACAGGATCGCGAAGAAGAGCACGGGCATGAACGCCTCGATCGGTCCTCCTGCTCCCACGCCGAGGGCGTCGCCGAGCCAACCCCACTGGAAGACGGCGACGAGGATCCCGAACGACGCCGTCGCGGCGAGGAGGTTCATCGCCGCTGCGGTTGCGGGGATGACGAGGCTGCGGAACGCGACCATCAACAGCAGGAACGAGAGCCCGACCACCGCGACGAAGAAGTACGGCATCTTGGCTGCGAGCACACCGGAGAAGTCGATCGTCACCGCGGTCTCGCCGTAGACGTAGATGTCCGTATCGGTGTCGTCGACGAGCCCTGGGATCACATCGGCGCGGAGCGACTTGACGAGGTCGACCGTCTCGGTGTCCTGGGGACCGGTGACCGACTTGAACCCGATGAATGCGAGCTCATCGGTCGCGGGCCGGGCGAGGACGCTCGCCTTGTCGACGTTCTCGACGGCCGCGAGGCTCGTCGCGACCTCCTCGATGAACGCCTCGTCGCCCGCGCCCGGTCCGCTGACGACGAGGTCCAGGGTCGAGTTGTACCCCTTGCCGAACTCGTCCTGGATCAGCTCGAAGCCGGTACGGGTGGTCGAGCCGGCGGGCGCGGTGCGCTGGTCGGCCGATCCCAGCCGAAGCGAGAGGAACGGGATCGACAAGACGACCAGCACGACGACAGCGAGCGCACCAAGGGCGAGCGCTCGCCGCTCGCCGAACTTCGCCCAGAACTGCCAGAACGCCGCGTCGCCGCGTCGCGCCGCAAGCCTCGCCGACAGAGGCTTCATCACAGCCTCAAGTCCGTACAGGATCCAGAACACGACGCACAGCGGCGGGATCGCGCAGAGCAGGAGCTTGACCCGCCTGTCCGACGGGAGCGCTTCACGCTGCGACCTCGGCAACGCGCGACGCCCGAGCAGCGACAACAGCGCCGGCAGCAGCGTGATCGCTGCGACCATCGTCAACGCAACCCCGAGCGAGGTGCCGAACGCGACGCCGTAGAGGAAGCTCACCCCGAGCGCGCACAGCCCGAGGATCGCGATACACACGGTGACACCCGCGAACAGCACCGCCCGGCCCGACGTGTTGAGCGCGCTCACGATCGAGTCCTCGACGCTCATCCCCCGCTGCAGGTTGCGTCGGTGGCGGGTGACGATGAACAGCGCGTAGTCGACCCCGACTCCGATCACCATCAACGCCGCGAGGTTCGGTGTCCAGTCCGCGACCGTCATCACGTGGCTCAGAAGCGCCACGAGACCGAAGCAGGAGAGGAGCGCGAAGCCGGCGCACAGAAGGGGCAACACGGAGGTTCCGAGCGTCCGGAACACGACCGCGAGGATGAGCAGCGCTGCGATGAGTCCGAGGATCTCCGGCGGAAGCACCGGCTCGCTCTTGTCGACACCCTCGAACGTTGCGCCCGTGAACTCGACCCCCAGGCTGTCCGAGCGCAGCGTCTTCAGCGCCTCGTAGGCGGCCTTCGGCGTCTTCTGCTCCGGCTGCGCGACCGCGAACACGACCTCGGCAAGCGCCACCGACTTGTCCGGACTGAGGAGGTCGGGCCGTGCCGTCGCGGAGTCCTCGACGTCGGGTGCGCACGCCACCGAACCCCAGGGCGTGGTGATCGTGGTGACGCGTGCTTCCTCGACATGGCATACGGCGGCCTCGGCGTCGCCCAGGAACCCGGCGGGCTCGGCCTCGAGGGCGCCGGCGCGGTTCGGCCGGTGCAACACCATCGTCCCGACCGCGTTGTTCTCCTGCGAGAAGCCGGACTCCTCGAGCAGGTCGAAGACTTCCTGGATCTCCGTGCCGGGGAGCTTGAAGTCGTCCTTGTACTCCGCGCCTCCGACGGCTGACGACCCCACCTGGATGAGCGCGATCGCCGCGATCCAGCCGGCCAGAATCAGCCAGCGGTGCTTGATGGCGAACCTGGCGATGCCGCCCATCACGGTCGGGCCCGCTGTCCAGGTGTTGCGGTCGCGAGCTCTGCCGGGGCGACCGCGACGCCCGCGAGGAGGGCCTCCAGCGTCCAGGCGAGCCGCTGCTCACCGCCCTCCGTGCGCAACACCTCGTGACCAGCCTCCAGGAGCGGCCGGCTCTCGTCGCTCGCTTCGAGCGCGTCGTCGAAGAGCTCGGGGATCGAGTCGCCCAGGGGATCTGCCCTACGCGCATCCCTCTCGGCGACCGCCGCGGTCGTGAGCAGGAAGATCGCGTCACCGGCGCGCACTGCCTTCGCGACCGAGAGGCCGGCCGCGACGAGCAGCTGCATGGCGGTCTCGAGAAGATCGAGGTGCGCCGGTCCCGTCGGCGGGTTGACGAGCGCGAGTTGGGCGGCGCCGGGAACCGCCTCGAGCTCCCGGGCGTACGCCAGGACGAGCTGCACGACCTGCCGCTGGCTTCCCTCGCCGCCAGGGGGCTTGACGCGCGCCGCGATGGCGTCGAGCACCAGACTGCTGAGCTCGCGCTGGTCGCGCACGTAGGTATAGAGCGACGACGCGCGCGTCTCGAGGCGCGCCGCGACCTTGCGCATCGTGAACCCTCCCGGGCCGTCTTCGACGAGAGCTGCGAGCGCGGCAGCCACGACCGCATCGCGGCTGAGCGGGGCCTTCGGGCCGCGGTTCCGGGGCCGTGCGGGGAGGTTGTCTGTGGCCATCGCCACAGGATACACGAACAGTGTTCGTGACACGAACGTTGTTCGCTAATGCATGGTCGGCCTGGACGGCTCCGGAATCCGAAGTTCCCATCCCTGCTCCCTCCGTGCGTCGCAACGACCCTCGCGTGCGGGGCTTGCAGGCGGCTTGCATCCCGCTTGCAGCGAGTGCCGATCGTGGCCAGGGGCCGCCGCCCGTTAGAGTCGGATGCAGACACTGCATCGCCCGAGGGGGGACGCCCGTTGCGGGCAAGGGCGTCCGGGGCGCTCCGTCGAGTCGGTCAGGGACTCTCGCAGCGTTGGCAGTCCGCTCCGGCGACGTGCCGAGGGCGGACAGGAGGGGAGGGAACTCGATGAGCGAGGAGGCCATCCGGACGGCGTTCGACCGCCCGCAGCGCGCGATGGGCGTCGTCCAGCACCTCGACCGGGAGGGCTGGTACTGGCCCAAGCACTTCGGCGACCCGGTCGCGGAGCACCACGCGATCCGCAACGACGTCGGTGTCTGGGACGCGTCGCCGCTGCGCAAGGTCGCGTTCGGCGGCCCCGACGCCATGAAGGCCGTCGACCGCATCTTCACGAACGAGATGCTGAGCCTCGAGGTCGGGCAGGTGCGCTACGCGCCGTTCTGCGACGAGAACGGCAAGCTGGTCGGTGAATGCACGGTCTTCAAGACCGCCGACGACGGCTGCATCGCGGTCACCGCGCTCGACTCCGATCTCGATCATTTCCGGGCCGTCGCCGACGGCCTCGCGGTCGAGATCGAGCCGATGACGAGGTCGATCCCGCAGCTCGGGATCAGCGGCCCCCGCTCGCGCGAGCTCCTTCAGAGCCTGACGGAGGTCGACGTCTCAGGCCTGCGTTACTTCCGCTTCTGGCCGGAGCAGGTGAGGGTCGGCGGCGTCGCCTGCTGGGTGTCGCGAACGGGCTACTCGGGCGAGCTGGGGTACGAGCTATACACCTCGCCCGACGGGGCCGAGCAGCTCTGGGACGCGGTGGTCGGTGCGGGCGCAAAGCCCTACGGGCTCGCGGCGGTCGAGACGATCAGGATCGAGTCCGGGCTGATCTTCATCTGGCGCGACTACGTCCCGCACGAGACGAGCCCCTACGACGTAGGGCTCGACAAGCTGGTTCGCGTCGACAAGGCCGAGTTCTGCGGCAGGGACGCGCTCGTCGCCGAGGCCGCGAGCCCGCCCAACCGGTTCGTCACCCTCGTCGTCGACGGATCCGTTCCCGCGTACGGCGCCGTCGTCGCGAATGGCGGCCAGCGGGTCGGGACGCTGACGAGCCCGTGCGAGAGCCCGACGCTCGGCACGGTGATCGGCCTGACGGTGCTGCGCACCGACCTCGCCCGCGACGGCCAGGAGGTCGAGGTCGCGGTCGAGGGCGGGACGGCCTCTGCACTGGTCGCCCCGATGCCCGTCTACGACACCGGGAAGCAGCGCCCGCGAGCGTAGGGAAACGACGGCGTGGCCGGCGCGCACCGGCGCCGGAGCCGACGTTGCGGCGCCCGGTGCGCCTACGGTATTTCCATCGTGCGTAGCCGCCGGACGGTCAGGAACGTGAAGGCGACGAGGGCGATGGCGGCGCCGACCGCGGCCGCCTCGATCCCGATCACGGTCTGGCTCGAGCCGTCGAACCGGGTCGGGTCGAGCTGACGGATGATGCTCAGCGAGTACTGCCTCACGCTCAGGTACTTCAACCCGTCGACGAAGGTGCCGAATAGCCCCTCCCAGATGAACACGTAGAGCAGGCCGGCGCCGAGCGCGCGGCGGGTGACCAGCCCGAGCCACGCGAACATCGTCCCGTAGAGGAGAGCGCCGATCGCGAGCCCGATCGCGGCGGCCGCGGCGGCGCGTCCCGCACCGCCGATCCCCGCGCCCTCGAACGCCACCAGGATCGAGACGACCGCGCTGAGCGCGATCAGCGGTACAGCGACCGAGATCGCGGCCGCGAGCTTGGGCGCGACGATCTGCCAACGCGTGAGCGGTGTCATGGTGAGGTTGCTGAGCGTCTTGTCCTCGAGCTCGTTCCCGAAGAGCGGCGTCGCGAGTACGAGCATGAGGATGGGCAGCACCGCCGAGGCGAGGATGCCGTTGATCAGCCCATCGTCCAGGTCGAGCGCGGTTGGCTTGTCGCTGGACGCGACCGCGATGATCGCGGGCACGAGCGGGATCGCCGCGACGGCGAGCAGGGCGGCGATGCGCCAGCGGCCCTGGAGCTGGCGGAGCGAGAGGAAGTAGATCGAGGTCACCGCTCAGGTCTCCACGAGGTAGCTGAAGACGCTCTCGAGCGAGTCGTCCAAAGGCTCGACGCCGGTGAGGCGCACGTCGAGCTCGGCCGCTCGGCGAGGGAGCGCCGCCTGCAGGGCGCCGACGTTGCTGCTGAGCACGATGAGCGTGTCGTCGTCGAGCTGCACCGAGTCGACGGCGTCGAGTCCGATCAGGCCGGCGGCGAGCGTTCGCGGCCGGTCGCAGGAGATGCGTACCCGGTACGGACGATCGTCGAGCGCCTGACGGATGGCGTGGAAGTCGCCCTCCGCGGCCAGCTTCCCGTTGACGACGAGGAGCACGCGCGAGGCCAGCAGCTCCACCTCCTCCAGCACGTGCGAGGAGATGAGAATCGTCCGGCCCTGATCGGCAAGCGCGCGTAGCAGCTCCTGGAACTCGACCCGCTGGCGGGGGTCGGCGCCGTTGAGCGGCTCGTCCAGGATCAGCAGCTCAGGCTCGTGCACGAGCGTCGCGGCCAGACGAATGCGCTGCCTCATGCCCCGCGAATAGGTGCGTATCGGGCGATCGGCCGCGTCGCTGAGGTTGACGTGCTCGATCGATCTCGTTGCCGCGGCGGCCGCGTCGCCGACCTCGCGAAGCCTGGCCGCGAGCTCGACGAAGCGGCGTCCGCTCATGAAATCGTAGATCCCCTCGTGCTCGACCATGACCCCGATGCGCCGGTAGAGGTCGGGGTCGGTGCGCGGGTGGCCGCCGAAGACGCTGATCTCGCCTTGCGAGACGTCCGCGAGGCCGGTGACCATGCGCAGGAGGGTTGTCTTGCCGGCGCCGTTGGGCCCCAGCAGGCCCGTGATCCCCGGATACACGTCGAAGGACACCTCGCTGACCGCGACGACGCTGCCGAACCATTTCGAGACGTCGTTGACGCGGATGATCGGCGTTCGCTCCGTCATCGTCCCGGCCGCGCTCACAGCGAGAGCCTCCGGTAGCGACCGAGGAAGATCGCGCCGGCCGCAGCGACCGTGACCACGAACCAGCCGACCTGGACGATGTCGGACAGGTCGGCGGCCGCGTCGATGCTCGAGGTCTGCTCGCCGAAGATCACGTCGTTCACGTAGAGAGGCACGTCGCCGACGCTGAGCAGCGCGACCCAGCGGCCGGCGCCGACGCTGAGCGTGTCGGTTATCCCGCTGATCACCGCGGCGCTGAGGATCAGCAGACCGACCAGGAACGCAGCCGCGTACGCGCGGCGCCTCGCGAAGGCCGCTGCCATCGAGGCGATCGTCGAGACGTAGATCGCGATCACGACGCCCGAGATCAGGAATCGCGGGATGTCAGACCAGTGATCCGCGAGGTACGAGCCCGGGTTGGGCGCGCCGAACACGAGGCCCGCGAGCAGCACGAGCTGCGGGAGCCAGGCGACGAGCACCATCACCGTGGTCAGCGCGGCCCAACGGGCAATCGCGTAATCGGTCGCCCGGAGCGGACGGACGAGATAGAGACTGATCGTCCCGCTGCTGCGGTCGGGGCAGAAGAGCTCCGGCCCGACGGCGGCGGCGAAGAGGAAGAGGACGATGCCTGCGATCGAGTAGTAGTCGGCGTGCGAGGGCAGGTCGAGCTCCTCGCTGAAGTCCGCCGCGAGCCGATCGACTGCGCCCGCGACGAGCGCGAACACGAGTGCGGGGACGATCGACGCTGCGATGAACAACCAGGGGAGGACCTTGGCCTTGCCACCGCGTCCGAGGCCCATCGCGGTTCGCAGGCCGTTCTTGTAGACGGCGAGCACGGCGCGCCGTCGCCCCTCCCGGTGCCCCTCGTAGCGGCGGAAGCCGAGATCGAAAACCTGGCCGGAGGCTGGCTCGCTCAGGCCGTGTCCTTCTCGTCCGCGCCCCCGGGCTGGAACAGCTCGCTCAACGTGCGACGTCGAGGCGCGAGCCGGCGGAGCGGTGCATCGGCCGCGACGAGCGCGTCGCGGATCCGGTCGTAGTCCTCGCCCGAGACATCGTCGACGACCAGCGAGGTTCCCTCCTCCGTTGCCGTCACGTCGCGCTCCGCGAGTGCGGCGATCAGCTCCGGTCGGCGCGCCGTAACCTCGATGTAGAGCGTCTCGGACGCTTCGGTGAACGTCGACGTCTCGCCCTCCTCGACCACGCGGCCGTTCTCGAGCACGAGAATGCGCTCGCACGTACGCTCGATGTCTCCCATCAGGTGGGACGACATGACGAGGCTGATCCCGAACTCCCGGTGCGTCCTGCGAATCAGCGCGAGCATCTCCTCCCGCCCCGGCGGATCGAGCCCGGCGGTGGGCTCGTCGAGCAGCACGAGAACGGGGTCGTGCACCAGCGCCTGCGCGAGCTTGACGCGCTGCTTCATGCCGGTCGAGTAGCCGCCGATTGCCCGGTAACGCTCCTCGAACAGCCCGACGTGGCGCAGCGTGTCCGCTGCGCGGACGCGCGCATGGCGCGGCGGCAAGCCGCTCGTCTCGGCCATGTGCGTGAGGAACTCGGCGGCGCTCACCGCCGAGGGCAGGCAGTCGTGCTCGGGCATGTAGCCGAGCCGAGCCCGGACCTGATCGTCGCTCCCAGCCTCCCGGCCGAGCACCTCAGCTCGCCCGGAGGTCGGCTGCGTCAGGCCGAGGAAGAGCTTGATCGCCGTGCTCTTACCGGCGCCGTTCGCGCCGAGCAAGCCGGTCACGGTCGCGCCGATCTCGAAACTGACCTGGTCGAGGGCGGTGACCGAGCCGTACCGCTTGGTCAGGTTCTCGGCCCGGAGCAGCACGTCCACGCCAGGATCGTACTTGCCGACTCGCCGATGCACGGGGTAGCGGACGCCGGAGTGCAGTCGGTCGCCCGCTCCTCAGCCGAGGTCGAGGACGAGCAGCAGGGCTTCGTCGACGCTGAGCATCTCGGCCGCGGTCAGATGGGCGACGCGATCGCCGAGCAGGCGGGCATCGACGGCGCCAATCATCTCGCACATCACGTGCGTCGGCTCGCCCCCGATCGTCACCTCGGGGTGGAAGCTCGCGGGCGGGGTCGAGCGGGACGTCGGGCAGACAACGATCGTCGAGAGGGCGAGGAGGTCGTCGGCCTGGACGATCACGGCGTAGCGATGTCCCTGCTGGGCGTGTCCGCGCCGGCGCGGCAGCGTGATCGCGTGGACGTCACCGCGGACCACGCAGCTGCTCCATGAGCGCCGCCACCTCGCGCGCCTCCCGGACGTAGGCGGGGTCTGCCGCCAGCCTCCGCGCCTCCGCTGCCAGCCCCGCCCTGCGCCGGTCTCGCTCGGCCGTCTCCGCGATGGCCTGGCGCGCCGCCTCTGCGCGCGTGACCCCGCGGCGGCGCGCAATCTCGTCCAGCGAGCGGAGACCGTCGTGACCGAGTCGTAGCGACAAGGGTGTGGGGGCAGCGATAAGTCCATTGTAGCGTGAAATGCGCTACGAGATCACGGACGCTGCCCGCCCCCGCTACGCTCACGGCAGATGGCCCGTTCGCTCCGCGCTCGTCTTCGCGCGGCGTTCGCTGCGGCGCTCGATCTGACTCGGGCTGGCGGACGCGAGAACTCCCGGGCCGTGCGCGAGGAGGTCGAGCGCCTGGCGGCCGACCAGGAGGATCGCGAGGAGATGCGGATCGTCCGGGAGCAACTCGCCCAGCTCGCTCCCCGTCTGCCGGACTGAGCCGGCTCGCGGCGAGGTCCTCGCGCTGCTGCCGCGCCCGCCTAGAACGCCCGCGTCCAGGCGCGCACGGTCGCGCGGGCGCCGGCGCGGGCGCGCGGGTGCTCGGAGGCGATCGCCTCCGCCTCCGCGGCGGAGGCGGCCGCGACCACGTAGAGGTCACCGCCTGACCCGTCCTCCCCGAGGGCGCCGGCCATCAGGAGGAGGCCTCGGTCGCGGAGCGCGCGCAGGTGGGCCGCGTGCTCCGCGCGGTCGCCCGCGGGGCCGTCGAGCTCGACCACGAACAGCCGTTGCTCCGCGGGCAGCGGCCGGGCGACCCTCTTCGCGGTGTCGATCGAGCCGTACGTCCGGCGCTCGAGGAAGAAGAACGGGCGCAGGCGGAAGTACTGCTCGGTCGGCTCGCCCTCGAGGAGCTCCCGGTCGACCGTCGCCGCGACGACGCGTCCGAACAGGAATACCTCCTCGCCGAGGCGCCAGTCGGAGACGAGCTCGCACTCGAGGTGGGCCCGGCACTGCGCGACGATCGGCGGCGCGACCGCCCGGGCGGGCTCCAGCGTGAGGCCGGAGCGGCGCAGCCGCTCGGCCCCGTGGCTCTCGATGAGGGCCCACACGGAGTCGGCGAGACGCTCCGAAGGGACGTTGACGACGAACTGCCCGGTCGCCTCCACATTCGCCGCCGTCCGGTGGTCGGTTCGGCAGCCGAAGCCGACGATCGGCCCCCGGGCGGCGACCATGGTCACCCAGCTCTTGGGCGCGACGTTGGGCTCGCCCGCCCCGTCCACGGTCGAGACGAGCACGACGAGACCCGGCAGCACCGACGGGTGCCAGAGCTCCTTGTCGAGCGGGAACGCGACCTTCTCCGGGGCGGCGGACACCGGCGCACTATCCCCGTTTCCGGCCGGATCTGCCGTGAGCGTCCTGCCCCCCGGGGAACCATTCGCGCCCCTGCCCGGTCGAACTTCGTGACAAACAGTTACGAGAGAACGGGGGAGATCGTGAAGGCCATGAAGATCAGATACGTCGCGCTCGCAAGCGCCGTCGTCGCCGGCGCGATCGGGCTCGCCGCCTGCGGCGGCGGCTCCGGAGAGGTCGCGCAGACGCCCGACACGCCGATCCCCGCGGAGCCTGACTTCGGGATCGGTGACACGCCGATCCCCGTGGAGCCGGACGGTGGCACGGGCGCGAGCGGCGGCACGATGCTCGCCGGCGACGTGCTCGAGACCGCCGACTTCGTCGGCATGACGCTCGACGTCGCGGGCTCGTGGGCCGAGGAGAACGGGCGCCAGTGGCGCGTCGGGCGCCAGGACGGCGAGGACCTCGCGCTCACCGAGGACTTCGTGCCCGGCCGTGTCACGTTCGCGGTCGAGGACGGGGTCGTCACGGCCGCCACGATCGAGGGGGAGCAGGGGCAGTAGCGCGCCGGCAGCCCAGGTCTTGCGTGAGCGCGGACGCGGCTGCCGCCGAATGCGTCAATGCAAGGCCTAGCCCTCATCTCACGTTCGCTGCGCCGGGAGCGGGGCCGGGCCGTGTGTCGTCCCGCTCCCGGCGATCGCCTCTCGCTCGTTCGAGCACCTCTTTAGAACATCCAGACCAGCAAGAGAACGAGGATTACGAGCCCAAAGACAGATCCGATACCGATGTACATCCTGACCTCCCTTCTGCAAGAAGCTCTACCCGGCTGAGGAGAGGGTGTCAGCGGCGGGCGAGCCGGCGGCCGCTCCTGGCCTCGCGCGGGGTGTAGTTGAGCTGGTAGTGGTGGTAGAGGGCTGACTCCCCCGCCTCCGAGAGCTCGTCGCCGTGCAGGTCGATGTTGGGGGCGTCCTCGACCTGCTGCCTGGACACGACAACCCGCAAGTCGTCGGGTCCAATGGTGGCCCCGCCGAGTGGCACAAACGTCAGGTGGCGGCCGAAATGGCCCTCCTTGACGGTACCGAACTGCGGCTCGTCGGTCTCGACGTCGACGAAGACGTTCTCGAGCTTTCCGATCTTCTCTCCGTCGCGATCGACCAGCCGCTTTCCGTGCCACTCCGCGAGGTCGTGATGGATGACGGTCGTCTCTTCCTCGGTGCTCGGCGCGGGCGCAGCGCCCGGTTGAGCGGTCGGCGCGACGGTCGTCTCGACGGTGGTGGTGGTAGTGGTGGTGGTTGTCTCATCTGCTGTCATGTCGACTCCATTCGTTGATAGTGAGGAAGTGCTGATGCCTGGTCGCTGCCCTGTGCCTCTGCGGTGATCTAGGTCTTGTCAAGTTGCATCCCAGTCCTATTCATCGGAACTACGGACGAGGACGAGAGGTTCGCCTCGCGGAACGCGCGACTGGTTTCAGCCGCCGGGGCGAACAACTCGCGGACGACGTCCGAGATGCGCGCCCGCGGGACGCGAGGGGTTATCAGCAGCTCGAGTCGTTGCCTCCTCGGGACTACCGATCCGACCTCGTCAACGGGGACGAACACGCTCCGTGTTCCGAACAGGCCCGTCCGGATCAGGAGGCCATCCACGCGCTCGTCCGCGGAGAGCACGAGCGCGACGAAGCCGATCCGGCCGTTCGGCCCAAACACCTGGAAGCCCTGGCTCTGCCCGAGCCAGTAGTCCGAAGGTGCCTTGTTCTGTCCCGCTTCACGAACGCTGCTCGGAAGCGCCTCAAGAACGCTCATCGTGCTCCTTTCTCTCGGCTTCTGGCGAGCAGGGCAAAGCCTTGCTCGGCTCATCGGGACTCCTGCCTCGCACGAGCCGGCGAGCTCGAGCGGTACCCCCGCCGGCTTCCTGCTCGCTCATTGCCCGCTCTCGACCGGAGCCCACCGAGCGACTCGATACGAGCGCTTGCCGAGCCACATCTCGGCAAAGCCGACGCCAGTCTGGTCGAGCCAGCGGTCGACCGCGTCCAGGACGCGAAGGACGGCACGGTCTGATTCCCGTTCGACCCGGATCCCGACTTCCGGGCGATCGCCCCAGAGCGAGATCCGCTCGGCACCAAAAGCGACGGCCAGCCGCTCGGCGAGCGCGCTCGCGCTCGCAGCGTCCGCTACCACGATCCGCATCTCCATCCCGACCCTCCACTCGCTCGCTTGGTCACCGACCAAGGGCTACGGCCGGCAGGGAACTGTCCGACCCAGTCGCTGAGGGTGGATCTTCGCGGGCCGATTCCTATGGCCCGGCGAGAGGTGCGTCGCGCAGCCAATTGTTACGGCGCGCACAAGGAGTCTAGCACGCAACTCATTCGAGCGACGAGAGGGCGGTGGCCCGTGATCCAGCGCCGCGCTAGACTCAATACCGATCCGGGTTTCCCGACCGCCTCGAGGGCGATGAGTAGCGCAGAGATACGGCACATTCCGGTCCAGGAGAGATCGCGGCTTCGCGTCCTGATCGCCAACGAGCGCAGAGACCGGCTCGAGTTGCTCGCCCAGGTCGTGGCCGGGCTCGGCCACGAGGTGATCGCCCGCGAGATCGACGTCAGAGAAGTCGGCGCGGTGACCGCCAGAGAGCACCCCGACGTCGCGCTCGTCGGGCTCGGGCTCAGCTCCGAGCACGCGCTCCAGCTGATCGCAGAGATCGTTCACACGTCGACCTGCCCCGTGATCGCCCTCCTCTCCGCCAGAGATCCCGCCTACATCCACGAGGCGGCCAAGCGCGGCGTCTTCGCCTACATCGTCGACGCCGACGCCGAGGAGCTGCAGAGCGCGATCGACATCACGCTCCAGCGATTCACCGAATACCACAACCTGCAAGGAGCGTTCGGGCGCAGGGCAGTGATCGAGCAGGCGAAGGGCATCCTCATGGCACGGCACGCGATCGACCAGGAGAGCGCGTTCGAGCTGCTCCGCTCTCACTCACAGCGCAACGGACGCAAGCTCGTCGATGTCGCAGACGCGATCGTCGAGAGCCATCTCCTGCTGCTGCCTTCGCTCCCGCAGCCGCCGCATGCGGCGCATACCGACACGCGCACGGCCTGAGCTCGGGCGTCGCCCCACCGCGGTACCCGTCGGTTCCACTTCTTCGATGTGCTTGTGCCCCGGCCCTCACCATGAGCGCCGGCGCCGCTTACTCGAGGTCGGGGCGGGCTTCGGCGTCTCTCAGGTACTGGTGCACGAAGGCGATGGCCATGCTGCCCTCGCCGACCGCTGCCGCGACCCGCTTCACGGGACTGAATCGGACGTCGCCGCAGGCGAAGATGCCCGGGACACTCGTCTCGAGGAGGTACGGGTCCCGGTCGAGCTGCCACCGTCCCGCGGCGCGGACGTCGGAGCCGGTGAGCACGTAGCCCTTCTGGTCGAGCGCGATCTCGGGTGGGAGCCAGGCAGTTTCGGCGTCCGCGCCGATAAAGATGAACATCCCGCCCGACTCGAGCCGGATCGTGTCGCCGGTCGCGGCGTCGCGGACGTCGATCGCCTCGAGCGAGGTGTCGCCGTGCGCGGCGACCACCACGGTCCGACATAGGACACGGATGTTCGCCCGGGTAGCGACCTGGTCGACCAGGTAGCGCGACATGCTCGTCTCGAGCGTTTCGCCGCGGTAGAGGATCGTCACGCTCCGTGCGTGGGACGAGAAGAACATCGCGGCCTGGCCGGCTGAGTTGCCGGCACCGATGATGTGGATGTCCAGGCCGTGGGTGTTCGCCGCTTCGCTGCGTGCGGCACCGTAGAGGATGCCCTTCCCGGCGAGGCGGTCGAAGCCCTCGATCTCGAGCTTTCGCCACGAGACCCCGCAGGCGAGGATGATCGTCCGCGTCCGCAGGACGTCGCCGCCATCGAGGTGCACCTGATGCGTCGCCGCGTCGATCCGCGTGACCGACCGGGTGACGAGGATCTCGGCGCCGAGCCTGCGCGCCTGCTGGAGCGCTCGGCTCGACAGCTCGCCGCCCGACACCCCCGAGGGGAAGCCGAGGTAGTTCTCGATCCGGGCGGACGTGCCCGCCTGACCGCCCGGAGCCTCGCGCTCGACCGCGATCGTCCGCAGCCCCTCGGACGAGCCGTACACGGCGGCTGCCAGGCCGGCGGGCCCGGCGCCGACGATAACTGCGTCGTACTCCGCGATCGCTGGCTCGGTCGCGATGTCGAGGAGCTCGGCCACCTGGCGAAGTTGTGGTCGCACGACGGTCCTGCCGTTCACGACGCGGATGGCGGGGTAGTCACCCTCGGCCGGCAGTGCGCCCGACCACTGCTCCGCATCGGCGGGCACGTCCGGCTGGAGCCATGTGAACCGAATCTGGTTGCGGTCGAGGAAGCGCCTCAGCTCCGCGCAGGAGGCGTTCCACCGCTCGCCGAGGACGATCGCCCGGGACGGGGCGGGTGCGGACACGAGCGCCTGCCAACCTCTGGGCCCGCTGATCCGGTTGCTGGCCAGGAGCCCCACCCGCTTCCCGACCTCCGGCGCGACGGCGGCAATGGCGTGGTAGTCGTGCGGCTCGATCCGGAGGACGCGCGACGCCTCCGCCGCCCGCAATCCGGCTGGGTGGGGCATTCCGAGCGCGATCGACATCTCACCGAAGACGTCACCGGGCCGCCGCTCGCCGATCACGCGCTCGACGCCGTCGACGGCACTGATCACCTCCATCCGACCCTCGAGCACGCCGAACAGCGCCCGCTCACCACCCTCGTGCACGGCGTACTCGCCAGGCACGAGCCTGATATCTGCCGCCACGCGGGAAAGGCGGTCGCGATCGGCCGGCTCGAGGTCCGCGAACACCGCGACCCGACCTATCTCCTCCGCCGTCACCATGAAATGCCGCGCTGCCGTTGGCCTGGCAGCGTGCTGCAGTCGACGCCCGGCACTCGGGAAGCGGCCAAAACGGTGTCCGGACCCTCGTCTCCCCGCCGGATCCGGATCGGCTCAGCGGCGCCGGTGCCGCTCGGCGTAGGCGCTGAGGACATCGGTTGCCCACTCGATGTCCTCCTCGGAGAGCTCGGGGATCTCCTCGGGGAGCATCGCGTGCAACTGCTCCGCGTGGGCGCGGCACGCCTCGCGGATGTCGTCCGTGCCGGACGAGGCCAGGAACTCCTCGACGCTGATCTCGCCGACCAGCCCGAGCCACGCCCCTTCCCCGTCGAGTCCATCCCGCCACGAGCTCATCCCAAACCTCCTCGCGTGACGATGCCGTGCACCGGCCGCCCCGGAACCAGCGAGAGCGCGCGCGCATCGTAGCGACATGCCTCCGGCCGTGTGTTCCCACGGGCGGGTTGTACGGCGCCCGGGGCGCTCCCCCGGTACGCGGTCACGGGCGTGGGCCGGGCCGAGCGTCCCCGTCGAAGAGCCCGCTCTGGTGGGCGAGCACGACCGCCTGGACGCGGTCGCGCAGGCCGAGCTTTCCGAGGATGTGCGTGATGTGCGTCTTCACGGTCGTGTCCGAGATGAAGAGCTCCTGGCCGATCTCGGCGTTCGAGAGGCCGCGGGCGACGAGGCGGAACACGTCGAGCTCGCGCTCGGTCAACTCGTCCATTCCCTTCGGTGGGGCGGCCTGGCGGATCCGGGTGAACTGCTCGATCACGCGCTTCGTGATCGCGGGGGAGAGCAGCGCCTCGCCGCCGGCGACGGTCCGGATCGCGGCCAGGAGTTGCTCCGGCGGGTCGTCTTTCAGCACGAACCCGCTCGCCCCCGCGCGGAGCGCCTCGTAGACGTACTCGTCGAGGTCGAACGTGGTCAGGATCAGCACCCGGGCCGCCTCGTCGGCGGCGAGGATGCGCCGGGTCGCCTCGAGCCCGTCGAGCTCGGGCATGCGGATGTCCATCAGGATCACGGTAGGGCGGAAGCGGGCCGCCTTGTCGACCGCCTCGAGCCCGTTCGACGCCTCGGCGACGACCTCGATGTCGTCCTCTCCCGAGAGCAGCAGGCGAAAGCCCGCGCGCACCATCGACTGGTCGTCGGCGACGAGGACGCGGATGCTCACGATCAGTGCCCCCCGAGCGGCAGGCGGGCGCGCAGCGCGAAGCCGCCGTCGGGCACCGCGCCCGCGCTCATCTCGCCCCCGTAGATCTTCACGCGCTCGCGGATACCGAGCAGCCCGTGGCCGGGGGCGCCGTTGCCCGGGCCGCCGGCTCCGTCGTCGAGGATCTCGATCCGCAGGTCGCCCGGCCCGTAGCGGAGCGTCACGTCGGCGCGGCTCGCCCGCGCGTGCTTGAGCGCGTTGGTCAGGCCCTCCTGGACGATCCGGTAGGCGGAGAGGTCGATCGCCCGCGGCAGCGAGACGGCGTCGCCCTCCACGTGCAGGCGCACGGGCAGCCCGGCGCGGCCGACCTCCTCGACGAGCGCGTCGAGCCGGTCGAGCCCGGGTTGGGGGGTGAGCTCGACGGCGTCGCCGTCGCCGCGCATCGCCCCGAGCAGGTGCCGCATCTCGGTCAGGGCGGTGCGGCCGGTCTGCTCGACGCCGCGCAGGGCGTCCCGGTCCTCGGCGAGCGCCTCGGGCAGCCGGTGGCGGACGGCCCCGGCCTGGAGCACCATCACGCTGACCGCGTGGGCGACGACGTCGTGGAGCTCGCGCGCGATCCGGGAACGCTCCTCGGCGACGGCGATCCGGGCCGCCGACTCGCGCTCCCGCTCGGCCTCGGCCGCGCGCTCCTCGGCCGCCTCGGCCTGCGACGCCCGCTCGCGCAGGGCGAAGCCGGCGAGCCAGGCGATCCCGAACAGGACCGTGGTGAAGACGAAGCTGCCCGCCGGATGATCGGGGTTGTGGTAGACGACGATCGCCGCGCCGCCGAGACCGATGGCGAGCCCGACCCGCGCCTGGACGGCATCGCGAAGGCTGCCGAACAGGAACGTGGCGACCAGCCCGGCGACCATTCCCGCCAGCGTGGACGAGACGAGGCGGCCGTCGGCGAACGAGAGCCCGACGGCGAGCAGCCAGACGATCCCGGGCGCGGCGAAGGGGAACCGTCGCCGGCCGAGCAGCGCCAGCATGAGCAGAGCGACCGCCGGCGTCGCGATCCAGACGGACAGGCGCGAGCCTTCTCCCTCCTCGTCCTGCAGGACGACCTCGACCGCTCCGGCGATCGCCGCGAGGACGACCACGAGGTGGAACCCGAACCCGCGCACGAGGGAGCCGACCTGACGCACGGGCCCAACGTAGCGCAGCCCCCGGAGCGCTGCCTCCTACCCAGGTAGGAGACGGGATCGTCGGCAGGTCCGGGCGCGAACACGGCCTGCGGACGAGGCCGTCGCGGAAGCCGGGGCCTACCGTCGGGGCATGGACTCGATCTCCACCAGCAAGCAGTCGAATCGGAAGGGAGTGAGCATGTTGCACACGACGAATACGTCGGGACGGCCGCGGAATCTGGCGGCCCGTATGGGCCGCTGGAGCGCGGCCCACTGGAAGGCGGCCACGTTCGGGTGGCTTGCGTTCGTCGCCGTCGCGTTCGCGCTCGGCGGCGCTGTCGGCACGACGACCATCGACACGAACAAGCCGGGCCCGGGCGAGTCGGGCCGGATGGACCGGATTCTCGATGCCGGCTTCGAGCAGCCGGCGGGCGAGCTCATCCTCGTCCAGAGCAGCTCGCTGACGACGGACGATCCGGCCTTCGTGGCCGCGATCGAGGACGTCGTGGCGCGCGTCTCGGCGCTCGAGGCCGTGGAGAACGTCCGCTCGCCGCTCGCGCCCGGCCGTGCCGGCCAGATCGCGTCGGACGGGCGCTCCGCGCTGGTCGAGCTCGACATCCGCGGCGACGCCGGCGACGCGGTCGACAGGATCGACCCCGTCCTCGACGCGGTCACCGCCGCGCAGGACGCGCATCCCGGCTTCTTCATCGGCGAGTTCGGCGACGCGAGCGCGCAGAAGGGCGTCGAGACGGCCTACGGCGACGATCTCGGCAAGGCCGGCCTGCTCTCGCTACCGATCACGCTGGCCATCCTCGTGGTCGCGTTCGGAGCGCTCGTTGCGGCCGGGATCCCGCTCCTGCTCGCCCTGACCGCCGTGTTTGCGACCTTCGGCCTGCTCGCGCTGCCGAGCAGCCTCCTGCCCGTCGCCGACCAGGCCTACGCGATGGTGCTTCTGATCGGGCTCGCCGTCGGCGTCGACTACTCGATGTTCTACTTGAAGCGGGAGCGCCAGGAGCGGGCCGCCGGACGCAGCGAACGGGCCGCGCTCGAGGCCGCCGCGGCGACCTCCGGCCGCTCGGTGCTCGTCTCCGGTCTGACCGTGATCGTCTCGATGGCCGGCATGTTCCTGACCGGCGACGCGACCTTCGCTTCGCTCGGCGTCGCCACGATCCTCGTCGTTGCGATCGCGGTGCTCGGCTCGCTGACCGTGCTCCCGGCGCTGCTCTCCAGGCTCGGCGACAACGTCGACCGCCTGCGCGTGCCGCTCCTGAGCCGGCTGCGCCGTGACGACGGCGACGGGCGGATCTGGGGCGCGATCGTCGATCGCGTCCTGCGCCGGCCCCGGCTCTCCGCCGCGCTCGCCGCCGCGCTGCTGCTCGCGCTCGCAGCGCCCGCGCTCGGACTGCGCATGGCGACCCCGGGGCCGGACACGTTCCCGTCCTCGCTCGACGTCGTCCAGGCCTACACCCGGATGCAGGAGGCGTTCCCCGGCGCGGCACTGCCCGCGACCGTCGTCGTCAAGGCGCCCGACGTGAACGCGCCCGAGGTGCAGGCGGCGATCGAGCGGCTGAAGGAGCAGGCGCTTCAGAGCGGCCGCGCGTTCGAGCCGATCACGGTCGAGCTCAACGCCGACGCCACCGTCGCCGCGATCACCATCCCGATCGACGGCGAGGGAACCGACACCGCCTCGATCGCGTCGCTGACCCAGCTACGCGAGACGATCGTGCCCGGGACCGTCGGGGCTCTCCCCGGCGTGCAAGCGGGCGTCACCGGCCTCACCGCCGCGTGGACAGACCAGGCCGACGAGCTCGAGTCGAACCTGCCGCCCGTCGTCGCCTTCGTGCTGCTGTTCGCGTTCGCGCTCATGCTCGTCGCGTTCCGCTCGATCGTCGTCGCCGCCAAGGCGATCCTGCTCAACCTGCTCTCCGTCGCCGCCGCCTACGGCGTGCTCGTGCTCGTCTTCCAGCACGGCATCGGCAAGGGCCTGCTCGGCTTCAGCTCGACCGCCGGCATCGACCCGGTCGTCCCGCTGCTGCTCTTCGTGATCCTGTTCGGCCTCTCGATGGACTACCACATCTTCATCCTCAGCCGCATCCGCGAGGCGTTCGACCGCGGCGCGACGATGGACGACGCGATCGCGACCGGGATCAGGTCAACCGCCGGAGTCGTCACCAGCGCCGCGATCGTCATGGTCTTCGTCTTCGCGGTCTTCGCGACGCTCTCGATGCTGTTCTTCAAGCAGTTCGGAGTCGGGCTGGCGGCGGCGATCCTGATCGACGCCACGATCGTCCGCGCGGTGCTCCTGCCCGCGGCGATGAAGCTGCTCGGCGAGCGCAACTGGTACCTGCCGCGCTGGCTCGAGTGGCTGCCCCGGCTCGAGGCGCACGAGCCCGAGGCCCTGCCGGCCGCCGAGCCGGAGCCGGCCCGGGCCGCCTAGGGACGCGTGCCCTCGGCCCCGCTCGAATCGACACCGTGAACGTCAACCCGAAAGGAACCGTCATGAAAGCAGGAAAGGTCGCACTCATCACCACCGGGAGCCTCGCGGGCATGCTCGCGGCCGCGCTCCTCGGCGGTGCCGTCTGGCTGTTCAACCTGAACACCGACCCCGTCGGCTACGTCGTCACCGACACGAACCCGGTCGCCACCGCCAGCTACGCGCTCGCCGCGAACGACGTCGACGTCAACGACGACTTCGGCTGGCTGCTCGACCGCGGCCCCAAGCTCCGCGTCCGCAGCGAGAGCGACAAGCCGCTCTTCATCGGCATCGCCCGCAGCGAGGACGTCGAGCATTACCTGGCCGGCGTCGCCCACGAGGGGGTCACCGAGCTCGACCTCGATCCCCTCGCCCTGACCACCGAGCGCCGCGCCGGCGCGGCCGCCCCGGCCGTCCCCGCCAGTCAGGCGTTCTGGGCGGCCAGCGTCGAGGGCACGGGCCTCCAGACGCTGGAATGGGACGGCGGCTACGAGCAGTGGTCGGTCGTGATCATGAACGCCGACGCCAGCCCCGGCGTCGACGCCGACCTGAGCCTCGGCGCCCACGTCCCCCACCTGACCTGGGTCGCCATCGGCGGCGCCATCGGCGTCGTAGTGCTGGTCGTCCCCCCCGCCTTACTTATCCTCCGGGGCCCCGGTATCCCGGGGCGCCCCGCGCTCGCCCTGGCGGCCTCCCGCACCCGGAGCGATCGTGCCACATTCGTGGTATGATCATGGCATGTCGCGGGCGAGGATTAGCACGACCGTCGACGCGGAGTTGCTCGCGACGGCGCGACGTGCGCGTAAGGGGCTTGCGGATTCGGCGCTCATCGACGAAGCGCTCGCCGCCCTGTTGGCCCGGCAGCGCGCGGCCGAGATCGACGCTGCCTATGCCGGCTACGACACCCACCCGCTGGACGAGCACGACGAGTGGGGAGACCTCGCCTCGTTCCGGGCGGCCGCCGGCGCGTCGTGACCGCGCTGCCCGCGCGAGGTGAGGTTTGGTGGTGTGAGCTTCCCGAGGTCGCACGCCGGCCGGTTGTCGTGCTGTCCCGGGACGCGGCGATTCCGCGCTTGCGGCGCGCACTGATCGGACCCTGCACGACCACGATCCGCGGGATCCCGAGCGAGGTCGTGCTCGAGCCGGCGGAGGACCCGATCCCGCGCAGCTCGGCTGTCAACCTCGACTCGGTCGAGAGCGTGCCGATCGCGACGCTCGTCGAGCGCCTGGGCCGACTCAGCGACGAACGCATGCGTCAGATCTGCGACGCGCTCGAGATTGCTGTCGCCTGCCAAGGCTGACCTCTCGGAAGTAGAGTGGGCCGCTCGGGAACCGGCGGGCCCGGGCCACCGTCCAACGACCATGCTGAGTCGCCGCTCGTTTCTCCTGCTGCTCGCGGCCCCCGTCGGCGCCTGGCTCCTCGGCGCGTGCGGCGGGGCCGGGGACGAGCCCGAGCCGGAGCCGCTGCCCGGGCCGGAGCCCGGCCCGTCCGCGGGAGCCACGCTGGCGATCGCGGACATCGAGCGCGTCGCCGCGACCCCGGGCGACGCCGGGCCGGCCGTGCGCTCGCTCGGCGCGCTCGGAGGCGACCTGTATACGGCGCTCGCCGGGGAGAGCGAGGGCAACCTCGTCTTCTCGCCCGCGAGCATCCTGCTCGCCCTCGCCATGGTGCGGGCGGGCGCGGCGGGGAAGACGGCGGCGGAGCTGGACGCGGTCCTGCATGTCGACGACCCCGGGGCGATCCACCACGCGCTGAACGGCCTCACCCGGGCGCTCGCCGCGCGCAGCGGCACGTTCGAGGTGGCGGGCGAGCCGGTCGAGGTCGAGCTCTCGATCGCGAACGCGGTCTGGGGGCAGGAGAGCCTGACGTGGCAGGGCGCCTTCCTCGACGTGCTCGCGCGCGAGTACGGGGCGGGCGTTCGGCTCGCCGATTTCGTCGCGGACGCCGAGGCGGCGAGGGTTGCCGTGAACGGGTGGGTCGGCGAGGAGACGCGCGGCCGTATCCCGGAGCTGCTCACGCCCGGGCTCGTGAACGCGCTGACCCGTCTCGTCCTCGTGAACGCGATCTACCTCAGGGCGCCCTGGGCGACCCCGTTCGAGCCCGACGCGACGCGGCCCGCTCCGTTCACGCTCCTCGACGGCTCGACGGTCGAGGTGCCGTTCATGCGCCGGGGCGACGACGCCATGGCCTACGCCCGGGGGGACGGCTGGCAGGCGGTCGAGCTGCCCTACGCGGGCGGCGAGCTCGCCATGCTCGTGCTCCTTCCCGACGAGGGCGCGCTCGTGACGGTCGAGCGCGAGCTCGCCAGCGGCCTGGTCGATCGCGCGGCGAGCGCGCTCGCTCCGGGCGACGTCGTGCTGAGCCTGCCGAAGTGGGAGGTCGAGACGCGGGTCGAGCTGTCCCGAGCCCTCGCCGCGCTCGGGCTGATCACGGCGTTCACGGACGCGGCGGACTTCACGGGGATGACGCTCGACGAGCCGCTCCAGATCGGCTTCGTCGTCCACCAGGCGAACATCACCGTCGACGAGGCGGGCACCGAGGCCGCCGCGGCGACGGCGGTAGGCATGGAGACGACCGCCGCCCCGGACCCGGAGCCGGAGCCGATCCTCGTGACGGTCGACCGGCCCTTCCTCTACGCGCTGCGCGATCGCGAGACGGGCGCGCTTCTCTTCCTCGGGCGAGTCACGAGTCCCGCCAAGAGCTGACACGAGCGCGAAGCCGCGCGCTGCGCGGCCGGCGGGTGCGACACAATCCCACGATGAGCGCTGCGCTCACGGCCAGGGCCGAGGCGATGCCCAATGCCCATTCGCACGCCTTCCAACGCGACCTGCGGGGGAGGGCCGAGCGCCCCGCGCCCGAGGCGAACCGCCATGACGACTTCTGGAGCTGGCGCACCGAGATGTTCCGCCTGGCCGCTGCGCTCGATCCGGACGCGCTGCGCGACGTCGCCGCGCGCGTGTACGGGGAGATGGTCGGGGCGGGCTACGGGGTCGTCGGCGAGTTCCACTACGTCCACCACCAGCCCGACGGCACGCCCTACGACGACCCGAACGAGCTGGCGCTCGCGGTCGTGCAGGCGGCCGTGGACACGCGGCTCCGGATCGTCGTGATCCCGGCCGCCTACCATCGCAACGGCTGGGACGGGCAGGACAGGCCTCCGGGCCCCGCCCAGCTCCGCTTCTGCGATCCGGACGTCGAGTCCTACCTCGCTCGAGTCGACGACCTGCGCCGGGCGACGGCAGCCCGCGACCGCGTCGACGTCGCGGTCGCCGCGCACAGCGTGCGGGCCGTCCCGGCCGGCTGGCTGGCGGCGATCGCCGAGTATTCCGAGCGCCACGGGCTGCCGCGGCACGTCCACGCCTGCGAGCAACGGCGGGAGCTCGCCGAGTGCGAGGCCGAGCACGGCTGCTCGCCGATCGAGCTGCTCGACCGTACGGGCTTCCTCGGCCCGAGGACGAGCATCGTTCACGGCATCCACGTCTCCCCGCGCGACGTCGAGCTGCTGGCGCGCTCCGGTGCGATCGTCGTCACCTGTCCGACGACCGAGGGAAATCTCGGCGACGGCTACTTCCCCGCGATGAGCTACCGCGAGGCCGGGGTGAGGCTCGCGCTGGGGTCGGACTCGCAGGTCAGGGTCGATCCGTTCGAGGAGGTGCGCGAGCTGGAGACGGGCTCGCGACGCGAGCGCGAGCTGCGGCACGGGTTGCTCGCGACGAGCGAGTCGCTGTGGGACGAGCTGTGCGCGAGCGGACGGGCGAGTCTCGGGCTCGAGCACGTCCCTCCGGCGGAGATCGAGGTCGACCTCGCGCATCCCGATCTGCGCGGCGTCGACCCGGCCGACCTGCCCTACGCGCTTGCGACCTGCGCCTCGGCGGGCGTGGTCGCTGGCACGGTCGCGGGGGCCGGAGGGCACCTTGCCTGAAACGGCGGTCACCCTCTCCGGCCTCGGCCTCGACGTGCGGGCCGTCGAGCGAATCGCAGTCGGCGGCGCCCGCGTCGAGATCGACCCGGCGCGGCTCGAAGCGGTCGCGCGCAACCGCGCTGCGCTCGACGCTGCGATCGCCCGCGGCGACGCGATCTACGGGGTCACGACCGGCCTCGGGGCGCTCGTTCGGACGGTCGTGCCGCTCGAGCAGGCGACGGCCGCGCAGCGGGACATCCTGCGCAGCCACGCGGCCGGGGTCGGCGAGCTGCTGCCGCGGGAGGTGGTGCGCGCTGCGCTCGCCATCCGCCTGAACGGCCTGTTGCGCGCCCGCTCGGGCCTGCGGCCCGTGGTCTGCGAGCGCGTGGCAGCGCTGCTCAACGCCGGCGTCGTCCCGGCCGTCCCGCGCACGGGCTCCCTCGGCGCGAGCGGCGACCTCGTGCCCTCGGCGCACGCGTTTCTCCTGCTCATCGGCGAGGGAGACGTGCTCGCCGGCGACGGCGGCCGGCGTCCTGGTGCAGACGCGCTCGGCGAGGCAGGCATCGAGCCGCTCGAGCTACAGCCGAAGGAGGCACTCGCCCTCATCAACGGCACGCATTTCATGACCGGCATCGGGGCCCTCGTCGCGTGCCGCGCCGCCCGCATTCTCGACACCGCCGACGCCGCCGCGGCGCTCACGCTCGAGGCGCTCAGGGGCGAGCCGGCGGCTTTCGACCCGCGGGTTCAGGCCCTGCGGCCGCTTCCCGGGCAGGCGCGCAGCGCGGAGGTCGTACGCGCGGTCACGGCCGGGTCGCGACGGCTCGGGACGCGCGAGCGGGACCTCCAGGACGCGTACTCGCTGCGCTGCGTCCCGCAGGTGCACGGCTCGGCACGGGAGGGACTCGGCTTCTTCGAGCGTCTGATCGCCACCGACCTCGACGCTGTCACCGACAACCCGCTCGTGTTCGACGACCCGGTCGAGGTCGTGTCGGCGGGGAACTTCCACGGGCAGAGCCTCGCGCTCGCCTTCGATACGCTGCGCATCGCTCTCGCCGACCTCGCCTCGATCTCGGATCGCCGGACGTTCCGCCTGCTCTCGCCGTCGCTCAGCATGGGGCTGCCCGCGTTCCTGTCGCCGGACGCGGGCACCTCGACCGGCTACATGGTCGCCCAGTACACCGGCGCGGCGCTCGTCGCCGAGCTGCGCGCGCTCGCGCACCCCGTGTCGCTCGACACCGTGCCGACCTCGGACAACCAGGAGGATCACGTCAGCATGGGCATGACCGGGGCGCTGCTCGCCCTGGATGCGTGCGACCGGGTGGAGCAGGTGCTCGCGATCGAGCTCGTCTGCGCGGCGCAGGCAATCGAGCTCGTCCCCGGGGAGCCCGGGGAGGCCGCCGCGCGGATCGTCGCGCTCGTCCGCGAGCACGTCACGCCGCTCATCGAGGACCGCCCCCCGGCAGCCGACATCGAGTCCGTGCGGCGGCTCGTCGCCGGTGGGGAGATCGCCGCGATCGTGGAGGAGGCCGGGAGCTCATGATCGAGACAGAGGGCGGCGCCGGAGCCCGGGAGCCGGGCGGCGGCGCCGAGTTCGACCGGGTCGCGGAGGAGCTCTGCGGCGACCTCTCGCGCATACGCGCGCCCCGGGGACGCGCCCTGCACGCGCGCTCCTGGCAGACGGAGGCGCCGCTGCGGATGCTGCTCAACAATCTCGACTCCGAAGTGGCCGAGCATCCGGAACGACTCGTCGTCTACGGGGGCACGGGCAAGGCGGCGCGCTCGCCCGCCGCCCTGAAGGCGATCGTCCGCTGTCTCCTCGACCTGCGCGAGGACGAGACGCTGCTCGTCCAGTCCGGCAAGCCGGTCGGCGTGTTCCGGACTCATCCCGGCGCCCCGCGGGTGCTGATCGCGAACTCCCTGCTCGTACCGGCCTGGGCGACGTGGGACGAGTTCCGGCGGCTCGAGGCGCTCGGTCTGACGATGTTCGGGCAGATGACCGCCGGGTCGTGGATCTACATCGGCACGCAGGGGATTCTGCAGGGCACGTACCAGACGTTCGCAGCCGCGGCACAGGCGCACTTCGGGACCCCCGATCTCGCCGGCCGGACGATCCTCACCGCCGGCCTCGGCGGGATGGGGGGCGCCCAGCCGCTCGCGGCGACGATGTGCGGCGCCGCGATGCTCTGCGTCGAGGTCGACCCCTCGCGGCTCGAGCGCAGGCTCGAGACCCGCTACCTCGACGAGGCTACCGACTCCCTCGAGGAGGCGCTGCGCCGGGTCCGCGAGGCCGCGGCGGAGCGGCGGCCGCTCTCAGTCGGGTTGCTCGGCAACGCGGCTCTCGTCATGCCTGAGCTCGCCCGGCGCGGGGAGCTCTTCGACCTCGTCACCGACCAGACCGCCGCCCACGACCCGCTCGTCGGCTACATCCCCTCCGAGCTGCCCTTCGAGGAGGCGGGGCACTTCCGGGAGCGCCATCCCGATAAGTACCTTCGCCTCGCGCGCGCGTCGATCGCTACCCACGTCGAGGCGCTGCTCGAGCTCGGCCGGCAGGGCTGCCACGTCTTCGACTACGGCAACAACCTGAGGGGGGAGGCACGCGCGGCGGGCGTCGACGACGCGTTCGGCTACCCGGGTTTCGTCCCGGCGTACATCCGACCCCTGTTCTGCCGCGGGATCGGGCCGTTCCGCTGGGTTGCGCTCTCGGGAGACCCGGCCGACATCGCCGTCATCGACGACGAGCTGCGGCGCCTGTTCCCGGACGATAGCCTCCTCCAGCGCTGGCTCGAGCTCGCCGCGGGGCGGGTGGCCTTCCAGGGGCTCCCTGCCCGGATCTGCTGGCTCGGGTTCGGGGATCGGGCGCGGGCGGGGCTCGCCATGAATCGGCTCGTCCGCGAGGGCCGGGTCAGCGCGCCCGTGGTGATCGGCCGCGACCACCTCGACGCGGGCTCCGTGGCCTCCCCCTTCCGGGAGACCGAGGCGATGCGCGACGGGTCCGACGCGATCGCGGACTGGCCGATCCTGAACGCCCTGCTCAACACGGCGGCCGGAGCAACCTGGGTCTCGGTGCACCACGGTGGTGGCGTGGGCATCGGCAACTCGATCCACGCGGGGATGGTCGTCGTCGCCGACGGCAGCGACGACGCGGAGGAGCGGCTCGAGCGTGTGCTCACGACGGATCCCGGCCTCGGGGTGGCGAGGCACGCCGACGCCGGCTATGAGGAGGCGATCGCGGCGGCCGCGGAGGGCGGCATCGCGATCCCCCGGGTCTAGGGGCCTGTCCGGAAAGTGGCTCAGAGCGGCTTGCAGGCGTCACGCACCGCGATGCGGTGTCCTCGGTCGCGTCAATATGTCCGCATATTGGCGCTCCCTGCGTCCTTGCCTCGCGACACGTGCCGCGTGCCATCCGCCGCGACCACTTTCCGGACAGGCCCCTAGCGATGGCGTCGCCCGAGCCGCTCCTCCTTGTCCGGGACCTCGCCCAGGTCGCGAGCCCGGCCGGCCGCAGCGCCCCCCTACGTGGCCGGGCGCTCGGCGAGGTCGCGGTGATCGAGGACGCGTACGTCCTGTGCGAGGGCGGCCAGGTCGCCGCCGTCGGGCGCATGCGCGACCTGCCGCCGCTCCGGGAGGACGTCCAGGAGCTCGACGGCCGCGGCATGTGCGCCATCCCTGGTCTCGTGGACTGCCACACGCATCCGGCGTTCGGTGGTGACCGGGTGGAGGAGTTCGCGCTTCGGGCCCGCGGGGCCAGCTACGAGGAGATCCATGCGGCCGGCGGGGGGATCTTCGCGACCGTCCAGAAGACCCGCGCCCTGGGGGCGGCTGGCCTCCGGCAGCACGTCGCCCGGCACGCCGGCTGGATGCTTCGGCACGGCACGACGACCTTCGAGGGGAAGTCGGGCTACGGCCTCGATCGCGAGACGGAGCTCGCCTCGCTCGACGCTGTCGCGGCCGCGGGCGGGATCCCCACCTGGCTCGGCGCTCACGCCGTGCCGTCCGAGCTTCGAGACGGCGACGCCTACCTCGACTTCGCGCTCGCCGAGGTGCTCCCGGAGGCGGCGAAGCGGGCGGAGGCGGCCGATGTCTTCCTCGAGCGCGGCGCCTTCGACGCCCGTCAGGCGCGACGCTACCTCGAGGCCTGCCGGGCGGCGGGACTCGCCTTGCGGCTCCACGGCGACCAGTTCACCGAGGCGGGGGCGATCCCGCTCGCCGTCGAGCTCGGGGCTCGCAGCGTCGACCACCTGGAGGCGACGGGGCCCGCTGGCGTGGCGGCGCTCGCGGCGAGCGACGTCACCGCGGTCGTCCTTCCGGCGAGCGCCCTCGTCCTCGGCCGACCCATGCCCCCGGCCCGGGCCCTGGTCGAAGCCGGCGCAGCCGTCGCCCTCGCGACCGACTTCAACCCCGGCAGCAGCTTCTGCGAGAGCCTGCCGCTCGTGTGCGCCCTCGCCTGCACGCAGCTTCGCCTCGGTCCCGCCGAGGCTCTAGCGGCCTCTACGGTGAACCCCGCCCACGTGCTCGGCCGGTCGGAGAGCCTCGGCCGGCTGGCGCCCGGGTACCGGGCGGACGCCGTCCTCCTCGACGCACCGGACTGGCGCTACCTCGCCTACCACCTCGGCCACGACCACGTCGCGCTCGTGCTTCGAGCCGGCGAGGTCGCCTGGCGGCGGTAGCGCCGTCATCCGCTGTCGCTCGCGGTCGGAGCGCCCGGGGCTCCGGGCTCAGAACGTGTCTACGTGGACGTGGTCGAGGTGCGAGTCGTGCGTGACCGCGGAGCGGATCTCGTGCCAGCCGCTGCCGGCCGTCCAGATCCCGACGCCCGCGTAGATGACCGTGTCGACGCCCTTCATCCCGGCGACCCTCCTCGCGTAGCTCTCCATCTCCGCGGGCGAGCCCTGGACGTCGATCGCCTTCGAGGGGAAGACACCGTGGTCGGAGGGCTGACCGCTCGACTCGATGATCGCGCCCGGGCGGTGGGCGGAGATCAGGTTCAGCCCCAGCTCGCGGGCGAGCGCGAGCGCCCCGCCGAGGCGGCCGTCGATGTCGGACGGGGTTTCGGCGTCCGGCGCCGGCTCGTGCGACTGCTCTTCTTCGGGGTCGCTCGAGCCGTTTGCGAGCGCGGCGAGCGTCCTGGGGCCGACGATACCGTCCACGGCGAGCGCGGCGCTCTCCTGGAAGGCGCGCACCGCCTTGAGCGTCTGCCTGCCGAAGATGCCGTCGGCGGTGATGCCGAGTGCCCGCTGCAGCCGCTCGACGGCGGGGCCGCGGTCGCCGCGCTCCAGGGTGGAGCCGTCGTTCGTGTCGGCGGCAGCCCTCCGGTCGAGGGCGGCGAGCGTCAGGGGGCCAACGATGCCGTCGACGGCGAGCCGGGCGCTCTTCTGGAAGGCGCGCACCGCCTTGAGCGTCTGCTTGCCGAAGATGCCGTCGGCGGTGATGCCGAGTGCCCGCTGCAGCCGCTCGACGGCGAGGCCGCGGTCGCCTCGCTCCAGCGCCGAGCGCTCGAACACCTCCGCGGATTCCGACGCCTTGCTCGAGCGGGAGTGCGCCGACGCGAGCGCGGGAGTCGCTGCAGCGACCGCCGCGAGGATCAGCGAGACGCTGGCGCGCCGGGCCTTCGGCAGGCGAAGGGGATCCATCGCCACCTCCCGCTTGGCCCTCGAGAGGGCGCGCGAGAGATCCCAGAGCTCGTCGGAGGCGAGGTCGCGGCCCTCGAAGATCGGCACGTCGTGCCAGGGCCGGGCTGCCTGGACCTCGAGCTCGCCGGTCTCGTCAGGAGCCCGCCCGGCCCCCGGAAGTGAAGGCCGCGCGGCAGTTACGCGCGTGTTCCCCATTGCGAGCACGTCAGGGTAGCAGGCCCCCGTCGGGAGCGGGGAGGTGGCGGTGGAGGCGGGCGGCTGCGTCCGAGACGGGCGCGGCGGGCGGCCCGGCGATCCGATCGAGTCCTGCGTCGAGCACGCGAGGCCGCCGCGGCTGCTCCCAGCACCCAGCCCGCTCGCCCCAGGGATCCTCCTCTCGCTGTCTACACGGTAGGCGCTTCGAGGCCGCGCGGGATCTTCTTCTCCTCGTCGTAGAAGGGCAGGTCGACGAGCTCGCAGGCGTGGGTGGCGAGATCGAAGCCGACCACCTCGGCCTGCCTCGGCTCGAGCAGGTCGGCGCTCGCGAGCAGCACGTAGGCGACGCCACGCTCGAGATAGGGCGACCAGCCGGCGGCGGTGACGTGGCCGATCCGCTCGCCGCCCCGCGTGACCGGGCCGCCGATCAGCGGCTCCGCGGTCGCGCAGGAGAGGCCGTACAGGCGGCAGCGGCGGTCGGCTGCCCGGAGCGCCACCTTGCCGAAGAAGTCGTCGTCGCGCTCGAGGTCGACGTAGTCGCCGAGACCCGCGTCGAACGGGGTCATCGTCCGATCCATGTCGGAGATGTTGTTGAGGATCCCGGCCTCGATCCTGCGGATGTCCATCGGATCGAGGCCGATGTCGATCATCTCGTGGCGCGCGCCCGCTTCCGTGAAGCGATCCCACAACGCGTCGAAGTCGATCCCGGGCCGCGTGTAGACCTCGAAGCCGACCTCGCCGGTCCAGCCGGTGCGGGTGACGAGCACCGACTGGCCGCCCACGCTGACCTCGCGCACGTCGAAGAAGCGGAAGTCATCCGGCAGGCCGTCGTCGCAGGCGTCAGCGAGCACGTCGAGGGCCTTGGGCCCCTGGATCTGGTGCACCCACGAATCCGGATCCCGGATCTCCACGTCGTAGGCGAGGGCGTGCGCTCGCACCCAGCCGACGAAGTCGCCCTCTGCCTGCACGTACCAGAACCGCTCCTCGTCGAGCCGGAACAGGATCCCGTCGACGAGCACGCCGCCGTCGGGCCAGCAGGCGATCCCGTAGGTGCAGCGCCCGGGCGCCAGCGCGGAGACCTTGCGCGTGAAGATGCGGTCGAGCAGCCGCCCCGCGTCGGGCCCCGCGATCTCCGTGGGGAGCTCGCCGGTGTCGAGCCGCGTCGCCGTCCGGCGCAGCGCCCAGTAACCCTCCTCGCGCGTCGAGCCCTCGAGCGAGACGGGCATCATCCGTCGGTTGTAGATGCAGTAGGTCGCGCCCTGCTCGAGGTCGTAGCGGTAGAACGGCGAGCGGAGGTGCCCGTAGTTCCACCCCGGCTCGGCGAGCGAGCAGACGATGTCTCGGCGAGCGAAAAGCCGGTCTCGCATGGGGCCTCCCTGGTCTGGCTGCGACCGTGGCCTGCGGCGATACGCGCCGGGCGACACGGCCGGTGGACGATGCTCGGGCGAGTCTAGGCGCCGGCACAGCCGGCGTCAATTGCAAAGATCAGTGTTTGGTAAACTAAACATCGTGCTCGACGCGGTCGCTCTGGAGGCGTTCGGCCACGACGTCCGCGATCGCCGCCGCGAGCTCGGCCTCTCCGTGCGCGCACTCGCCGCCAGGGCCGGGGTCTCTCCCGCGTACGTGAGCGCGATCGAGCGGGGCCGCAACCCCGCAACCGGCCGGCCGGCCGTCCCGTCCGTGGCCGTGTTGGTCGGCCTCGCCGCCGCCCTCGAGCTCGGAGTGGCGCGGCTCCTGGACTCGCTTCGTCTGCCCGGCACGTCCGCCGCCGGGCACGTTCTCCTCTACAGCTTCGACGATCGCGCCTGCCCGCTCGAGGCGTCGGAGGGCCTCTTCGGCGACCGGGTCGACCACTGGCTCTGCATCGCGGACCCGCGCGGCGAGGAGCCGGCCCTGCCCGGCGGGCGTGCGACCGTGCGCCAGTGGCAGCTGGGCAAGTTCCCCTACGACGGCCCCCGGCTCGTGCCTGACCAGCTCGTTGCGGCACTCGAGCTCGAAGTCCGGGAGCTCGCCCGCGTCCACGCGGGCCGCCGCGTGGGCCTCCTGATCGCCGACTGCTCCGCGGTCATGCGCAGGGTGCAAAACGCCGAGGCCGAGGTGGCGCTCGAGCGCCGCTGGGACTCCGAGGTGCACCGGATCTGGGCCGAGCACCTGCACTGTCCCCCCGCCGTGGACGTCTGCGCCTACCGGCACGCCGACGTCGAGGCCCTCGGCCTCAGCATCGACCAGCTCGCCACGGCGCTCGAGCTCGTTCGCCAGCACGACCTCGTGATCCTGCTCGGCGGGGACGGCCCGCTGACGGGCCTGCCAGCGATCCGCCGGATCCTGGAGCGCGCCCGCCCGCCCGGCGTCGGCGCGGGCGCGTGGCGGGAGCTCGCCGCCGCCGCGGCGCCCGGGCTCGCCCGCGCCGTTCCGGGTTCACCCCGTACGGGCGGGTCCTGACCCGCCCGTCCTGACCCGCCCGACGGGTTGCATCGCCGGCGGGAGCGTTTACGATCCGTCCGTGCTCGTTCGTCTCGCGGTCGTCGCGGCGTTTCTCGCCGCCCTGGTCGTCGCCGCTCCCGCGGGAGCCGCGATCCCGCGCGAGCGCGCGCGCGTCGACGCGCAGTTCGACCTCTGGACCGGCGTCTGGGCCGAGAAGGGGGCGATCCCGGAGCGGCGGCTCGTGCTCCACCAGCTCGCGAGCGGGGAGCTCCAGGGCATCTTCTGGAACACGAGCGGCAAGCCGCCCGACCCGGAGACGCTCGATCCCGAGTTCTTCGACCTCGTGGGGTACGCCGACCCGGACGGCGATACCGTCGCCCAGGCGGCGATCTCGATCCCGGGCGGTACCGACCTGGTCGAGCTGGACCTGTACCCCGGCACGTACCCGTGGGAGCTCGAGGTACGAAAGCCGGGAGTCGCCGGTTCCTCGACGCTGTATCGCTACGAGAGCGGCGGGGACAACCGAGCGGTTCTCGACTTCGGCCGGACCTGGGCGCCGAGCCCGGTCCGGCGCGGCAACCGGGTGCGGATCGCGTTCCAGCTCGAGGGGCTGGGGCCGCGCGGGGTGGCCTCGAGCGCGGTGAGCCTGTTCGTGGTCGTGCCGCGCAAGGTCGGCGAGACGGAGATCGAGAGTGTGTCCGGTAGCGCGCACGTGTGCCGGAAGAGCAAGACGAGAAGCTCCTGGCGGTTGCGCTGCGTCTACGGTCCGATCGCGAGCTCGAAACGGGCGATCAACATCGACGTGGGCGTGCCGAAGTCGTTCACGGCCAAGTACCTGAAGGTCTTCTACGAGCTTGCCCTGACGAAGAGCTGGAGGACGTACTCGGGGCTGGAGCAGATCCTGGTGCGTGGCGCCGACCCGGAGGCTGTCCTGAAGATCCGCGTGCTCCCCGCCCGTTCGGACGGCGGCGGCGGCGGTGGTGGTGGCGGCGGGCTGGCCGAGGCGAGGACGTTCGAGCGTCCGACCGGCACCGTCACGGCGGGCGGCCTGACCTGGTCGGGCCGGATCCTCTACCCGCAGGCGATCGTCACGCCGCAGGCCGCCGCGGACGAGTACTGCAAGCGCGTGGACGCGAGCGGCCGCTACACGATGACCGGCACGAGCGACTACAGGAAGGCAACCGCGTTCGAGCCCGAGGCCGGCGGCAGCGAGCAGGCGGTCGGCCTGATCCTCTGGGAGGTCGTGCTGGAGCCGCTCGAGGTCTTTGAGCGGATCACCTGCTCGACGTAGCGCCGTCCTTCCGCACCGTCACGGCGAACACGCCCCCGCAGGCGTCGCAGCGCACCTCCGCCCCCGCCCGGGCGGAGACCGGCGACGCGCACAGCGGGCAGAAGGAGACGCGCGCGGCTATCGCGCCGGCCTCCCTGCGCCCGACACGCCCGAGCACCGGAACGACGATCACGAACGCCGCGAGAGCCACGGCCACGGCGCCGAGCCAGCGCCAGAACCAGTCGTTCTCCCACTCGCCCCAGATCCCCGACACGAGCAGGGCCGCGAGCAGGGCCGCCAGCGCGGCAGCGGCGAGGAACGTCCAGCGAAAGCGGGGAGGGAGCTCGGCGAGCGAGAGCAGGCTGATGAGAGCCGCCGCCACCGCCGCAGCGAGAAGGGTGGTCATGATCCGCGTGAGGCTGCTGTCCTCCGACTCGGTCCAGATCCCGGCGATCACGAGCGCGAAGCCGGCGAGCGACGCTGCCGCTCCGGCGCGAGGTAGCAGCCCGAGCGCGCCCCGCTCGCGCGCGGCCTCGCAGGCGAGGACGAGCACGAGCGAGCCCGTCACGCACAGCGAGCTGAAGAGGATCTTCCCCTCGAGCTCCCCGAACGAGCCCGCGAGCAGCGCCACGATCGCCAGCGCGGCGTTCAGCGCCACCGAGGCGAAGAACACACGCAGGCCGATGCGGCGCACGCCACCACTCTCGCAGGCGGGCGCCGCGGCCGGGTGATCTGATTTCGCGCCCCTTTCGCGCCCGCCCCGCCTGCGGTAGGGTCGCGCCGTGAAGGCGCTGCGTGAGGACGACGGCGCGGTCCGCACCCTGACCCTGAACAGGCCGGAGGTGCGAAACGCGCTCGACACGGAGCTGCTCGCCGCGCTGCTCTCGGAGCTGCGCGCCGCGGTCGCCGACCCCGAGGTGCGCTGCCTCGTCCTCACCGGCGCCGGCAAGGGTTTCTGCGCCGGCGCCGACGTCAAAGCGTGGGTGGAGGAGGGTCCCGAGGCCGAAGCGGGCGCGTCGCCCTGGGTCGAGCTCGCGCACGCGCTCGTGACCGAGCTCGCCACGGCGCCGCTCCCGACCGTTGCGCTCCTGAACGGTGCCGCTGTCGGCGCCGGCCTCGACCTCGCGCTCGCCTGCGACTTTCGGATCGCCGCAGCCGAGGCGCGTTTCGCCTGCGCGTACACGTGGATGGCCTACCCGCCGGACGCTGGCGGCACCTGGCTCCTACCGCGGGTGATCGGGCTCGAGCGCGCGAAGCGCTTCGTCTACACGGGCGAGCTCTGGGACGCCGAGACCGCGCTCGCGAACGGGCTCGTCTCCCGGGTCGTCCCGCTCGCCGACCTGGCGACCGCGGGCGCGGCGCTGGCCGCCGAGCTCGCGAGCGGGCCCACCGTCGCGATCGGCCACGCCAAGCGCCTGCTCGACTCCTCCCACTCGCGGACGCTCGCCGAGCAGCTTCGCGAGGAGGCGGCCGCCGGCCAGGCCTGCTCGCGCACGGACGACCACCGCGAGGCGCTCGCTGCCGTAGCCGAGAAGCGCGAGCCGCGCTTCCGCGGCCGGTGAGCCTGCGCCGGCTGCTGCGCCCCCGCAGCGTCGCCTTCGTCGGCGGCGCGATCGCCGCCGCCGCCCGCGACGAGTGCGAGGCGGCCGGCTTCGACGGGCCGGTCTACGCGGTGCATCCGCGCGGCGAGCTCGGCGGGCGTCCCGCGTATCGCGGCGTCGCCGAGCTGCCGGAGGCGCCGGACGCAGCATTCGTCGCGGTCAACGCGGCCGCGACCGTCGAGGTCGTGCGCGAGCTCGCCGCGATCGGCGCCGGCGGAGCCGCCTGTTACGCGGCCGGCTTCTCCGAGGCCGGCACGGAGGACGGTGCCGCGCGCGAGGACGCCCTCCGCGACGCGGCAGGCACCATGCCGGTGCTCGGCCCGAACTGCTACGGCGCGATCGACCTCGTCGGCGGAGGCGGCCTCTGGCCGGTGCCGTGGCCGCACGAACGGCGGGAGCGTGGCGTCGCCGCCGTCCTCCAGAGCGGCAACCTCGGCATCAACGTGACGATGAGCCAGCGCTCGCTCCCGCTCGCGTTCGTCGCGAGCATCGGCAACCAGGCGATCGTCGAGCTCGCCGAGGTCGTCGACGCCTACCTCGACATGGAAGAGGTGACCGGGATCGGCATCTACCTCGAGGGCCTGCGCGACGTGCCGCGGTTCGCCGCCGCCGCCGCCAGGGCGCTCGAGCGCGGAATCCCGCTGGCCGTCTGCAAGGCCGGGGCGTCGACGCTCGGGCGCGAGCTCGCGCTCACCCACACGGCCTCGCTCGCCGGCTCCGACGAGCTCTACGACGCGCTGTTCGCGCGCTACGGGGTCGCCCGCGCCCGCTCGATCCCGGAGCTGCTCGAGACGCTGAAGGCGCTCGTCACCGCCGGGCCGCTGCGCGGACGCAGGGTGTTCGTGTTCACCTGCTCCGGCGCCGAGTCGGCGCTCGCCGCCGACCTTGCCGAGGCGCACGGGCTCGAGTTGCCCCAGCCGCGGCCGGCGACGAGGGCGCAGCTCGTCGAGGTGCTGCCCGAGTTCGCGCTCGTCTCGAACCCGCTCGACTACAACTCCGCGCTCTGGGGACTCGAGGAGCCCCTCCGGCGCGTCTTTCGCGCAGCGCTCGCGGACCCGGTCGACGCGGCCCTGCTCGTGATCGACTACCCGCGGCCCGGCATGCCCTACGCGGCCGACGTCGACCGGGCGATCGCTGCCCACCTCGCCGCGTGCGCGGAGGGTGGCATCCCGGCCGCCGTCGCGAGCGTGCTGCCCGAGTCGCTCCAGCCGCACGCGCGCGAGCACCTGCTAGCCCTGGGCGCGGCGCCGCTCCAGGGGCTCGCGGAGGCCTTCGCCGCCCACGGCGCATGCGCGCGCCTCGGCGAGCGCAGGCGGGCCGGGCCGCCGGCTCCGCTCGCGCCGGTCGCCCCGCTCGCGGGCGACGCCCGGCTCCTCGACGAGGCCGCGTCGAAAGCGCTCGTCGCCCCGCTCGGCCTCGCCGTCCCCGAGGGACGGCTCGTCGCGCCCGCCGACGCTCCCGCGGCTGCCGCGGCGCTTGGCTTCCCGGTCGCGGCGAAGCTCTGCAGCCCGGAGCTGCCGCACAAGGCGGCCGCCGGGGCGGTCTCGCTCGGGCTCCGCGACGAGGGGGAGGTCGCGGCGGCAGTCGAGGCGATGCTCGCCGCGAACCCCGGCGTTCCGCTCTCGGGCGTGCTCGTCGAGCGCATGGTCGAGGGAGCCGTGTGCGAGCTGCTCCTCGGAGCTGTCCACGATCCGGCGTTCGGGCACGTGCTGCTCGCGGGGAGCGGCGGCGGTCTCGTCGAGCTCGTCGCGGACACGCGACCGCTGCTCCTGCCCACGACGCGGGAGGACGTGGAGGCGGCGCTCGCGAGCCTGCGGGTGGCGCCGCTCCTCGCGCGCGGCGACACGGCCGCGGCGGTCGACGCGGCGCTGGTGCTCGCGCGCGTCGTCGAGGCCCACGCGGATCGTCTGGCGGAGATCGACGTCAACCCGCTGCTCGTGCTCGAGCGGGGCGCCGTCGCCGCCGACGTGCTCGCGCGCCTCTGAGCTGGTGCGGCCCCTCATGACGTTTGACCGGAAACCGCCGGCCGGGATCGGCCGCCACGACTGACGTAGGGGCCGGACCTGTCCGGCCCACAACCCCTCTCGTTTCCCGGTGCTCACATCGACTCGGGCGGGACAGGTCCCGCCCCTACACGTACCCCGGGGTTTCGGCGTTTGACCCGAAACCGCTGGCCGGGTTCGGCCGCGGCGGCGTGGGGGCCGGACCTGTCCGGCCCGCAGCCCGCCTCGTTCCCGGTGTCCGCGTCGTTTCGGGCGGGACAAGTCCCGCCCCTACACCTTCCCTGCGTTGACACCGCATTACGCGGCGCGGCGAGAGCGCTGGCGTCGCTGGCGGTCGCGCTCGGCGATCTCGCGCCGGCGCTCGTGGGCACGCCGGGCGAGCTGGCGCGTGCGGCGCTTCTCACGGCCGGGCGTGGCGGCCAGGTGAAACGTGTCCGCGATCTCCCAGGCAACCAGGGTGAGCAGCACCGGCACGAGCCCGGCGGCGGCGATCAGGAACCCGTCCGGGGTGATCGCGCGGGCCACGAGAGCGCAGACGAGACCCGCGAGCGCGAGCAGCACGATCGGTCGGCGAAGCCCCGGCAGGAGCGCAAGAAGGATCAGTGCGAGCCCGAAGGCGAGGAGATACGCCACCTTGGGAGGTAAAGGCTAGGACCTCGACCGGACGGAACGCGAGGCGGTGCAGGTCTTTTCGGTCCAGCGTGCTCCACCCTGCCGGTGAAGCCTCGCGCCTGAGGAACCTGGCGAACCAGGTGGGTGCCCTGCCGGCGGCTACCCTCGGGCGGCAACCGGACGCGGGCTCCCTCTCAGTTGGTGTTGGTTCAACATGGGAGCGCGAGACCACGCACAGGGTCGAGCACGACCTCAACCATAGCGGTCGTCGCCGGTCGCCGGCGCCGGCTCAGCTCCCGCTCGCCGGGGCCCGGAGGTCGAGCAGCTCACGCACGCGACCGGCAAGGTCTCCCGTCGAGAACGGCTTCGCCATGAACGCCACGCTCGACCCGGGGACCCCGCGGCCGAGCACGTCGTCGTCGGCATAGCCGGACATGTAGAGGACGCGCAGGTCCGGGCGGGCCGCGAGCAGCATGTCGGCGAGCTCCCGGCCGCTCATCCCGGGCATGACCACGTCGGTGAGCAGCAGGTGGATCGGTCCCTCGTGCTTCCCGGCGAGCGCGATCGCGCCAAGACCGTCCCGCGCTTCGAGGACGTCGTAGCCGCGGGCGCGCAGCGCCCGGGCGGCGAGGATCCGCACGACGTCCTCGTCCTCGACGAGCAGCACGGTCTCCTCGCCCGCGCTGCTCGGCGCGGGCGGCTCCGCGGGCTGCCAGCCCGCGGTCTCGGCTCTCGTCGCCGGCAGGAGCGCGGTCACGGTCGTACCGCGACCGGGCTCGCTCTCGAGCCTGACGCTGCCGCCCGCCTGCGTGACGATGCCGTAGACGCTCGCGAGACCGAGACCGGTTCCCTTCCCCTGCTCCTTGGTCGTGAAGAACGGCTCGAACGCGTTCAGCCGCGTGCTCTCGTCCATGCCGATGCCCGTGTCCGTCACGGCCAGGCGGACGAGCTCGGACTCCGGTCCCGCCGCCGCCGTCGAGATGGTCAGCGTGCCGCCGGTCGGCATCGCGTCGCGCGCGTTGGTCGCGAGGTTCACGAGCAGTTGCTCGAGCTGCGCCGGGTCTGCCGTGACGCGGGGCAGGTCCGGGCCGAGCCTGGTCACGACCGCGGCGTCCTCGCCGAGCAGGCGCTCGAGCATCGGAGCGAGCCCGCGGATCACCTCGTTGAGGTCGACGACTCGCGGGCGTAGGATCTGGCGGCGGCTGAACGTCAGGAGCTGCGCGACGAGGCGGGCCGCCCGTTCGGCAGCACGGGTGATCTCGGCGACATCGCGCTGTCCCGCGTGGCCGTGGCCGAGGCTCTCGCGCAGGAACTCCGCGTAGCCGCTGATCACGGTCAGCAGGTTGTTGAAGTCGTGGGCGACGCCGCCTGCGAGGCGCCCGATCGCGTCCAGGCGCTGGGCCTGGAGGAACTGGGTCTGGAGGGCGCGCTGCTCGGTGACGTCGCGCCCGGCGCACAGGTGGCGGCCGGGGAGGAAGCTCGCTTGCGCGGTCAGCTCCACGATCCGCCGGGTGCCGTCGGGGCGCTCGACCTCGATGGTGCCGGCAAGCTTGCCGCGAGCGGCGAGCTCCCGCGCGAGCGGCTCGAGCACGCCGCGCTCGACCTCCGGGACGAGCTCCCGCGCCGAAGCTCCGATCAGCTCCCAGTGTGGCCTGCCGAGGAGCTCGGCCGCGGCCCCGTTCGCATCCACGCACCGCAGCGTGTCGTCGATGATCACGATCGCGTCACGCGCGCCGTCGAAGATGGCCTTGAACTGCCGCTCGCTGTTGCGGAGCTTCTCCTCCATCTGCCGGCGCTCGGTCGTGTCGAGCAGGTAGCCCTGCGCGTAGAGACGGTTGCCCTCCTCGTCGCGGACGATCACGTACTCGTCCTGCACCCAGACGACCCGTCCGTCTCGCACGATCATCCGGTACTCCTGGCGGTGCGGGCCGTCGTCCTCGGGCCACGGACCCTCGACGATCTCGGGGTGGTCGTCCGGGTGGACGAGCTTCTCGAGCATGTGCGGGTCGGCGACCCACTCGTCGGGCGTGTAGCCGAGCGTCCGCTCGATCTGCGGGCTCACGTACAGGCTCGAGGCCGAGTCGTCCAGGTTGTCGATGTACACGGTCAGCGGCAGGTGCTCGACGAGCGCCCGGTAGCGCGCCTCGGCCTCGAGTCGCGCGGCGTCCGCCCCGCGCCGCTGGATCGCGGCGCCGAGGATCCCCGCCGCCGCGCGCAGCGCCTCGACCTCGGGGATCGTCCACGCGCGCTCGCCCGTGCACGAGTCGAAGCCGATGAAGCCCCAGGGGCGGCCGTCGGCCGAGACCGGAACCTCGAGGAAGGACTCGATCCCCTGTCGCTCGAGGAACCCGCGGGCCGCTTCGGGCAAGGCCCGCGTGTGGGCCTGGTAGGGCTGGCCGGCCTGTATCGCCTCCCACCACTCCTCCTCACCCGGTGGCGGCACCGGCATGTCCCGCAGCTCGGGATCGCCAGCGTGCGACACGATTCCGGGCGCGCACCACTCGTGGCGCTGACTCATGACGGTTTGCCCTTCGCCGCCCTCCTGCCACTCGAACAGGTAGGCACGGCTTGCCTCGACCGCGGTGCCGAGCACGGCGAGCGCCTCGCCGATCCCGTCCTCCCAGCTGCCGACGCGAAGCAGGCTCTGGGCCGCGGTCGCGACGGCCGCGAGGATCGCGTCGCGGCGCGCCAGGGCAGCCGCCGGCTGCCCGTCGAGGGCCCGCGCGTCCGCGAGCGCGCCAGGGTCGCCGCTACCCATCGCCACAGTGATCGGCAGGAGCGTACGCAAGTTGAGGACCGGAGGTACGATCGCCGCGTGTTCGTCGGGGTCTCCTGTCGCGGCGAGCTCTGGGGGCTCGACGTCTTCAGGGCCGCCGAGGAGCTCGGCTTCGATGGCCTGTTCACGGGCGAGCACCTGCTGGCGCACCGGCCGACCTGGGACGCGATCACGATGACGACGGCGCTCGCGTGCGCGACCGAGCGAATCGCGATCGGGCCTGCCGCGGTGATCGCCCCGTTGCGTCATCCGACGCTGCTCGCGAAGGAGCTCGCGGGCATCGACCTGATCTCGGGCGGGCGGCTCGTAGTCGCGCTCGGCGTCGGCGGCGACTATCCGGAGGAGTTCGCGCAGGCCGGAGTCCCGTTCGAGCGCAGGGGACAGCGCACCAGCGAGACGATCGAGATCCTGCGCCGCTACTTCTCGGGCGAGCGGTTCTCCTACGAGGGCGAGCTCCACCGGCTCGAGAACGTGCGGCTCGACCCGCCGCCGGCCCGGCCCGGCGGGCCACCGCTCTGGGTGGCCGGGCGCCGGAATCCCACGCGCAGGCGCGCCGCGCTGCTCGGCGACGGCTTCCTCCCCTACATGGTCACGCCCGCGAGCTGCCGGCGGCTGTTCGACTCGGTGCTCGAGCACGCCGGGCAGGCGGGGCGGGAGCTGCCGTCCGGGTACGCCTGGGGCGCCTACGTGCACCTCTCGCTCGGCGACGACCCCGACGAGGCGCGCCGCCGCGGCGACGAGCACCTCGCCTGGCGCTACGCCGACCCGCGCCTCGCGCGCGAGTTGGCGGGCCGCTACTGCGTGTCCGGACGCGCCGAGGACTGCGCCGAGGGGCTGCTCGCCTTCGCCGACGCCGGCTGCACGCACCTCGTGCTGGCGCTCGTCACACCCGAGGGGACGCCTGCGCTCGAGTCGCTGCGGGCGGTCGCCGAGACGGTGCTGCCGGGCGTGCGGCGTGGACGTAGGGGCGGGTCATGACCCGCCCCTACACGAGGTCGAGCTCCCCGAGGCGCGGGTAGGTCTCCCAGTCTCCGGTACCGCGGAGGGCCGCGGCCGCGACCTGATTCCCCGCCCGGGCGCAGCGGGCCGGCTCCCGGCCCCGGAGGAGCGCGTACGCGAAGCCAGCGGCGAAGCCGTCGCCGGCGCCGATCTCGTCGACCACCTGCTCGACGCGCAGGGGCGGCACGAGCACCGGTTGCCCGCCCGCCCGGACGAGCGCGCCCTCCGCCCCGACGCGCACGACCGCGTCGCCCGCGCCGGCCGTCCGAGCCGCCTCGATCACCTGCTCGGGCGAGGAGGCCCCGAGCAGGAGCTCACCCTCGGCTCGCCCGCACAGGTACCAGTCGACGTGGGGGAGCACGGCCTCCATAGACTTCGCGGCCGCCCCGGGGTCGGCCCAGAGCGCGGGGCGGTAGTTCGGGTCGAACGTGACGATGCAGCCGCGCTCCCGCGCCCGGCGCGCGACGGAGAGGACGGCCTCGCGCGCGGTCGCGGACAGCGCCATCGTGATCCCGGTCAGGTGCACGAGCGCGACCCCGTCGAGCGCCCCCTCGGGCACGTCGGCGGGGGAGAGCCGGCTCGCGGCCGAGCCGGCCCGCCGGTAGAGGACGCGGCTCTCCCCGCCCTCGTGCCACTTGAAGAAGACGCCGGTCGGGGCGTCGTCCCGCGTAACCCAGCGCAGGTCGAGTCCCTCGGCCGCGAGCGTCCGTGCGACGAGGTCGCCGAACGGGTCGCTGCCGAGCCGTGACGCCCAGGCGACGTCCACGCCGAGGCGGCGCAGCGCGATCGCGAAGTTCGACTCGGCGCCGCCGACCCTGAGCCGGAACGGCATCCCGGGCTCGAGGCCGCCGCCCTCGACACCGTCGAGCAGCACCATCGTCTCGCCCGCCGTGAGCACCCGCACGCCGGCAGCCTACGGTCTAGGGTTCCGCCCATGACCCAGGTACGGAAGCTCACCGCGGACGAGCCCGTGGAGCTCGCGCCCGGCGCCCGGATGTTCGCGCTGTTCGGCGAGGCTGCGATGCTGAACGTCGTCGACCTCGACCCGGGCACGGCGCTCCCGCTCCACAGCCACCCCCACGAGCAGCTCGGCATAGTCCTCTCCGGGGAGATCACGATGGTCTTCGCCGGCGAGGAGCGCCGGCTCGGGCCCGACGACGCCTACCAGATCCCCGGCGGCGTCGAGCATGGCGGGCAGGCGGGGGCGCAGGGCTGCCGCGTGCTCGACGTGTTCGTCCCGGTCCGCGAGGACTACCGCACACTCGCGGGCGCCTGACGCGAACCGGGACGTCACGCGGCGTCAGCCCGCCTCGGGAACGGGCTCCGGCCGGGGCGCGGCCTGGTGGCGGACGGCGTGGGCGTGGGGCCGGCCGAGGTGGCCGTGGGCCTCGGTGCCGTAGCCGCCCGGAACCGGGATGTAGAACTCGGGGTAGCCCCACATACCGTGCTCGGACACGTCGAGGCCCAGCGTCTCGACCTGCTCGGAGACGCGGATCCCGCGCAGGCGGTCGAGCGTCCAGAGCACGCCGAACGAGATGCTGAACGTGAACGCGCCGACCGCGACGAGTCCGAGCGCCTGCGTGCCGAGCTGGGCGAAGCTGCCCGTGTAGACGAGGCCGCCGCGGCCGGTACCGAGGCTCGCGGCGAGCGAGGGCAACGCGAACAGACCCGTCGCGAGCGTCCCCCAGACGCCGGAGAGCCCGTGAACCGCGACCGCGCCGACCGGGTCGTCGATCCCGATCCGCTCGACGAAGAGCACGCCGAGCACCGCGATCGCGCCCGCGACGAGGCCGATCACGATCGCCGCCCAGGGGGCGACGAAGCCGCAGGCTGCCGTGATCGCGACGAGCGCCGCCACGGCCCCGTTCAGCATCATCGACACGTCGGGCTTCCCGAGCGCCACGCGCGCGACCGCGGCGGCCCCGAGCACGCCGCTCGCGGCAGCGATGTTCGTCGTCAGCGCCACGTAGCCGAAGAAGCCGAGGATGTCGCCCGAGACGATGCCGAGCGTCGAGCCGGCGTTGAAGCCGAACCAGCCGAACCAGAGGATGACCACGCCGAGCGTGACGTAGGCCATGTTGTGCCCCGGGATCGGGTTCGGCTTCCCGTGGCGGTCGAACTTCCCGATCCGCGGGCCGAGCAGGATCGCGCCCGCGAGCGCGGCGAGCGCCCCCTGGTAGTGGACGACCGTGGAGCCAGCGAAATCCTGCATCCCGAGCGAGAAGAGCCAGCCGTCAGGGCTCCAGATCCAGTGGGAGACGACGGAGTAGACGAGCACGAAGGCGACGCCGAAGACGAGGTAGACCCATAGCTTCGCCCGCTCGGCCATCGCACCCCAGACGATCGCGAGCGAGACCCCCGCGAACGCAACCTGGAAGAGGAAGGCGGCGCTGGCCGGGACGGTCGAGAACCAGCTGAACGGCGCCTGCCCGATCGCGAGCAGCGCGTCGACGGAGGGCGCGAACCCCGAGCCGCCGGCGAGGCCGTTGCCCCCGTCCCCGAACGCGAGCCCGAACCCGACGACGTAGTAGACGACGCAGGCCACCCCGAACACGAGCACGGTCTTCGCCGCGATGTGCGCGACGTTCTTCATCCGGGTCAGCCCGGCTTCGAGGAACGCAAAGCCGGCCTGCATGAAGATCACGAGCACGGCCGCGATCACGACCCAGATCGTGCTCGCGGCGATGGTGAGATCGGCTGTGCTCATCTGGCCTCCGCTTCCTCGAGCGGGCGGCCCGTGCGGCTGTGGAGCACCGTTGCGGCAGCGGTCGTCCACACGATCCCGTCGCCGGACTCGTTGCCGCTCCTCGCGGCGTCCGCGATCGCGTGGACGACCGCGTCCGCTTTGCCGTCCTCGACGACGAACACGAGCAGCGCCTTGGGCAGGAACCGCGACTCGAAGACGCGGCCGCGGTACTCGTGCGTGATCCCGCGCTGGCGGCCGTGGCCGACCGCCTCGATCACCGTGACTCCGATGTGGCCCGCCTGGTCCTCGACGGCGTCGATCACCGTCTCGACACGCTCCCTGACCACGACTGCCTCGACCTTGACCATTGGCACCTCCGTTCGGACCAAAGAAAAACGCCCCAGGAGCCCGAAGCTCCTGAGGCGCCATGCCTCCTCCGGTCGCCTTCGTCGGCGACCTGCCCGGCAGGATAGCGCAGGCGCACGACGTGCGCAACGGCGGCGCCGCTCAGTAGGCTTGCGTCGTGGGAGCGCAGCGCGTGCAGCTCTTTGCCACCTGCCTTGCCGACCTCGTGTTCCCGGAGGCGGCCGCGGACGCTGAGGTGCTGCTGCGGCAGGCGGGGTACGAGGTCGAGATCCCGCGCGGGCAGGTCTGCTGCGGGCAGCCGGCCTTCAACAGCGGCCACCGGCGTGCCGCGCGGAGGGTCGCTCGCACGTTCGCCCGCTCGTTCTCGCGCTCGGCCCCGGTGGTGCTGCCGTCGGGCTCGTGCGCGACCATGGTCGTCCGCTACCTCCCCGAGCTCCTGGGGATCGAGCCGTACGACGCCTGGGAGCTCTCGGCATTCCTCGACGCGCGCGGAGCCGCGGTGCCGAGGCTGAACGAGGGCCGGACGGTCGCCTACCACGACTCCTGCCACATGCTGCGCGAGCTCCGGGTGCACGACCAGCCCCGGCGGCTGCTGGAGCGTTCGGGAGCTGACGTGTTGATGCTGCCCCGCCCCGATCTCTGCTGCGGCTTCGGCGGCACCTTCTCCGTTCGCCAGCCGGAGCTGTCGGTGGCGATGGCCGACGACAAGCTCGCCGGTGCGGACGCGGTCGGCGCCGAGGCGCTCGTCACCGCCGACCCGGGTTGCCTGATGCACCTGAGTGGCCGCGCCGCGCGCACGACCGGGCTCCCGGTCGTGCACCTCGCGAGCGCGCTCGCCCGCGGGATCGGCCCGCTCGCGTGAGCGGGCTCGAGCAGGCACCCGGCCGCTTCCGGGACGTGGCGCGCGCCAAGCTCGCCGACGCGCACGTGCAGCGGGCGATCACCTCCGTCGAGCGGCTCCGCTCGCACCGGCTCGAGGCGTGGGCGGAGCTTCCGGGCGTCGAGGAGCTGCGCCAGCAGGCGCACGATGTGCGCATGGCGGCTGTGAGGGACATCGACGGCCACCTGGAGCGGTTCACAGAGGCGCTCGAGGCCCGCGGCGGCCACGTGAGAGTGTGCGCGACCGCGGCCGAGGCCTGCGCGTACGTCATCGGCGTGTGCGAGCGCCGGGGCGCGAAGCTCGTGGCGAAGTCGAAGTCGATGGTGACCGAGGAGATCGGGCTGAACGCGGCGCTCGAGGCTGCCGGGATCGAGCCCGTCGAGACCGATCTCGGCGAGTACATCCTCCAGCTCGCGGGAGACCACCCGGTGCACATCATCGCGCCGGCGATCGAGAAGACGAAAGAGGACGTGGCCGCCCTGTTCTCGAAGGTCGAGGGCCGCCCGGTGCCGGCCGAGCTGGAGGAGCTCACGGCCTCCGCGCGGCGCCAGCTCCGCCGCGTCTTCCTCGAGGCGGACGTGGGGATCACGGGCGCGAACTTCGCCGTCGCCGAGACCGGCACGATCGTGACGGTCACGAACGAGGGCAACGGCCGCCTCGTGGCCTCCGCGCCGAAGGTGCACATCGCGATCACCGGGATCGAGCGCCTGGTGCCGGCGCTGACCGACCTGGCGCCGCTGCTCGCGCTGCTCGGGCGCAGCGGCACCGGCCAGCGGCTGACGAGCTACACGCATCTCGTCACCGGCCCGCGGCGGGAGGGGGAGGAGGACGGCCCCGAGGAGCTCCACGTCGTCTTCGTCGAGAACGGTCGCCGCAACCTGCTCGGGACGAAGTACGAGGAGATGCTCGCGTGCATCCGCTGCGGCTCCTGCCTGAACGTCTGCCCCGTGTTTCGCAAGACCGCCGGAGCGGCGTACGGCCCGGTCTACTCCGGCCCGATGGGGGCTGTGCTCGTGCCGCTGCTCGTCGGGATCGGCAACGCGCCGGCGCTGCCGCACGCCTCGTCGCTGTGCGGCGCGTGCACGGAGGCGTGCCCCGTCAAGATCCCGTTGCACGACCTCCTGCTCGAGCTGCGCCGCGACCTCGTCGAGCAGCACGCCGCCTCCTGGCGCGAGCGGGCCGCGCTGACGCTGTGGTCGCTCGCCTGGTCGCGGCCGCTCGGCTACCGGGCTTCGACGCTTGCCGCGCGGCTCGGCCAGGGGCTCGCGGGCCGGGTCGGTCCGGGTAAGGCGTGGGCGAACGGGCGTGCGCTGCCGCGGCTCGCGCGCAGGCGCTTCCGGAGCTGGCGTTGACGACGCGCGCCGCGCTCATCGAGCGCTTCGCCGCGAACCTGAAGCGAAACGGCTTCACGGTTCACTACCGCGTCGTTCCCGAGCTCGCCGGGGCCACGGTCACGGAGGCGCTCTACGGCCTCGCCGATCCCGGCAGCGTCGCGATCGCCGCCTCGCCGGCGGAGCCGCGCACGCGCTCGCTCCTGCCCGACGTGCACGTCAGCGTCGTCTCCGAGGATCGTGTCCTGCCCGGTCTGGCCGAGCTTCTGTCGGCCGTGCGCGACGAGCTGCCCTCGAGCCTCGCGATCGTCTCGGGGCCGAGCCGCTCCGCCGACATCGAGCAGGTGCTGGCGCTCGGCGTGCACGGGCCGCGCGAGGAGCACGTCGTGATCATGCCCGCGTACGAAGCCGCGCCGCCAGGCGCGTGAGCCCCCAGCGCGCGGCCAGCGCGGCCGCACCGGTCCAGTCGGGCTCGACGTCGGGCAAGGGCGGCAGCGGCGCGTCCGTGCGGAGGCGCGCGATCTCGAGGTAGGCGCGCAGCGCGTCGGCTTCCGCGGCGAAGCGTCCGGCCGCGAGGACGGCCTCGAGCGAGCCGTGCTCGTCGAGGATCGCCGCTGCCCTGACGGCGCCGATTCCGCGGGCGCCGGGGAGGCGGTCGGACGGGTCGCCGCGCAGCGCGATGAAGTCCGGCACCCGCGCGGGCTCGACGCCGTAGCGCGCGCGCACCTCCGCCGGCCCCACCCGCTCGAGCTCGGTCACCCCGCGCCTGGGCACGAGGATCGTGACGGTCTCCGAGGCGAGCTGGTAGGCGTCGCGGTCGCTCGTGACGACGAGCGTCCGCCCGCCCCGGGCGGTCTCGGCGCTGGCTGCGGCGGCGAGGAAGTCGTCTGCCTCGTAGCCGGCGGCTTTTGCGTGCGGGAGGCCGAGCGCGCCCACGAGCCCGGGCAGGCGGTCGAGCTGCCCGGTCAGCTCCGGCGGGAACTCGCGGCCGGCCTGGTAGCCGGGAAAGAGGGCGCTTCGGTACGTCGGCGTGCCGAGCGTGTCGAACGCTACGAGGATGGTTCTCGGCCGCTCGGCGTCCCACAGGTTGGTGAGCATGGTGGCGAACCCGACCAGCATGTTGGCGGGGCGGCCCTCGCCGTCGCGGATCGTCTGCGGCAGCCCGTGGAAGGCCCGGTGGGCGAGCGAGTCCCCGTCCACCACCATCATGGGCGGGCCGGGCTCCGCCCGGGGGGCCGCGCCCATCAGGGCTCTTGGGCCAGCTCGCGCTCGAGGCGCTGGATCTCCGCCCAGAGGCGCTCGGTGGCCTCCCTGGCCGCCCGGCGCGGGTCGAGCCCGGCGAGGTCGTCGACCGGCACGGGCGGGCCGAAGCGAACGAGGACGGGCCCGAAGCGCGCGAGCCTGTCCATGCCGCGCATCGCCGCCGGGACGATCGGCACGCCGGCTGCGAGCGCGATGCGGGCGGTGCCGCTGTGGGGCCGCGGCTGGTGGCGCTTGCGCAGCCCCTTGCTGCGCCGGGTTCCCTCCGGGAACATCGCCATCACGCGCCCTTCCCGGCAGAGCGCGACGGCGCCCTCGAAGGCCTCGCGGTCGCCCTCCCCGCGGCGCACCGGGAAGGCGCCGAGCGCCTTCATCACCGTCCGCAGCCCCGGCTTCCACAGCTCCGACTTGGCCATGAAGTGGAGCTGGCGCGGGTAGAGGGCGATTCCGAGCGGCCAGGGATCGAGGTTGGACGTGTGGTTGGCGGCGACGACGACGCCCCCGACCGCCGGTACGTGCTCGAGGCCGGAGGCGCGCAGCCGGAACGGGCCGGTGACGATCGGCCGGCAGAGCCCCACCGCGAACCGGTACAGCCAGGCCGGTCCGGGGGCCGCGACCGTGCCGGGTGTCGCGCCGGAGCCGGACCGCTCGCTATGGTGTTCCACCGTGGGCAAGGCGCTCATCATCGCGGAGAAGCCGTCGGTCGGGCGGGACATCGCGTCCGCGCTGCCCGGAACGTTCGCAAAGCACGAGGGCTACCTCGAGTCGGACGACACGCTGATCACGTGGGCGGTCGGCCACCTCGTCACGCTGGCCGAGCCCGAGGACTACGACGAGAAGCTCAAGAAGTGGCGGATGGCCGACCTGCCGATCCTGCCGGGAGAGTTCAAGCTGAAGCCGCGCGACCCGAAGTCGACGAAGCAGCTGAAGGTGATCCACAAGCTGCTTCGCAGCGCTGAGGTCGACCGCGTCGTCAACGCCTGCGACTCGGGCCGCGAGGGGGAGTTGATCTTCGCGTATGTGTGGGAGACCGCCGGCGTCGACAAGCCGGTGGAGCGCCTCTGGATCTCGAGCATGACGAAGCAGGCGATCCAGGAGGGGTTCGCGCACATGCGCTCCCGCGAGCAGATGCTGCCGCTCGAGCGGGCCGCGCGGTCGCGCTCGGAGGCGGACTGGCTCGTCGGCATGAACGCGACCCGTGCCGCGACGATCCGGGGCCGGGCGTACGTCGGCGGCGTCGTCTCGCTCGGCCGGGTGCAGACCCCCACGCTCGCCCTGATCGTCCGGCGCGAGCGCGAGATCCAGGCGTTCGTCCCGGTGCCGTACTGGCTCGTGCACGGCACATTCGAGGCGCCGAGCCGCGCCGGCTACACGGGGCTGTGGTTCTCGCCGGAGCTGGGGGAGACCGAGCGCGAGCAGAGCAGGATTCCCGAGGCGGAGCGCGCGAGCGACATCGTCTCGCGCGCGTCGGGGCACGAGGGCGCCGTCAGGGACGTCGTGCGCAAGGAGCAGACGGAGCGCGCACCGCTCCTGTACGACCTGACGAGCCTCCAGCGCGACGCGAACGGCCGCTTCGGCTTCTCGGCTAGCCGCACGCTGCGCGCGGCGCAGTCGCTCTACGAGGGCCGGAAGGCGATCACCTACCCGCGCACCTCGTCGCGCTACCTATCCGGCGACCTCGTGGCGCAGCTCAAGCCGACCGCGGAGACGCTGCTGCCGATCCCGCGGTACGCCCCGTTCGCCCGCTTCGTGCTCGAGCTCGAGCAGCTCCCGCTCGGGCGCGTCGTGAACGACGAGCGGGTGGACGACCACCACGCGATCATCCCCACGGACGTGGAGCACGACGTCGATGCGTTCTCGGAGGACGAGCGGCGGATCTTCGATCTGATCGCGAAGCGGTTCCTCGCGGCGTTCCACCCGCCCGCGAAGTACGCGCGTACGACCGTGGTCACCGAGGTGGATGGCGAGACGTTCCGCACCCGCGGCAAGATCACCCTGGAGGCCGGCTGGCGCGGCGTGTACGGGGTGGAGCCGGACGAGCCGCGGGCGCAGGACGAGGACGAGGCGGAGGGCGGCGAGCTGCCGCGCCTCGAGCGGGGGATGGCGATCCGCTGCGTGGAGGCGGTCTCCGAGGCGAAGGAGACGCGCCCGCCGGCCCGCTACACGGAGGCGACGCTGCTGTCCGCGATGGAGACGGCCGGGAAGCTCGTGGACGACGAGGATCTCGCCCAGGCGATGAAGGAGCGCGGCCTCGGCACCCCCGCGACCCGCGCCGAGGTGATCGAGACGCTGATCCGCCGAGAGTACATCGAACGGGCGGGCAAGGAGCTCGTGCCGACGCCGAAGGGCCTCCAGGTCGTGACGATGCTCGACGAGCACCTGCTGACACGGCCCGACCTGACCGGCGACTGGGAGAAGCGCCTGATCGACATCGAGCACGGCAGGGGCGACCGGGACGCGTTCATGAAGGACGTCGAGGGGTTCGCCCGCCAGACCGTGGAGCAGATCGAGACTCTCGACCGGGAGCAGCTGCGCCCGGAGCGCGTCGAGCTCGGCCCCTGCCCGCGCTGCGGCGCCCAGACCGGGGAGATCATCCGCGAGAACAGTCGGGCGTACGGCTGCACGAGCTGGAAGAGCCGCGACGAGCCCGGCTGCGGCTTCGTGATCTGGAAGCGCGTGGCGGGGCGTACGGTCACGCCCGAGCTGGCGCGCCAGCTGCTCGAGCAGGGACGGACCGCCGAGGTGGTGGCGGGCTTCCGAAGCCGCGCGGGCAAGCCGTTTCGCGCACGTCTCGTCCTCGGGGAGGACGGCAAGGTAGAATTCGACTTCCCCGAGCGGGCCGCCTCCCCGGTGCAGAGCCGGGAGTAGGGGAGGGTCCGGGGCACCTCCGGGGAATACAGGTGCCCGGGAAGCGTTCTCAATCGGTAGTGCAGTAAACCGACCGCAAGTCACTCGTTCTCGGGCAGGAGGATTCGCTCGGCAGGCCGATGAATCCCGGGAGCGGTACAATTGGTACGTGATAATCCGAGCAAAGAGGTAGGCAGCCCTTGCAGGATCTTCTCGAACACGAGCAGGTGCGATCGCTTCTCGACATCGCCGAGGAGCGCGGTTTCGTCGAACCGGCGGAGCTCGAGGCGTTGACGGTCGAGCTCGATCTCGGCGACGAGGAGCTGACGCTGTTTCACAACGAGCTCGAGGCGCTCGGGCTCGAGGTCGGGGCGCCGCGCGACGAGGTCGAGGAGGCCGCGATCGCCTCGACTCCCGCCCCCGGCGCCGGCGACTCGCTCCAGCTGTTCCTCGCCGACGTCGGGCGCCATCGCCTGCTGACGGCGTCGGAGGAGGTCACGCTGGCGAAGAGGATCGAGAAGGGCGACCCGCTGGCGAAGCGGCGGATGATCGAGTCGAACCTGCGGCTGGTCGTGTCGATCGCGAAGGGCTACCGCGGCCTCGGCGTGCCGTTCCTCGACCTGATCCAGGAGGGGACGCTCGGCCTCAACCGTGCAGTCGAGAAGTTCGACTGGCGCCGCGGCTACAAGTTCTCGACGTACGCGACGTGGTGGATCCGCCAGTCGGTGCAGCGCGCCGTGGCGAACCACGCGCGCACGATCCGCGTGCCGGTGCACGTCGTGGAGCGCCAGCAGAAGCTGTTCCGGGCCGCGCGCCGCCTCGAGCTGGAGCTGGGGCGGGACGCGACGAAGGAGGAGCTGGCGACGGCGACGGGCATCCCGATGCAGCATGTCGAGGAGGCGATGGGCGCCGCCCAGGCGTCCGTGTCGCTGAACCAGAGCGTCGGCTCCGACGACGAGGGCGAGCTGGGCGACCTGTTCGCGGACCGCGAGGCCGCCGACCCGTTCGAGGAGGCGGAGGAGTCGCTGCGCCGGCAGGGTGTGCGCCGCGCGCTCGACGCGCTGCCGGAGCGGGAGCGGCGGATCCTGGAGCTGCGGTTCGGCTTCGAGGGCGATCCGTGGACGCTCGAGGCGATCGGCCACGAGCTCGGCCTCACGCGCGAGCGTGTCCGCCAGCTCGAGGGGCAGGCGCTTGCGCGCCTGTCCGCGCTGCGCGATCTCGCGTCCGTCGCGGCGTAGGCGCGCCCGCTCGTCGGCCTCACAAAAGGGGTAGCGGGTTTCCCCCCTTTTGTGGTCGGCGTTCCCTCCATCTAGGGTGCGGCGGGGCGGCACGTAGCGTCGATGCAGGAGTCATGAACGCTGCGGAACGGGAGGAGATCCTCACGCGCTACCTGGATCACGCCAGGCGTTTCGACGACGCCGCGGCGCGGCGGAACCGCGCGGGCTCCCAGGTCGGGGAGGCTCCCGCCGACGTCGTACCGCTGAGGGCGTCGCCGCAGAAGCTCGAGCAGCGCCCGACGGCCCGGGAGGGCCAGGTGCTCCAGCTGATCGCGGACGGTCTCGTCAACCGCGAGATCGGCGAGCGGTTGTTCCTGTCCGAGGAGACGGTGAAGTCGCACGTGCGCCATCTCCTGGCGAAGCTCCAGGCCCGCAGCCGCGCCCACGCGGTTGCGATCGGCTACCGCCGGGGCCTGATCCAGTAGCCGGCCCTTTCCCCCGGTCGGTGGCAACCGGTGGCCGGGGCGGCTCTCACCGCCCCGGCCACCGGCTTATCACCGTTATCCACAGGCTCCTGTGCATATCCCCCCGGAGAGGGATGTGGGCTTCCGTGGATAACTACATCCTTCGGACTGGTCTACCAGCCCTTGAGACCGCCGAGCACGGCGGCCAGCGACCCGAAGGACGCGAGAGCAACCCCCAGGCGGATGAGGGACCTGCGCATACGAAACTCCTCTCCCCCGGGAGATGACGGCTCGCTGAGTATATCCCCCATCTTGGGGGCCATGCAAGCCCCGGCACAGTCTCCGGAGGCCGGCATGGGCGTGCGGTCTGGGATGGCCTTCGACCGAGCTGCAGTTCGCCTTGCGGGCTATGTGATGGCCCTAGTGGTGTCGGGTGTCGGTACCGCGGTAGCGCTTCTAGCCGCCGGCTACGAGTTGACCTCGCCCGCCGCTGTCGCCGTCCTCGCTGTCCTCGGCATCGCGGCTGAGCGACGTAGCGTGACACTAAGCGCGCAAGTTGAAGTGTCGATCACGCTACTCGCTTTTCTGTTTGCGGCGGTCGCGTTCGGGCCGGTTGACGCAATGGTGGTAGCGGCCGTTGCGATGTTGGGCAGCCTGAAGCGGCCGTACCTTCGGTGGCTTGTCTACACATGCACGAATGCGCTCAACGGTGCCGTAGTTGGGCTCCTCGCGATACAAGTCGGTGCTGTCAGCTCGAGCGATCTTGGCTCAGTGGCGATCGCCGCTGCGACTGCAGCCGTTGTCGCGCAGGCACTCGACGTGAGCTTCACCGCTCTGACTCTCTCTGTGAGAGGCACCGCTAGCGTTCGGGACCTGCTGCGCCTTTCGCTTCCCGCCTTTCCGACGTCGATTCTGCTGTACACGGCGCTAGTTGGCCCTCTCGCCTACGCGTATCTCTACCTCTCCCCTTGGGTTCTCCCGTTCTTCGTGCTGCCCGCGCTTGCTGCTCAGCGGTTGTGGGCGATGTATCAGGAGCAACGCCGCCTCGCCTCCGACCTGGTCGTCGTGAACGACAAGCTCGAGCGCGCAAATCTGTCGTTCGCGAGCGCGCTCGTGACCACGCTCGACGCGCGGGATCGCTACACGGCGGGCCATTCCGCCGCAGTCGCCGTTTACGCGCGGGACATTGCGGGACGGCTCGGGCTCCCGGCCGAGCAGCAGCGGCTTGCCCACCTCTCAGGGCTGCTGCACGACATCGGCAAGATCGGGGTTCCCCCGGGCATCCTCGAGAAGAACGGCCCGCTGACGCTCCCCGAGCGACGCAAGATGGAGGAGCACTCGGAGATCGGTGAGCGGATCCTCGCGAACGTTGAGGCGTACGCGGAGATCGCGAACATCGTGCGCCACCACCACGAGCGGATCGACGGGCAGGGGTACCCGGACGGGATCGCCGGCGAGTCGATCCCGGTGATCTCCCGGATCATCTGCGTCGCGGACGCGTACAACGCGATGACCTCCGACCGCCCCTACCGCGACGCGATGCCGGTCGCCGTCGCCAGCGAGCGGCTGGTACAGGCTGCCGGGACGCAGTTCGACACGGATGTCGTCGATGCGTTCGTCGGGATCCTCGAGCAGGCGAGCGACCCGTATTCCTCGGGCGTGCGCGCCGACTTCGCACTCGAGGCGCAGGCCCACCCCGAGCTCCTCCCGGTCGCCGCCGCGAGCGCGGCCTAGCGGGCCTCCTCCCCGTCGAGCAGCCCGCGGGCGAGCAGCGCAGCCTGAAGCCGGGTGTCCACACCCAGCTTGCGCAGAATGTTGTGGACGTGCACCTTCGTCGTGCTGAGCTCGATAAAGAGCTGCCGCGAGATCTCGCGGTTCGAGAGCCCGCGCGCCAGCAGTTGCAGGACCTCCCGCTCGCGACGGGTCAGGAGCTTCGCGACGTCCCAGGCGGGGCGAGGTACGTCGATCCCTGCACCCTCCGCGAGGGCGCGGTCGCCGGCTCGAAGCGCGACGTCACTCACCAACCCGAGTGCCCCGGCGTTGTCACAGCAGAACCCGAGCAGCTTGGGGTAGGCGCGATAGGCGGTCACGAACGCGTCGAGCGTCCCCGTGCGCGCGCATTCCAGTGCCAGCGCGGCCGTCCGGCGCCGCAGTTCGTCTGCGCCATCCGGAGCCTGCGCTTGCTCGATCAACCTCGCAAGCTCGCCGAGCCGAACAGCCTCGATCGTCCCAGTCAAGGTTGCTGCCAGGTGCCCCGCCTCGCGCGCTCGGTCCAGCTCACCGCATGAGGCCGCGACGAGAGCGAACAGGGCTAAGAGTTCGCCGTGCAGCGCTGCCGGGGGCGGGGGCTCGAGCACGGGGAGAGCCCGGCTCTCGGACGCGTGGGTTCCTGCCGCGATCGCCATCTTCAGCTCGAGCAAGCGCACGCTTGTGTTGAGGAACGGCTCATCGATCTCCAAGAGGGAGCGACGGAGGTGCGAGAGCGTTCTGCTGGCGTCCCGAAGCCGACGCAGACCGATCTCGGAATGCACGCGGTTCGACTCCGCGATCAGGAGGTGCATGTCGAGCTTGTGCGTCTGGCAGATCCGGGTGGCCTCGAGTCCGTATCGGTAGCTGCTCTCGTAGTTCGCGTTCAACGCTGTGAAGTACGACAGGCAGGCGAAGAAGTTGCTGGTGATCAGGGGATCTGTCGCGTACTCAACAAGCGGCAGGAGTTGCTCTAGGTCCGATTGCGCTGCTCGGACGCTTTGCCCTGCCCTCGATGCGATTGCCTGTCCAACAGAGAGCCTGAGCCTTTCCTCCACGTCATCGAGCCCGAGCCCTGATAGGTCTTGGAGGTAGGCAGTTGCCTCGGGGCGTCCCAATTCCTCGGCTGCGCAGAACGCCCCCCACAGCGAATCCGCCACCTCCTGCACATCGGTGGCGGTTTCGCGCGCCCGCAGGTGGAACGCGAGTGCGTCCTCGGTCGCCGACAGGAAGTGCGCCGCCCGGCCGGCAAGCCACAACGCGCGCGACTCCCTCGGATCGCCGGCGGCGATGTGGCCCGCCACGTCCCTGGCGAGACCCAGAGCCTCCGGTAGGCGGCCCTGACGGATCAGCAGCTCCGCCCTGGTGAGGAGCGCGCCTGGGTGGCGGCTGACCGAGACCCCGCAGTCCCTCAGCCATTCCGCCAGCGTCGTCGTGCGCCCCGCGCGCAGCAGGTCCGGCGACGCGAGCTCCACGATCGTCGCGGCCGCGTCGAGGTCGCCGGAGCCGTGTGCCAGCGCGAACGCCTCCTCCCACTCGCCCCGCTCCGTCACGTCGCGGATGCAGGCGCCGGTGAGGCAGCTCGCCCGCTCGGGATCCTCGTCCTCGAGCTTGCGCCGCAGGAAGTCGCGGAGCAGCGGATGGAGCTGGAATGTGCCGCGGCCGCTCTCGTGGAGTAGCCCCTCATCGGCTAGGCGTTCGAGCAGGCTCCCGGCCGTCTCCACGCCGAGGACCGCCCGGGCCGAGCGGACGCTGACCGCGTGCGGGATCGACGCGACCAGCAGGAAATCCTGAAGCTCCGGCGGCTGCTGCCGGTGAACCTCCTCGGCGAAGTAGCGGAACAGCCCGTCCGGGACGCGTCCCTCCGGGACGTCCGCACCGGCCAGCGCGGCCAGACCGATCACCGCGGGCCAACCTCGCGCCAGCGCCACGAGCTCCCGTACGGCCTCGCCCGAGCGGTCGCCGAGCACCCGTGCTGCCTCCTCGTTTGTCATCGCCAGCTGCTCCTTCGCGATCTCGTCCACCTCGCCGTAGAGCACCCGGCGCGCCGACGCCCAGGCCGGCCGTCGGCGGCTCGTCACGAGCACCCGTAAGGGCGCGAGCGTCAGCAGCCAGTCCATGAACTCGGAGACGGGATCCGAGTCCGCCACCAGGTGGTAGTCGTCGATCACGAGCAGCGCGCCGTCCGGCCAGCCCGTGACGTCCCCGGCCAGCAGCTCCGCCAGCGGTCGCGCTGCCTGCTCGGGCGCCTCGACGACACGCAGATGCCTGTGAAGCCGCTCGCCCGCCCCGGGCACGAGCGGCGCGATCGCGTCCGCGATCCCCGCCGAGAAGGCAGCGAGGTCGGCCGACGCCGGCGTGGCGCGGTACCAGGCGACATCCGTCCTGCCCGCGAGCCACTCGCACGCAAGCGACGTCTTGCCGTACCCGGCCGGAGCCGTGACGAGCAGCGCCTGGGCACGACTGGCCTCGAGCAGCGCCGTCAGCCGCTGCCGCGGGACATGGCGGCGGTGCAGGGGCGGGACTGGCGTCGGCTCGCGCAACTCGACCGGTCCTTCCGAACGACGGAAGGCTGGGGAGGTTAGCGCGAAACCGCGCAAGGAGCCAGGCGGCGCGAGGAGATCCCCCGCGCCCGGGCGGGGGGCCCGGGCGCGGGGCGCCGTCACCCCCGGGCCGGTCAGCGGGACGAGCCGGATGTCCCGGGCTCGCACGCAGCCTGGCCGAGGCTCATCGGGTCCTCGCCGGTCACCGAGCGGTAGGCGAGCGGGATGTAGCGGCGGCGACTCACGCCCAGCTTGCCGCGCAGCGTGTCGCAGTGCGCCTTCGCCGTCCTCGCCGTCACCCCCAGACGCGCCGCGATCTCGTCGTTCGAGCAGCCCACCGCGATCAGCTGGATCACCTGCCGCTGGCGATCCGTGAACCTGATCTCCCGGTGCAGGGTCGCCGACATGCCGCGATCCTTGCACGCTCCGCGCGCCCCCGCCAATCGGCCGCCCGACCGATTTCGCCGTCTACATCCTTCGATCGAGAAACGAGGCGTCGTGGCCGGTGCGGTTCACCTCGGCGAGCCCGTCCCGGTCGAGTGCCCCGACCCGGTGCAGCAGCTCGAGCTCGTCGGACAGGTGGGTGTGCATCATCTCCGGCCCGTCCGTCGCGATCGTGAACCGCACGCCGGCCGCGGCGAACGCGCGGACCGTGTCGCGCAACGCCCCCTCGTCCGGCAGCGCCCGCGTCAGCAGGTTCGACGTCGGGCAGAGCTCGAGCACCACGCCGGCGTCGCGCAGCAGCCGCATCGTCGCCGGGTCGTGCGCCGCCAGGATCCCGTGGCCGATCCGCTCCGGCCGCAGCTCCTCCACCACCTCCCCGATCTCCGCGAGGCCGTCCGGGCCGCCCTCCTCGCCCACGTGGATCGTCACGCCCAGGCCCGCCCGGCGCGCCTCCGCCACGAGCGGCGCCAGCTCCCGGTACGGGTAGCGGCCCGGCCCCGGCCGCGGCCCCGCGATGTCGACGCCGACGATCCCCCGCGGCGCCCAGCGGATCGCCTTCTCGACCACGATCGCGTTCTGCTCGGCCGTGAACGTCCGGTCCATCATCAGGATCAGCCCCGCCCGCACCGTCGGGTACTCGAGCTCCGCCCGGTCGAGCCCGCGCACCGCGGCCAGGATGATGTGGTCGAGGTCGCGCTCGCCGCCCCGGTTTCGCTTCATCGGGTTGAACCGCACCTCGAGCGTCGTGATGTTCTGGCGGCGGTACGCGCCCGAGATCGTGCCGTGCACCGACCGCTCCACCGCGAGCGGGCTCGACTGGATCAGCTCCGCCCACCGGTACACCCCGTCCAGCTCCGGCAGCCCGGCCACGCCGCGCGGGTCGGAGATCGTCGTCAGCCGCTCGAAGTCCCAGTAGTCCTTCACCGGCAGCGCGATCCCCTGCTCGTGCGCGAGCGTCCACATCACCGACGGGTGCACCGAGCCGCCGAGGTGCGTGTGCAGCTCCGCGAGCCCCCCGGCCCGGATCGACTCGACGGCGGCTGCGTGCGGCACGCTGGGGCTTGTCTTGGGGCGGACGCGGGGGGGACGGGCGAGAGGAGTGGAGGGGGGCGGCGGCGAGTATATGAGTCGCCGCCGCCCCCTCCGCTGCGGACAGGATCTGGTTGCCGTCATCTCCCGGCCCGCAGGAGAGGTAATCCCTCACGGGTCGTATCGGCAGCGGATGCCGTCGGCTTGAGTGGGCATACCATGGGGGAGACGCGTGCCCGAGAACGCTCTTCCAGCCGCAGGCGGGCGGATCGAACGTGCCCATGTCGACCGGATCGCCGACGAGTTCTTCGACGGCTTCGACGCCGTCGCCTCCGTCGCTCACCCCGCCGTCTCCGTCTTCGGATCCGCCCGCGCGCGCGAGGACGGCCCCGCCTACGCCGTCGCACGCGAGCTCGGCCGGGGCCTCGCCCGCGAGGGCTTCGCGGTCGTCACCGGCGGCGGGCCGGGGCTGATGGAGGCCGCCAACCGGGGTGCGCAGGACGTCGGCGGCGTGTCGATCGGCTTCAACATCGAGCTCCCCCACGAGCAGCACCCCAACGGCTACCTCGACCTGTGCCTCACCTTCCGCCACTTCTACGTGCGCAAGACGATGTTCGTGAAGGCCGCCGACGGGTTCGTGATCCTGCCCGGCGGCTTCGGCACGCTCGACGAGCTGTTCGAGTCGCTCACCCTGATCCAGACCGGGAAGGTCGAGAGCTTCCCGGTCGTTCTCATCGATGGCGGCTACTGGACCGGTCTTCTGCGCTGGCTCGAGGAGCGGGCGCTCGGGGAGGGGATGATCTCGGCGGGCGATCTGGCGCGCATCCACGTGACCGACGACCCGACCGACGCGGTCCGCTTCCTCAAGCTCGCCTACGAACGCCGCCGCGACGGGCATACTCCGGGCCGATGAAGATCGGCATCGTCGTTCCCTTCTCGTGGTCCTACTGGGGCGGCGTCGTCGAGCACGCCGAGAACCAGGCCCGCGCGCTGACGGCGCTCGGCCACGACGTGCGCATCGTGATCGGCAACGACCCGCCCGGCCTGCTCACCCGGCTGCTCCACCCGCGGGCCGGGCGCCACGACCCCCCACCCGTCCACGTGATCCCCGTCGGGCGCACCGTGATCATCCCCGCCAACGCCTCCCTCTCGAACATCGTGCTCTCCCCGAGAGCGATCCCGCGCATGAAACGGATTCTCGAGCGCGAGCGGTTCGACGTCCTCCACGTTCACGAGCCGTTCGCCCCGATCCTCTCCCTGTACTCCCTCTACGGGGCGACCTGCCCCGTCGTCAGCACCTCCCACGCGTCCGGCGGACGATTCTGGATCTGGGGGAAGCTGTTCTGGAGCGTGCTGATCCCCCGCATCGACTACCGGATCGCGGTCTCGGAGACCGCCCGGGCGGCCGCGGAGCCCTGGCTCGGCGGCCCCTTCGAGGTCATCCCCAACGGCGTCTCACTGCCCTCTGAGGCCGATCCCGGCGGGCGGCTCGAGCGCGTCGTCTTCATCGGGCGTCACGAGCCGCGCAAGGGGCTGCACGTGCTCCTGCGCGCCTGGCCGGCGGTCTCCGCCCGCACCGGGGCCAGGCTGCGCGTGATCGGGGCCGACCCGCTCCAGGTGCGCTTCCTGATGCGGAGGCTCGGCGTGTCCGAGGCCGACGGCATCGACGTGCTCGGCGTCCTCCCGACCGAGACGCTGGTCGAGGAGGTCGCCTCCGCGAAGGTGCTCGCGGCACCCGCTGTCGGGCAGGAGAGCTTCGGGATGGTCATCACCCGCGCGTTCGCGTGCGCCACCCCGGTCGTCGCGTCCGACATCGACGGTTACCGCGAGGTGGCCGGGCCCCAGACCGGGATCCTCGTCCCGCCCGGCGACCCCGACGCCCTCGGCGCGGCGCTCGTCGAGCTGCTCACGGACGAGCCGCGGCGCAGGGCGCTCGGCGCTCGCGGCCGCGAGGTCGCCGTCGAGCGCTACGACTGGGATCAGATCGCGCAGCGCCTGGTCGGGATCTACGAGTCGCTCGCCGGCGTGCCCGCGAGCAAGGTTGCGGTAGCGGCATGAGCGCCCGGCTCCTGCACACCCGCCGGGGCCGCGCGGCCCTCCTCGCCCCGCTGCTCGCCGCGGTCGTCGCGGTAGTCGTCTGGCGGGCGCCGGACCTCGACGTCGTCGGTAGCGCCTTCACCGAGGTCGCCTGGGCCTGGGTGGCCGCGGCGATCGGCGCGAACCTCCTCTCCGTCACCCTTCGTGCCGTCGCCTGGCGGATCGTGCTCGACCGCGCGCTCCCGGCGCCCCGGCCACGCCGTCGCCACGTCTTCTCCGCGTTCTGCATCGGCCTGCTCGGCAACGCGGTGCTCCCGGGCCGGGTCGGGGACGTCGCCCGGGCGGCCGCGCTCACGCGGCACGTGCCGCACCGGAGCTCCAACTGGCCGGCGATCTTCGGTGCCTCGTTCGCCCATCGCCTCTTCGACGTCCCGGCCACGGTCGCGCTCGTCGGCTACGTCCTCGTCACCGCCCGCATCCCGTCCTGGGCCGTCCCGGGCATCGAGGTCGTCCTCGCCGTGTCGCTCGCCCTCTTCGTCGGCGCCGTCGTGCTCGCCTGGCGCTACCACAAGCGCGAGCGATCGGACGCCGGCGCGCTCGGACGGGCGAGCCGCCTGTGGCACATGGCTGTCGCGGGCCTCGGCATCCTCCGCACGCCAGGCCCGGCCGCCGCGGTAGCCGCGTTCCAGATCCTCGGCTGGGCGGCGCAGCTCGTCGCCATCTACTTCACGTTCAGGGCGTTTCAGATCGAGGCGTCGATGGCCGCCGCCGGCCTCGTCCTGCTCGTCGCGAGCGTCGCGCTCGCGTTCCCGCTCTGGCCGGGCAGCGTCGGCCTGTTCCAGGCCGGCGTCGCGCTCGCGCTCGTCCCCTACGGCGTCGCCTACCAGCACGGGTTCGCTTACGGGATCGGCCTCCAGGCGATCGAGGTGTCCGTCGGCGTCGGCCTCGGCCTCGCCTTCCTCGCCCGCGAGGGGATCTCGTTCGCGACGCTCAAGCGGATCCCGCGCGTCACCCCCGGGGACGTGAAGGACGGGCTCGGGGACCTCGACGCGGAGGACGTGCGCACCGCGGGGCGCCCGGCGCCGCGGGCGGACGCGCGGGTCAGCCCCGGGGCCGGCGTCTAGCCGTCCAGGCCCCGGTTCCCGTGCCAATGAGGGTCGTCTGCTGCCCCGACAAGCTGAAGGGCTCCGCGTCGGCGGGGGAGGCCGCCCGGGCGCTCGCAGCCGGCGTCGGCCGCGTTCCCGGGCTCGAGGCCGATCAGCTCCCGCTCGCCGACGGCGGCGAGGGCACCGCCGAGGCGCTGCTCGCCGCGCTGGGCGGTGAGTGGCGCGCCGCGCGCGTCGCCGACCCCCTCGGCCGCGCGGTCGACGCGCGCTTCGCGCTCCTGACGGGCGGGCGCGCCGTCGTCGAGTCTGCCGAGGCAATCGGCCTCTGGCGGCTCGGCCCCGGCGAGCTCGACCCCCTGCGTGCGGACTCCGCCGGCCTCGGCCAGCTCCTGCTTGCCGCCGCCGGCGCCGGCGCGCACGAGCTCCTCGTCACGCTCGGGGGCAGCGCGACCGTCGACGGCGGCGCGGGGCTTCGCCGGGCCCTCTCCGGGAGTGACCTCCGTGGGGTGCGACTCCGGGCAGCGTGCGACGTGACGAACCCGCTGCTCGGCGAGCGGGGCGCCGCCCGCGTCTTCGGGCCGCAGAAGGGGGCCACGCCGGAACAGGTCGAGGAGCTCGAACGCCGGCTCGCGGCCATGCCCGAGCTTCGGCCCCATGCCGACCGTCCCGGCGCGGGCGCCGCCGGCGGCCTCGGTGCAGCGTTCGCGGCGCTCGGTGCGGAGCTCGTGCCCGGCGCCCAGCTCGTGCTCGACGCCGTCGGCTTCCCGGGGCGCATCGCCGGCGCCGCGCTCGCGATCACGGGCGAGGGGCGGGTCGACCAGACCTCCGCCGCCGGAAAGCTGCCCGGCGCCGTCGCCACGGCGTGCGCCGCAGCGGACGTTCCCTGCGTGGTCTTCGGGGGCAGCGTCCGGGGCGGCGTGGCTGCGCTTCACGAGCTCGGCGCGACCGCGGTACTCCCGCTCGGCGGCGACCCCGCCCGCTCGCGCGACGATCTCGAGGCGCTCGGCGAGGCGCTCGGACGGTTGCTCCGCGCCCTGGGGCGCTGACGGCCCTACAGGGCGCCGCCGGCTGCGGCCGGGGCGTCAGGGTTGCCGCCGCCGTCCCCGACCTGGGTGCTCGCGAGCTGCTGCTCGGCGAGGAGGATGCTCACCTGCGCCGCCCGCTGCACCGTCACGAGGAGCTGGGACATGCTCGAGACCTCCTCGAGTTGCTCCTTCAGGAACCACTGGAGGAACTGCTCCGCAACGAGGTCGTCCTCCGCGCGTGCCAGCCGCGCGAGCGCCGTGATCTGCTCGGTGACCTGCTCCTCCTGCTTCAGGGCCAGGGCGACGGGCTCGACCTCGTCGGCGAAGGACGCCCGGGGCGCCTCGGCGCCCGGGATCGCCACTGGGAGTCCCGCGTCGAGCAGGTACTGCACCATCATCATGGCGTGGTTTCGCTCCTCCACTGCCTGGCGGTAGAAGTGCGCCGCCAGGTGCGGGAGGGTCTCGGCGTCGTAGTGGACGGCGATCGCGATGTACTGCTGGGAGGCGGCGAACTCGCGCCCGATGTGCTCGTTGAGAGCCTGGGGGAACCTCTTCTCGGCCATGCGAGTCACTCTACCAGCGGCCGCCCGGCGTTCCGGACGGCCACGCCTGCGAACGCCGGCCGGACCCAGAACGGCGCTCGCTCGAGCGTGAACCGCTCCGCGGTCAGCTCGAAGCCGGCATCGCGCACAGCCTCCACGGTGCGCCGGTTCGGGGAGCACGAGCTGACGAGGCGGCTCGGCGGCGCGATCGCGTCCTGGAGCGTGGCGAGGGCACCCTCACCGCGAACGTGCTCGATCAGCGCCAGGCGTCCGCCGGGGCGCAGCACGCGCCGAACCTCCGCGAGCGCCCGCCCCAGGTCGGCGACGCTGCAGAGCACGAGCGTCGACACCACCGCGTCGAACGACGAGTCGGGAAACGGAAGCGCCTCCGCCGACGCCGGCACGACCTCGGCGCTGAACGGCAGGCCGGCCAGCCGCGCGGCGAGCCGCCTGCGCATGTGGGGATCCGGCTCGAGCAGGACGAGCCGCGCGCCGGCGGGGTAGTGCTGGAGATTCAGGCCCGTGCCGGCCCCGATCTCCAGCACGTCCCCGGAGAGGCCCGCGAGCAGCTCACCCCGGCGCGCTCGCAGCCCCGCCTCCTCGACGCGCCTCGCGCCGCGGTCGTACAGCGCCGCGAAGATGCGCCCGGACATCAGGGCCCGGCGACCCCCGGCTCGTCCGGCTCGTTCGGGGCGTCCCCGGGCTCCGGTGCCTCCCGGCGGGCGAGCTCGTCGACGCGCCCCTGTGCGGCGTCGAGCTTCCCGAGGCAGAGCCGGTAGAGCCCCTCGCCTCGCTCCCACAGCGAGACGGCGTCCTCGAGCTCGGCCTCGCCGCTCTCGAGTTGCGCCACGATCCGCTCGAGCTCCGCCCGCGCCTCCTCGAACGTCGGCTCCGTCACGGCCGCACCGACTCCACGACCGCGGCGAACCCTCCGGCGGCGACCTGCACGTCGACCTGCTCGCCCGCCGACAGCTCGGCCGCAACTCGCACCACAACGTCCTGCCGGCGCACCACCGCGTAGCCGCGCGACAGCGTGGCCTGCGGTGACAACGCCCGGAGCCGTCCTCCGAGGTTCTCGAGCCTGCCGCGGGCACGCTCGGCCAGCAGCGCTGGAGCCCGCACCAGGCGCTCGCGGTCGGCGGTCAACCCCGCGCGCTTGCGCTCGAGCAGCAAGGCGGGCGCGCGCACCAGCCGGAGGCGATCGCGGGCGAGCTCGCGCGCGGCCCGCTCCACGCGCCGCCTCGCAGCCGCCTCGACCCCGCCTCGCAGCGCCGCGAGGTGCTCGAGCAGCTCGGCCCAGTCGGGGACGACGAGTCGCGCGGCCGCGGTCGGCGTCGACTTGACCACGTCGGCGCCGAGGTCGCAGAGTGGAACGTCCTGCTCGTGCCCGACCGCGGAGACGACCGGGACCGGACAGCTCGCGACCGCGCGCACGAGCCGCTCGTCGCTGAACGCGAGCAGGTCGTCGAACCCGCCGCCGCCGCGGGCGAGCACGATCACGTCGGCGCCGGCGTCGCAGACCGCCCGCAGCGCGGCCGCGATCGCGAGCGGCGCCCGCGGTCCGGTCACGTACGCCTCCGCCACGATGATCCGCGCCGGCGGGAAGCGGCTCGTGATCGTCGCGATCACGTCCCGCTTCGCCGCGGCCTCGCTGCCGGTCACGAGCCCGATCAGCCGCGGCAGGTACGGCAGCGGCCGCTTGCGCTCCTCCGCGAGCAGCCCCTCGGCCGCGAGCAGCTGCTTCAGCCGCTCGAGCCGGAGCAGGACGTCGCCGAGGCCCACCGGCTCGATCGCCTCCGCCCGGAATCTGAACTCGCCCCGCTTCTGCCAGAGCTCGGCCTGACCGTGCACGTGGACGAGGACGCCGTCGGCGAGCGAGAGCCCGAGCGCGTCGAACGCCCGGCGGGGCATGGCGACCGGCAAGGACGTGCCGTCCTCGGGGTCCTTGAGCGTGAAGTAGACCGACTGCCATGCGTCCTGGCGGCGCAGCTCCGTCACCTCTCCCTCGACCCACTGGGAAGGCAGCCGGCCGAGCCAGTCGGCGATGCCGCGGTTGAAGCCCGAGACGCGGAAGACCTTGCGCTCGCCGTAGTAGATCGGCTCGATCTTCACGTTCGGGAGCCTAGCGTGGCCGCCTCCCGCGGGCCGGCCCCGCCCCGAGTGCCGCGAGCAGCCTCATCCCCAGCCGGTCGACGGAGCTGGCGCGGGCAGACAGCACCACCACGGCGACCGGCGGCTCGCGGGAGAGCCCGACGAACGAGCGGAAGCCGCCGGTGCCGCCGTTGTGCCACGCGAGTGTCGGTGCCCCGTCCCCCCCGATCAGCAGCCAGGCGAGCCCCACCGCGAGGTGGCGCCGGATGCGGAAGCGGGGCACGAGTGTCGCCGCCAGCGCGGCGCCAGGCGGGGACGAGGGCGGCTCGAGGCAGGCGCGCAGGAAGGCGAGCAGATCGGTGGCGGTCGAGTGGAGCGCGCCGGCGGCGGCGATCGCGGGAAGGTGCCACGGGGCCGCGGGCCGCCCGCGGCTCGAGTGACCCTGCGCCACGCGACCGATCGCGGCGGCGGGGTCGATCGCCACCGACGTGTCCCGGAGGTCGAGCGGCTGGCAGATCCGCCTGGCCAGGAGCTCCTCGTACGGGGCGCCCGCCCGGTGGGCCAACGCGTGGCCGAGCAGGCCGAAGCCGAAGTTCGAATAGCGAAAGCGCCCGCCGGGGGCGTGGCGCAGGCGGGTGCGAGCAAGGGCGGCGAGCAGCTCCTCCGCCGTGAGTGCGGCCCACGGGTCGCCGCGGTGGCGCAGCGCGTGGCGGAGGAAGCCGGGCGGGGCGCTCGGGAGACCCGCGGTGTGCGTGGCCACGTCAGCGAGCGTCGCGCGCACCCCGTCGCGCGTCGGGACGATCGTGCCCCGGGGCAGGCACGCGTCGAGCGGCTCGTCGAGCCCGAGCACGCCCTCCGCGGCGAGGTCGGCGAGGAGGATCGCCGTGAACACCTTCGTGACCGACCCGATCTCGAAGATGGTTCCCGCGTGCGCGCCACCGTAGCCGCGCGCGACCGCGTGCGCGCCGGCGATCGCACCGACCGCGAGGCCGCCGGGCGGGCGGGCGAAGCGGGACGCGAGCGCGTCGACCGCGTTCCCGAGCTCACCCGCTGTCAGAGCAGGATCTGCGCTGCGACCTCGGGGGTGCACCCTTGCTCGATGAGCTCGACGGCATCGTGCAGGTCGGCATCGCTCTCGGCCATTCGCTCGGCGAGATCGATCGGGTAGCCCGCCCCGATCAGGACGTGCAGGCGCCAGCTCTGCACCTTCAGGCGCTCGTCGTGCTCCGGCTCGAGGGTTTGCGTCTCTTCCATGACGAGAAAGGGGTTCTTGCTCGCTACGACGAACCCTGCGCGCGAAAGTTCGCCGGGGTCGGGCTGCGAGTCAGGCCCGCTCGCGCTCGGCAGCCTGCTCGGCCGCCCGCACCGCGCGCTCGATCTCGGCCAGCTTCGCGGCCAGCTCGAGCTCGACGTTGGCCTCGAAAGCGGCCAGCCGCTGGTTCGCGGCCTCGAGCGAGCGCTCGAGGCGGGTGGCCAGCTCCCGGATCCGCTCGTTGGAGATCGCCGTCTGCCCCTCGGCTGCGCGCACGACGTCGTCGAGCTGGCGCTGGAGCTTCGCCGCGGCGACCTGGGTCGCGTCCGTGATCCGCGCGGCGACCTCCTGCTCCGCGGCGCGCGTGAACGTCTCCATCTGGAGCTCGAGCTCGCGGCCGAGCCTGTCGGCCGTCCGCTCCCGCGAGTCACGCAGTTGGACGTCGAACCGGCGATCGGCCTCCTCGCCCAGCCGGACGACCGAGCGATCCACCGATCGCTCGAGCTGCTCGAGCTGGCGCCGCTCGACCTCCTCGAGCTGTTGGGCGAGCTGGGTGCGCACTTCGCTCTCCTCGCGCTGGATCTGCTCCCGCATCGAGCGTTCGCGGGCGCGCAGCCGCTCGCTCACCTCGTGGAGCGCGCGCCGCCGCTCCGCCGCGTGCGTCTCGATCTCCGCATGGGTCTCCTCGAGCGCCTGGGCGAGCGCCCGCTCGAGCTCCCCGCTGAGCCTGCCGATCGCCTGGCGCTGCACGTCCTCGAGCTCGGCCACCTCGGCGGCGTGATCGGCGAGCCTCGCCTCGTGCGCCTGCAGCGCCTCGGCCTGCTTGCGGATCAGCTCCTCGAGTCGCGCCTTCAGGTGCTGCTGCGCCCGCTCGAGATCGGTGCTCCACGCCGACAGGCGCCGCTCGAGCCGCTCCTGCGTGTCCGCCACCTCCTGCATCAGCCCCGTCTGCGCCAGATCCGCCTGCTCCCGGGCCTCGGCGCGCCGTTCCTCCCGCAGCGCCCGCTCCTGCTCGGCGATCAGGTGCAGCGTCTCGGCACGCTCGCGGGCGAGCAGGTGCTCGAGCTCCTTGGCGCGGCGCACCGCGTGCTCGTCGATCGTCCCCTGCAGGCGCTCGAGCGCGCGCTCCCCCGCCTGCTCGACCGCGCGGACACGATCGAGCCCGCGGGCGAGCCCGAACGCTCCGGCGCCTGCGGCCGCGGCAGCAGCAAGACCGCCGAAGGCGAGAGCGAGCGGCTCCCAGTCCCAGCGTTCCGTGGCCAGCGCCACCGCCAGAACGACCGCCGCGACACCAGCGGCGACGACCAGCGCGATCGTCAGCCAGAGCAGCGCCCGCTCGGGCGCGCGGCCCGTCGCGACGCCCGCGAACGCCAGCGCGGCAGCGGCGACGCCGACGGCGAGCAGGATCTCGACACCCGCGACCATGCCGGCATCGTAGGCCCACCGGCGCGACGCCGGCGGCCGACTATCCTTGTCCCGATGGCCCTGGAGGACGAGTTGGGCGCCGCCGCCGAAGCAGCGCGCGCCTTCCTCGCGGCTGGCGAGGAGCTGGCCGGCGTGGTCGCCGCCGAGCCCGGTGAGGGGCTACGCGTGTACCTGTGCGCCTACCGCTGCGATGAGGCTCTGACCTGGCTCGCGCTCTCGGCCGGGCTCCAACCGGTCGCCGATCGGCAGGTCGTTCGGGAGGCCGTCTCGATCGTCGGGCTCTGCGAGCTCGCCGGGGAGAGCGCGGGCGGGGGCGACCTGCCGGCGCTGGGAGCGCGGCTCGCCGAGCTCGCTCGCTCGGAGCGACCGGAGGGGATCGAGGCGGCGGTAGCGGCCGCGGCGGAGCTCGAGCGGGTGCTCGCGCCGCCCCGGGTCGCGAGCCCCGCGTACCTCGACGCGGTCGGGACGGCATCTGCCCTGCTCGAGCGAACGCTCGGCGAGGTCGGCCGCTCGCCGTTCGCAGCCGCGATGACGTCCGGCACGGGCGCCGTCGAAGCGTTAGCGTCGGACGTGCTGCGAAACCACAAGCTGCCCCTCGTGTAGGGCCAGGCGAAAGGAGCCGGATGGAAGGTGGGTTCGGATTCCCGTTCGGAGGCGACCCGGAGGAGCTGATGCGCGGCCTGCGCGAGTTCGCCGAGCGCCAGACCGACGCGATGCAGGAGTCGCAGCGCGAGCAGTTCGCGACGCTGACCCTGAACACCGCGGTCGAGCTGACCGGCGCAGCCCTCCAGAGGATCGACGTCACCGGGGCGGTCGACGAGCAGGCGCTCGCTCTCCGCGACGCGATGCGCGTGCTCTTCCCCGAGGCGGTCGCGCTCGTGTCAGCCGCGCGTCAGGGGTTCATGCGCGAGCGCTAGAGGCTAGCTCTCCAGAGCGGCCAGCACGAGCGCGGCGATGGCGCCCGCGACGCCGCCCGCAAGGAACGCGTAGGCGGCCGCGCGCGCGATCGGCTCGGTCGCCCGCCGCCGCCCGACCGCTCCGCCGGCGATGAAGGCTGCCGCGACGACGATGCTGAGGCTCGGGGAGAGCGTGTAGAGGTAGAGGGCGAGGGAGAGCGCGAACGCGACGATCCCCGCCGCCAGCGCGAGGCGGGCTGCGGGGCCGTGCCCGGCCCGGTTCAGCTCGCCTCCCTGTCGACGTCCCGCTGCGGGGCGAGCAGCCGTCCGACTGTCTCCAACGAGGCAGCGAGCTGGCGGCGCTCGTGCTCGGACAGCTCGTCGAGCAGCCGCTCGAGGGCGCGGGCGAACCGCTCGCGGCGCACGGCGTGCTCCTTCTTCCCGCGCGCGGTCGCGCAGACCCGCACGGCGCGAGCGTCTGCCGGGTCGGGCTGGCGTCGGGCCAGGCCCCGGGCCGCGAGCGTGTCCACGGTGCGGCTCGCGGTCGCGACCGAGACGCCGAGCGCGTCCGCGAGCGCGCCCATCCGCAGCGGGCCCTCCAGCACGATCGACCTTAGCGCGAGTGCCTGCGGTGTCGTCAGCTCGGCCGCCGGGAGAGTCTCCGTGTCGCGCCTGCGGAGGATCTCGGCGCGCAGGCGTACGATCCCCTCCGCCATCCGCTCGAGCTCCTCGCGGGTCATCGAGCGCGCGTCGCCAGCGCGATCTCGGTCGAGTCGAACCGCTTCCTCAGCTTCGTGTCCGGGAGCAGGACCGTGGCGACGAACGCGAGCACGGCGGTGCCGACCGCGAGCAAGAACGCGGGATGAATCGCTGCCGCCAGCTCCGCAGGGGACGCCGTCGCCGACGACGGATTGCCGAGGCGGGAGGCGACGACGGCCCCCATCAAGGTCACCCCGAGCGCGGCTCCGAGCCAGCGGGAGAACTGCGCGGACGCGGTCGCCGCCCCCATGAGCTCCTGCGGCGCGGCGTTCTGCACCACGACGACCAGCGTCTGCATCATCAGGCCCACCCCGGCGCCGAGCACCGAGACCCCGACGATCGCGTCCGCGACGGAGGCGTCGGTGCCCATGAGCGCGAGCAGCACGAAGCCGGCCGCGATCAGGGGCGGGCCGGCAAGCAGCACGGGCCGCGGGCGCCCGGTACGGGCCACCACCTGACCGGCGATCGCGCCGGCGCCGATCCACGACAGCATGAGCGGCGTAATCACCGCTCCCGCGCTCGTGGCGCTCTCGCGCAGGACACCCTGGACGAACAGCGGCACGAACGTGACGGTGCCGAACGTCGCGGCGCCGAGGGCGAACAGCGCCGCCTCGGCCGTGGCGATCGTGCGGCCCCGCAGCAGCTGCAGGGGCACGAGCGGTTCCGGTGCGTGCCGCTCCCAAACGAGGAACGCGGCGAGCAGGAGAGCGGACGCGCCGAGCGCGAGCAGGATCGCGGGAGACGTCCAGGGGTAGTCGACACCGCCCGACGACGCGGCCACCAGGCCCGCGCCCGTGCCGAGCGTGAGCAGGATCGCGCCCGGGTAGTCGACGCGCCGCCGTGCCTCACGCTCCCGCCGACCGAAGCCGAACCAGACGACGACGAGCGCGAGGGCGGCGAGCGGCAGGCTCACGAAAAACGCGAGTCTCCAGGAGGCGTTGTCGGCGATCCAGCCGCCGAGCGTCGGCCCGCCGACCGCGGAGGCGGCGAACACGGTGCCGTTCACGGCCTGCCAGCGGCCGCGCTCCCGCGGCGCGATGATGTCACCGATCACGGCGATCCCGATCGGGATCAGGCCGCCGGCGCCGATCCCCTGGACGGTCCGGCCGGCCACGAGTTGCTCCATCGAGGACGCGAGCCCGGAGACGATCGAGCCGGCGGAGAAGAGCAGGATCGCCGCCAGGAAGAGCGGGCGGCGCCCGTAGAGGTCCGAGAGCTTTCCGTACAGGGGAATCGACACGGTCGCGCCGAGGACGTACGCGGAGAACACCCACGAGTAGTGGTCGAGGCCTCCCAGCTCCTCGACGATGATCGGCATCGCCGTCGCCGCCAGCGTCTGGTTGAGCGATGCAACGAGCATGCCGAGGAGCGTCCCGGCAAGGACGATCAGGGTACGGCGCTTGCCGAGCGGATAGATGCTCCGATCATTCATTTCGTTACGCAACGAAATAGTACCTGGCACGGCGCGCCGCTGCTCTTACGTCGTGGGGCGGGTCGTGACTCGTCAGGCGAGCAGCGAGTACCCACCGTCGACGACGACCGTCTGCCCCCTGATCATGGCCGCCTCCGGCGAGCAGAGGAAGCAGACGGCATCCGCGACGTCGCGGGGCTCGATCAGCCGCCCGGCCGGGGTGCGGCTGCGGTAGTAGGCGAGCATCTCCTCGCGGTTCGGAAAGTGGTCGAGAGCACCGGTCTCGACCAGCCCGCCCGAGACGGCGTTGACCCGGATCTCCCGGGGGGCGAGCTCGACGGCGAGATAGCGGACCAGCGCCTCGACGGCGGCCTTGGAGACGCCGACCAGCACGTAGTTCTCGAGCACCCTGACAGCGCCGAGGCTCGAGATCGCGACGATCGAGCTGCCCGGGGGCATCGACGGGGCCGCGTGGCGAGCCAGCGTGAAGATCGAGCGGGCGTTGGCGTTCAGTGTCCAGTCCCAGTGGCGCTCCTCCAGCTCGAGCACGGGACGGATAACGCCCGTCGCCGCGTTCCCGACGATCACGTCGAGGGGCCCCGCCTGCTCGAGCAGCTCCGCTACCCGCTCCGGGTCGCCGACGTTGCCGCGCAGGAGCACGGGCTCGGCGCCGAGCCCGGCGAGGTCGCGGGCGGTCTCGGCTGCGGCCTCGTCGCCGCGCAGGTATCCGACCGCGACGCGGGCCGCGCCGAGCGCGGCGAAGCGGAGCGCGATCTCCCTGCCGATGCCCCGCGAGCCGCCCGTCACGAGGACGGACCTGCCCTCGAAGGGCTGATCCATCAGCGTTGCTCGGTGCGTACGGGGCGGTGGCTCGGGATCGTCTCCCAACCGATCCGGGTCGCCGGCTCGAGCTGTCCCTCCGCGGCCCGGGAGGTGGCGTAGCCGAGCCGCTCGAGCAGCGCGATCTGCTCCTCGCCGAAGCGGCGCGTGGGATGCTCGGGGCCGAGGCCCCGGATCAGGTCACGTACGCGGGCGCGAATCTGGAACGCGAAGTGCGGCGTCGCTGCGCAGACGAGCGCCTGGACGTCCGCGATCGTCGGGTCGCGCGTCGCCGCCATCGGTCAGCACCTTACCATCGGGGTATCCTCGCGGCCGTGCGCCACCGGCTGTCCGCGGACGTGCTGCTCCTGATCACGGTGCTGATCTGGAGCTTCCATTTCGCGGTGATCAAGTACGCGCTCACGCACGGGTTCGAGCCGCTCGCCTACGCGACCGCCCGCTTCGGGGTGGGGTCGCTCGTGTTCGCCGCGATCACCTACGGGCACGAGGGCACGCTGCGGATGCGCACACGCGACCTGCCGCTTCTGTTCGGCGCCGTGGCGGTCTGTCTCTACCTGAACCAGGTCAGCTTCGCCTACGGGGTGGAGAGGACGGACGCGGCAACGGTCGCGCTCCTGTTCGGGACGATGCCGGTGCTCGTCGGCGTGGCCTCGCTGCTCCTGCGCACCGAGCAGGCCCGCCGCCGCCACTGGCTGGCGGCGACGGTCTCGTTCGCGGGCGTCGCTCTCGTCGCCGCGGAGGCCGAGGGCGGGCTCTCGGGCGACCTCGGCGGGATCCTGATCGGGCTCGGGGCGCCGCTTACCTGGGCGATCTACTCCGTGCTCGCGGTCGGGTTCCTGCGCCGCTACTCGCCGTACCGATTCAGCGCGGTCGTCGGGCTCGCCGCGGGGGTGCCGCTCGCGCTGACCGCGCTCCCGCAGCTCTCCGGGCAGGACTGGGGCGCGATCTCGACGCTCGCCTGGGGGGCGCTCCTCTACAGCATGCTGCTCTCGTTCGTCGTCACGAACGTGCTCTGGTTCACGGCGATCGAGCGGGTCGGGGCGAACCGGGCCGCGCTCTACTCGAACCTGCAGCCGTTCCTGGGGGCCGCGTTCGCGGTCGTCGCGCTCGGCGAGCGGATGGGCCCGCTCGCAATCGCCGGCGGGGTCGTGATCGCGGCCGGGATCGTGATCGCGCGCCCGCGGCGGACACAGATGGGTGTCGTCGACTGAGCCGCGCGCTGGAACTTCCGCGGCATCGCGACCGTCGAAGGGGCAGACTTCGGACGACGAAGGAGGCAACCGTGCGCGTCAAGCGGGTGATGGGAAAGGCGTCGGCGTACGCGGCCTGCGTGGCGGGGGCCGCGCTCGTTGTGCCAGCGGCGCAGGCGGCCGCTCTGCCCTCCTTCGAGTCCTGCGGCGCTCTGCTCTCCCGCGCCCAGCGGGACGCGCTGCGCCTGGTCGGGCCGTGGGGCCTCGGCAGCGGCGGCTACGCGGAGCCGGCGCCCGGCGCGGAGAGCGGCGCCGAGGACGGGGCGGCGGAGCCGGTGGCGCCGGAGCCGAGCGGCACGAACGTCCAGGAGCCCGGCGTCGACGAGCCTGACCTCGCCAAGACCGACGGGGCGACGATCTTCGCGGTCGCGGGCAGTGAGCTGCGGGCGATCGACGCGAGCGGGCCGGGCCCGGCGGTCGTCGGGATGCTCCCGCTCGAGCAGGGCTTCGGGCACGAGCTGCTCCTGCGCGGCTCCCGGCTGCTCGTTCTCTCGACCGGCGGCTGGTGGCTCGACCCGCTGCCGGTCGACGTCGCCGTGGCGGCGAGCGACATCGCGCCCGGGCCGGGCGTTCCCCAGACCTTCCTGACCGAGGTGGACGTGTCCGATCCGGCCGCGATGCGCGTGGTTCGCACGCTCACGATCGACGCCTCCCTGGTCGCGGCCCGCCTCAGCGGCTCGACCGTTCGCGTGGTCGTGAGCTCGCAGCCGACCGGCTTCGGCTTCGTCTACCCGGAGTCCGGGGACGAAGCCGATCTCGCCGCAGCGCAGCGCGAGAACCGCCGCGAGATCAGGCGCTCCGGCATCGCGAGCTGGCTCCCGCGCTACCGCGTCCGCGACGCGGAGGGCCGCCTCTCGGCGTCCCGCCGGCTCGTCAGGTGCCGCGACGTCCGGCGGCCGCGCGCGTTCTCCGACCTCGGTGTCGTCAGCGTGCTGACGATCGACCTCGACCGAGGCGTCGACCCGCTCGACACGGACGCGATCATGGCCGGGGCGGAGACGGTCTACGCCTCCCCCTCGCGCCTCTACGTCGCCACCCAGCGCTGGGTCGACCCGGCCACCCTGCCGCCGGACGCGCCGCCGCCGCCGGTCACGACCGCGTTGCACGGGTTCGACGTGTCCACGTCGGGCGTGACCGAGTACCGGGCGAGTGGGACGGTGTCCGGCTACCTGCTCGGGCAGTGGTCACTGTCCGAGCGCGACGGCGTCCTGCGCGCGGTCTCGACGGACGCGCCGCTCTGGTGGGGCGGCGACGAGGTCGAGAGCGAGACCGCCGTGACGGCGCTCGCCGAGCAAGGCGATCGCCTAGTCGAGATCGGCCGCCTCGGCGGTCTCGGCCGCGGCGAGCGCGTCTACGCGGTCCGGTTCGTCGGCGAGCTCGGCTACGTCGTCACGTTCCGCCAGGTCGACCCCCTGCACGTCGTGGACCTCGCCGACCCCGAGCGGCCGCGCCTGCGCGGCGAGCTGCACATCCCCGGCTACTCCTCCTACCTGCATCCGATCGGGGATCACCTGCTGCTCGGCGTTGGCCAGGACGCGACGGAGGAGGGGCGGGTGCTCGGAACCCAGGTGTCGGTCTTCGACGTGGCCGACCCGGACAATCCGATTCGGCTGCACCACCTTCGTCTCGGCGACGGCTTCTCCGAGGCGGAGTGGGACCACCACGCGTTCCTCTATGACGCGGCCACCGGCTCGGTCGTGCTCCCGCTCGAGAGCCAGATCGTCAGGGAGACCGGCCTCGACGAGTGGTGGAGCGGCGCCGTGCTCCTGCGGGCGGGCCGAGGCGGCATCGAGCAGCTCCGTACGCTCACCCACGCGGCCCCTCCTGACCCGCTGTGGGGCCCGGGCTGGCCCGTCTCGATCCGCCGCTCGCTCGTTCTCGGCGAGACGCTGTACACGCTCTCCGAGGCGGGCGTGCTCGCCACGAGCCTCGGCACGCTCGCCGACGTGGGGTGGGCACCGTTCCCCGCCCCGGACACGGCGAGCCCGAACCGTAGGGGCGAAGGACCGGTGCCAGGCACGTGCCTGGCACCGCGTCGGAGCGGGGCTCGGTCGGGGGCGCGTTGACCTCGAGGCGCAGCACGTCCGGGCGGTGGTAGTGGCCGATCGGGTCGAACCGCTGGCGCTCCTCGAGCAGCTTCGTGCCGTCGAGCTCGGCGTAGAGGATCCCCTCCTCGTCCCAGAGCGGGCCCGCGAGGTAGGCGCCGTCGGGGCCGAGGATGCAGCTGCCGCCGCGCCCGATCAGCCCCTTGTCCGCGATCTCGTCGCGGAGCGGGAAGTCGGCCGGGTAGTGCGCCGCGTCCTGGAAGTGGCAGCAGGAGATCACGTAGGCGCGCGACTCGAGCGCGATGTGCACCATGCTCGACTGCCAGCGCTCGCCGTCGTCGGCCGTCGAGGCCACGTAGACCTCGACGCCCGACGCGTAGAGCGCGAAGCGGGCGAGCGGCATGTAGTTCTCCCAGCAGATCAGCCCGCCGACGCGGCCGAACGGCGTCTCCACCGACTCGATCCCGCTGCCGTCGCCGAGCCCCCACACGAGCCGCTCGTGGTTCGTCGGCATCAGCTTGCGGTGCTTGCGGGCGAGCGAGCCGTCCGGGGCGAAGAACAGCAGCGTGTTGTAGAGCGTCCCGGGGCGGTCGCGCTCGATCTCGTTGACGCCGACGACGAGCCACACGCCGTGCTCGCTCGCGGCCGCCGCGATCCGCTCGACCGCCGGCCCGGGGATCTCGACCGACTCGAGCGCGAGCCGGGCGAACGCGGCCTTGCCGCGAGGGTCGGCCCAGCCGGCCAGGTACTTCGCCCACGACGCGGACGGGTAGGCGGGGACGAACGCCTCCGGGAACACGACGAGCTGCGCTCCGCCCCGCGCGGCCTCCGCGGTCAGCTCGTGCAGCCGCTCGACGGTGGCCTCGCGGTCGAGGATCACCGGCTCGGCCTGGACGCAGGCGACGCGGACGGATCCGTGCACGGGCCCATTCTGCGGCATCTATCCTGGCCGTGCTGTGGTCACGCTCTTCGTCGACTTCGACGGCACCATCACCGAGCACGACCTGCTCGACGCGATCGCCCAGACGTTCGGCGACCCCGAGGTGTACGCCGAGGTCGACCGTGGCCTCGACGAGAGCCGGCTGACGCTCCACGATGTGCTGCGGCTCGAGTTCGAGCCGGTGTGCGCCCCGCTCGCCGACGTCGTCGGCTGGACGCTCGAGCACGCGGAGATCCGGCCCGGCCTCCGCGATCTCGTCGCGAGCGCCCGCGAGCGCGGCTGGCGCTTCGTCGTGCTCTCGAGCGGCTTCCGCGAGCTGATCGTCCCCGTGCTCGAGCGCGAGGGACTCGACGGACTCGAGCTGCTCTCCAACACCGTCGATCCCGACCCCGGCGGCTGGCGCGTCGCGTTCCGTGACGAGACACTGTGCCCCGTGTGCGGCGAGCCGTGCAAGCGTGCGGCCGTCCTCGCGGAAGCGAACGGCTCGACCGTCGTCTACGTCGGCGACGGGGTCTCCGATCGCTGCGGCGCCGAGGCCTCCGATCTCGTGTTCGCCCGGCGCGGGCTGGCCGCGTACCTCGAGGAGAAGGGCGTGGCGTTCACGCCGTTTCGGGACTTCTACGACGTTGCCGCCGGCATCGAGAGCGCCGGGCTCGCGTGACCATCCGCCACGCCTCGACGGCGGACCTGCCGGTCCTGCGCCGGCTGCTCGTCGAGTTCGAGACCGAGGTGCCGGAGCCGCCGCACCGCCAGGGGGGGCTCGACCGGGAGCGCGACGAGATCTCGGGGTACCTCGAGAGCGGGCTCGCGCTGCTCGCCGAACATGACGGGGCGCCCGTCGGGTACGCCCTAGCCCGGCTCGAGCCACCGCGGATCTGCTACCTGAGCGACATCTACGTCCGACCCGAGGCGCGTCGCCGTGGTCTCGCCAAGGCGCTGCTCGCGGGCGTCGTGGCCTGGGCCGGCGAACGCGGAGTCGCCTACCTCACCCTCGAGGTGCTCTCGAGCAACCTCGACGCCCGCGCCGTCTACCGGCGGCTCGGCTTCGTCGAGGAGTCGCTGAACCTCGTGTGCCAGTTCGACCAGCTCGGGCCGCGCCTCGCGCCCGGTGCCCGGGGCGGCTCGCTCGGCTCGATCCACGTCCAGACGGACGATGTCGAGGCGGTCGCCCGTGCCGTCGGCCAGTTCGTGCCGCGGCTTCCGGGCGGCTCGCGCGGGAGCGCCGTCGCGCCACCGAGAAACGGCTGGACCGGGGTCTACGACGAGCTCTGCGATCGGGAGCCGGCGATGCTGCGGCGGCTTGCGCTCGAGCTCTCGGACCGGATGGGAGCCGTCGTGCTCGCGATCGGCGTCGAGGAGGGAGAGGTCGTCCGCTCCATCCTGTTCGAGCGCGGCAGCGTCGTGGACGAGTACCTGTCCGTGCCCGAGTACCACGGCCCGCTGCCACCGGGGGACGTGATCGCCCTCGGCGCGAACCCGACCGTGCTCGCCCGGCTCACCGGTGCCGACCCCGGGCGCGTACGCGAGACCGCCCGCACGGCCGCTAGCCCGGCGGAGCTGCCCCCCGCCGGGGAGCTGATCGCCCGCCTGGCCGAGCTCCTCGGCGTGGAGGGGGCGACTCACGGCTACGCCGGCGCGCGGGAGCTGCCGGGCGTGCTCCTGCTCGATCGCTAGAGGCCGGCCGCGTAGCCGTCCTTGCGCGGATCCGAGCCGCCGACCAGAGTCTCGCCCTCGACGAGGATCGCCTGCCCGCCGCCGAACGACGGCGTGTCCGGGCTGGGCACGACGCGGTAGCCGAGCAGCTCGAGCCGGCCGGCCTGCGGCCACAGCCCCTCCTCCAGGTGCACCGCGTCGCCGTCCACGCGAAACCGTGGCAGGTCGAGCGCCGCCTGGGGATCGAGGCGTTCGTCGACGAGCGCCGAGACGAGCTGCATGTGCGCCTGCGCCTGGATGAATCCGCCCATCACGCCGAACGGCCCGGCCAGCTCCCCGTCGCGTAGGAGCATCCCGGGGATGATGGTGTGGTAGGGGCGCCGACCCGGCTCGACGCTCCCGTTCACCGAGAAGCAGGCGCCCCGGTTCTGGAGCACGACGCCCGTCCCGGGCGCGACGACCCCGGAGCCGAAGCCGTAGTAGAGGCTCTGGATGAACGAGACGGCCATCCGATCGCCGTCGATGGCGCACAGGTAGACCGTCCCGCCCGGAGGCTCGGCGACGAGCCCGGGGCGCTGCTCGCGCCGGCGTGCGAGCCACGCCGGGTCGAGCAGGCCGCTCACGTCCGCCCCGTCGCGCACGTGGGCGAGACCGTCCTCGAGCGCGAGGGCCGAGCACGCGATCCTGGCCTCGAGCGTCGGCTCCATCCCCTCGAGCAGGCCGAGCGCCTCGAGCGCGACCACTCCCTGGGTCGGCGGGGGCAACTCGGCGACCTCGTGGCCTCGGTAGCCGACCCGAAGCGGCTCGACCCAGCGCGGCCGGAACCCGGCCAGGTCGGGCTGCTCGAGCCAGCTCGCGGCGCAGATCGCCCTTCCGACCGATCCGTCGTAGAACGCGGTCTGTCCCGCCGCCGCGATCCCGCGCAGGGTCGCGGCCAGCTCGGGGAGGCGTACCATCGCCCCCGGCTTTGGCGTCGGTCCGAGCTCGGGCGGCGCGGCCGTGTCCGGGGCCGCCCAGGCCGCCGCCGTGATGCGGCCGACCGCGAAGCCCCGCTCGGCTGCGTCGATCGCGTCCGCGAGGCAGGCGTCGAGTCCGAGGCGACCGAAACGCTCCGCGAGCGCTGCCCAGCCGGCGACCGCGCCAGGCACCGTGACGGAGCGCGGGCCCCGCTCGTGGATGGGCTCGAGCGGATCCGCGCCGGCGGGCGCCGGGCCCGCCGCGTCGAGCCCCGCGAGCTCCCCGCGGCGCCACACGAGGGCGAAGCAGTCGCCGCCGATCCCGGTCGACATCGGCTCCGTCACGCACAGCACGGCGGCGGCGGCGAGCGCCGCGTCGGCCGCGTTGCCGCCCCGCTCGAGCATCCGCAGGCCGGCGCGGGTGGCGAGCGGCTGGCTCGTCGCGACCATCCCGCCGGCCGCGACCGCGGGGGGCCGCCCGTGGGCGAAGCGAAAGGGCCTCGCGCGGGCATCGTAGAGCGGGCGGCTAGGATCGGCCGTGTGACGACGCTGTACGACGCCCCCCGCTGCCCCTACTGCGCCCGGGTGCGGATCGTGCTCGACGAGAAGGGGATCCCGGTCGAGACGGTGCAGGTCTCGCTCGACGAGCGGCCCGGCTTCATCCTCGAGCTGAATCCGCCGGACGGGCGCGTGCCGGTGCTCGAGCGGAGCCGGCTGGTGGTGCCGGAGTCGTCCGTGATCATGGAGTACCTCGAAGAGCTCCACCCCGAGCCGGCGCTGATGCCGGCGGGCCCGGACGATCGCGCGCTCGTTCGCCTCGCCGTCGAGCGCTTCTCCGAGCGGCTCGGCGACCCCTACTACGACCTCTACTTCGGCCGCCCGGCCGGCTCCCCCGAGCGCCTCGCCGGCGCGCTGGCGGCGCTCGACGAGGGGCTCGCCGCGAGTCCCTTCGTCGCGGGCGCCTCCTACACACTCGCCGACATCGCCTACGTCCCGTGGGTGCTCCGCGCCGAGGCCCGTCTCGGCATCGACCTCTCCCCGTACGGCTCGCTCGCGGCCTGGCTCGGGCGGCTGCTCGAGCGGCCCGCGGTGGCCACCGAGCGCGACGTCGTCGCGGCCCTGGAGCGCTAGACGCGGGCCGGTTGGCGCACGCGCTCGGAGGCTTCGAGAAACCGGGTGCAGATCTCCCGCCCGATCGCGTTCCAGCTTTCGATGTGGACGTCCGTGTCCGCGCGCATGCGGGCTCCGTCGTACCCGGTCGGGTCGTGATCCGGGTCGGCCTCGAACTCGTCGCACCACTTGAAGACGAGCTCCCGCGTGACCTCGCAGTGGAACTGCAGGCCCCAGACCCGGTCGCCGAGCCGGTAGGCCTGGAGGCAGACCGGGCTGCGGGCCAGCAGCTCCGCGCCGCCCGGGAGGTCGAAGCGGTAGTGGTGCCACTGGTAGGCCATGAACCGGCCGGGCAGTCGCCCCAGCACGGGATCGTCCGCAGCCCCGGGGAGGAGCTCGACGGGGAACCAGCCGATCTCCGGCTCGGGCGCCTTCGTGATCGACGTGTGCACGGCCTTCGCGATCAGCTGGCCGCCCAGGCAGATCCCGAGCAGCGGCATGCCCAGGTCGAGGAACCGCTGGAGGAGCAGGTTCTCCTCACGCAGCCACGGGTGGTAGTGCTCCTCGTGCGTGTGCATCGCGCCGCCGAAGGCGAGCACGGCGTCGTACTCGTCGAGCGGGCGCGGGGGCGGCACGCCGAGCACGATGCTCCACTCCTCGATCTCGTCTCCGCGCTCGGTCGCCGCCTCGGCGAAGACCCCGCTGCACGGGCCGTCCTCGTGGATCAACGCGAGGATCCGCACGCGCCCGAGTCTAGCTGGCATCCGCGGCAGCCTCGCGCCGGAGCGCCGCCTGGAGGGCACGCGCCGCCGGGCCGGGCGCGCCTCCGCCTGCCGGGCGACCGTCGAGCTCGACGACGGGCATGATCTCGCGCACCGACGAGGACGTGAACACCTCCTCGGCGGCTGCGACCCGCTCGAGCAGGTACCAGCCCTCCTCGACCCGGTAGCCGAGGGCGGCAGCGGAGCGTAGAACCTGCGAGCGTGTGACGCCGGCGAGGATGCCGAGCTCGAGCGCGGGGGTGAGCAGCAGATCGCCCTCGCGCCACCAGACGTTCGTGACCGGGCCCTCGAGCACCGTCCCGTCGCTCGCGACGAACACGGCGTCGTCCGCGCCGCGGCGGCGCGCCTCGGCCTCGGCGGCCATGTTGACGGCGTAGCTCGTCGACTTGACACCCCCGAGCAGCCACGGCGACGTGGCGCGCAGGCGAGCGTCGACCGCGAGCTGGAGCGAGATCAGCCTGAGCCCCCGGGCGCGGAGCTCGTCGTATCCGCCCGGAAGCGGGCTGACGAGCGCGAGCGCCTCCGCGCGACCGGCGCCCTCGCGCCCACCGGTCCAGTACACGCGCAACACGCAATCGGGCGCCCCCGCCGCGGCGAGCGCGAGCATCGCGAGCTGCTCGAGCTCGCTCTTCTCCACCGGGGGCAGCTCGATCCGTGCGGCCGACGAGGCGAGGCGGTCGAGGTGCTCGGAGAGCGCGAACGGGCGGCCGTCGTAGACCCGCAGCGTCTCGAACGCCGCGCGCCCTCTGAGCAGGGCAGCGTCGTCCGCGTGCAGGACGGGCTCGTCGGGGTCGACGAGCCCCCGGCCCCGGATCGCGATCGCGAGCATGGTCACGCGCGCGCGGTCTCCGGCTGCCTCGCCCCGATCGCGGCGAGGAGCGGCCGTGCCTTCACCCAGGACTCCTCGATCTCCGCGTGGGGCTCCGAGTCCCACACGATGCCCCCGCCGACCCAGAGATGGGCGCGCCCGTCGGCGACGGCGAACGTCCGGATCGTGAGCGCGAGGTCGAGGTCCCCGTTCGGCCAGACGGTCCCGAGCGCGCCCATCGAGGCGCCGCGGCCGACGGGCTCGAGGGCGGCGATGTGATCGATTGCGGAGATCTTGGGGGCGCCGGTGACGGAGCCCCCGGGGAAGGTCGCGGCGAGCAGATCGGTCAGGCCGACCCCGGGCATGAGCCGTCCCTCGACGGTCGACACGAGGTGCACGACCCCGGCCTGGGCGTGCTCGGCCATCAGCTCGGGCCAGCGAACCGTGCCCGGTCGGCAGACGCGCGAGAGGTCGTTGCGCTCGAGGTCGACGATCATGACGTGCTCGGCCGCGTCCTTCTCCGAGTCGAGCAGGTCGTCGCTCTCGCCGACGGGCCGCGTGCCCTTGATCGGCTTCGTCCACACGAGCTCGCCCCGGCGGGCGAGGAAGAGCTCCGGCGAGGCCGACACGATCGCCCACCCGTCACCCGTGAGCGGGCGCGGGTGGAGCGGCCGGAGGGGCGCGAGCGCGAGCGCGAGCCCGGCGGGGTCGCCGCGAAACGGCGCCTCGAGGTGCTGGACGAGGTTCACCTGGTAGACGTCCCCGCGCGCGATCGCGGCGCGGACCGCCTCGACGGCGGCAGCGTGCTCGCCCCCGGTCCAGGTCGGCTTGAACTCCCCGGCCGTGAACGTCCCCGGCGCGCGCGGCGGCTCGTCGGCCGGGCGGACCCGGCAGGCGGCGAGCGGCAGCCGGCACGGCTCCGGCGGGTCGGGCCACGGCGCCCGTCGCAGCGTGCGCGCGAGCCCGTAGCCGAGGTAGAGGTCGGCGCAGATGTCCTCGGCACCACCCTCGAAGAACCCGGCCGAGCGCAGGTGCGCCTCGATGCGGGCAAACGCCCCCTCGGGCTCGTGCACCTCCAGCATGCCTCTACGCTACAGCCGTGGCGGGCCGCTCGCCCGCGTACAATCGCCGGTCATGGATGCGCGGCCCGTGGGCGTGTTCGACTCGGGAGCCGGGGGCCTGACGGTGCTCCACGAGTGCCTCGTCACGCTCCCGCACGAGGACTTCGTCTACCTGGGCGACGGCGAGCGCTGCCCGTACGGGCCCCGGCCCGCGGACGAGATCCGCCGCTTCGCACTCGAGATCGCCTCCTACCTCGAGACGGCAGGGGTGAAGCTGATCCTCGCAGCCTGCAACTCGGCGACCGCGGCCGCGCTGCCCGCACTCCAGGAGCGTCTGTCCGTCCCGGTCGTCGGCGTGCTCGCGCCGGAGGCGCGCGCGGCCGTGCAGGCGACGCGCAACCGCCGGATCGGGCTGCTCGCGACGGAGGCGACCGTGCGCAGCGGCCGCTACACGAGCGCGATCCGCGCGCTCGACGCGGGCGCCCACGTCCACGAGGTGGCATGCCCCGGGCTGGTGCCGCTGATCGAGGCGGGTGCGGGTGCCGACCCGCGGCTCGTCGACGCGGTGCGCGGGTACGCGGCGCCGCTCAAGGCCGCCGGAGTCGACACGGTGATCCTCGGCTGCACGCACTACCCGCTGATCCGCCCCGTGCTCGAGCGGGTCTTCGGCCGGGACGTGACCCTCGTCTTCTCGGCAGAGGAGACCGCGCGCGAGGTGGCGGAGACGCTCGCGCGCAAGGGCATCGAGAACGACCCGGCCAGGGAGGGAAGCTGCCGGTTCTTGACCACCGGGGAACCGGAGGAGCTGAGAGCGCTGGGCGAGCGGTTCCTCCAGCTCCCGCTGGAGCGGGTGGAGCGGGTCGAGCTGGCCGAGCTGGCCCGGGCGGCGGCCGCCTGATGGCGCGCGAGGGCCGCGCGCGCGACGAGCTGCGCGCGCTCGAGATCGTCCCGGGCTTCGTCGAGCAGGCGCACGGCTCCGCGCTGATCTCGTTCGGGCGCACGCGCGTGCTGTGCACCGCGAGCGTGGAGGAGAACGTCCCCCGCTGGCTGGCCGGGCGCGGCAAGGGCTGGATCACGGCCGAGTACGGGATGCTGCCCGCCTCGACCGGGGCGCGCACGCAGCGTGAGGCGAGCGCCGGCAGGCAGAAGTCCCGCACCGTCGAGATCCAGCGCCTGATCGGGCGCTCGCTACGTGCCGCCTACGAGCTCGAGGCGCTCGGAGAGCGCGCGATCTGGCTCGACTGCGACGTGATCCAGGCCGATGGAGGGACGCGCACCGCCGCCATCTCGGGTGCCTGGGTCGCACTCGCGCTGGCAGCCGCGCGGGCCGGTCTGCCCCCGCCCTCGGGGCAGGTGGCCGCGGTCTCGGTCGGGATCGTCGGGGGAGAGGCCCTGCTCGACCTCGACTACCCGGAGGACGCGGCCGCCGAAGTCGACATGAACGTGGTCATGACCGGAGACGGGCGCCTCGTCGAGGTCCAGGCAACGGCCGAGGGCGTCCCCTTCTCGCGCGCGTCGCTCGACGAGCTGATCGATCTCGCGGCTGGCGGGATCGCCCGGATCGTCGAGGCGCAGCGCCGTGCGGTCGGCACGTAGGCGTGCGGGTCGCGCTCGCGTCAGGCAACCCGGGAAAGCTGCGCGAGCTGCGGGCCCTCCTGCCCGGATGGGAGCTCGACCCGCTCGACACCGCCGGGATCCCCGAGGAGACCGGCGAGACGTTCGCCGAGAACGCCCGGGCGAAGGCGCTCTGGGGCCGCACCCGCGCGCCCGCCGACGCGTGGGTGCTCGGGGAAGACTCGGGGCTCGAGGTCGACGGGCTCGCCGGCGCGCCCGGGGTGCGCTCGGCCCGCTACGCGGGTGAGGGCGCGTCCGACGAGGCGAACCTCGTGCGGCTGCTGCACGACCTTCGCGACACCGCCGGGCCTGGCCGGCGGGCGCGCTACGTCTGCGAGCTCGCGCTCGTCGCTGCCGACGGCCGCGAGCTGTCGGCGCGTGGAACGCTCGAGGGCGCGATCGCCCGCGAGCCGCGCGGCACGGGCGGTTTCGGCTACGACCCGGCGTTCGTCCCGGACGGCGAGACGGAGACCGTCGGCGTGCTCGGCGACGCCTGGAAGGCCGCCTCGAGCCACCGTGCGCGTGCCGCGCGGGCGCTCCGCGCCGCTCTCGAAGCGGGCTCGGGCCCAGCCGGCCGGGCCATGACGCGTGTGGTAGCGTGCCCGCCGATGGAAGCCGCCCAGGCGCTCGCCGATCTGATCGAGATCTCGTCTCAGATCGAGAGCGCCGTTCTCGTCGACGAGCGAGGCGCCGTCGTGGCGAGCACGGTCTCCGACCCCGCTCGCGCCGGTGCGATGGCGGGCGCGGCCCGCGAGCTGCTCGGCTCGGCCGAGAAGGCGATGGGCGGCGAGGACGCGCGGGAGCCGCTCGTGCAGCTCCAGGCGGTCACGCCGGACGGTTGCGTGTTCGTCGTGCGCGACGCCGAGCGGATGGTCGCCGCCGTCACCGTGCCGGAACCGACCGCGGGGCTTGTCTTCTACGACCTCAAGACGTGCCTGCGCCACGTGGTCGGGGAGGAGCTGGCGCCCAAGCCGAAAGCGCGCGCCGGCTCCAGGAAGGCAGCGGCCGAGGAGCCGGAAGCGAACGGGAAGGGTGCCGGGGATGGCGAGGCGTAGGACGGTCTTCCTCGTCGCAGGCCTCGCGCTCGCGGGCGCCGCGGTGTGGCGCCGGCGGGGCGCGCGCCGGCGTGAGCGGGTCGACCTCTACTTCGCGGACGGCTCGATGATCTCGCTCGAGCAGGGCGCTCTCGAGGCCGACCGCCTGCTCCCGCTCGCGCACGACGTGCTGTTCGCCGCTCGCGGCTCGTTGCCGTAGCGTGGACCGCGTCGCGCTGGCTTCGCTGATCCGCGAGCACGCCTACCTCGAGGGCGACTTCGTCCTGCGCTCGGGCCGCCGCTCGCGCTACTACCTGGACAAGTACCGTTTCGAGACGCGCCCCGAGCTGCTCGGGCCGATCGGCGCGCTGCTCGCCGAGCACGTGGCCCGGGAGGAGCCGGCGGCGGCACGGCTCGCCGGGCCGGAGCTCGGCGCCGTCGCGCTCGCCGCCGCGGCCTCCCTCAGCGGCGGCCTGCCGTTCCTGATCGTGCGGAAGGCGAGCAAGGGCTACGGCACCGATCGTGCCGTCGAGGGCGTGTACGAGCAGGGCGAGCTCGTGTGCCTGGTCGAGGACGTCGTGACGAGCGGCGGGGCCGCCGCGGACGCGATCGGGGCGCTGCGCGCGGCCGGCCTCGAGTGCAAGACCGCGGTGTGCGTGGTCGACCGTGAGGAGGGTGGCCGGGAGGCCCTCGAGGCGGCCGGTGTTCGCCTCGTTGCCCTGTTTTCGGCTCGCGAACTGCTCGGGCCGGGGAAAATGCCCGCAAACCCGCATGGTTGAGACAATCCGACCCTCCTGGTAGGCTGCCCGCACGTTCGCAGCGCCGTGAACCGTCGACGACGAGGGGAGTGTGGGGGCAGTGACCAAGGCAGATTTCATCGATGAGGTGGCGGACAGGACGGGGCTCTCCAAGCGTGCGGCCGCCGAGGCGGTCGACGCGTTCCTCGAGACGATCCAGGATGCCCTGAAGCGGGGTGACGCGGTCACGTTCACCGGATTCGGCAAGTTCTCGACGCAGCAGCGTGCCGCGCGCGTCGGCGTCAACCCGCGCAACCCGAGCGAGAAGGTGCAGATCCCGGCCGCAACCGTGCCGAAGTTCTCGGCCGGCAGCGCGCTCAAGGCGGACGCCCGCTAGCGCGCGCCCGCGCGGGGCGTTGCGGGGCGGCGGGGGCCGCGTTCGCGGCCCCCGCGCCGTTTCGGGCGGCTGCCGGTCTGGTAGGCTTCGGTTCCTTACCGACGGAGGGGGAGTCATGATCCCCGGGGCTCGGCGGCTCGTCCCGTTGCTCGCTGTCGTCTTCCTTGCCGGCTCCGGCTCCGCCGGGTTCGCCGAGGTCTTCTGCAACACGTTCTCCGGGCAGGACGACCGCTACCCGCTCCCGGCCACGACCGCGCTCCCGTGGGGGGCCGTGGGCTACCTCGACAACGGCTGCACCGCGACGCTGATCGACCCGGATCACATAGTTGCCGCGGCCCACTGCTTCACCTGGACGGACAGCGGCGCGTGGCAGGGGGGCCTCTACTTCGTGCCGAACTTCAACCCGGCAGCGGCAGCCAGATTCGTCCAGGTCGACCGCGTGGTCGTCGGCTCGCGGGCGCGGCTCCAGTGGTCGGGCCCGTGGTGGGAGGACGAGGCCCGTCACGACTGGGGCATCGGTCACCTCGCGTCGCCCGTGACCGAGTTTCCGTCGATCGAGCTCGGGAGCGTCCCGTCCGCGCCGTTCTCGGTGCAGTCGGCCGGGTACGCGCGCGACCTGGCGCGGGTGCAGCCGAGCCCGCGACCGCCCGGGGCGCCCTGCCAGAACCCGTTCTGCCAGGGCGGCCAGAACGTCTGGTGGGACGAAGGGCTCGTCGACCCCCAGTGCACGATCGTCAGGAACGACGCCGGTCTGCTCTTCCACACCTGCGACGCGGTGGGGGGCAACTCGGGCTCGCCGCTCCTCTACCAGTCCGGCGGCAGCTACCGGATCGCCGGCGTGACTTTCGGCGGCGGCTCTTCGGTGGATCGCTCGGCGAACGTCGTCAGCGGTTGCACGTATCCGGGCCCCGCCACCGAGTACCTCCTCAACTTCGGTCCCGCGGCGCAGACCTTCGTCCACGCCCCCCTGGCGGCGGCGGACGTCGCGGTCGCGCCGCTCGCCGCGACGGCGGGCGGGGCGGCAGGCCCGGTGAGCCGCGTGTTCGTCGCCGACCGTGACGGCGATCGGGTGGTGTCGCGCACGCGCCAGGGCTCGAGCCTCGACGACGCCTTCTCCGCGTTCGGGCCGTTCGCGCCGCTCACCGCGCCGCGGGCGCTGACCGTGCTGGCGGGGCAGCGCGGAGCCACCCTGGTCGCGGTCGACGGGGCCGGGCGGCTGCTCGTGCGAGACGCGAACGGGGCGGACGACTGGGAGGTGATGGACGCGCCGCCCGGGGTCTCGGGCTTCCGGGACGTCGACGCCGTGGAGGGGGCGATGAACGAGCTCGTCGCGGTCACGTCGAAAGGGAAGGCCCACCGGCGTGCCCGTGCCTCCACGGTGTCCGGGTGGGGGAAGTGGCTCAAGCTTCCCGGGAGCGGCTGGAGGAGCGTCGCGGCGGCGACGCTCGATGACGGGCGGCGCACCGTCCTCCTGCGCAACCGGTCGCGGCTCGTGTACCAGTTCGTGCAGAAGGGCAGCGCCTGGGGTGACGGCTTCCGTCGCGGGAGTTTCCTCGCGGAGGCCGACGACGTCGACCTGACGCGCGATCGCTTCGGGATTCTGCGGGCGTTCGCGCTCAGGAACGACGTGGTCTGGACGCAGGAGTGGCAGGGTCGCTGGCCGGGCTGGCGGAACGCGGACATCCGCCTCTACGCGCCTCTCGTCGCGAGCGAAGCGGCGGCGACGCCGGACGCGGTTGCCCACGGCTACTGGCGAGAGACGACGGGTCCGTACATGGACGGGCTCGTCTCTCTGACGGCGGCACAGTGGTCGGAGGTCGGAGGCGGGGACGCGACCGTGCTCTTCGCCGTCGATGGCCGCGGCAACGTCTACCGGAGCGAGCCCCGCTGCCGGGCGGACCGCGCCGCGGGCTCCTGCCCGGTGGGCTTCCACTGGTCGGCCTGGCGCTCCTTCTATCAGTAGGGGCGGGTCCTGACCCGCCCGCCCGGGGATTCCGGTCGATCACGAAGGCGGTCGCGGTCGCCCGATCCGACGAGGGCGCTAGCCTACGCGCACCAGATGGCGAACGAGCTCACGGCGCGACCGGTCACCCCCTCGACCTCGTTCTTCGCGGACCGGCTCGCGGAGCCGGTCGAGCGCAAGCGAAGCCAGCTCGTCGTCGGGCTCGACCCGCGGCCGGAGCTCCTGCCGCTCGAGCTCCGCGGCCCCACGCACACGGGCGGGCAGGAGGCCGCAGCGGACGCCTGCGAGCGCTTCTGCCGGGGCATCGTCGACGCGGTCGCCCCCTACGTCGTGGCGGTCAAGCCGCAGCTCGCGTTCTTCGAGGCGCTCGGCGCCCCCGGGTTCGCCGCGCTCGACCAGGTCTGCGCCTACGCGCGCTCGGCCGGCCTGCTCGTCCTGGCCGACGGGAAGCGCGGGGACATCGGCTCGACCGCCCGGGCCTACGCGGCCGCCTACCTCGAGCCGAGGGACGGTCGGCCGCCCCTTGCGGACGCGCTCACCGTCAACCCCTACCTCGGGCAGGACTCGCTCGAACCGTTCCTGGCCGCGTGCCGCCGCTCCGGCGCCGGGGTGTTCTGCCTCGTCAAGACCTCCAACTCGGGCAGCGTCGACATCCAGGACGCCGCGCTCTCGGACGGACGCCCGCTCTGGCACCACGTCGCGGAGCTCGTCGGGCACTGGGGGGAAGAACTCGTCGGTGAGCGGGGCCTGTCGAGCGTGGGCGCGGTCGTCGGCGCCACCTACCCGCGTGCGATCGGCGAGGCCAGACGGCTCCTGCCGCGCGCGGTGCTGCTCCTGCCCGGCGTCGGCGCCCAGGGGGCCGGCCCCGCCGACGTCGCGCGCGCGTTCACGAGCGGCCCCGCGAGCGCCCTCGTCCCCGTCTCTCGCGCGATCCTGTACGCCTTCCGCACCACCGGCAAGGACTGGCGGAACGCCGCAGCCCAGGCCGCCGCGCACCTCCAGCGCGACGTGTGGACCGCGTCGGGCTGGTAGCTGATGGAGACTCTGCGCGTCTGGCTCGCCCGCGTCGTCGCCCCGCTCGCGTTCCTCGCGGCGGCCGGCGCCCTGGTCGTGCTCGTCGACCGCGGTCTCGACGGGGGCTCGGACGCGAGCACGGTGACCGCGGCCGAGCCGGTGTCCTCGGTGCCGCTGACGACCGAGCCGGTCGAGCCCGGCACGACCGAGCCGGCGGAGGAGCAGTTCTACCGGGTGAAGGCCGGCGACACCCTGGAGGCGATCGCCACGCGCTTCTCGACGACGGTCGATGCCCTGCTCGAGCTGAACCCGGGCGTCGACCCGCTCGCGCTCTCGCCCGGCCAGCGCCTGCGCGTCGCCTGACGGCTCAGGCTCAGCCGCCGCGCGGCGGCTCCTCGGGCGCGTTCGCCCAGTTGCGCAGCGCGATCACGCCGGCCAGCGCGATCGTCATGAGCGGGTTCCCGAGCGTGCGCACCTCGACGTGGCCGGCGCGCAGCGTGCTCTCACGCCTCGGGTAGTCGAGCGCGGCCGGCTGCGAGCCGAACGAGACCAGCTTCTGCGCCTCCTCGCGCTCCTCCCCCTTCCAGACGAACAGGCGGGTCGGGCGCAGCTCGAAACCCCCGAGCGAGCCGACGCGCACTTCGAGCGTGCGCTCCACCCCGGTGACGTTAGCGGGCGTCCGCTCGCCCTCAACCGGCGCCATGGGCGGAGTATAGGCTTGCGCCCGTGCCCCGCCGGTTGGGTCTCCTCGCCGCGGCCGGTGCCGCTCTCCTCGCGGCCGCTGCCGTGGCCACGGCGGGGCCGCCGCCGACGGTCGAGGCTGCCTCGGTCCTGGTCGGCAACGGCGCGAACGGCGTCGTGCTGCTCGCGGAGAGCGACACGGAGCGGCTCCCGATCGCGAGCATCACCAAGATCATGACCGCGCTGGTCGTGCTCGAGTACGCCCGGCCGTCGGACGTCGTGCGGGTCGGAGGCCCCGCGCCGACGGTCGGCGAGTCGTCGATCGGGTTGCGTGCGGGCGAGCGACTGACCGTGCGGGAGCTCCTGACCGCGCTGCTCGTCTACAGCGCCAACGACGCCGCCTACGCGCTGGCCTGGCACGTCGGCGACGGGTCGGTTCCGCGCTTCGTGGCGTTGATGAACGAAAGGGCGGCCGAGCTCGGGCTTCGCGACACGCACTTCAGCCGTCCGGACGGCCTCGACGCTCCCGGCAACTACTCGTCGGCGCGTGACCTCTTCAAGCTCGCTCGCGTCGCCATGCGCAAGCCGCTGATCCGGCGGATCGTGCGGATCGAGGAGGCGACGGTCGCGGGGCGGACGCTCGTCAACCGCAACGACCTGCTGTTCTCCTACCCGGGCACGATCGGGGTCAAGACCGGACACACGGGGGACGCCGGGTGGAGCGAGGTCGCGGCCGTCCGGCGCGACGGCGTCACGATCTACGCCGTCCTGCTCGGAGGCCCGAGCCGGGCCGAGCGCAACGCCGACCTCGTCGAGCTCCTGGACTGGGGGCTCGACCAGTACCGTCGGGTCGCGATCGTGCGCAGCGACGTCGTCTACGCGGAGGCGCTCGTGCCGTTCTCGGATGCCCGTCTGCACCTCGTCGCCCCCGGCGCGGTGCTCGCGCTCGTCCAGGTGGGGCATCCCCTGGTCGAGCGGGTGGTCGCACCCGCGATGGTCGAGCTCCCGATCGAGGCGGGCCAGGAGCTCGGAGAGATCCAGATCCTGGACGGCGACAGGGTTCTCGTCACGCGGCCGCTCGTCGCGGCCGAGTCGCTCGACGCGCCCGGCCTCGGCGGGCGCGCGCGCTGGTACGCTGACCGTGCGCTCGACCACGCGCGCGACGCCCTCGGCTCGATCCTGGGGTTCGCGCTGAGTCCATGATCGTCACCGTCACGCTCAACGCCGCGATCGACCGCACGCTGCTCGTTCCGAGCTTCCGACTCGGCCAGCGGCACCGCGTGAGCACGAGCCTGGCCAGCGCCGGCGGCAAGGGGATCAACGTGGCGCGTGCCCTCAAACGACTCGGCGTCCCCGTCGTGTGCACGGGCCTCGCCGGAGGCCGCACGGGTGTGCAGATCGTGGAGCGCCTGACGAGCGAGGGCCTGCTGAACGACTTCGTCCGGATCCGCGACGAGTCCCGCACGTCCACCGCGGTCGTCGACCCGACGTCGAACGTCTACACGGAGATCAACGAGTGGGGGCCGGAGGTCGAGGAGCACGAGCTCGCGATGCTGGGCGAGAAGCTCTCCTACCTCACGCGGGGCGCGGAGTTCATCGTCTTCTCCGGCTCGCTGCCCCGGGGCGTCGCGGACGGCTTCTACGAGGAGGCGATCCGGGAGGCGAACCGGCGGGGCGTGCCGACCGTGCTCGACGCCGAGGGCGAGCCCCTGCGGCGCGGCGTCGAGGGCGAGCCCTACCTCGTCGTGCCCGACGTTCGGGAGGCCGAGGAGCTCGTCGGCCACGAGTTCGCGGGCGAGGACGACCTGGTCGCGGCGCTCGACGAGATCGCGGAGCTCGGTGCGCGAAACGCGATCATCACCACCGAGAGCGGGTGCGTCGCGCTGCTTCACGAGGATCGCACGGAGCTTCGCCTGGAGGCGACCGCACCCCGGCTCGAGCCGATCTCCACGGTCGGATCGGGGGACGCGCTGCTCGCCGGCTTCATCGCAGCGCGCCTCGCGGGCAAGCCGCTCGACGAGGCGGTGCGAGCGGCGGTGGCGACGGGCGCCGCCTCCGTGCTCGAGGTCGGCGCGGGCCGCTTCGACGTTCGCGAGGTGAGCCGGCTCGCCGCGCTCGTCACCGTGGGCCAGCTCGAGCCGGCCGCCTCCGAGTAGGCGCGCGCCCCCCGGGTCGCGTCGAGCGTGGCTGGTACCATGCGCCCACGTTGAGAGACCAGGCGAGAGGCAGGTTCGCGGAGCCCAGGCAGCCCGTCGGCGCCTGGGTTTCCTGCTTGAAGGGGGGAGGCGGGGCGTGAGCGTCGAGGTCGGGCCCGCGGAGCTCGAGCGCCTGCTCGAGCTGGAGCGGAAGTTCGCGAAGGAGGGCCTGACCTTCGATGACGTCCTGCTCGTGCCGGCGGAGTCCTCGGTGCTTCCCGACGAGGTGTCGACGCGAACGCGCTTCACCCGCGGCATCGAGATCGCGATCCCGATCTCGTCAGCGGCGATGGACACCGTCACCGAGGCGCGGATGGCGATCGCGCTCGCACGCGAGGGCGGGATCGGCATCGTCCACCGCAACCTCTCGATCGAGGATCAGGTGGCGGAGGTCGACAAGGTCAAGCGCTCGGAGTCGGGGATGATCGTCGAGCCCGTCACGCTCCAGCCGCACGACCTGGTCGCCGACGCGCTCGAGCTGATGGAGACCTACCACATCTCGGGCGTGCCGATCACGGACGAGCGCGGCAAGCTCGTCGGCATCCTCACCAACCGCGATCTGCGCTTCGAGGGCGACACGGCGCAGCCGATCGCGAACCTGATGACGAGCGAGGGGCTCGTGACGGTGCCCGTCGGGACGACCCTGGACGCGGCGCGCGAGGTGCTGCACCGCCACAAGATCGAGAAGCTCCCGGTGGTCGACGCCGGCGGGTACCTGAAGGGCCTGATCACCGTCAAGGACATCCAGAAGCGGATCCAGTACCCACTTGCCACGAAGGACGAGCAGGGCCGCCTGCGGGTCGGCGCCGCCATCGGGGTCGGTGCCGACGCGCTCGAGCGGGCTGACGCGCTCGCCGGCGAGGACGTCGACCTGCTCGTGGTCGACACCTCCCACGGCCACTCCCGGGGGGTCGTCGAGACGGTCCGGAGGATCAAGGACCGGTTCGACGTCCAGGTGGTCGCGGGCAACATCGCGACCGCGGAGGCCGCGGAGGCCCTGATCGACGCCGGCGCCGACGCCGTGAAGGTGGGCGTGGGCCCCGGCTCGATCTGCACCACCAGGATCGTCGCGGGGGTCGGGGTGCCCCAGCTGACCGCCATCAACGACTGCGCCCGCGCCGCTGCTCGCCACGGTGTCCCCGTGGTCGGGGACGGCGGCCTGCAGTCCTCCGGCGACGTCGCCAAGGCGATCGCGGCGGGCGCGGACTCCGTCATGCTCGGCAGCGTCCTGGCCGGCACGGACGAGAGCCCCGGGGACGTCGTCTTCTACCAGGGCGAGCGCTTCAAGGAGTACCGCGGGATGGGCTCGATCGGGGCGATGAAGGCCCGCTCGTACTCGAAGGACCGCTACTTCCAGGCGAATCGCGACGACGTGGCGAAGCTCGTGCCCGAGGGCATCGAGGGCCGGGTCGGCTACAAGGGGCCGCTGCGTGCGATCGTCTACCAGCTCGTCGGCGGCCTGCGCCAGGCGATGGGCTACTGCGGCGCCGCGACGATCGAGGACCTCCGCGTGCACGCGCGCTTCGTCCGGATCACTGCGGCAGGCCTGCGGGAGAGCCACCCGCACCACGTCTCCATGGTCAAGGAGTCGCCGAACTACCGCACGGGAGGCTGAGCCCGTGGCGGAGCCCGCCCCGCTGCCGCTCCTTGATCCGGGCCCGGAGGATCGGCCCGTCCTGGTGATCGACCTCGGCGGGCAGTACGCGCAGCTGATCGCCCGTCGCGTGCGTGAGTGCCGCGTCTACTCGGAGCTCGTGCCGGCCGCCATCCGGCCGGAGGAGGTGCTGCGCCGCAACGCGCGCGCGCTCGTGCTCTCCGGCGGTCCCGCGTCCGTCTACGCGCCCGGGGCGCCGAAGGTCGACCCCGGCCTGTTCTCGCTCGGGGTCCCGGTGCTCGGAATCTGCTACGGCATGCAGCTGATGGCCCAGGAGCTCGGCGGCCGCGTCGACCGCACCGACGTCGCCGAGTTCGGCCGCGCGGAGCTCGAGGTCACGGACGAGTCGAGCCGCCTGCTCGGGTCGCTGCCGCGCGAGCAGACGATCTGGATGAGCCACCGGGACGCGGTCGTCGCGGCCCCCGTGGGGGCCCGGGTCGTCGCCTCCAGCCCGACGACGCCGATCGCCGCGTTCGAGGACGAGCGCCGCGGCCTGTACGGGGTGCAGTTCCACCCGGAGGTCGTGCACACGCCGCACGGCATCGAGCTCTTGAAGGCGTTCCTGTACGACGTCGCGGACGCGCCGCCGGTCTGGACTCCGGCCGCGGTGATCGAGGAGGAGGTCGCGCGGATCCGCGCCCAGGTCGGGCGCGAGCGCGTCCTCTGCGGACTCTCCGGCGGCGTCGACTCGGCGGTCGCGGCCCTGCTCGTCTACAAGGCCGTCGGCGACCGGCTCACCTGCGTCTTCGTCGACCACGGCTTCCTGCGCAAGGGCGAGGCGGAGCAGGTCGTGGAGACGTTCGGCCACCACTTCCACGTGCCGCTCGTCCACGTGGACGCGAGCGGGCGGTTCCTCGCCCGGCTCGAGGGGATCGACGACCCCGAGGAGAAGCGCCACCGCATCGGCGAGGAGTTCATCCGCGTGTTCGAGGAGGAGGCGCAGCGGCTCGGCCGGGACGGATCGGGGCCGCCGCCGTTCCTCGTCCAGGGCACGCTCTACTCGGACGTGATCGAGTCGGGCGGCCAGGCGGGTGTCGCGGCCAAGATCAAGTCGCACCACAACGTCGGCGGCCTGCCCGAGGAGATCGACTTCGAGCTCGTGGAGCCGTTGCGGATGCTGTTCAAGGACGAGGCCCGCCGGGTCGGCGAGGAGCTCGGCCTGCCGGAGGCGATGGTCTGGCGTCACCCGTTCCCGGGGCCCGGGCTCGCGATCCGGATCATCGGCGACGTCACACGCCAGCGGCTCGAGATCCTCCGCGAGGCCGACGCGATCCTGCTCGACGAGATCCGCCGAGCCGGCCTGTACCGCGAGCTGTGGCAGTGCTTCGCGGTTCTCCCGGCGATCCGCTCCGTGGGCGTCCAGGGGGACGAGCGCACGTACGCGTACCCGATCGTGATCCGGGCGGTCACTTCCGAGGACGCGATGACCGCGGACTGGGCGCGGCTGCCCCACGAGCTGCTCCAGTCGATCTCGAGCCGGATCATCAACGAGGTGCCTCACGTGAACCGGGTGGCGCTCGACATCTCGTCGAAGCCCCCCGCGACGATCGAGTGGGAATGAGCGAGCGGGCGCTCCAGACCGGATTCGGGCTCGAGTTCCGCCGGATTGGCGGGCTGCCACCGTACGTGTTCGCGACCATCAACCAGCTCACGATCGAGCTGCGCCGCGCCGGCGAGGACGTGATCGACCTCGGCTTCGGCAACCCCGACATCCCCTCGCCACCCGAGGTCGTCGAGAAGCTCTGCGAGGCTGCCCACAAGCCGCGCAACCACCGCTACTCGGCGAGCCGCGGGATTCCGAAGCTGCGCCAGGCGATCTGCGACCTGTACGAACGGCGCTTCGGGGTGTCGCTCGACCCGGAGACCCAGGCGATCACGACGATCGGCGCGAAGGAGGGGCTCTCCCACCTGATGTGGGTGCTGCTCCAGCCCGGCGACTCCGCGGTGGTGCCGAGCCCGAGCTACCCGATTCACATCTACGCCCCCGTGCTGGCCGGGGCCGAGGTGGCGCGGGTGCCGATGGGGCCAGACGAGGATCTGTTCGGCAACCTCGTCGAGACGTTCGAGCGCTCCTGGCCGAGACCGCGCGTGATCATCCTCTCGTTCCCCCACAACCCGACGACCGCGACGGTCGACCTCGACTTCATGCGCCGGGCGGTCGAGTTCGCGCGCGAGAACGGGGCGCTGATCGTCCACGACTTCGCGTACGCCGATCTCGGCTTCGACGGCTACCGGCCGCCCTCGATTCTCCAGGTCGAGGGCGCCGACGAGGTCTGCGTCGAGCTGTACACGCTGACGAAGTCGTTCTCGATGGCCGGCTGGCGTGTCGGCTTCCTGCTCGGCAACGCGGAGGTCGTGCGGGCGCTCGCGCGGCTGAAGTCGTACCTCGACTACGGCACGTTCCAGCCGATCCAGATCGCGTCGATCATCGCCATGAACGAGACGCCCGACTACCCGGACGTCGTCCGCGACGTCTACCGCTCCCGCCGGGACGCCCTCTGCGACGGGCTCGCCCGCGCCGGCTGGGAGTTCCCGAAGCCGCGGGCGACGATGTTCGTGTGGGCGCCGCTGCCCGAGCAGCACCGCGAGGCGGGCTCGCTCGAGTTCGCGACCATGCTGACCCGTGACGCGAAGGTGGCCGTGAGCCCCGGAGTCGGTTTCGGCCCTGGCGGCGACGGCCACGTCCGCTTCGCGCTCGTCGAGAACGAGCACCGGATCGGCCAGGCGGTGCGCTCGATCCGCAAGGTCCTGTTCCCGTAGCGCACTGCGGAGCGCTGGCGCCCGTCCGGGCGGTCCGGTCTGATTGATGCTGTGGCAGCTGCCCCCGCAGACGATCGCACCCGGCCACGGCCGGCGGGACGGCGCCTGCTTGCCTGGTGGCGAGGCCGCCGGCTCGAGCTCTCCACGCTGCCGCCTGCCGCCCGGACCCTGACCCTGGCCGCGTTCGCGGCTTGCGGCCTCGCCGGCTTCGCGATCGTCGCCATCGGCGCGGGCTGGACGATCCCGGGAGGCGCCGACCCCTACACGGGGCCCGAGGGCGAGACGGCCGTACCACGCCTACTCCTCGGCCTCACCTATCTCGGGCTCGCGCTCGCCGCCGCCGTGCTGACGGCCGGCTCGCTCGAGGCCGGCTGGAGGCGGCCACGTCTGACTCGAGCCGCGGTCGGGTTCGTCGCCGGAGCTGTCGCTGCGGGCTGCGCGGGGCTCACCGGCGAGGTCGCCGGAACGTTCGGGGGCAGCCTGCTCCCCGCCCGCGCTCTCGCCTGGGCGGCGCTGCCACTCGCGCTGGCGCTGCCGCTCGCGCCAGCCCGGCTGCTCGCCCCCCGGCCGCGCGTCGCCGCCGCGCTCGCTGCCGCCCCGTTCCTGCTCGTGGGGCTCGGTTACGCCTTCGCCTCGGGCGATCAGGCGCTCGTCGGCGGGGAGCTGGTGAGCGAGCGATCGATCGTGTCGGCGTCGCTCGTCCTCGCCGTCACCGACCTCGGCGTCGCCCTCGGGCTCCTGCTCCTCTGGGGCGCATTCGCCTCGGCCCGTCAGGCTCGCGACTACGGCGAGCTCGGTGCGGCCGCCCTGGCGCGCGTCCCGTGGGTCGTCGGGATCCTGCTGGCGGGCAAGCTCGTCTGGCTCGGCTTCGGTTACGCGGAGCGGCTGCCCGGGGCGCTCCGAGGATCGCCGGAGGCCTGGCAGGAGAGCATCGACAACGGTCCGTTCGGGTGGGCGCTCGCGCTCGAGCTCGCCCTGCTCGCGACGGTCGTGCTCCTGCGCGCCCGGCCTCGCGGCGACGGGTTCGAGCGGCTGGGTGGCCCGGTCGCTCTGACCTCCGTCGGGCTCGCGGCCCCGTTCCTCGTCTTCGCGCTCATGCTCCTGCTCGTCGAGTACGCGTTCGTCCTGCCGACCTCGGCGGTCGGCAGGTGGATTGCAGACGCGGCCGGCTGGTTTGTCGAGCCCCGCGTGGCGTCGGCCGCCGTCGTCGGAACCGTCGTCGGTGCCGCCGTCCTCGGCTTCCTGCTGCTCCGCTTGCGCGTGCACACGAGCGCCGCGATCTTCCTCGCCCTCGTTGCTGCCTGGGGGCTGCCGCGAGCGATCACGACGGCGTGGCGGATCGTGGTCGGCGTCGAGAGCGAGCCCCCGTTTCGGTCGGTCGCGCTCGTAACGCTCGACGCCGCGTTCACGGCGGCTCTGGCGGTTCTCGCCCTGCTCTGGTGGGCGGGTCGGCAGCGGGCAGTGGGGCCCGGAGCGCTGCTCGTCGCGCTCGCCGTCTCGACGCTCGTCGCCCATCCGGGCGTCTTCCTCCCCTCGGGCTGGAAGACCGGCATGCTCTTCTACCTGGCGCTCGTCTATCCGCCCCTGTGGCAGTTCGTGCTCGACGCGGCGTCGCTGAACGAACGCACCGCCGATCGGCCCGCGCGGGTGCTGCGGGCAGCCGGTCTTTCGGCGCTCCTGCTCGTCGTCGCGGCGGTCAACGTGGCCGTGGAGATCGCAGCGCCCGGCAAGACGACCGTGCTGGCCGACTTCCTCGGGCAGGTCGGCCGCTACTTCCTGATCGTCCCGCTCGCCGCGCTGCTCGTGCTCGCAGCTTCGACCCGGCGCCGGTAGAGCGCGAACCAGGGCAGGATGAGCGCCGCCGCGAGCGCGGCCAAACCGGATGCGAGCAGGAACGGCGCGCGGGTGTCGAGCTGGAAGAGCGGGATGTAGACGAGCGGCGCGGCCGCGAGGCCCGCGAACTTGAACGCGCCGAACACCGAGATGGCGCCGGCGCGGTTCTCCGGGAACGACTCGACGGTGATCGTGTTCAGCCCGGCCCACGCGAAGGCCGAGCCGCACCCGACCAGGAAGAAGACGAGCCCGACGCCCCAGGCGGTGGGCACGAACGCGAGTGCCAGCACGCCGGCGGCGCAGGCCGCGGAGCCGGCAAACGCGGTGAGGGGCCTGCCGAGCCGGTCGGCGGCCGTCCCGCCCAGGCGGCCGAGCAGGATGCCGCCGACCCCGTATGTCGCGACGAGCAGCCCGGTGGCCCCGGCGCCGAGCCCGAACTCCTCGGAGGCGACGAGCGCGACGAGGAAGCCGATCCCCGTGAAGCCGGCGTAGCCCGCCGCGGCGGCGGCCGAGAGCAGGCCGAGCCGCCGGCTGACGAGCGCTCGCAGGCTCGCGCGGGCCTGCTCGTCCGCGGTCCGGCGACGCAGCTCGAGCGGCGCCAGGGCGAGCAGCAGGGAGGCGGCCGCGACGGCGGTGAATGCGAGGCGCCACGACAGCTCGCCGAGGGCGCCGCCGATGAGCGGTGCGAGCGTCAGACCGGCGGTCTGCACGGCCGCGAACGTGCCCACGCTGCGACCGAGCATCGGACGCGGCACCGCTTCGTAGAGCGCCGCCAGCAGGATCGGGGTCAGGAACGCGTTTGCGGTGCCCGCGAGCGCTCGCGCGCCGAGGAACGTCCAGATCTCCGGTGCGAACGTGCACAGGAGCGCTGCTCCGCCGTAGACCACGTACCCCGCGCGCACGACGCGCCCTCCGCCCAGGCGCTCGGCGATCGTTCCCGAGACGAGCTGAAACGCCGCGAACGGCACCGTGTACGTGGTCACGGACAGGGCGACGAGCCCGACGCTCGTGCCGAGCCCATCGGCGACGCTCGGGATGAGCGGGATGAGCATCGCTCCGCCGAACGGTCCGAGGAACCCGCCCGCGTACAGCTCGAAGCTGCGCAGCCTTGGCCCGCGCGAGCCCGCCGCGCCGCGGTCGCTTGACACGCCGCCCGGAAGCGGCGTAGCATTGCGCCAAAGTTTTGGACGATAGTTCAACCTACTGAACAATGTCGACAGTCGCGATCACCCGGCCCGACGAGCCTACCGAGTTGGGGCGGGCTCGCCTGGCCGCGCCCGCCGAGCTGGCGGGGATCGTCGCCCGCGCCCGCAAGGCACAGCGTGCCTGGGCCTCGGCGCCGCTCTCGGAGCGGTGCTCGCTCCTGGAGGCGGCCGCGCGGGCGCTCGAGCCTCGCGTCGACGAGCTGGGCGACCTCCTCGCGCTCGAGTCCGGCAAGCCGCTCGCCCAGGCGCGCTTCGAGGCTGCGTGCGCCGTCGGCCTGTTGCGCGGGAACGCGGAAGAGGCGAGGCGGCTCGGCGGCCGCGTGCTCCCGACCGAGGGCAGCGGCGGCACGGAGCGGGATCTCGCCTACACGCGGCGGGTGCCGCTTGGCGTGGTCGCGGCGATCCTCCCGTTCAACTTCCCGGTCGAGCTGCTCGTCGAGAAGTGCGGGGCGGCGCTCGCGGCGGGCAACGCCGCGGTGGCGAAGCTCCCGCTCGAGGACCCGCTCGCCACGCTCGCATTCCGGGACGCGATCGTCGAGGCGGGCGTTCCGGGCGATCTGTTCCCAGCGATCGTCGGCGACCGAGAGGTCGGCGCGGCGCTCGCCATGGCGCCGGGCGTCGATGCGATCTCGCTGACGGGTTCGACGGCCGCCGGGATCGCCGTCGCCTCGGCGACGGCCTCGACCCTGCGGCGCCTCCACCTCGAGCTCGGCGGCAACAACGCCTGCATCGTGCTCGCCGACGCCGACCTCGAGCTGGCGACCGCGGAGCTCCTGTACGGCCGGCTCCTGATGAACGGCCAGGCCTGCTCGGCGTCGAAGCGGATCGTCGTCGAGCGCGCCGTCGCGGCCGAGCTCGCCGAGCGGCTGCGCGAGCGGCTCGCGCGCGTCGTCGTCGGGCCCGCCGCCGACCCCGAGACCCGGGTGGGGCCTCTCATCACGCCCGCCGCCGCTGAGCGGGTCGCCGCCCAGGTGCGCCGCGCGGTCGAGCAGGGCGCGCGGCTCGTGGCCGGCAGCGGGGCGGCCCGCGGCGCCTACTTCGAGCCGTGCCTGCTCGAGGACGTGCCGGCGTCGGCGGACGTCGCGATCGACGACGAGATCTTCGGCCCGGTCTTCGCCGTCGTCCCGGTCGGGTCTGCGGAGGAGGCGATCGCCGTCGCGAACGCTTCCAGCTTCGGCCTGATGGGCAGCGTCTTCAGCGCCGACCTCGGTCGCGCGCTGGCCGTCGCCGAGCGGCTCGAGACGGGCGGCGTGGTCATCAACGGCTCAGACAACTACCGCCCGCCCGTGATCCCGTTCGGTGGCGTCAAGCTCTCGGGCACGGGCCGCGAAGGGCTCGGCTTCACACTCGAGGAGCTGACGCGCGAGCAGACCGTCGTGTTCCGGCGCCTGCGGCGGCTCGGCTCGCTCGAGGCGGGCTCGTGACGGGCTACCGCGTGCCCGCTCTGGTCTCGGCGACTCGCGTGCTGCGGCATCTCGCCGTCTCGGGCGGGGAGACCTTCGCGGCGCTCGGGCAGGACCTCGAGCTGCCGCGCTCGACGCTGCACAACCTCCTCTCCACGCTCGAGGCGGACGGGTTCGTGCAGCGCGACGAGCAGAGCCGGCGCTGGACGCTCGGACCCGGCCTCGTCCCGCTCGGCCACGCCGCAGCGCGCCAGGTGCCGATCCTCGTCCGCGCGCTCGAGGAGCTCGGGCCGCTCGCCGCCGGGGAGCAGCTCTCGTTCGCGGTCGCGCGAGCGGTCCAGCCCTGCGAGGCGGTCGTGCTGGAAGGGGTCTTCCCCCCGTCGGGCGTCTACGTCGGGATCGGGGTGGGCGACCGCTTCGGGCCCTTCGACGGGGCTCTCGGCAAGTGCATGCTCGCCGCGCTCGATCCCGAGGAGGCGCGCCGTACCGTCCACAGCGCGCGCATCGAGGCACGCACGCCACGCACGATCACCGACCCGGACGCGCTCCTCGGCGAGGTCGCAGCGGTCGCCTGCAACGGCTGGGGGGCGAGCATCGGCGAGTACAACGAGAACCATGCGGTTGCCGCCCTCGTGTTCGGCGCCAGCGCCGCGCCGCTGCTGTATCTACTCGCGCTCGGCTTCCCGGGGCAGCTCGGCCCCGAGCGGATCGCCGACATCGGGGGGCGGCTGAGGCGGATCGGAGAGGAGCTTGAGGAGGCCTTCGGCGGCTGCCGGCCCGCGCATTGGAGCGTGCCGGCCGCCGCGACGCGAACGTCGACAAGGAGTGAGGCATGACCGGAGCACGCGAAGTCGATCTCTCCATCACGGGCGGCACGATCGTCACGCCGGGCGGGCCCCGCCGAGCCGGGATCGCCGTCGATCGGGGGCGGATCGTGGCAATCGCCGAGGACGCGCTGCTGCCGCCCGCGCGGGCGACGTACGACGCGACCGGCCGGCACCTGATCCCGGGTCTCGTCGATCCCGAGGCGCACCCGGGCTGCTACGTCCCGCTCTCCGACGATCTCGCAAGCGAGAGCCGCGCCGCCGTCGTCGCCGGCGTCACGAGCTGGAACATCCAGGCGCCCTCGACGAGGCTCGGTCACCCTCGCTTCGCCGAGTTCGTGCAGCCGAACGACGTCGTCTCCTTCCACGAGCCGTTCGACCACTTCCTGCGGCTCGTCGAGGCCGACGCCGCCTGCGACGTGTTTCTCACCTACATGCTCGAGACCGACCAGCAGGCGCGCGAGATCCCCGAGTACGCGCGCGACCAGGGCGTCACGAGCTACAAGCTCTACCTCCAGTCGATGAGTCCCGAGGCCGAGCCCCACTGGCCGGGGCGGCGCGCCGGCCTCGGCCACGGCTTCGACGACGGCACCTGCTTCCTCGCGATGGAGGCGGTCGCCGCGCTCGGCCCGCCGGGCCTCGTCGCGATGCACTGCGAGAACTGGGAGATCGCGCGGATCTTCGACGGGCGCCTGCGGGCGGAGGGCAGGACGGACTGGGCGACCTGGTCCGACCGCTCGCCCCACTGGCTCGAGGCGCACCACGTCCGCTCCTACGGGTACCTGGCCGAGGTGACGGGTTGCCCGATCTACATCCAGCACGCGACCACGCCCGAGACCTACCGCGAGATCCTCGACCTGCGCGGCCGCGGCGTCCGCGTGCGGGCCCAGACGGGGCCGCACTGGCTGCAGTTCGGCAAGGGAGAGCGCAACGCCTGGCGGATCAACGTGCCGCTGCGCTCGCGGGAGAACAACCCGGAGATCTGGCGCGCGCTGCGCGAGGGCGTGATCGACACCGTCGGCTCCGACCACGTCGTCTCCTGGCCGCCGAGCGACTACGACTCCTCGTTCAACGAGGACATCTGGCAGCTGAAGACGGGGTTCACCTCCCGCGTCGAGATGCACCTGCCCGTGCTGCTCGAGGGCGTCCACCAGGGGAAGCTGACGCTCGAGCGCCTGGTCGAAGTCGCGTGCGCGGCGCCCGCCCGCATCTTCGGGCTCTACCCGCGCAAGGGCGCGCTCGAGGTCGGCGCGGACGCCGACGTGCTCGTCCTCGACCTCGACCGCGTCGTCAGCGTCTCGAACGACCAGGTGCTGACCCGCTCGGGCTGGACGGTGCTCGACGGCCACACGATCCACGGCTGGAACGAGGCGACGTTCCTGCGCGGCAAGCTCGTCGGCCGCTGGGAGAACGGGGCGCCCCGGCCCGAGTACGTCGGCGACGCCGACGGCCAGTACCTGCGGCGCGAGCCCGGCCGGGCGCTCGTGCCGCTCGAGCCGATCGCGAGGGTCTGAGATGGCGATCTGGGACGACGTGCTGCCCGAGCAGGACCGGCTGGTCTACGAGGCGGCCGGCTGGGGCCGCGACGCGGGCTACGGCGAGCGGCCCGTCGTGCTCGTGGTGGACGTGATCTACAACTTCTGCGGCGACCGGCCCGAGCCGATCCTCGAGTCGATCAAGCGCTGGCGCTACTCGTGCGGCGAGATCGCGTGGGAGGGGATCCGCCACCTCCAGTCGCTGCTCGCGACCGCGCGCGAGCGGGAGGTGCCGGTCTTCTACACCGGCATGGACCGGCGCCCCGACGGCTTCGACCAGGGCTCCTGGAACTGGAAGAGCCACCGCTCGGCCGAGCCCGTCGACGTGGTCGGCGCCTTCGGCAACGAGATCGTCCGGGAGGTGGCGCCCGAGCCGCAGGACGTCTACTTCGTGAAGCGCAAGCCGAGCGCGTTCCTCGGCACGCCGCTGCTCGGCCACCTCGTCTACCTCGGCGCGGACACGGTGATCGTGACCGGGACGACGACGAGCGGCTGCGTCCGCGCCACCGCGGTCGACGCGGCCCAGTACAACTTCCACACGGTCGTCCCCGAGGAGTGCGCCTGGGACCGGGGGACACTGACGCACAAGGTCAACCTGTTCGACATCCAGATGAAGTACGGCGACGTCAAGCCGACTGCCGACGTGGTCGAGTACCTGCGCTCACTGCCGAAGCGCCCGTCCGGCCCCAACACCCCGACCGGCCGCTCGAACGCCCCCGGGGAGGAGGCATCGTGAGCCTCGAGGTGCGCAAGCTCGTGACCGTGGTCGAGGAGATCCGCACGGAGGGGGGCCGCCCCGACGCGGAGCCGCTGCGCAAGGCGGCCGCGCTCTGCGTCGTACGCAACCCGTACGCCGGCAGGCCCTTCTCGGCCGACCTCTCCGAGCTCGTGGAGGGAAGCGGCGCGCTCGGGCGGCTGCTCGGCGAGGCGGTTGCCCGCGCGGTCGGCGCCCCCGTCGAGAGCTACGGCAAGGCCGCCCTGGTCGGGCTCGCCGGCGAGCAGGAGCACGCGAACGCCTGCATCACGACCGTGTTCGGCAACGAGCTCCGGGGCGCGGTCGGCGGCGGCAATGCCTGGCTGTCGTCGGTGACGAAGCGCTGCTCCGCCGGCGAGGCCGTGGACGTGCCGCTCGCGTTCAAGGACGAGCTCTGGGTGCGCTCGCACTACGACGCGATCACGGTCCGCGTGCCAGACGCGCCGCTGCCCGACGAGCTCGTCGTGATCGCCGCGGTCGCGACGCGCGCGCGGCTGCACGCGCGGCTCGGCGGCATGACGAAGGAGGAGGCGCAGTCGTCGTGAGCGAGGCGCCCACGCTCGACGTCGTCGGCCTCGGCGGTCTCGTCACGGGGCGGCTCGGCGACGCCTGCCGCCGGGTCGAGGGCCTGCAGGTCGCCGGCGGGCTGATCGCCGCGCTCGAGCCGAGCGGCGACGCCGACCTCGTACTCGACGCGGGCGGCGCCGTCGCCGTCCCCGGCCTGATCGACTCCCACGCCCACGTCGTCTTCGGCGACTGGACGCCGCGCCAGTCGATGCTCGGCTGGATCGAGTCGTCGCTCCACGGGGGCGTGACGATGATGATGTCCGCCTCCGAGGTGCACCTGCCCGGCCGGCCGGTCGACCGGGCCGGCGTGAAGGCGCTCGCGCTGGCGGCCCAGCGGAGCTTCGCCCGGCTGCGCCCAGGCGGCGTCACGGTGCTCGGCGGCTCGGTGATCGTGGAGCCGACGCTCGAGCCCTCCGACTTCCCCGAGCTGGCGGCCGAGGGCGTCTGGCTCGCGAAGGTCGGCTTCGGCGCGTTCGAGCGCCAGGCCGACGCCGCGCCGCTCGTCCGCGTCGCCCAAGCCGCCGGCTTCGTGGTCATGAACCACACGGGCGGGGCGTCGATCCCCGGCTCCTCGCCGGTCACGATCGAGGACGTGCTCGCGCTCGGGTGCGACATCATCGGCCACGCGAACGGCGGCACTACCGCGCTGCCCGACGCCGACCTGCCCGGGCTGTTCGACGCTCCCGGCGCGATCCAGCTCGTCCAGGCGGGCAACCTCCGCTCCGCGCTCGCGATCCTCGAGCTCGCGAAGGCGCGGGACGCGCTCGACCGGATCGTGCTCGCGACCGACACGCCGACCGGCACCGGCGTGATGCCGCTCGGCATGATCAAGACCGTCTGCGAGCTCTCCTCGCTCGGGCGGATCCCGGCCACGGACGCGCTCGCGCTCGCGACCGGCACCAACGCGCGCGTGCTGCGGCGGGACGAGGGGATCCTCGACGCCGGCAGGCCAGCCGACTTCTTTCTCGCCCAGGCGCCGCTCGGGGGAGCCTGCCCGGAGCCGCTCGCGGCGATCGAGAACGGCGACCTGCCCGGGATCGGCGCCGTCGTCACGGCCGGCGAGGTGCGCGCGCTGCGCTCGCGCAACACGCCCGCCCCCGCGCGCCTCTGCACGCTCCACGACCGAAGGGAGGGCCCCGGTGGTCGCTGACAGCCGCACGCTCGTCGCCGACGTCCGCGTGCCCGCGCGCGAGGCCCGCTGCGTCGAAGGGCGCGCGGGCGACCTGCTCCAGATCGTCGACCTCGAGGGCCAGCAGGTGGGAGACCTCGTCGCCTACTGCGCCGCCGACCCCGGCGAGTACCTGTCGCCCGCGCACACCTGCTCGTGCCTGACGAGGCTCGTGCCGCAGGTCGGAGATCACCTCTACTCGAACCACCGGCGGAAGCTCGCGCGGATCGTGCGCGACGACGTGGGCCGCCACGACCTCGTCGTCCCCTGCTGCGACCCGGAGCGCTACTCGCTCGACTACGGGCTCCACGACCACCCGTCGTGCCTCGCCGCGCTCGAGGCCGCGCTCGCCGCCGCCGGCTCGTCGTGGCGGGTGCGCGGCGAGCTCGCGGTCAACGTGTTCATGAACAACGTGCTCGAGGAGGGGCGGATCGTGACGCACGAGCCGCCGCACGGCGCGGGCTCGACGCTCGAGCTCGAGCTGCTCGACGATCTCGTCTTCTGCCTGGCCGCGTGCCCGCAGGATCTCACGCCCTGCAACGCGTACGCCCCCACCGACATGGCGCTGCGGCTGTGGCGGACGACGTCGTGAGCGCGGTCGCGGCGGCCGCCCGGCTGCTCGCGCGGATGGGGCTCGTCGAGGCGTTCGGCCACGTGTCCGCGCGGGCCGGCGGCGGCTTCGCGCTCACGTCGACGCGCCCGCTCGCCGCCCACGACGCCCGGGACGTCGTTGTCGTCGGCCCGGGGGGCGAGGCCGAGAGCGGCCCCGCGGGGGAGTGCCCGCTCGAGCTGCCGCTGCACGCCGCCCTCTACGCCGCCAGGCCCGACGTGGGCGCCGTCTGCCGCACGCACTCACGCCACGCGGTCGCCTGGGGGAGCGCCGGCCGGGTGCCGCCGCTCCTGCACGGCCTCGGGCTGCTCGCGGGCGAGGTAGCCCTGCACGGCGAGAGCGACCTCGTAGCGGACGGGGCCGCCGGCGGCCGGGCCGCGGCGAGCCTCGGCGCCGCCGACTGCCTGCTCCTGCGGGGAAACGGCGCGCTCGCGACGGGCCGCGACCTCCGCCAGGCGCTCGTGCGGGCGTGGTTCCTCGAGGAGCGCGCCCGTGTCGCGACCGACGTTCCCGGGGCAGAGCCCTGGGGCGTCGAGGAGGTGGAAGCCCGTGCCCGGCACTCGGGCGCGGAGGAGGTCAGGGCGTGGCGATATCTCGCCACGCGGTTTGCGCAAAGGGAGGAGGAGGTGCTCGGATGATCCGGATCTTGAAGCTGACCGGACTTGCCGCCGTCGTCTTGGCGATCGGTCTCGGCGTTGCCGCGTGCGGCGGTGACGAGGAGGCCGAGCCGCCGGCGACTACGGAGGCGCCCGCGACGACCGAGGAGGCGCCCGCGACTACGGAGGAGGCTTCCACCGAGGAGGCGCCCGCCACGACGGAGGCCCCCGCGACGACCGAGGAGGAGGCGAGCGTGGCGCTGCCGGAGCCGAGGAAGGCGACGCTCGTCCTCGACTTCATCCCGAACGCGGTCCACGCGGGCATCTACCGGGCACTTGCCGCCGGCTACTACGCCGAGAACAACATCGAGCTCGAGATCATCCAGCCGACCTCGACGGCCGACACGTTGAAGCTGATCGACGCCGGCAAGGCCGACCTCGGCATCGCCGACGGGATCGACGTGGCGAGCCAGATCGACCAGGGCCGCGACGCGAAGGCCGTGATGGCGCTCGTGCAGCGGCCCCTCGGCGGCGTGATCGCCCTGGCCGAGTCCGGGATCGCTAGCGGCAAGGACCTCGAGGGCAAGACCGTCGGCGTCACGGGCGTCCCGTCCGACGACGCGATCCTCCGCACCGCGGTGGCGAATGGCGGCGGCGACATGAGCAAGCTCGAGGTGGTGACGATCGGCTTCAACGGCGTTCAGAACCTCGAGAACGGGAAGGTTGACGGCTTCATCGGCTTCTGGCCCGCCGACGGCGTCCAGGTCGAGGTCGACGGGTTCGAGACGACCTACCTCAAGTTCGACGAGAACGGCGGGCCGCCGTACCCCGGCCTGGTCATCTTCTCGACGCAGCAGCGGATCGCCGAGGACGGCGCGTTCCTGCGGGCGTTCGTCGACGCGACCATCCGGGGCTACGAGGACACGCTCGCCGACCCGGCGCAGGCGCTCGGCGCCCTGCTCGCGGCCGTGCCCGAGCTCGGGGAGGAGATCACGGGCGCCCAGCTCGACGCGTACATGACCCTGTTCACTGCTGACGCGCCCGCGTACGGTGCGATCGACATGGACGCGATCCAGGCGCTTTCCGACTTCCTCGTCGCGAACGAGCTGATCGGCGCGCCGATCGAGCCTGACCGCTTCGGGACGAACGAGTTCCTGCCGGGAGCCGGGTAGCGAGAGGTGCCCGCGAAGCTCGCAGTCAAGGGGCTCTCGAAGACCTACCTCGCGCTCGCGTCGGGCCGGGACCGGCGGCGCCGCCCGGGGGGGGGGGGCCCCCTAACCCCACCCGCCCCGCCGCGGGCCCCCTCCCCGGGCGCCCCCGCGCGGCGCGAGGTCGACCTCGAGATCGACGAGGGCGCCTTCGTCTCGATCGTCGGGCCGAGCGGGTGCGGCAAATCGACCCTGTTCCACATCCTGGCCGGGCTCGCGCGCCAGTCGGTGGGGACGGTCCTGATCGACGGCCGGGAGCCGGATTCGCTGCTCGGCGTCGTCGGCTACATGCCCCAGAAGGACCTGCTGATGCCCTGGCGGACCGTGCTCGACAACACCACGCTCGGGCTCGAGATCGGCGGGATGCCCAGGCGCGAAGCCCGCGAGCGGGCGCTCCGCGAGCTGCCGAGGTTCGGGCTCGCGGGCTTCGAGCGCCACTGGCCCGCGCAGCTTTCGGGGGGCATGCGGCAGCGGGCCGCGCTCCTGCGCACGTTCCTTGCGGGCCGTGAGGTGATGCTTCTCGACGAGCCGTTCGGGGCGCTCGACGCGCTCACCCGCCAGGAGATGCAGGGGTGGCTGCTCGACCTCTGGCAGGCCGACCGCAAGACGATCCTGTTCGTCACGCACGACGTCGAGGAGGCGGTGTTCCTGTCCGACCGGGTGCACGTCATGACCGGGCGCCCCGGCCGGATCGCGCTGACCGTGGACGTGCGGCTGCCGCGGCCGCGCACGCTCGAGACGACGCTGACGCCGCAGTTCCTCGACCTGAAGCAGCGGCTGCTCGAGCCGCTGCGGGAGGCTGCGGCCGTGCGGAACGCGGGGGAGGGGACCACGTGAGCGCGGTGCCCGCGCCTCTCCGCGTCCCCCGCGGCGCCTCCGGGACGTTGCGGCGGACGTTCCAGCGGCTGCTCGCGCCGCTCGTCTTCGCCGCCGTCGTGCTCGGCGTGTGGCAGCTCTACTGCGTGGCGTCGGAGATTCGCGAGTCGACGCTGCCGAAACCCTCGCAGGTGTTCGCGGCGCTCTGGACGGAGAGGGGGATGCTCTCCGACAACGCGTGGGTGACGTTGAAGGAGATCGTCGCCGGCTACGCGGTCGCCGTCTGCCTCGGCGTCGCGCTCGCCGTCGTGATCAGGGCCTCACCCGTGATCGAGCGGGCCGTGTACCCGTGGCTCGTCGCCTCGCAGATGGTGCCGATCCCGGCAATCGCGCCGCTGATCGTCCTCTGGACCGGCTTCGACATCCGCCCGAAGATCATCGTGATCGCGCTCGTCAGCTTCTTCCCGATCACGGTCAACACGATCGACGGGCTCAAGGCCGCCGACCCCGACCTGCTCGACCTCCTGCGCACGTTCGGCGCCTCGCGCGCGCGGCGGTTCCGCACCGCCCAGCTCCCGGCTGCGCTGCCGTTCGTGTTCTCGGGTCTGAAGGTTGCGGCGGCGCTGTCCGTGATCGGCGCGGTCTTCGCCGAGTGGGTCGGTGCCTCAGACGGTCTCGGCTACCTGATCCTCATCCTCAACAACCAGACGGCGACGACGGAGGTGTTCGCGACGATCGTCGTGCTCTCGGTGATGGGGATCGGCCTGTTCGCGCTCGTCGGGATGCTCGAGCGGCTCGCGCTGCCGTGGTACCACGAGGCGCGCCGCGAGCGCGGCGAGGCCGCGGGCGGGCTCGAGCTCGGGGGGCAGGCGTGACCACGCTGGTGCGGGGGGCGTTCGTGCTCACGCTGCGCGACGGCGAGCCGCCGCTCCGGGACGGGGCGGTCGCGATCGGAGCGGGCGGCGAGATTGCGGCCGTGGGGTCGTTCGCCGAGCTGGCAGCCCGCGACCCCGGCGCCGAGGCGGTCGGCGACGGCAACGGCGTCGTCCTGCCCGGGTTCGTCAACGCCCACACGCACCTGACCGAGTGCCTGATCCCGGGCATGGGCGAGACGATGGCGCTGTGGGAGTGGTTCGAGCGGATCGTCGGCCCCGCCGAGAGCGTGCTCACGCGGGAGGACGTGCGCGTGGGCACCCGGCTCAAGGCCGCGGAGATGCTGCTGTCCGGGATCACGTGCGTCAACGACATGTCCTGCCACCGCAACCTCGGCTCGCTCGCCTCGCTCGGGGCCGCGGACGGGCTCGAGGAGCTCGGCCTGCGCGGCGTCTGCTCGTTCGGGGCCGAGGACGTCTACCCGGGCGCGCCAGGCCCGGACGCGTTCCTGGCCGAGCAGGAGGCGCTCGCCGACCGCGTCTCGGGCTCCCCGCTGCTCTTGTTCAGGGCCGGCGTCGGCACCGTGCTCGGGATGAGCGACGAGCTCTTCCGCCGCACCGTCGCGGCCTGCGACGCGCACGGCTGGGGCGTCCACACCCACCTCGCCGAGGTGCGGGAGGAGCTGACGGAGGGCCAGCTGCGGTTCGGTGCGAGCACGATCGAGCACGCGGCGCGCGGGCGCCTGCTCGACCGGCCCGTGATCGCCGGCCACTGCATCTGGTGCGGCGAGGGCGACATCGGGCTGCTCGCGGCGAAGCACGTCGCGGTGGCCCACAACCCGGTCGCGAACATGATCCTCGGCTCCGGCGTCTGCCCCGTCGCGCGCCTCCGCCGGGAAGGCGTCGCGGTCGGCCTCGGCACCGACGGCGCCGCCTCGAACGATAACCAGGACATGTTCGGCGTGCTGAAGACGGCCGGGCTCCTGCACAAGGTGCACGCGCTCGACCCGCGCGCGATCACTGCCCGCGACGTGCTCGAGCTGGCGACGCGCGAGGGGGCGCGCGGGCTCGGCCTCGACGGCAGCGTGGGGACGCTCGAGCGCGGCAAGCGGGCGGACGTCGTCCTCCTCGACGGCGACACGCCCGAGCTGGCGACGATCCACGACCCCTACCAGCAGGTCGTCTACTGCGCGACCGCTCGCTGCGTTTCCGACGTCTGGGTCGACGGCGCGCGCCGGGTCGTGGCGGGCGCGCTCATCGGCCACGATGTCCGGGAGCTGGCCCGGGAGGCGAGGGAGCTGGGCGCCGACCTCGCCCGCCGGGCGGGGCTGGCAGGCTACTCGGCCTACGTCCCGTGAGCAGGCGCGCCGACGTCGTCGTGATCGGCGCGGGCCACAACGGCCTCGCCTGCGCCTGCTACCTCGCCCGCGCCGGGCTCGACGTCGTCGTCGTCGAGCAGGCAGCGGAGGTGGGTGGCTGCATCCACACGCGCGACCTGCCGGACGGGCGCGGCCGGCTCGAGATCGGCTCCTACGAGCACGGCGGCATCCGCGGCACGGGCGTCAGCGCCGACCTCGAGCTCGAGACCCGCTTCGGGCTCGCCTTCCACCTGCGCGAGGAGATAACGCTCGCGCCCTGCGACGACGGCTCCGCGCTGCCGCTCTACAGCTCGCTCGAGCGGACGGTCGAGGCGCTCGGCGAGGTCGTCGGGGCTGGCGACGCTGCCGCGTACCGGGACTTCGCGACCTGGTCGGCGCGGGCGATGACGCTCCTGCGTGCGGCCGAGGCGGGTCCGCCGCCGACGCTCCGCGAGCTGGCTGCGCTCGCGGAGGCGACGCTCGGGCGAGCCGGCGAGGTGCTCGTCCAGACGCTGCTCTCGAGCGCGTCGAATGTCGTGCGCAGCCGCTTCTCGGACGGGCGGCTCCAGGGCCTCCTCTCGCACTGGGCGGCCCATTCCCAGCAGCCGCCGACGGATCCCGGCACGTCGGCCGGGGCGCTCGCGCTGGCGGGCGGGCACGGGGCGCCGGCGGCCCGGCCGGTCGGCGGCTCCCGCTCGACGGCGCTCGCGCTCGAGCGCTGCTTCGCCGCCGCGGGCGGGGAGCTACGTCTGGGCGCGCCCGCGGAGCGGGTCGAGCTCGCGGGCGGCAGAGCGGTGGCCGTCGTCTGTGGCGGCGAGCGGATCGAGGCCGTGCGTGCCGTGGTCTCCGCGATCGATGCCCGCCGGCTGTTTCTCGGGCTCGTCGACCGCGCGGCGCTCGCTCCCGCGCTCGTCGAGGAGGTCTCGCGGATCCACGTCGGCAGGCGCAACGTCTCCGAGCTGAAGGTCGACTGCGTGCTCGGGCGGCTCCCGGACGTGCCGGGTCCGGCCGGGTTCGAGCGGGCGTTCATGCTCTCGCCGAACACGCAGGACGACATCGAGCGGGCGTTCGCGGAGATCGGCCTCGGCCTCCTGCCCTCGCGTCCGCCCGTGATGATCGCCTTTCCCTCGACGCTCGAGCCGGGCTGGGCGCCCGAGGGGAGGCACGTGCTCTGGCTCTCCACGTTCGTGCCGTGGCGGCCGGCGGCGGGGGAGTGGACGCCGGAGTCGCTCGAGCGGGCAGCCGACTGGGCGCTCGAGGTCGCCGCGCGGCCGCTGGGCGGGCCCCTTGAGGTGGTCGAGCGCCACGTGACCGGGCCCGGTCAGTGGGTCGAGCGCACTGGCAACCCGTACGCGTGCCCGAACCACGTCGAGATGAGCATCGACCAGCTGCTCGGGATGCGCCCGAGCCCGAGCCTCGCCCGCTACCGCACGCCTGTCGGGCGCCTCTATCTGACCGGTGCTGGCACTCACCCCGGCGGGGGCGTCACCGGGGCGCCGGGGCGCAACGCCGCCCGGGTCGTGCTCGGCGACCTCGGCGCGCGGCCCCGCGCGGCGCAGCTGCGGGAGCTCCGTGCCCGTGCGGCGCTCGTCCGGGATGCCGCCCGCGCCGCGCTGGCGCTGCGCTCGGGAGGCCGGCGGTGAGCGGCCCGGACCCGCTCGCGCTCGTGACGGGCTACCAGGCCTCGGCCGTGCTGGCCGCCGCCTGTGAGACGGGCGTCGCGGACGCGCTCGCCGGAGGCATCGGCGAGCCGGCCGCGATCGCAGCCCGCTGCGGCACCGATCCGCGCGCGACCCGCATGCTCCTCGGCGGCCTCGCCGCGCTGGGGCTCGCCCGGAGCGGCGCGAGCGGCTACGAGCTGACGGAGGCGGGCGCCGAGCTCGCGACCGGCCACCCGCGCACGCTCGGGCGGATCGTGGCGAAGGAGTGGTTCTTCTACCACGCCTGGGCGGGGCTCCCCGGGGCGATCAGGGACGGCAGGGCGCGGATCCGGTCCTGGCGCGAGCGGCTCGGGAGCGACCCGGAGACGTGCCTCGACTTCCTGCGCGCCCTCGACGATCTCGCGGGCCGCTTCGCCGGCGGGCTGCCCGCGCTCGTCGAGCTGCCCGCGGGCGCGCGCGTACTCGACGCGGGCGGCGGCTCCGGCTGCCACGCGGCCGCGCTCGAGCGCGGCCACCCGGGCGTTTCGGCGACGGTGCTCGACCTCGCGCCGGTGGGCGCCGTGGTCGAGGAACTCTATCCCGGGCTCGCGTTCCTGGCCGGCGACCTCGACGCGTCCCGCTTCGGGCGCCCCGAGGGAGAAAGCTGGGACGCGGTGCTGCTCGCGAACGTGCTCCACGACCACCCGCCGGGGGAGTGCGCCAGGCTCGTGCGCGAGGCCGCCGGCCTCGTCTCCCCGGGCGGCAGCGTCGTCCTCTACGAGTGGGTGCTCGACGAGTCGCGCGACTCCCCGCCCCCGGTCGCTCTGTTCGCGCTGATGATGCTGGTCGAGAACGACGGGGGCGCGTCGTACACGGCGACCGAGCTGACCGGGTGGCTCGCGGCGGCTGGGCTCCGGGACGTCCGGGTCTCGGGGGACGGCGGCCCGATCTCCGTCGTCCAGGCGTGGCGGTCGTGAGCCGCGGCTCCGTCCGGATCGCGGTCGTCCAGCCCCGGTCATCGATCGCCTCGCTGGCGGGCGCGATCGACTTCTGTCCCGACGGGCCCGAGTCGGCGAACCTTGCGCGCGCCGTCGAGCACGTGCGCGAGGCGGCTGCCGCCGGCGCCCGCCTCGTCGCGTTCCCGGAGCTGTTCCCGGGGCCGTCCGGCGAGGGCAGCGACCTCTCCTTCGCTGACGTCTCGGAGGCGCTGCGCGACGTCGCGGCGAGGACAGGCACGTGCGTCTGCTTCGGCGCGCTGCGCCCCGTCCCGGGGGGCGCGCGCAACACCTACCTGCTCGCCGACGGCCCGACCGGCCAGCTCGTCGCGCAGGACAAGGTGCTGCCCGCGATCGGCGAGAGCTCGCTGCCCGGCTCGGGCCGCCCGGTCCTCGACCTCGGCGAGTTCAGGGTCGGCGCCGCGATCTGCTGGGAGGCCTGGTTCCCCGAGACGGTGCGGGCGCTCGCGCTGCGCGGCGCCGACCTCGTCCTGTGCCCGACCGGCGCGATCGTCCAGGAGCTGCACGACGTCTGGCTGCGCGTGATCGGAGCCCGGGCGGCCGAGAACGTGTGCTACACGGCCTGCTCCGTCAACGTCCTCGCCGTCGAGCGGGGGATGGCGGCGGTGTTCGCACCGGAACGCGACCTCGGCTCGCTCGACTCGTGCGGCGTCCTCGTCGCCGACCTCGACCTCGACAGGCTGGACGTGCTGCGCGCCGCCGACGACGAGCTGACCACCCTCAAGCGCTACGCGACGCTGCCCGGCCTCCTGCGGGCGCTGCCGGAGGAGCTTCTGCTGGAGGAGCTCGCGGCGCTCAGGGAGCGCCGGGCGTGATCGAGCTCCCGTTCGGCGGGGGCACCCTCGTTCGCGTCGAGCCCGGAACGCTCTTGACCATCACGGTGCTCGCCGGCCGGCAGCTGTTCGACCTCTGCCCGGAGGGGTTCCACCAGGCGATGACGCGCAACGTCGCCGGCTGGCGGCGGTTCGGGCGCCCGTCGCTCGCGCTCAGCCTCGAGTCGGGCGACGCGCTCGTCGACGGCGACGGCGACCCGCTGCTCGTGGTCGAGTGGGAGCCTGCACTCGGGGAGGTCGACGCCACCTACCCGGGCTGTTGGCGCGAGCTCTACCCGGACGGGCGGTCGGGCTGCCGCGACCTGATCGCCGAGGCGCTCGGCTTGCCCCGGGCGAGCCTCGGTGGCGTCGTCTCCGTGTTCGGCAGCGAGCCGAGGGTCGAGCCCGCCGCCCTGCACGGCTGGGAGGGCGTGTGCGCGCGCCCGGGCGCGCGTGCAGCGTTCCGGGCCGCGCGGGCCTGCGCCGTCGCGATCAGCGCCTGCCCCGACGACGGGATCCCGGGCGCCGAGCCGGGAGTGCTCGGGATCGAGGTCAGCTAGGCGGGGTCGGGATCCGCCTGCCCTCGCGGGCGCTCGCGTAGGCGGCCTCGATCAGCTCGACCACCCGCCGACCCTCGACGCCGGGCACGGGCGGCTCACGGCCGCTGGCGACGGCAACGATGAACCCCCGCACGGAGCGGACGACCGACTCGTGCCAGCCATCCTCGACGTCGACCTGCCGCCAGGTGCCGTCCCGCCAGAGCTCGAGCTGTGGCCCGTGCGCGAAGCGCTCGAAGAACGCCTCGCAGCCGCCGACCCTGGCCAGCCCGGCCGTGCCGGCGACCTCGACCCGGTCGTCGAATACGCCGGCGGGCGCGTGATAGCAGGCGTCGATCACGCCGAGCGCCCCCGACTCGAGCTCGAAGGTGACGGCGAGCAGGCCTTCCGCGCCGGGCGCGTCCATGGACGCGCTCACGGCCGCGACCTCCCCGCCGAGCTGGCGCAGCACGTAGACGCGGTGGACGCCCGCGTCCGAGAGAAGACCGCCGCCGGCCAGCTCGGGCCGCGCCCGCCAGGCGCCGTACTTGCCGCCGATCGCGAGGTGAGCGCGCAGGAGCCTGACCTCGCCGAGCTCTCCGGCCGCAATCATCCCGGCGAGGCGCCTGTGCGGCTCGAACAGGAGCTGGTTGTGGGAGACGCCGACCGTACGCCCGGCGGCGGCCGCTGCGGCGAGGATCTCGTCGCACTCCGCGGTAGAGCGGGCGAGCGGCTTCTCGAGGAGCACGTGCTTGCCCGCCGCGAGCGCCGCGAGCGCGACCGGGGCGTGGAGGTGGTGGGGGAGGCAGACGTCGACGGCGTCGACGCGTGGGTCGGCGATCAGCTCGCTCGCCTCCGCATACGCCCGCGGCCCGGGCCCGGCGGCGTCGAGCAGGCCGCGGTCGAGGTCGCAGACGGCCACGAGCTCGCCCCCGGGGGCGCTGCGAAGCGCGTCCAGGTGCACCTGGCCGATCTCGCCGAGCCCGATCAGGCCGACGCCGATCACGCCTGCGGAGCTTCGAGCAGGGCTCTGACCTGCGCGCGGGCGAGCCCGGCCGCGGCCGCCGGGTCGCGCCCGAGCACGGTCTCGTAGTAGCGGTAGGCCTCGAACTCGACGGTCAATGGCCCCCGGTAGCCGGCGGCTTCGAGCGCCGAGCGGAGCTCGGGCCAGGGCACCCTGCCCTCCCCGAGCAGGCAGAAGTGGAAGTCCTCGCCCTCGCGCCCGAGCCGGCCGAAGGCGTCCTTCAGGTGGACGTGGCGGATCCGGGGCGCCCACTCGCGAACGAGCGAGGGGATGTCGTCGTCCGTGAGCACGAAGTGGCTCGGGTCGAACGTGACAGCGCAGGGCACGGCGGCCAGCGCCCGGCGGGCTGTCGCCGCGTCGTGGGCGAGCGTGCCCCAGCAGGGCTCGAGGCAGACCGAGACGCCGAGCGGCTCGGCGTACGCGCACGCGGCCTCGAGGGCGCGCAGCGCGGCGCTCCAGGCCGCCTCGTCGTCGCGGGCGGCGGCGCCGGGCTCCCGCAGGTTCGGGCCGGTGACGACGTCGACGATCCCGATCTGCGCCTCGTGGGCGCGCTCGAGTGCCCGCTTCGTCCGCTCGAGGCCTCCCTCCGGGTCGGTGACGAGATCCTGCTGGCAGGCGATCGCGTGGCAGGGGGCGAGCAGATCGTCGAGGTGCGCCGGTGTCCACTCGACCGAGTCGTAGCCGGCTGCGAGCAGCGCCGCGGACACGCTTGCTGCGGGCTGGCTCTCGAAGTCGAGCGCCGCGATGAAGCCGATCCGGTTCAGCGCAGCGCCCGCTCGACGTCCTCGAGGGCGGCCGCGAACCGCTCGGCTATCGCCTCGGCCTCCGCCTCGGTCACGTTCACGGCCGGCTTCAGCTTGATCACGTTGCCGTGCGCCCCGAACACCGGCCCGGAGCGCCCGAGCATCAGCCCCCGCTCGAGTGCGGCCTCCATCACGGCCACTGCCTCCTCGTTCGCGGGCTCCTTCGTCTCGCGGTCGCGGACGAGCTCGACGCCGATCATCAGGCCGGGCCCCCGGACATCGCCGATCAGGCGGGAGCGCTCCTGGAGCTCGCACAGCCGGGCCGTCATCAGCGTCCCGACGCGGGTCGCATTCTCGTCGAGCCGCTCCTCCTCCATGACGCGGATCATCGCCAGCGAGGCGGTGCAGGAGATCGGGTGGCCCATCTGCGTGAAGCCGTACTCCCACGGCGCGAGCGTCGAGTACTCGGGGGTGGCGACCGTGGCGGCCAGCGGGAAGCCGCCCCCGATCGACTTCCCGAGCACGATCAGGTCCGGCTCGATCCGGTAGTGCTGCGAGGCGAACATCGGGCCGCAGCGGCAGAACGCGGACTGCACCTCGTCGGCGATCAGCGGCACCTGGCGCGCGCGGCAGATCTCCTGGAGGCGCGGCAGGAAGCCGTCCGGGGCCGGGACGATGCCGCCGTTTGCCTGGACCGGCTCGACGACGACGCCCGCCGGACCATGCGTGTGGGCCCGTTCGAGCGCGTGGTCGACGAGATCCGCGCACGCGAGTCCGCAGCTTTCCCGCGCGAGTCTGAGCGGGCAGCGGTAGCAGTTGAAGGCGGGCAGGCGGATCTGCCGGGTCAGGTAGCGGTCGGTGCCCCGGTTCGAGCCCTCCAGCATCGCCGGGTACACGTAGGAGAGCGCCGTTGTCGCGAACGTGCGGCCGTGGAAGCCGCCGTCGAAGCAGACGAAGTCGCTGCCGCTCGTCCCCCGCATCGCCAGGCGCATGGCCCCCTCGACCGCGCCGCCGCCCGACAGCGCGTACAGCGTCTTCTCGAGCCGGCCGGGCGTGATCTCCGCGAGCTTCTCGGCGAGCCTCGTCCTCGGCTCGGAGTCGAAGACCGGCGTCACGTACTCGACCCGGTCGAGCTGCTCGTCGACGGCCCGGCGGATTGCCGGGTGTCCGTAGCCGAGGTTCAGCACCCATTCCCCGGAGATCGCGTCGAGGTACTCGCGGCCGTCGAGTGCCTTGACGTGGACGCCCTTCGCCTCGACGACGGGGATCGGCTCGTCCCCCATCGACTTGACGACGTGACGCTCGGTGGCGGCGCGCAGAGCCGCCGCGGACTCGTAGCGGCTGCTCGGGCTGGGCTCCTGCACCGCCGCGCCCTACAGCCCGCTCTGGCCGGCGCGCTCGCGCAGCTCCTGCTGGCGGGCGTCGATCGCCTCCATCAGCGCGTCGCGGAACTCGGCGTCCTGGCGGACGAAGCCGATTCTGACCGGCTCGCCCTCGGACGCCGACTCGACCTCGAGCGAGCCGGTGCCGATGATGCGATCCCAGAACGTGCGCACGTACTGGACGTCCTGGATCCGCTCGAGGCCGGTGGACACGGTCACCTGGCTGAAGACGCCGCGCATGCTGAGCAGGCGGCGGTTCGTGACCACCCACTTCGTGAACCGGTTCTGGACGAGCCGGACGAGGAACCAGGGTAGGTAGAGGCCGAGCGTGACGAGGAGCATGAGCAAGAGCTTGGTCATGGACGGCTTGACGCTCATGATCTCCGTCTCGCCGTCCTGGAGCTGCCAGCGGGCCACCGCGATCCTCCTTTGGGTCGACGTGCGTAGGCTACGGCGCGGCGCGGCTGGACGTGGCGCCACGCCGCCCGCGCGTGTGCGCGAGAGGCTGCTACAATCCGCGATCGGCGGGCGCGTGGTCCGCCGCTTTTTCTGAGCCTATGAAAACCTGGAACGCGAAGGCGGCAGACGTCGAGCGGCGCTGGTACGTCGTGGATGCCGAGGGCGAGACCCTCGGACGTCTCGCCACGCGCATCGCCGACACCCTGCGGGGCAAGCGCAAGCCGGGCTATACGCCGCACGTTGACACCGGCGACTTCGTCGTCGTCGTCAACGCCGAGAAGATCGTCGTGACCGGGAAGAAGCTCGAGCAGAAGCAGTACTACCGCCACTCCGGCTACCCCGGCGGTCTGCGCTCGAGGTCGCTCGCGGACGAGCTCGAGCGGCGCCCGACGGAGGTGCTGCGCAAGGCTGTCAAGGGCATGGTTCCGCGAACCCGGCTCGGCCGCGCCCAGCTCGGCAAGCTGAAGATCTACGCGGGTCCGGAGCATCCACACGGGGCGCAGCAGCCGGTTGTGCTTCCCGGCACGACGCGGAGGGCAAAGGCAGAGTGAGCGAGATCGCGCAGTACCGTGGCACGGGCAAGCGCAAGACGTCGGTGGCCCGGGTGATCCTGCGCCCTGGCGACGGCGCGACGTGGGTCAACGGGCGCAAGCTCGAGGAGTACTTCCCCCGGGAGGCGCTGCGGACGCTCGCTACCGCGCCGCTCAGGGTCGCCGGCGTCGAGGGGCGCTTCGACCTGCGTGTGCGCCTGCACGGCGGCGGTGTCTCCGGTCAGGCCGGGGCTCTGCGCCACGGGATCGCGCGCGCGCTCGTGGAGGCCGACCCGACTCTGCGCGTGTCGCTGAAGCGCGAGGGGTTCCTCACCCGCGACGCCCGGCAGGTCGAGCGCAAGAAGGCCGGCCTCAAGAAGGCCCGCAAGCGGCCGCAGTTCTCGAAGCGCTAGGGCGTAGCCCTAGCGCTTCGAGAACGTGTAGGGGCGGGTCCTGACCCGCCCTCTACGAGGTCCGCGGGCTGGACAGGTCCCGGGCTGGACATGTCCCGGGCCGGACAGGTCCGGCCCCTACGACTTGCGGGTAGGCTGCACGGGCTTTGCGACGCTACTTCGGCACCGACGGGGTTCGCGGCGTCTACGGCCGGGAGCTGACGGAGGAGCTCGTGGCGCGGCTCGGATCGGCGTTCGCCCGGTGGTGCGGCGGCGCGCCGGTGCTGGTCGGGCGTGACACGCGAGCATCGGGCGTCTCGCTCGAGCGGGCGCTGGCGGAGGGTCTTGCCGCGGGCGGGTCGGACGTCGCGCTCGGCGGAGTGCTGCCGACACCGGCCGTGGCGCTCCTCGCTGACGGCGCCGGCGCGGTCGTGTCGGCCTCCCACAACCCGGCCGAGTACAACGGCGTCAAGCTCTTCGCGGCCGGGACGAAGCTGACGGACGAGCAGGAGGAGGACGTCGAGGCGCTGCTGGACGGCGCCGGTCTTGCTGCCGGGGCGGTGACCGCCGTCGACGGGCTCGCGCGCCGCTACGCCGACCTGGTCGTGGAGCGCTTCGGCAGGCCCCTCGACGGGCTGAGGGTGGCGGTCGACTGCGCGAACGGCGCGCTGGCGGGGATCGCGCCTGCGGTGCTCGAGCGGCTGGGGGCCGGAGTGGTTGCGATCGGCGACAGTCCGGACGGCGCGAACATCAACGAGGGCTGCGGCGCGACCGACCTGGCGCTGCTGTCGCGCTGCGTCCGCGAGCACCGGCTCGACCTGGGTGTTGCGTTCGACGGCGACGGCGACCGGATGCTCGCGGTCGACGCCGACGGGGCGGAGGTGGACGGCGACCAGATCCTCGCCGTGCTGGCGCTCCACCTCGGGGTCGAGCTCGTGGCGGTCACGGTGATGACGAACCTGGGCTTCCACCGGCTGATGGCCGAGCGGGGCGTGAGGGTCGTGACGGCGGACGTCGGCGACCGCTACGTGCTCGAGGCGCTGCGTCGGGAGGGGGGCGTGCTCGGCGGCGAGCAGTCGGGGCACGTGATCTACCTGAACGGGCATGTCACCGGAGACGGCCTGGCAGCCGCGCTGCTGCTCTGCTCGGCCCTCGTCGACAGCGGCTCGACCCTCTCGGGCGCGGTGGCGGTGATGTCTCGCCTGCCTCAGGAGAAGCGCAACATCGCAGTTCGCTCGAGGGTGCTTCCACCGGCTCTGCTCGCCCGGGCCGCGGCCCTGAACGAGTCCCTCGACGGTCGTGCCCGTGTGCTCGTTCGACCCTCGGGAACGGAGCCCCTGGTGCGCATCCTGGCGGAGGCCGAAACGGCTTCGGAGGCGAAAAAGCTCTGTGCTAGGATGGCGTCTCTCGTCGAGCAGGAGCTCGGTTAGCCGCAAGAAACCAGGGCCGACCGGGCTCTCCGTCTTCAGGGAGACCGGGGAAGGGAGCGGGCGGTGGCGAGAAGGTCTGGAGTCGAGCCGATCGAGTGCCGATACAGGGGCGAGCGAGGCTAGACGACGAGGGGAGGCCGTTGGTGTGCGGAATCATCGGATACGTGGGCGACAGGCACGCCAAGGAACTTCTGCTGCGCGGGCTCGAGCGGCTCGAGTACCGGGGCTACGACTCGGCGGGCATGTGCCTGCTCGAGCGTGACGGCCCCGACTACGTTCGGGCGGTCGGCAACCTCGCGCACCTGAAGGCGGTCACCGGCGAGAACGGCTCGCATGCGACGGCCGGGATCGGGCACACGCGCTGGGCCACGCACGGGCGCGTCAGCGAGGAGAACGCGCATCCGCTGACCGGCTGCGGCGATCAGGTTGCGGTCGTCCTGAACGGGATCGTCGAGAATTTCCGCGAGTTGCGCGAGGGCCTCGAGCGCGACGGCCACGCGTTCAGCTCGGAGACGGACGCGGAGGTCGTCGCCCACCTGATCGAGCGCCACTACGCGGGCGACCTGGTGGCGGCCGTGCGTGCGGCCTACAGCGAGCTCGAGGGGCACTACGCGTTCGTCGTCACCCACGCCGACCACCCGGGCCTGCTCGTCGGCGCCCGCTTCCAGTGCCCGCTCGTCGTCGGCGTCGGAGCGGGCGAGACGTTCCTCGCCTCGTCCATTGCCGCGTTCCTGGGCGAGACCCGCCGCGTCCAGCTGATCGAGGACGGCGATGTCGTCGCGATCACGAGCGGCGGCGCCCGCTTCTACGCGCCAGGCGGTCAGGAGGTCGAGCGGGCCGAGACCGAGGTCGACTGGGATGACGAGGCCGCGGAGAAGCAGGGCTACGAGACGTTCATGCTCAAGGAGATCTACGAGCAGCCCTCGTCGGTGGCCGACACGATCGGCGAGCGCGTGCGCCACGGCCGGCTCGCGCTCGAGGACATCGGTCTCACCGACGAGGAGCTTCTGCACCTGCGCCGGATCGTGATCATCTCCTGCGGCACCTCCTACCACGCCGGCGTGGTCGGCCGCTACGTGATCGAGGAGTGGGCGCGGATCCCGGTCGAGCCGGACATCGCGAGCGAGTGGCGCTACCGGAACCCGGTGCTGACCCGCGACACGCTCGTGATCGGGATCTCCCAGTCGGGCGAGACGGCCGACACGATCGCCGCAATGCGCCTCGCCCGGGAGAAGGGGGCGCACACGCTCGGGATCACGAACATGAGGGGCTCGCAGCTCACGCACGAGGTCGACCGGGTGCTCTACACGCGGGCCGGCCTCGAGATGGGCGTGGCCGCGACCAAGACGTTTACGACCCAGGTGACGCTCCTGTACCTGCTCGCGCTGCGCCTCGCGGAGGCTCGCGGCACGCTGCCGCCCGAGGAGATCGAGGCGCTCCTAGCGGACGTCCAGTCGCTTCCCGGCAAGATCGCCGAGTTCCTCGCGGCCGACCACCCGATCGACGAGATCGCCGAGCGCCACCACCAGAAGCCGTTCTTCCTCTACCTCGGTCGCCACATCGGGCTGCCCGTGTGCCTCGAGGGCGCGCTGAAGCTGAAGGAGATCTCCTACATCCCGACCGAGGCCTACTCGGCCGGGGAGATGAAGCACGGGCCGATCGCCCTGCTCGAAAACGGCACCCCCGTCGTCTGCATCGCGACTGACTCGGACGTGTACGACAAGGTCGTCTCGAACATCCAGGAGACGCGCGCTCGCGGCGCCTCGGTGATCGCGATCGCCACGGAGGGAAACGAGGACATCCAGCACCACGCGACCGACGTCATCTACGTGCCGCGGACGCACCCGTTCCTGCAGGCCGCGCTCGCGGTCGTCCCGCTGCAGCTCCTCGCCTACCGGATCGCCCGCCTGCGCGGCCTGAACGTCGACCAGCCGCGCAACCTCGCGAAGACCGTCACGGTCGAGTAATCCGCGGTCGGGGCGGGTCCTGACCCGCCCTCGCCTCGTCCCACGGGCGGCGCGTAGTCTTGGCCCGCATGGGGCGGGCGGCGGGTGAGAGCGTCGGTGTCCGGTCGATCCTGGCCGACCCGGCGGTCGGCTCGGTCGTCGCGGTCGCGCTCGTGATGATGGTCGGGGTCGGGCTCGTGCTGCCCGTGCTGCCGCTGTACGCCCGTTCGTTCGGCGTCGGCTACGGCGGCGTCGGCATCCTCGTCGGTGCCTACGGGCTCGCCAGGCTCGGTGCCGACCTCGTCGCCGGCCTCGTCGTCGACCGGATCGGCGAGCGCCGGGCCGCGGCCACCGGGCTGGCCTCGCTCGCCGTCTTCGCGCTCGCGACCGGGCTCGCGCCGAGCTTCCCCGTGGCGGTGGCCTGCTGGGCCGCCGCGGGCGTCGGCTCCGCGGTCGTGTTCGCCGCCCTCTACAGCCATCTGCTCAGGGCCGTCCCGGGGCAGCGGATGGCGCGCACGCTCTCCGTCTTCTACGGCTCGTTCAACGCGGGCGTCGTCGCCGGCGGTTTCCTCGGCGGCGTGCTCGCCCACCACCTCGGGCTCGCGGCGCCGCTCCTCTTCGACGCCGGCCTCGCCGCGCTCGCGGCCGTGCTCTGCCTGCGGCTACTGCCGGCGCTCCCCCGGCCGGCGGCGGGGCCGGCCGGCCCGCGCGGCGTGCGTGGTCTCGGCGGGCTGCTGCGGACGCCCGGGCTGCTCACCGTAGCCGTCGCCAACCTCGCCTACATGTGGATGGTCGCCGCGGTGTTCGACACGCTCGTGCCCCTGTTCGCGCAGGACGAGCTCGGCATGTCGACGGTCGGGATCGGCGTCGTGTTCGCGGTCGCGCTCGCGGCCGAGTTCGCCGTCCTCTACCCGGCTGGGGCCGCAGCCGACCGCCACGGGCGCCGGGCGGTGCTGGTGCCGGCCCTGGCCGCGCTCGCCGCCGCGACCTGCGTCCTCGGCCTCGCCTCCACGCCGGTCGTTTTCGGGGTGCTGATCGCGCTGCTCGGGATCGCCTCCGGCGTCGCGGGCGTGCCGCCCGGGGCGATGCTCGCCGACGTCGCGGTCCCCGGCCAGGCCGGCGCGAGCGTGGGCGTCTTCCGCTTCTTCGGCGACCTCGGCTTCACGCTCGGGCCGCTCGCCGCCGGCTTCGCGAGCAGCGCCGTCGGGTTCGGCGCCGCGTTCGTGCTCGCCTCGGTCCCGACCGCCGTCGCGCTCGCCCTCGTCGCCCGCGCCCCGGAGACGATGCGCCCGCCGCCCGCCTAGACTGGGCAGCGCTGATGGCTGTCGTCCTGCTCGACATCGACGGCGTGCTCCAGGTCTCCTGCGCCGCGCTCCCGGGCGCCGCCGAGGCCGTCCGGAGCCTGCGAGCGGACGGGCACCGCCTCCGGCTCGTCACCAACAACACGATCCGCTCCCGGGCCGGGCTCGCGGCCGAGCTGCACTCGCTCGGATTCGACGTCGACGCCGCGGAGATCGAGACGACGCCGCTCGCCGCGGCTCACGCTCTCGCCGGCTCTCGCGTCCTCGCGCTCACCGCCTCCGCGATCTACGAGGACCTGGCCGGCCGGGTCACGCTCGTCGAGCGGGACGCCGACGCGGTCCTCGTCGGCGGCGCCGAGGAGACCGACGAGTCGGCCCGGATCTACGCCTACGACACGCTCAACCGCGCATTCGCCGAGCTCCAGCGCGGCGCCCGCCTCGTCGCGCTGCACCGCAACCGCTGGTGGCAGACCGCCCGGGGCCCGCAGCTCGACGGCGGCGCGTTCGTGGCGGCGCTCGAGTACGCGGCCGGGGTCGAGGCCGAGGTCGTCGGCAAGCCGAGCCGCGCCTACTTCGAGGCCGCGCTCGCCGAGGTCGGCGCCCGGCCCGGGGAGGCCGTGATGGTCGGCGACGACGTCGAAACCGACGTCCAGGCGGCCATGGCGCTGGGCCTGCGCGGCGTGCTCGTCCGCACGGGGAAGTTCCGGGAGGAGAGCCTCGCCGCTGCCGCCCCGCAGCCCGACGCCGTGCTCGACTCCGTTCGCGACCTGCCGGGCTGGCTTGCCCGAGCCTGAGGGGGCAGCGGCCCCCGCCCGTAGAATCGACCCCGCCGTGCGGATCGGCATCGACCTGATCGAGATCACGCGCGTCGAGCAGGCGCTCGAGCGCTACCCGGGCTTCCGCGCGCGCGTCTTCACGGAGGCCGAGCGCGCCTACTGCGAATCGCGCCCGCGCCCCGCGCAGCACTACGCCGCCCGTTTCGCCGGCAAGGAGGCGGTCGGCAAGGCGCTCGGCTGCGGCGTGCGCTTCACCTGGAAGGAGATCGAGATCGCCGGCCGCCCGAAGCCGGAGGTGCGGCTGAGCGGGAAGACGCTCGCGTTCGCCGAGCGCGTCGGCGCCGGGCGGATCGACCTCTCGATGACGCACTCGAAGGGGCTCGCTGCCGCGGTCTGCAGCGTCGCCGACGCGGAGGCGACCGCCTGATGCCTCCCGAGCCGCTCTACACGGCGGCCGAGCTTCGCGAGGCGGAGGCGACCCACCAGGGGCCGACCCTCGAGCTGATGGAGCGCGCCGGTGCCGCCGTCGCGGACGCGCTCGGCCGCCACCACCCGGCCGCGGCCCGCGTCTCCGTCTGGTGCGGCGGCGGCAACAACGGCGGCGACGGCCTCGTCGTCGCCCGCCTGCTCCACGCGGCCGGGCTCCAGGTGGAGGCGGTTCTGCTTGCGCCGGAGGAGCGCTACCGCGGCGACGCCGCCGAGAGCCTGGGGCGCGCGAAGGAGGCTGGCGTCCCACTCGTCCAGGAGGCCGGCCCTGCCGACGTGGTCGTCGACGCGCTCTTCGGCACCGGCTTCGCCGGCGCGCCCCGGCGCGAGGCGGCCGAGGCGATTGCGACGATCAACGCGTCCGGCGACCCGGTCGTCGCGGTCGACGTCCCGTCCGGCATCGACGCGTCGACGGGCGAGGCGGCGGGCGCCGCGGTCCGCGCCTCGCTGACCGTGACCTTCCACGGCCGCAAGGTCGGCCTCGCCGTCGCCCCCGGGCGCTTCCATGCCGGCGACGTCGAGGTCGCGGACATCGGCCTCGAGCACGGGAGCACGCTCCACCACCGGGCCGGCGCCGGCGTGCTCGCGCACATCCCCCGCCGCGCCCCCTGGGATAGCAAGTACACGGCCGGGGCCGTGCTCGTCGTCGGCGGGTCGACCGGCCTGACCGGCGCCCCGATCCTCGCCGCCGCGGCGGCGCTCCGCGCCGGGGCCGGGGTCGCCTTCCTCTGCGTCCCCGCCGGCATCTACCCGGTCGTCGCGAGCCGCACGCTCGAGGTGATGACGCACGCGTGCCCCGACGACGGCGAGGGCAACCTGACGCCCGAGGCCGCCGGAGCGATCCTCGAGCTCGCTCGCCGCTCCCGGGCGGTTGCGCTCGGGCCGGGCCTGGGACGCAGCGCGGGCGCCGCGCAGCTCGCGCGGGTGCTGCTCGAGCAGCTCGACCTGCCGATCGTGGTCGACGCGGACGGGCTGTTCGCCCTCGCCGGCCACCTCGACTGGGTGTTCAGTCGGGACGCGCCGACCGTGCTCACTCCGCACGCGGGCGAGCTCGGCCGCCTGCTCGGCAGCAGCTCCGCCGCCGTGGCGGCGCGTCGGCTCCACTCCGCGCGCGCCGGCGCCGACGACGCGGGCGCGACCGTGCTCCTGAAAGGTGCCGACACGATCGTCGCCGCGCCCGGCCAGGGCGTTCTCGTCGCCGACCTCGGCAACCCGGGCCTGGCGACGGCCGGCAGCGGCGACGTACTCACGGGGATCGTCGCCGCGTTCCTCGCCAGGGGCGTCGAGCAGCGGGTCGCGGGGGGGGGGCGCCCCCCGGCCCCCCCCCCCCCCCCCCCCCCCCCGGGCGCCCCCGCCGCGGC
>CAYJLE010000001.1:131550-150453 GCA_964370985.1 uncultured Gaiellales bacterium | reverse complement strand
CGGGCCGGGCGACGGCCGGCCGCGGCTACGTACTCCCGGGGCCCGGCGCCGCGTGCCCCGCCCGGGGCGTCGCCCCGCGGGGCGCGGCGACCGCGGCCGCGGTCGCCCACGGGCTCGCCGCCGGAATTGCGGCCGAACGGATCGGCTACGCCGGGCTGATCGCGAGCGACGTCAGCGACGCGCTGCCGCGCGTGCTCTCCTGATCCAGGCTGAGCCCGCTTGCGTCTATCGTGGCGGGCGGCAACCGGCGACCCCGGAGGTGACCGTGAACCTCGCACTGTTCGGCGGATTCGAGAAGAACGCGTTCGCGCCCGGCTGGACGAAGGAGACCGTCGTCGCCCTGTTCGGCGGCGGCACGCTCGACCTGCGCGGCGCCCCTCCGGCCGACGGCGCGCGCCTGACCGGCGTCGCCGTCTTCGGCGGGATCGAGATCGTCGTGGCGCCCGGGACGCGGGTCTCGATGAGTGGTGCCTCCGTGTTCGGTGGCCGCACCGTCGAGGTCGAGGCCGGCGAGGGCCCCGCGGTCGCGATGAAGCTCGTCGCCGTGCTCGGGGGCATCGAGGTCAAGGACCGCGACTGAGCCGCCTGCGCCGTGCGACGCTCCGAGCTCACGATCGACCTGGGCGCGCTGCGCCGCAACGTCCGGCACCTGCGCGAGGCGGCCGCGCCGGCCGAGCTCTGGGCCGTCGTCAAGGCCGACGCCTACGGGCACGGTGCGCAGGACGCCGCGCGGGCCGCGCTCGAGGCCGGCGCCGCCGCCCTCTGCGTCGCCACCGTGCAGGAGGGCGCCGCCCTGCGCCGGGCCCACCCGGACGTGCGGCTGGTCGTGCTCGGCCCGCTCGCTCCCGGGGAGGAGCGGCTCGCCCGCGACACCCGGCTCGAGGTGACCGTCTCGACGCCGGCCCTGCCCGACGGGCTCGACGTGCACGTCAAGGTCGACAGCGGGATGGGCCGCTGGGGAATGAGCCCCTCCGAGCTGGAGGCCGTCCCGCCCGGCCGGGTGGTTGGCCTGATGAGCCATCTCGCGACCGCCGACGAGTCCGACCCGGGCCCGGCCCTCGCCCAGCTCGAGCGGTTCGCGGCGGTCGCCAACCGGTTTCCCCGCGCGCTCCGGCACCTCGCGAACAGCGCCGGCACGCTCCGCTTCCCGGCCGCCCGCTTCGATGCCGTGCGCTGCGGAATCGCCCTCTACGGGCTTTCTCCGTTCGGCGACAACCCGGGGCGTCACGGGCTCGAGCCAGTGCTCTCCTGGCGCAGCTACGTCGCGCTCGCGAAGACGCTCACGCCCGGCGAGGCCACGGGCTACGGCCGTCGCTTCGTTGCCGCCCGGGAGACACGGATCGGGATCGTCCCGGTCGGCTACGCCGACGGCTTCCGCCGCGGCCTCACCGGCGCGCAGGTGCTCGTGTCCGGGGAGCGGCGGCGGGTGCTAGGCGCCGTGTCCATGGACGCCTTCGCCGTCGAGCTGGCGGCCGGCGAGGGGGCGGGCGCGCCCGTCACGCTGATCGGCGACGGGCTCACCGCGGAGGAGCACGCGAGCCACCTCGGCACGATCACCTACGAGCTCGTGTGCGGGATCGACTCGCGGCCGGGCCGCGCCGACCGGCGGGTCGTCGATGGATTTTGAGCGGATCCGGGGCGTGGTCGCGGGCGAGGAGGCGTACGTCGTCGGCGGAGCCGTGCGTGACGAGCTGCTCGGCCGCCCCGTGCTCGACATCGACGTCGCCTGCCGGGAGCCGCAGCGGGTCGCGCGCGCCTACCGTGGTGCCGCAGGGGGCGCCGCGTTCCTGCTTTCGGAGCGCCACGGCGCCTGGCGGGTCGCGCTTCCGGACGGGCGCACGGTCGACTTCACGGAGCTTCGGGGCACCGTCGAGGATGACCTGGCCGGACGTGACTTCACGATCAACGCGATCGCAGTCCCCGTCGCCGGCGGAGCGCCGATCGACCCCCACGGCGGCCGTGCGGACGCCTCCGCGCGGATACTCCGCGCGGTCTCCGACCGCGTGTTCGTGGAGGATCCTCTTCGGCTCCTGCGGGCTGTTCGGCTCGAGGATGATCTCGGCTTCCGGCTCGAGCCCGCCACGGAGGCGCTCGTCCGCCGCGACGCGGGGCTCTGCGCAAGCCCCGCCGGCGAGCGGATCCTCGCCGAGCTCGCGCGGTTGTCAGCCGACGGCTACCGGCGGCTCGCAGAGCTCGGGCTGCTCGAGCGCCTCGGCGGCTCCCCGGCGCCGCTCGAGCGACTCCCGCGGGAAGCGCCCGCCGACCTCTTGCTCGTGGCCGCGCTCGGGCCGGCGCTCGAGCGCCTGCCCGTGTCGAACGAGCAGCGGCGCTTCGCGCGGGCGCTGCTGCGAGCCGGCCGTCCCGCCGATGCCTCGCCCCGGGAGATCCACCGCTTCCGGCGGGCGACGGAGCCGTGGGCGCTCGAGGCGCTCGCGTTCCTCGGCGCCGGCGACCTGCTCGGCCCCGTCGAGGCCGCCCGGGAGGCCGACCCGCCGGCACCGCTCCTCCGCGGCGACGAGCTCGGATTGCCGCCCGGCCCCGAGATCGGGAGGCTGCTCGAGCTGATCGAGGAGGAGCGCGCCGCCGGTACGATCGTGACGCGGGAGGACGCGCTCGCTTGCGTCGCCCGCGAGACCGGCAGATGACGCAGGAAGACCTGACGAGGGCGCGGTTCGCCGCAACCGCCGACCAGCTGGCCGAGCTCGGCGAGCAGCGCGTGGCCCCGCTGCGGGAACGCCTCGCTGTGTTCGTCGCCCCGCGTGGAGACGAGCGCGCCCTCGACGCCGGCACCGGAACCGGCCCGGTCGCACTTGCGCTCGCCCCGCTCGTGCGCGAAGTGGTCGGCGTGGACCTCGTTCCCGAGATGCTGGCGCATGCCCGCAGGGCCGCCGCGGACATCCCGAACGTGACGTTCGTCGAGGGCGACCTGACGAAGCTGCCGTTCGGGAACGAGAGCTTCGATCTCGTCGTGACCGTGCGGACGATCCACCATGTCGAGTGGCCCGAGGTCGTTCTCGCGGAGCTCGTCCGCGTGTGCCGAGTCGGCGGGCGGCTCGTGCTCGCCGATCAGATCGCCTCGGCCGATCCGCTCGAGGCGCTCGCGCACAACCGCCTCGAGCGGCTGCGTGACCCGAGCCACGTGCGCGTGCTCTCCGACCAGGACATCCGCGCCCTGCTCGACGTCAACGAGCTCACGGTCCGGCGCGTCGAGGTCGAGCGCGAGGACATCACGTTCGAGCTCTACCTCCAGCGAGCCGGCTGCGAGGGCGCTATGAGGGAGGCGGCCCTGGCCGAGGTCGCGCGCCTGCTCGAGTGCGGCCAGACGGCCGGCGTGGGGCTCCGCCGCGTGGGCTCGGACTACGGTCTGACCCTGTCGATCGCCTGGTACCTGGCGGAGAAGCGGCCGCTGTCGCCCCTCACGACCGCCACTTGACCGTGCACCCGACCGGGGGCGTCTCGACCACCGGCGGCGTCTCCCCCGCGAGGACGGCGTCCAGCGCCTGGCGCAGGTAGGGCTGCGCCCGGGTTCCGTCCTGGTAGTTCGAGTCGGGGGCGCCGTGGTAGACGAGACGGCGTGAAGCGTCGAACAGGAACACCTCGGGCGTTCGCGCCGGCTGGTAGGCCTCGGCGACGGCCTGGGACTCGTCGCGCAGGAACGGGAAGACGAACGCCTTGTCGCGAGCCCGTTCGGCCATCTGGTCGAGGCTGTCGCCGATGTGGTCGTTCGAGTTGACGCAGATCAGGCCGGCGCGGCCCTCGTAGTCCAGTGCGATCGCGTTGAGGCGGTCCTCCCAGGCGATCACGTACGGGCAGTGGACGCACGAGAACACGACGGCCACCGGCTGCTCCTCGAAGTCCTCCAGCGAGTGGTGCAGGCCATCCACGCCGGGGAGCTCGAACAGGGGGGCGGGATCCCCGGGTCGGAGGCGCGGCATCCTCGGAATGCTACCGTGCGCGGCCGTGCGGGAGTCAGCGCAGCGGGAGACGGCATACGACCCCCTCTACGGCGCCGTCGCGCTCGGGATGTGGGCCTACGTGCATGCGGCGTTTCGCGTTCAGGTGCTGGGCGCCGCCGGCTTCCGGGTTTGCAGGGGAGACGTTCTCGTGGCGACGCACCGGGCCGAGAGCGACGTGCCGCTCATCTGCCCAGCCGTGTACGTCGCCGGCGGGCTCTGGCGTCCATCGCGGCCACGGCTGCGGTTCGCGGCCCGGGAGGACATGTTCGACAGGGGCTTCTTCGCGGGCTTCCCGCCCGGGCTCTCGCCTCGGGCCCGCCGGCTGCTGTACCCGATCCGCGTGGGTGGGATCCTGCCATGCGTGCGGGTTCACCCACTGCCCTATCCGACCCCGACCATGCTGCGGCTCGGGCGCGCGCTCGAGTCGCTCCCGCACTCGACACCGCTCGCCGACGTCGTGCCCGAGGCGGCGCTCGCCGAGCTTGCGGAGCGAGCCGCCGAGGTCGGGCTGCCCCGGCCGCTCACGGCCCGTGACGCGCTGAAGGGCGAGTTCGCCGACCTGCTCTGGCGCGTCTACCCGCGCGACGAGCTGTCCGCGCCCGCGCTCGACGAGGCGTGGAGCCGGCGTACGCTCTTCGCGGGCGAGCAGGTGCGCGACCTCGTCGAGCTCGTCCGCTCGGGCGAGCCGATGCTGTTCTTCCCCGAAGGCAGGCCGAGCCCGGACGGCTCGATCGGCCCGCTCCGCCGCGGCCTCTCCCTGATCGTCCGCCGCGGCCGGGCCGGGCGTCTCCGTGCCGTCTCGATCGCCTACGACTCCCTCACGCGGGGCCGGCCGCACGCGCTGCTCGCGTTCGGGGAGCCCTTCGCCCCCCGGACGGAGGACGTCGACGGCCAGGTGCTGCTCGCGCTGCGCCGCGCGCTGCCGCTCACCTGCGGCCAGGTCGTTGCTCGCTGCCTGCTCGATGCCGCCCGTGCGGGGCGCACCACCATCGGCACGTCGGAGCTCGACCTGGCCCTGGCGTCCGAGGTGGTGCGTGCGAGGTCGGAGGGCCGACCGGCCGACCAGGCCCTGCTGGTCGAGGAGACGCGGCGGCGCCGGCTGTCCGACGCGCTCGCCTGGGCGCTCGACCTGCGGCTGGCGCGGACGTCTGACCGGCGGACGCTCGTCCTCGACGCGGAGCGGGTCGCCCTCGACCCCCTGATCGCCCGCTCTGCCCGGGAGCACGAGAGCGCGCGAGCGGAGTAGCGCAGGCGCTACGCCTCGCGGTAGACCTCGTGAACCCGCTCGGAGCGGGGCACGCGGAACACGCGCGGGAAGGCCGAGCGCAGGAAGAACGCGCCGATGATCGTCACCGGGATCACCACCATTGCGTGGACGGTCAGCACGTACGGCGTTCCGAGGCTCTCGGGTACGCCCAGCTCCCGGGCGGAGACCAGAGTCAGGTAGTCGAACGACCCGAGGCCCGCCGCGGTCGCCGGGACGCCCAGGGCGAGGTTGCCGACCCCCTCGAGGAGGAGGTAGCCACCCGCGTCGAGGCCGACCCCGAAGCCGAGGCCGACGACCCAGTACATCCCGAGGTCGGCGAGCCAGATCGCGACCGAGGTCCAGAGCACCCGCAGGAGTGGACGGCGGGCGCGGAACGCGCCGAGGCCCTCGACGAAGTTCGCGGTCCAGCGCCCCGCACGAACGTGCCACTGGCCGGGGAGTCGCTTCGTCCACTTCCAGACCAGCTCCTCGGCTCGCTCGGGCTTGCGCGCCGCGAGGCCGACGATCACGACGCCGAGCGTGCAGCCGGCGGAGAGCCCGACCCCGGCCAGCAGGAGGATCCCGGTCTGGCCGCTCAGGAGAGCGCCGACCAGGATCCAGACCGAGAGGACGACGCCGTCGAGGAGGCGCTCCGCGAACAGGGTGCCCGCGGTCACGAACGGCGGTATCCGGTAGTGCTGGCGAACCGACTCGATCCGGAGGAGGTCGCCGCCGCGGGCCGGCAGGACGTTGTTCGCGCCCGCTCCGACGCAGAAGACCGTGAACAGCCGCCCGGGGCCGGTCCGGTAGCGGGCCGCCGAGAACAGGTAGCGCCAGCGCAGCGCGATGAACGCGCTGTTCAGGACGACGAAGCCGACGGCCGCGGCAGCCGACCACCACGGCAGGCTCATGATCTCGCGCCACGCGTCGCCGAGGTGCGCGATACGAAGGAACAGCAGCAGGAAGGCCACGGTTGCCGCCGTCCCGATCGCAAGCCGGAGGATTGTCTGCCAGCGGTGTCCCATCTGCGACCAGGAGTATCGCGCGCGGCGCGCCCGGTCGCCAGATAGTAAAGACTTGGCCGGTGCCGGTCAGGGAGGGGAGAGCGCGGCGGTTCTCGGTCGGTCGCGAGATCGCGATCGGCCTCGGCGTGTACGCCGTGTACCTCCTCGTGCGCCACGCCGCGCTCCGCGGCGACGGCCGCGAGCGGGCCGAGCACAACGCGCGTCGGATCGTGGCGCTCGAGCGGCGGCTCGGCATCCACGTGGAGCCGGCGCTCCAGCGGGCGGTGCTACCGCAGCGGCGCCTCGTGATCGCGCTCAACCTCGGCTACGCGACACTCAACGTGGGCCTAACGGTCGCGTGGCTGATGCGGCTGTTCCATCGCCGCGACCGCCGGTTTCACCGCTACCGCCGGGCGGCCGTGGTCGCGATGCTGGGGGCGCAGCCGATCTTCCTGCTCTTCCCGGTCGCCCCGCCGCGCAAGCTCGAGCACCTGGTCGACACGGTCGCGGTGGTGAGCGGCGTCGACCTCGACAGTGGTCTGATCGAGAAGCTCTACCACCCCCTGGCGGCGATGCCGAGCATCCACGTGACGATCGCGGTCGTCACGGCTCGTGGCCTGCGGGAGACGAGCGCGAGCCCGCTCGTGCGTCGGCTCGCCCCGGGGTACCCGCTGCTCGTGACCGCGATCGTGTTCGTGACCGCGAACCACTACGTGCTCGACGCGGTGGTGGGCGGGACGCTCGGGAGGCTCGCTCTCCGCCTGACCCGCCGCGCCGGCCTCTAGCTATCGGCCGCCTCCGACGCGAACACGGCCATCGTGGCCGTGAAGCCGTGCAGGAACGTCCGTCCGCCGACCGGCCCGATCTCGCCGCCGCAGAAGAAGCCCGCGAGCGCCGGTGCCCCCAGCGCGGCGCAGACGGCGCCGACGTCGTGGTCGGGCCCGCCGAACATGCCCGTCCCGCGCCCGTTGCACGTGAACAGGAGCGCTCCCGCGGGACGGCCCGGGAGCGCGTCGAGCGTCTCGTCGAGCGCCAGCCTGAGGTCGCGGTCGGCCGACTCCGCGTCGCGCGCGTGGAACCGCAGGGTCTGGCCGACCCGCACCTGCTCGGCGATCGCGATCGCGCCGCTTTCCTCGTCTGCGCCGAGGATCCCCCGCATCAGGAAGTCGCCGCGCCCGTACTCGGGCCGGTTCTCGTCGATCACGAGACCGGCGAGCAGGCCTCGTGCGGCGAGCAGGCGCTGATCCGGCGGCAGGCCGCCCATCACGCCGCGGAGCCGTTCGAGCGCGGGCATCCCGGCCAGCTCGAAGATGACGTTGCCCTCCGCGCGGGTGATCACCGAGTCCGGGCCGAGCGGCGCGCAGCCCTGGGAGACGACGGCACGGATGGCGACTCCGGACAGCGCGACGCCGACGGCACCGCCCCCCTCGAGTGCACCGTCGAGGAGAAGGGCCTGGCTTCCCGGCTCCCCGCCGCCGGTCGCGATGCCGCCGACCACGGGGACGCCCGGGTAGTCCGCGTTGAGCCGGTCGAGCAGCCCCGCGGCCGGCAGCGAGAACGGGTCGAGGAGGAGCGTGACGAGATCTGCGCCGGCGAGATCCGGGAGGCTGTTCGGCGCCACGCCCTCCCCGTCACCGGTCGGGGCGACATGGAAGGGAAGGAGTTTCGCGCCCGGAAGTGAGGCCGCCCAGAGCGCCACGGCCGGGCCGTTCTCGAGCTCTCTTCCGCCCCCGATCACCCCCTGAGCCACGCACCCGAGCAGATGCCGCGGCCCGAGCGTCTCGCGCACTGCCGCCGCCGCCTCGTCGGCCGTGGCGAGGTGGTCGGGCGTGAGGAACAGGAAGGCCAGGTCGGCGCTGCGGCCCTCGAGCCCGGCGGAAACCTGCGCCGCCGCGTCCGCGACCGCGGCAGCGGTGGTGCTCGCCGTGGCGAGCCCCGCCGCGACGCGCGTCACGATCGGCGCTGCCGCCCGCCGGGCGCGGCGAAGAGCGCCTCCAGGCGCTTGCGCTCCGGGCCGAGCTCACGCACCGTCGCGGCGAGCCTACGCTCCCCCTCGACGGTGAGGCTGAGGAAGACCACGCGGCCGTCACGCGGGGACGGCTCCCGGTGGATCAGACCCGCGTCCTCGGCGCGCCGGACGAGCTCCGTGACCGTGCTCTGGGCGAGCTGGAGGCGCTCGGAGAGCGCCGTCACGGTCGAGTGCTCGCTCCCGTCGGGCGCGCCCTTGATCATCAGGAGCAGGCTGTAGCGCTGCGGGGTGAGCTTGTTGCCCCGGGCGGCGCGCTCGCTGACGCGCAGGAAGCGCCTGAGCTCCTCTCGCAACTCCGCGGCCCGGCGATACTCGTCGGGACGGGGTTCGTCTGCTCGTCTCACCTGTCTCGAGTGTAGCGGCCCGGTGGGCGTCGCGAGGCGAGCCGGGTGACGGTGCCCGGGGCGAGCCCCTGGAGTGCCGTCGCTGCCCGGTAGTAGCCGGGCACGAAGACCTCGCGCCGGCCGCTGTCGAGAGCGTCCACGATCGCCGCGGCCACGCGCTCGGCGGAGACGACGGCGTGGCGCCACACGGGGTGGTCGAGGAAGCGATCCTGCGGGAACCCCTCCGTGTCGGTCAGGCCCGGATTGACCGTGACGGTGCGGATCCCGCGCGGGGCCAGCTCGGCGCTCACGGTTCGGGAAAAGGCCACCTGCGCGTGCTTCGAGGCCGAGTAGGGGCCGCTCGGGCCCCCCGAGACGGTGCCCGCGACCGAGGCCACGTTGACCACCGCGGACGGCGCTCCGGCCTCGAGCAGGGGCAGGAACGCGCGCAGGCACCAGATGCCGCCGAGGTAGTTGATCCGCATGACCTCCTCGATTCGCTCGGGCTCGAGCTCGAGGAACCCGGCACGCCCGGGCACGCCCGCGTTGTTCACGAGCAGGTGGACGGCCGGATGCCGCTCCGCGATTCGCCGGGCGGTCGCCTCGACCGCGGCGCGGTCGGCGACGTCGCAGGCCTCGGCCTCGCCGTCGATCTCCCCGGCCAGCCGCTCGAGCCGCTCGCGCCCGCGGGCGAGCAGCACGCAGCGGTACGAGCGCGCGGCGAGACGGTGCGCGAGCGCCGCTCCGATGCCGCTCGAGCCTCCGGTGACGACGGCGACCCGCACCGTATGGAGGGTACCCGGCGCGGAGCGGGTCAGTCGTCGGCGTCCTCGCCGTGCTCCTCGTGCTCGTCGTCGTCGCTCCTACCGGTGACGCTGCCGGCGGGTGTCTCCGGCTGAGGCGCTGTGACCATGATCGAGGCCGCTCGCGGCCTGAGCTTGCCCACGGGCTCGTCGCTCGTGTCCGAGACTGCGAGCAGGAGCAGGCTGGCCGCGGCTGCCGCCGCAGCAGCGAGGACGGCGACGGCGAGCAGGAGAGCGACGCGTCCTCTCGAGCCGGTCATCAACCTGAGGGTACGCGTCGCGAGGGCGGCCGGGCACGCCTTGCCGGCGGAGCGAGGAGTCGCCAGGCGGTGGCAGCGCCGACCGCGCCCAGCGAGCCGGCGTAGAGGGCGAGCCCCCAGCCGCGACCGCTGTCCGACCCCGCCATCAGCCCGTGCGCGGTCGCGGCGGCGAAGACCGCGTAGGCGCTCCAGTGCAGCCGCCGCCAGGCCTTCGAGCCGATCAGCCGGCGGACCGAGAACGAGACCGCGACGAGGAGCGCGAGCTCTGCAGCGAGCACGCCGAGCCCGGTCCAGAACGGTCGGTACGACGAGAGCCCCGGAACGACCAGCGCGGGCCAGGAGACCGGCGAGGCAGCGTCGGCGGCGAGCGTGACGCCGTGGATAGCGACCGCGCCGACGCCGAGCAGGCTCAGGAACCGGTGGAGATCGATCGCGGTTGCCGGTCTGAGCGCCGCTCCGAACGGCCTCGCCTTCGCTGCGAGCCCGACCAGAACCGAGGCGGTGAGGAGGACGTACGCGGTCAGGCCGCTGGCCCGCGCCAGCGTCCAGAAGGTCGGGTCGGCCCTCATGCGAGACCGCCGGTGAGGATCGTGCGTCCGTCGAGCGTGACCAGGACGCAGGGGGTGCCGGTCGTGTCGCACGCGGCTGCCGCCCGGTCCGCCCCGGCGAGGAAGAGGCTCTTCGCCAGCACCTCCGCCTCCGTCGCCGTCCCGGCGGCGACCGTCACACGCAGGAGGTCGGAGGCGGAGGGTCGCCCGGTCGTAGGGTCGATCAGGTGGTGGCGCTCCTCGCTGCCGCAGCGCCAGTGGCGGCGATCGCGGCCCGACGTGGCTACTCCGCCCCGCCGGACTGCGAGCGTGACCGAGCCCGTTGGCGTCTCGACCGACACCGGCCACGCGCCGGCGCGTGGCACGCCGTGGACGGCGAGGTCGCCGCCAGCGTTGACGAGGCAGGGCCCGGCAACGCCGAGAAGCGCGCAGGCCCGATCGACCGCGTCGCCCTTGGCGATGCCGCCCAGGTCGAGCCTGACTCCCGGGTCGAGGCGGATCTCCCCGCGCTCGCGGTCAACATGAACACGTCCCTCGCAGCGGTCCGACGGGTCGTTGCCGCGTGCCGGTGCGGCCGCGACCTCGGAAAACGTGCGGTCGTAGCCCGCCGAGACGACCGCGCCGTGCACCGTCGGATCGAAACGCCCGGCCGTCGAGGCTCTCCCGGCCAGCGCAAGCTCGACGACCCGGATGAGGTCGGGGCCGGCCACGATCCGCCCCTCCCGGTTCAGCCGCGACAGCTCGGAGTCCGGGGAGAACCGGGAAAGCGTGGCCTCGAGCCGCCTGACCTCCGCCTCCGCCGCGTCGAGCGCCTCCCGGGCCCGGGGCGGGGCATCGGCCTCCACGAGGCATTCCACCTCGGTACCCATTGCCTCGAACGTGTGGCGGAGCATCACGAGCTCCTCGTGGCGGTCACCGGCGGTAGCGCCGTGAGCTGCACGGCGGGGGTCGCGTCTTCACCCGGGCGGGAGGCGGACGAGATCCTTGCCGCCAGGGACTGCAGGCGCTGCTCGCGGGCCGCGAGAGCGTCGAGCCGTGGATCGCGGGACGGCCCGTGCTCCTGCCAGGGGCGAGCCGCGATCGCTGCCCAGAGGACGAAGAACACGGCGATCGTCATCGCGAGCGCGTAGAGACGCACGACGTGGCTAGTCATCGTGCTCCGGGCCCTCGTCGTCGTCGTCGTCGTGCCAGCGCTCGTCGCCTCTCTCCTCGTCCTCGTCCTCGTCCTCGCGGTCGTCCTCGTGCCAGCTCGGAACGCTGCTCTGCGCCACCGCGGTTGCCACGGTCGGCTCGGGCGGCTGCGCCGCGAGCGACGCGCGCAGCGATGCCTCCAGGTCGTCCAGGCGCGCCGTCTCGGCCGCGATCTCCGCGTCGGAGACGCGTGCCTCCGACGACTCCCCGACCTCGAGCGTCTTCGCGGTCGCCAGGGCGCCGGCCGCGAGGGCGGTGCCGAGAAGCAGGGAGATCGCAAGCGTGTGCCGTCGTTTCATGTCGTCCCTCCGGGGTCGGGTCGTCACCGACGATAGGCCGGCGCGGGGAAGGCGCGGGCCAGGCGCTCGCAAGGTTCGGCGAGGGATCGGTAAAGACTTCGCCAGGCGGCGGGCGGATCCCCGCGACCGCAGCGAGAATGCCACCGTGAAGGTCCTGATCGTCGAAGACGAGGACTCGATCGCCGAGCCGCTCGCTCGGGGTCTCGAGCGGGAGGGCTTCCAGGTCGCGCGCGTGGCGACCGGCGGCGATGCGCTCCGAGCGGCCGAGCCCGACGTCATCCTGCTCGACCTGCGGCTGCCCGACATGGACGGCTTCGACGTGTGCCGCGAGCTGCGCGCGCGCTCGCGGGTTCCGGTGATCATGGTGACCGCGAAGGGGGAGGAGCTCGACCGTGTGCTCGGGCTCGAGCTCGGCGCGGACGACTACATCGTCAAGCCCTTCGGCTTCCGCGAGCTCGTTGCGCGGATCCGGGCGGTCACCCGGCGCACCTCCGTACGGCCGGACGACCGGGGTTCGCTCCACGCCGGAGCGCTCTCGATCGACGTGCGCACGCGGCGGGCGCGGCTGGGCGAGCGGGAGCTCGAGCTGACCCTGAAGGAGTTCGACCTGCTCGCGCTGCTCGCGTCCGACCCCGGCACGGTCTTCAGCCGACAGCGGATCCTCGAGGCGGTCTGGGATACCCACTGGTACGGGCACACGAAGACGATCGACGTCCACGTGGCGGCGCTGCGGCGCAAGCTCGGCGACCCACGCTGGATCGAGACCGTGCGCGGGGTCGGCTTCCGCCTCGTCGAGCCTGGCTGATGAGCCGCCGGCTCCTCGCGAGCTACCTGGCGCTGACCGCCTGCGTGCTCGCCGTTCTCGTCGTGCCGCTCGGGCTGTCCTACTCCCACAACCAGCGCCAGGACCTGACGGCGAAGGTGGAGCGCGACGCCGTCGTCCTAACGACGTTCGCGGAGGACCTGCTCGGCGGCCGGCCCGGCATCTCCCGGGCGAGCCTCGAGGAGATCGTGACCGGCTACGAGGAAGACACCGGCGCCCGGGTGGTCGTCGTGGACGCGGAGGGCCTGTCGGTCGTCGACTCCGCCGACCCCGGCGGGCCCTCCCGGTCGTTCGCGTCGCGTCCGGAGCTCGCGCGCTCGCTCGCCACCGGCGAGGTCGTCACCGGCGTCCGCCGCTCGGACACGCTCGGTGCCGACCTCCTCTACGTCGCGGTCCCCGTTGCCTCGAGCGGATCCGTGTACGGCGCAGTGCGGGTCACGTATCCGCTCTCCGTCGTGCAGGAGCGCGTGCGGCGGTACTGGCTCATCCTCGCCTCGGTGTCCGTCGTCGTTCTCGCCGCGGTCGCCGCCGTGGGGATGCGGCTCGCGCTCTCGATCGCGCGCCCGCTCGCCGGGGTGGAGCGCGCCGCCGCCGCGGCCGGCGCCGGAGACCTCACGGCGCGGGCGCCCGAGGGGGAAGGGCCGTCCGAGGTGCGCTCGCTCGCGGCCAGCTTCAACGAGACGGTCGGGAAGCTCGACGAGTTGATTCGCTCGCGCGAGGACTTCGTTGCTGACGCCTCCCACCAGCTCCGAACGCCGCTGGCGGCCCTTCGCCTTCGCCTCGAGAATCTCGAGGGCGCCGTCGCGCCGGACGGCCGTCCCGACCTCGACGCTGCGCTCGCCGAGGTCGGGCGCCTGTCGCGGCTGGTGGACGGTCTGCTCGCGCTCGCCCGCACCGACTCCACGACCGCGCATCCCGAGCCGATCGAGGTGGGGGCGATCGTCGACGAGCGGCTCGACGCCTGGTCGGCGCTGGCCGAGGAGCAGCGGGTGGTGCTGGCCGGGAACGTCCCTCCGAGCCTGTGCGTGCTCGCCACGCCGGGGAGGCTCGAGCAGGTGCTCGACAACCTGCTCGCGAACGCGCTCGAGGTCTCCCCGGCCGGCGGCACGATCGCGGTCTCTGCCGCTCCAGCCGGGCGATTCGCCGAGCTCCACGTCGTCGACGAGGGGCCCGGGCTCTCCGAGGAAGAGCGGGCGCGCGCGTTCGACCGCTTCTGGCGAGCCGGCGGCTCCGCCGGCGGCTCCGGCCTCGGACTCGCGATCGTGGATCGGCTCGTCTCCTCGGACGGCGGCGAGGTCGCCCTCGGCGCGGCGCCGGCAGGGGGGCTCGATATCCGGGTGCGCCTGCCGCTGGCGCCGTAGCGCGAGCCCCTCCCCTTCGCCGGCGGATCGGGCGGGGGTCCATCGGCCCGGAGCGCGTCCGTTCACATCAAGGGCGGGCCAGGGCCCGCCCCTACACGTCTGGCCGGCCCGCTGTGCGGGCCGGATAGACTGCCGGCCGTGGGTGGGCTCTTCGACGGCAAGCGCGGCCTCGTCCTCGGCGTCGCCAACAAGCGCTCGATCGCCTGGGCGATCGCGCAACGGCTCGCGGACGAGGGCGCGTCGCTCGCGTTCACCTACCAGGGCGAGCGGATCGCCTCGGGCGTCCGCGAGCTCGCGGACACGGTCGGCAGCCCGCTCGTGACCGAGTGCGACGTCCGCTCCGACGAGGACGTCGAGCGGGTCTTCCGCGAGGTCGGCGACGCGTTCGGCGGCGAGCTCGACGTGCTCGTCCACGCGGTCGCGTACGCGGACGCCGCCGATCTCGAGGGGCGGTTCGCGGACACGCCCCGCGACCGCTTCTGGCTCTCCCTCGACGTGAGCGCGTATTCGCTGGTCGCCTGCGCCAGGGCGGCCGAGCCGCTGATGGAGGCCGCCGGCGGCGGCTCGATCCTGACCATGACCTACCTGGGCGGCGAGCGCGCCGTCCCCCACTACAACGTGATGGGAGTCGCGAAGGCCGCGCTCGACGCGTCGATCCGCTACCTCGCCTGGGAGCTCGGGCCGAAGAACATCCGCGTCAACGCCGTCTCGGCCGGCCCGGTCCGCACCCTGGCAGCCCGCTCGATCCCGGGTTTTCCGACGATGGAGGCGATCGTCGAGGAGCGCTCGCCGCTGCGTCGCAACATCGGCGCGGAGGACGTGGGCGCCGCGGCGGCGTACCTGCTGTCTGACGGCGCAGCGAACGTCACCGCGACGACGCTGTACGTCGACTCGGGCTTCCACTCGATGGGCCTGTAGCGGCGCCGCCCGCCGCTCTACGGGGCCAGCTCCGTCTCGGTGTCCCCGCGCCGGTAGGTGATACGGACGATCTCGAGCCCCTGGGGCGGCGACGTGTCGAGCAGCGCCCCGACCTGGAAGTGGAGCCGGTGCCAGCGGTTGCCGCGCAACTCGACGACGAGCGTGACGCTCGGATCGACCTCGAAGCGGCGAGGCTGCCCGCCGTCGACTCGCACGACCGCCGGGATCGCCTTCGGCGCTGCGACCTCGATCTCCAGGTCGGTCTCACCGAACACCCACAGGGGCGCGTCGCGCTCCTTCATCGTCCAGCCGGCCCAGCCCTCGCAGAACACGGGTGCCGAGCGGTCCGGCTCTGGCACCGGGGCCAGCTCCACGGGGCTCCCGGATCGTGCGACCAGCGGGAACGCCCAGACGCGGCCGCCCCGAGCGGACGAACGGTAGCCCCGCCGCTGTAGGAGCTGCCAGGCGAACCAGGCGCCCGGACGGCCCGACTGCGCGTACGCGCCCGCGTGGAAGAGCAGGGTACGCACGCCGAGGGCCCGCAGGCGGTTCCAGTCGCCGGGGAGGTCGACGCCGCAGTTGAGCCGGTTCAGGTCCCAGAAGAACCCGTAGGCGACCGCCGGAGCGAGCGACGAGTAGCCGCTCGGGCGCTCGCGCGGCGCCTGCATGGCGTAGTAGTGGTAGATGCTCCCGTGGTGGATGCCGGGCTCGAACAGGGGCAGCTCGACGACCCGCCCGGGGCTCGCCTCCCGCGCGAGCGCGCGGTAGGCGCCGTTGCCCGGGTCGGCTGCGGTGGCGCGCAGCGGCAGCACCAGTAGATCTCCCGCGACGAGGAGCAGCGCAGCGGCGAAGGCGGCGGCGCTCCAGCGCGGGCCCGCCCGGCGGAGCGCCCGGGCGGCCGCGACCGCAACGAGCGCGGCAAACGCGAGATTCGCGATCGGCATGAGCCGTCCGGGCACGCGCGGGTAGCCGAACCCGGGGACGTGGCGCCAGAGCAGCTCGTACGTCGGGAGGTTCGTCCCGAGCGCCAGCAGGAGCGGCAGCACCGCGGCTAGGCCGAGCAGCGCCGCCAGCCGGGGTCGCCGGCGCCAGGCGAGCGCGATCCCCGCGAGCGCAGCGAGCGGCGTCAGCCAGCCGACGAAGACGTACTGCTCGAGGTCCTTGTCGCCGCGGAAGCGGTCGACGAGGTCGAGCCACCCCGCCTGGAACATCCGCACCTGGTCGAGTGTGCGGCCCCCCGCCGCGGCCGACTCCAGGATCACCGTCTCCCGGATCAAGAGGCCGAGCGCGACGGACGCGGCCGCGGCGGCGACGAGCCAGAGGAACGGCCCGCGCCGGTGGCGAAGCGCCCCGTAGGCGAGCGCGAACGGCACGGCCCCGAGCGCGAGGTGCACCTGACCCGACAGCGGGATCGAAACGAGCGACCCGGCCGCGAGCGCTCCCCACGCCTGGCGGCTCGCGGGGCCGGAGGCGATCCGCGCGCGCTCGTACGCCCAGAGCGAGAGCGGCAAGAAGACCGCTGCCCAGCCGAGCAGATGGCCGCCGCTCTGGGCGAGCCGGTAGGGGGCGAGCGCGAACGCGAGCCCGCCGATCGTCGCGGCAGCCACCGGTAGGCGCAGGAGGCGAAGCCAGCCGTAGGTCGCGAGGCCGGCCGCGACGATCACCGCGAGCAGGAGCACGTTCCAGGCGACGACCGGGCCGAACGCGGCCTCGAGCGGCCAGAACGGGAGCCCGAACGGCCAGCCCGCGAGGCTCGGCTGATCCGCGACAAGCGGCTGGAACGTGTACGGGTCGCGCCACGGGGCCGCTCCGCGCTCGAGCTGGCGCCCGACCAGCCAGAAGCGGTAGACGGACTGCAGGTGGTCGCCGCCGGCGGCCTCGCCGAGACCGGCGGCGCCTCCGGCGACGAACGCCGAGCGGAAGCTGCCGATGCCCGGGGCCGTCGCCGCGACGGCGGCGGCCGCGTAGAGCCCTACGAGAGCGAGCGGGCGGCGGCGAGCAAGGCGTCGAAGTCGGGCACCTCGCTCGGCTCGTACATCCATGCTCCGCGGATGATGCCGTCTCCGTCCACGAGGAAGGCGCTCCTGGTCGGGATCTCGCGCATGCCGCGGTCCTCGTGGCCGACCCCGAACGCGCGAACGGCTTCGCCGTTCCAGTCGGAGAGCAGCGGGAACGTCAGGTCGAGCACCTGCGTCCAGGCCGCGTGCGACCAGGGGCTGTCGCGGGAGATCCCGAACACCCGCACGCCCGCCTCGTCGAACTCGCCCCTCCTGTCACGCAGGATCGTCAGCTCGTCCTGTCAGGTGCCGGTCCAGTCGTAGAGGTAGAAGAGGAGCAGGAACGGCCCCGCGGCCGCCAGCCCCTCGAGCGTGATGCCCTGCCTGTCCGCCGCGCCGGTCCACACCCGCGCCGCCGGCACCCGCTCTCCGGGCCCGATCATGCGTAATGGCGGCAGCCGGAGCCGCTACGGGCCGCCGACGACCGCCTCGACCTCGATCTCGACGAGCCAGCGCGGGTCGAGCAGCCCGGCCAGCACGGTCGTGTTCACCGGGCGAACGTCGGCGAACGCCTCCCCGTGCGCCCGGGCGAGTCCGTCGAAGTCCTCCGGGCGCACCAGGAAGGCGCGGGTGCGGACGACGTCCTGGAGGCCCGACCCGGCCTCGGCCAACGCCGCTGCGATGATCTCGATGCAGCGCTTCGACTGACCGTAGGCGTCCGGCGGAGGGTCGGCGCCGTCCGGCATGATCGGCGCCGTGCCGGCGACGAAGATCCGGTCGCCGACCCGGACTGCCCGGCAGTACCCGGCGATGGCCTCGTAGGGCGACCCGGAGAAGACCCGTTGGCGCTGCACCCCGTAAGTACTATCAGGCGCGTCATGGACACGGCTGGCCCACGCTCCGCGCTCGAGGCGATCGACGCGTGGCCCGCCGGTTACGTCGCCGCCGGCGTCCTCGCCGGCGGGGCGCTCCTCGGAACCCGCGGCGACCCGGACCGCGTGTTCCCGTGGGCCTCGGTGACGAAGCTCCTGACCGCCGGCGCGGTGCTCGTGGCGGCGGAGGAGGGGACGCTCGATCTCGACGACCCGGCTGGGCCGCCGGGCTCGACCGTCCGCCACCTGCTCGCTCACGCCTCCGGTCTGCCCCCGGACCCGGGGCCGCCGCTTGCACCGCCCGGCGAGCGGCGGATCTACTCGAACGCGGGCTACGAGCTCGTGGCCGACCTGCTCGCGGAACGGGCCGGGATGCCGTTTCGCGACTACCTACGCGGCGCGGTGCTCGAGCCGGCGGGGATGGTCGCCACCGAGCTTCGGGGCTCGCCCGCCTGGGGCGCGGCAGGCCCGCTGCGCGACCTGCTCGCGTTCGCGCACGAGCTCCTGCGTCCCGCGTTCGTGGCGCCGGAGACCCTGGCCGAGGCGACCGCGGTCGCGTTCCCGGGCCTCGCGGGGGTGCTTCCCGGGTTCGGCCGCCAGGACCCGAACGACTGGGGCCTCGGGTTCGAGCTGCGCGACGGCAAGAGCCCCCACTGGACCGGCGCGGCCAATTCGCCCGAGACGTTCGGGCACTTCGGCCGCTCCGGCTGCTTCGTGTGGGTGGACCCGCGCGCCGACGTCGCGCTCGCCTGCCTGACCGACCTCGAGTTCGGCGACTGGGCGGCGAGCGCCTGGCCCGCACTCTCCGACGCCGTGCTCGAACGGGCGGGCCGGGACGGCTGAGCCCGGCGGGCTAAGCTCAGCCCGGCCCGGTGCCGAGCACGGGGCGAACGAGCTCCTCGAACGTGGCGTCGTCGCAGCTCGCGACGATCGCGGGCGTGATCGCGCGCACGGTCGCGTCGAGCGGCTCGAACCCGCCGAGCGTGTCGCCCGGCCGCAGCGTCCGGCCGCCGCCGCCGAGCATGCCCGAGACGACGACGTGGAAGCATCCGTGGGTGTCCGCGCCCTCGAGAATCGTGTCGCCCGGCGCGAGCGTGCGACGGATCATCCGTCCGGCGAGCTGGCCCAGCGTCTCGCCCGGGAGCCCGGCGAGCAGCTCGATCCGGGCGAGCTCGTGGATCGAGGCGAGCTGGTGTCGCACGCCCCGATCGTACGGAACGCGGGGCGGCGGTGCCGCCGCCCCACGCGGAGGGAAGGGGGACGTCTACGCGGC
>CAYJLE010000001.1:0-131540 GCA_964370985.1 uncultured Gaiellales bacterium | reverse complement strand
CGGCGGGCGGGGGGGGGGCCGGGGGGGGGGGGGGGGCCCCCCCCCCCCTCCCCCGGCCCGGGGGGGGGGGGGGGCCGCCGCCCCGCGCGGAGGGAAGGGGGACGTCTACGCGGCCACGAGCCCGAGGCTGCGCTCGAGCATCTGCTTGGGCTGCGCGCCGACGGCGGCGGCGGCCGGCTCGCCGGCCTCGAACAGGATGATCGTGGGAATGCTCATCACGCCGTAGCGGCGCGCGAGGTCGGGCTCCTCGTCGATGTTCACCTTGACGACCTTCAGCTCCGTGCGCTCCTCCGCGATCCGGTCGAGCACAGGCGCCACGGCGCGGCACGGCCCGCACCATTCGGCCCAGAAATCGACGATCACCGGCTGCTCGCTGGCGAGCACCTCCGAGTCGAACGTGGACGTTGTCACTGTGGTAGTCAATGCGGCCTCCGATTCGGTTTCTTGCAGATGACAACGAACCGGCGGGCGCGAAAAATCCCCCGGTTAGACTGACGCCGTGTTCGAGCGGCTCCCATCCGTTCCCGATCATGCTGCGCTCGAGCAGGAGGTGCTGGCGTTCTGGGAGGAGCACCGCGTGTTCGAGCGGCTGCGGGAGCGCAACGCGGACGGCGCGGTCTGGAGCTTCATCGACGGCCCGATCACCGCGAACAAGCGGATGGGCGTGCACCACATGTGGGGCCGCACGCTCAAGGACGTGTTCCAGCGCTACAAGGCGCTGCGCGGCTACCACCAGCGCTACCAGAACGGCTTCGACTGCCAGGGGCTCTGGGTCGAGGTCGGTGTCGAGCGCGAGCTCGGGCTGAACTCGAAGCGGGAGATCGAGGAATTCGGCCTCGCCGAGTTCTCGAGGCGCTGCCGCGACAAGGTCGCCTGGTCGGCCGGGGTGATCACCGAGCAGTCGAAGCGGCTCGGCATGTGGATGGACTGGGGGAACGACTACTACACGTTCTCGGATACGAACATCGAGTACATCTGGCGATTCCTCGCGATCGTCCACGAGCGCGGCTGGCTCTACCGGGGGCACCGCTCGACGGAGTGGTGCCCGCGCTGCGGGACGTCGATCTCGCAGCACGAGCTCGCCGGCTACTACTTCGACAAGACCGATCCCTCCCTGTTCGTCCGTTTCCCGCTTGCGGGGCGGGACGGGGAGGCGCTCGTCGTCTGGACGACGACGCCCTGGACGCTACCCGCGAACGTGGCGGCCGCCGTGCTCCCGGACGCCGACTACGCGCTGCTTCCGGGCGGCGACTGGGTCGCGGCCGCCCGCTACCCGGACGCGGAGCCCGTGCGGGTGGTCAAGGGGTCGGAGCTCGTCGGGCTCGCGTACACGGGGCCGTTCGACGCGCTTCCGGCCGCACGCGACGTCGGGCACCGCGTGATCCCCTGGGACGAGGTCTCGCTCGAGGAGGGCAGCGGGATCGTTCACATCGCGCCCGGCTGCGGCGGCGAGGATTTCGAGCTCTCCAAGGTCCACGGCCTGCCGATACTCGCCCCGGTCGACGAGGCCGGCCGTTTCTACGAGAGCTACGGGTGGCTCGGCGGGCTCTCGACGGTGGAGGCCGCAGACCGGATCGTCGACGACCTCCGCGAGCGGGCGCTCCTCGTCGAGGCCGGCGAGATCGAGCACCGCTACCCGTTCTGCTGGCGCTGCGAGACACCGCTCATCTTCCGGCTCACGGACGACTGGTTCATCTCGGCTGACCAGGTCCGGCCGCAGCTGCTGGAGGCGAACGCCGCCGTGGAGTGGACGCCCGACTACTTCGGCAAGCGGATGGACGACTGGCTCAGGAACATGGACGACTGGAACATCTCTCGCCAGCGCTACTTCGGCCTGCCGCTGCCGTTCTACCCCTGCGACTGCGGGCAGCTGAACGTGATCGGGTCGCTCGCCGAGCTGAAGGAGCGCGCGACCGCCGGCCTCGAGGGGCTCGAGGAGCTGCACCGGCCCTGGATCGACGAGGTCACGATCCGCTGCGAGAGCTGCGGCGGGAGCGTCCGCCGGATTCCCGAGGTCGGGGACGTCTGGCTCGACGCGGGCATCGTCCCGTTCGCGACGCTCGGCTGGCGCAACCCGACCCGGGTCGAGGCTGGCTACGCGACCGGGGCGTCGCGGGGGCTCTCCGGCGCCGACTTGCCCGATCACTCCGACTGGGAGCGGTGGTTCCCGGCCCACTGGGTGTCGGAGATGCGCGAGCAGATCCGCCTCTGGTTCTACTCCCTGCTCTTCATGTCGGTCGTGCTCGAGGGCCGCGCCCCGTACCGCCAGGTGCTCTCGTACGAGAAGCTCCTCGACGAGGACGGTCGTGCCATGCACGGCTCGCTCGGCAACGCGATCGACGCCGACGAGGCGTTCTCCCGGATGGGAGCCGATGTGATGCGCTGGATGTACTGCGCGCAGCCGCCGAGCCAGAACATCCGCTTCGGGTTCGGCCCCGCCGAGGTGGTCAAGCGCAAGCTGCTCACGACGTGGAACTCCGTGTCGTTCCTCGTCACCTACGCCGGGATCGAGGGCTTCCGCCCCCGCTACGAGGATCTCGCCGGCGGCGTCGCCGGCGCGGAGCTGCGACCGCTCGATCGCTGGCTCGTCGCGCGCACCCAGGAGCTGCTCACGGAAGCCGCCCGCGCCTACGAGTCGTTCCTGACGGTCGGCGTGATCCGCGCGTTCGAGGCGTTCGTCGACGACCTCTCGAACTGGTACATCCGCCGCTCCCGCCGGCGCTTCTACGAGTACGACGACGCGGCCTTCCGCACGCTCTGGTACGCGCTCGCCCAGGCGGTCAGGGTGGTGGGGCCGGTGATGCCGTTCCTGGCCGAGCACCTGTGGCAGCGCCTCGTCGCGGAGCCCTGCGACGGAGCCCCCGAGAGCATCTTCCTCGCAGGCTGGCCGGAACCGCTCACGGCGCTCCGGGACGAGGCGCTCGTCGCGGAGGTGGCGGATGCCCGCCAGGCGATCGAGCTCGGGCGGGCCGCCCGCCAGGCAGCCGGCGTGAAGCTGCGCCAGCCGCTTCGCCGCGTCGTCGTCTTCGCCCCCGACCCGGGGCGGAGGGAGGCGATAGCCCGCCAGGTCGAGGAGGTCGCGGGCGAGCTGAACGTGAAGGAGGTCGAGCTCGCCGTCGACCCCTCCGGGGTGGCGACGCTGAGAGCGACGCCCCGGCTCGACCTCGTCGGGCCGCGCGTCGGCGCCGACCTGCCCGACCTGCGCCGCCGGCTCGCGGCGGGCGACTTCGACGTGGACGGCGGCCGGCTGCGGGCGGGGCCGTTCGAGCTGGTCGCCGGCGAGTACGCGCTCGAGTACGTGGCGCGGGACGGCTACGCGGTGGCCCAGGACGCCGACCTCGTCGTGGCCGTGGACACGCGCATCGACGCTGCGCTGGAGCTCGAGGGCCGTGCACTCGACGTGATCCACGCGATCCAGCGGCTGCGCAAGGAGGCGGGGCTCGAGATCACCGACCGGATCCTGATCGCCCACGACGACGAGGCGGTGTTCGCGGAGCACGGCGACCGGATCGCGCGGGAGACGCTCGCCGTCGGGGTCGAGCGACGAGCGGGCCAGGGCCTCTCGGTCGTCAGGGCGCCGTGACGGGCTCGCGCGGCTCGAGCACGGGGAGCCGGAACGTCACGTCCTCGCGGAGCGAGCGGTGCGGCCGGATCTCCTCCACGCCGCGCGCGCAAAACCACGCGCAGACGGAGCGGACGAGGCGCTCCGGGACGGAGGCGCCGGACGTGACGCCGACGGTCTCGGCGCCGGCGAGCCAGCGCTCGTCGATCCCCGTCTCGTCCTCGACCAGGTAGGCGGGGACGCCGCCGGCGCGCGCCACCTCGACGAGCCGGGTCGAGTTCGAGCTGTTCGCGGACCCGACCACGAGCAGGAGCTCCACCTCGGGCAGGAGCGCCTTGACGGCCCGCTGGCGGTTCGCGGTCGCGTAGCAGATGTCGTCGCGGCGGGGGCCCTCGATCCCGGGGAACCGCCGCCGCAGCACCTCCACGATCGCCGCGGCGTCGTCCACGGACAGGGTGGTCTGCATCAGGTAGACGACCGGGCCCGGGCGGGGGAGCTCGAGCAGCCCGGCGTCCGCCGCCGTCTGCACCAGCACGATCGAGTCGGGAGCCTCCCCGATCGTCCCGACCACCTCGTCATGGCCGGCATGGCCGATCAGCACGATCGTGTAGCCGAGCGCGGCGTAGGCGCGCGCCTCGGAGTGCACCTTCGTCACGAGCGGGCACGTGGTGTCGACGACGCGCAGCCGCCGGGCGCGGGCGGCCGCGTACACGTCCGGTGCGACCCCGTGGGCGGCGAGGATCACGACCTCGCCCGCCGGCACCGCCCGCTCGGAGTCGACGAACACGACGCCTCGCTCCTCGAGGTCGCGGACGACGTGGGCGTTGTGGACGATCTGCCGGCGCACGTAGACGGGAGCGCCCCAGAGCTCGAGCGCCTGCTCGACCGTGTCGATCGCCCTCTCGACCCCCGCGCAGTAGCCGCGGGGCGAGGCGAGGAGAACTCTTCGTACCACCGCGACCGATGGTAGCCACGTGGCCCGCGCGGGCGGGCGGGGAACCGTGGCTCCGCTAGCCGGGCGGCCTCGTCGCGCGCGCCGTCTGGGCGAGGCCGACGCCGAGCAGGACGAGCAGGCAGCCGGCGATCTGGCCACCGGCGAGCTCCTCGCCGAGCCACGCGTAGGCGACGAGAGCCGCGACCACCGGCTCCAGCATCGCGATCACCGTCACGCGGGTCGGCGAGAGGTGGCGCAGCGCCCCGAAGACGAGCAGGAACGGGACGAACGTGCCGAGGACGAGCACGAGCGCGAGCAGCAGCGGGAACGGCACGCTGATCTGGTCGATCCGACCGAGCAGCGAGACGTCGTCGTCGAGCACGCCGGCCGGGAAGCTCCACCAGGGCTGCGCGAACGTCCAGAAGACGAGCGTCACGACGAAGCCGATCGCGGGCAGCGAGAGCGTCTCGCGCCCGCGCTCGAGGCTGCGGTCGGCGAGCAGGATCCAACCCGCGTAGGCGAGCGAGGCGACGAGGCAGGCGGCGACGCCGCCGCCGTCGAGGCCGGTGCCGCCGCCCCACAGCTCGACGACGAGCGATAGGCCAGCGAGCGCGAGCGCGAGCGAGAGCCACAGGCGCCGCCGCACCGGCTCGCGCACGTAGAAGCGCGCCCACAGCGCCACCCACACCGGGGAGAGGTACTGGAGCACGAGCGCGACGCCGATCTCCAGCCGCTCGATCGCGACGAAGTAGAAGAACTGGACGAACGCGAGGCAGAGGCCGAACGCGACCAGCCACGGCACCTCGCGCAGGCGGACGAGAAGCGTCCTGGGCTTCACCGCGAGGACGAGCGCCGTGAACAGGATCGCCCCGCCGAGGGCCCGCACCTCGGAGAGGCGGAAGCTCGAGAGCCCCGACTGGAGGATCACCTTGCTCAGCACCCCGTTCGCGGCCCACAGGGACGCCGCCGACACGACCATCGCGTAGCCGAGCAGGGGCCGCTGCCGCGCGGCCGGCCGGGCCTCGAGCTCGGCCAGCTCGGGCGTGGTCGGGGCGTCGAGCACCGCCCGAGGCTACCAGCGCCCCGCCCGCCCGGCGGCGCCCGCCCGCCCGCGCTGTCACACTGTCGGCGAGACGGGACGTGGCGCAGCCTGGTAGCGCACCTGCTTTGGGAGCAGGGGGTCGCCGGTTCGAATCCGGCCGTCCCGATCCGCATCCCTTACATCGGCCTGCCTTTCTCCTCACACGGGCTGCCTAGGGTGGGCGCGTGACCGTTCCTGGACGCATCCTCGTCACAGCGCTCGCTGCCGTCGCGCTCGCCCTGCCCGCCCCTGCGGCCGCGGAGTCGCTCGGCTTCAACAACGCGCGACAGCTGGTCGAGACCGGCGGCGGGACGATCGCGCTCGTCTGGCTCGACGGCGAGCGGCGGGTGATCGTCGGGGAGCGCCGCGCCGGGGCCTCCGCGTTCTCCTCGGAGACGGTCGTCGCCGAGGGGGCGGCCTCGACACCCGCGATCGCGGCGCGCGGCGAGACGCTCGCGGTCGCCTGGGTCAGCGGCGGCTCGGTGCACGCGCGCCTGCGGGTCGCAGGGGTCTGGCGGCCGGCCGAGCGGCTCGGGGTAGGCGCCGCCCCCTCGCTCGCGGCGGCGAGCGGCCGGCTCGGGATCGTCTGGCACTCGCGCGGCGAGGGCGAGATCCTGTTCGCCCACCGCTCGACCGGTGTCTCCGGCGCCTGGTCCGCGCCCGCGACGCTGGTGGCGGGCTCCGGCGAGCGGGTCTCGTTCGCGAGCCTCGCCGGTGCCGGCTCGCGCTTCGCGGCTGTCTGGAAGCGTGGTGACCGGGGTGGGTGGGCCGTGGAGCTGCGCCGCTCCGGCAACCGCGGCACGAGCTGGGGCGCTGCGCGCTCGCTGGGCGAGGGCGGCGACCCGGCCGTGTGCCTCACGGGAAAGTCGCGCGTCTGGGTCGGGCTACAACGGCGGGGAGGGGGGATCTCCGTGCTCAGCTCGATCGACGGGGGCGCGACGTTCGCGACCCGCCCGGTCGGCGAGGGCTGGTTCGCCCACCTCTCCTGTTCCCGCTCCCGCGCGCTCGTCGCCTGGGAGCAGACCCGCTACCCGCCGCAGCATCCCGACGAGAGCGCGAAGAGCTTCGGGCTCGCGCGGGTCTCGGCCGCCGGTGCCGTAACCGCGCTTCCGTCGCCCGCGAGCTCGTACGTCGCCTCGCCGACGGCGCTGCTCCGGGGAGACGTGGCCGTGGTCGCCTGGATCGACACCAGCGACGGCCGCGGCCTCTTCGGCAAGCTGCGGCTCGCGACCGTCTCGCTCTGACCGTCGCGCGCGCCCGCTACGCTCCCCGCGTGAGGCGCGTCGGAGCCATCGCGCTCGTCGCAGCGCTTCTCGGCGTACCGGCCGCGCAGGCGGCCGCGCCGCCGTTCGAGAGCGCCGTATCGGTGATCCGAAAGCCGCTGCGCGAGCGCATGACCGGCGTCTCCTGGCGCCCCGGCTGCCCGGTCGCGCTGCGCGACCTGCGCCTCGTCACGGTGCGTCACTTCGGCTTCGACGGCCGGGTCCGGACGGGGAAGATCATCGTTCACGAGGACATCGCGGGGGGAATCGTGTCCGTGTTTCGCACGCTCTACGACGAGCGGTTCCCGATTCGCCGGATGCGCCTCGTCGACGCGTACGGGGGCAGCGACTTCGAGTCGATCGAGGCCGACAACACCTCCGCGTTCAACTGCCGGGCGGCCACCGGGTCGTCGAGCTGGTCGCAGCACGCCTACGGGCTCGCGATCGACGTCAACCCGATCGAGAACCCCTACGTCGAGTCAGGGCACGTCTACCACGACGCCAGCCGGCGCTACATCGACCGCTCGAAGCGCCTCGACGGGATGATCCACGCGAACGACCTCGTGGTGCGCGCGTTCGCGCGGGTCGGCTGGGGCTGGGGCGGCGCGTGGGCGGGGAACGTGAAGGACTACCAGCACTTCGCCGCTCCGCGCGGCTAGCCGGTGGGCCCCGAGCTCGCGCTGGCGGTCGCGCTCGGGCTCGTGTTCGCCCTGACGAACGGCATCCACGACACGGCGAACGCGATCGCGACGCTCGTCGCCACACGTGCGGCCACGCCCTTCCAGGCGGCGCTGCTGGCAGCCGTGTTCAACCTGCTGGGGCCGCTCCTGGTCGGCGGCGCCGTCGCGGGAACGATCGCGGGGATCGTCGACGTGCCGCAGGGCGACGTCGTGCCCGTGGCGGGAGCGGCGCTGCTCGGCGCGATCGCCTGGAACGCCGTCACGTGGCGCCTCGGCCTGCCCTCGAGCTCCGGCCACGCGCTCCTCGGCGGACTGGTCGGCGCCGCGCTCATGGCGGCGGGGCCGGGAGCGGTCGCCTGGGGCGGTCTCGACGGCCTGAGGCCCGTCGGCGTCGGCGGCGTCGCTCTCTACCTCGCGGCCGCCCCCGTCGCGGGCGCCGGCGCGGGCCTGCTCGCAGCACGAGCGGCGCGGCGCGCGCTGCGCCGGGCGACGCGGCGGGTCGAGGCGCCGCTGCGTGGCGCCCAGTGGGCGATGGCGTCCTGGCTCGCCTTCAGCCACGGGTCGAACGACGCGCAGAAGGCGGTCGGCGTGATCGCTGTGGTGCTGGTCGCCGGCGGCGAGGCGGACAGCCTCGAGGCTCCGCTGTGGGTTGTGGCCGCCGCCGCCGCCGCGCTCACGCTCGGTGTGGCGCTCGGCGGCTGGCGGATCGTGCGGACGATCGGGCGGCGGATCTACGGAGTCCGGCCGCTCGACTCCTTCGCGAGCCAGTCGAGTTCCGCCGCGGTGATCCTCGCAGCCTCGCTGGTCGGTGCGCCCGTCTCGACGACGCATGTGGTCGCGTCGTCCGTCGTCGGGGTCGGCGGTGGCCGGCGGCGGTGGCGTCACGTGCGCTGGGAGGTCGTGCGGGAGATGGGGGTGGTCTGGGTCACTACGATTCCGGCGACCGCGGCGTTTGCCGCGGTGGCTCTGCTGGCCTGGAGGTGGGTGACGTGACTCTCCATCGGTGGTTCCTCCCGAGCGCCCCCGACGTGCTCGGGACGCTTCGCGAGCAGCTCGCGGTCACCCTCGAGGGGCTCGAGGCGTTGCGGTCCTGGGCCAGCGGCGACCTCTCGCAGGCAGACGTCGTGCGCGAATACGAGCACCGGGCGGACGTGCACAAGCGCGAGGTGCGGGAGCTCCTCACGACCGCGTTCACGACCCCGCTCGAGCCCGAGGATCTGCTCAGTCTCTCCCGCGGGATCGACGCGGTCATGAACGGTGCCAAGGATGCGGTGCGCGAAGCGGAGGTCATGGCGCTCGCGCCGGACGAGCCGATCGCGGAGATGGCCGCGCTGCTCGTCGAGGGCATGCGCAGCCTGGCCGAGGCGCTCGAGCTGCTGGAGGCGAAAGCGACGGAGGGTGCGACGGCGGCGGCCGACGCCGCAATCAAGAGCGAGCGGCGAATCGAGCGCGTCTACCGGCGGGCGATGGCGACGCTGCTCGAGGTCGACGACCTGCGCGAGGTGATGGCCCGCCGGGAGCTGTACCGACGGTTCTCGCGGCTCGGTGACGGCGTCGTCGACGTGGCCGAGCGCATCTGGTACGCGGTCGTGAAGGAGGCCTGAGGCGTGCCGGGCGGCGTCGAGTCGCTGCAGGGGCGTCTGCTGGTCGCGTCGCCGGCCCTGCTCGATCCGAACTTCCGCAGGGCGGTCGTGCTCGTCACGGAGCACACGGAGGAGGGGGCGATGGGGCTCGTCCTGAACCGCCCCGCTCCGATCGCGGTTGCGGCGGCGGTGCCGCACCTGGCCCGCCTCGTCGAGGACGGCGCCTTCGTGCACGTCGGCGGCCCGGTTCAGCGCGACGCCGTCATCGCGCTCGCGGAGCTCGATGACCTGTCGCTCGCGGCCGCGGTCGCGCTCGACGGCATCGGTTTCCTGCCGGCCGACGCCGACCCCGACGCCCTCGCGGGCGCGGTTGGCCGCGTCCGCGTCTACGCGGGCTATTCGGGCTGGGGAGAGGGCCAGCTCGAGTCGGAGCTGGCCGAGTCGGCCTGGATCGTCGTGACCGCCGAGACCGAGGACGTGTTCACCTCGGAGTCGGACGAGCTGTGGGCGACCGTGCTGCGGCGCAAGGGCGGCGCCTACGCGCTGCTCGCGCTGATGCCGCCCGACCCCTCGCTGAACTGACGCCCTTCAGGGGGCGGGCTCGAGCACCGTGCGGCCCTCCACCGCGAGCGGTGAGCATCCGAGGGCAAGGAAGGCGAGCTCGACCGAGGGCCCGATCAGGAGCGCGAACGCGACCGTGCCGATACCGACTTTCCCGCCGAGCACGGCGCCCGCCGCGAGCGCGGCCAGCTCGATCCCCGCCCGGGCGACGCCGACCCGGACCCCGAGCCGCCGCGCTGCGACGAGCATCAGGGAGTCGCGAGGCCCCGCGCCGAGGCCGGCGCCGATGTAGAAGGCCGTCCCGGCGCCGAACGAGAGGATGGCCGCCGCGAGCAGTGCGGCACGCCCGGCGAGCGGGAGCTCGGCGAGCGAGCGGATCGCGTCGGCGCGAAGCAGGAGGTCGACGAACACGCCGATCAGGATCGCGTTGGCGACCGTGCCGACGCCGGGCCGTGAGCCGAGCGCCCAGGCGAGCACGAGCACGGAGACTCCGACCGCCATGTTCGCGACCCCGAACGAGAGCGGGGTCGTACGCTCGATGCCCTGGTGCAGCACGTCCCACGGAGGCAGGCCGAGCCGCGACTCGAGCAGGAGGACGATCCCGAGCGAGCACAGGAAGAGGCCGAAGAGAAGGCTCGCCGAGCGGACGGAGAGCGGGCCGCGGACCGAGGGGGGAGCGACGTGCCGCACCGGGGCCGAACACTAGAGCGCGGCTGCCGTCCCGGGCTGCGCCGGTGTCTCGCACCCCTACAATCCGGCATCCGGCCGAGGAGGATCATGGACGTAGCAGCGCCACCGCTCCACCCCGACCTGGCGGCGCTCGCGTTCCTGCTCGGCACGTGGCGCGGGAGCGGTGAGGGGGAGTACCCGACGATCGAGCCGTTCGCCTACGAGGAGGAGATCCGCTTCTGGCACTTCGGCACGGGCGTCCTGGCCTACGCCCAGCGCGCCTGGGCGCTCGGTGGGGGCAGGACATTGCACTCGGAGCTCGGCTTCTGGCGTCCCGCGGAGAGTGGCCGCCTCGACGTCTGCCTCGCGCACCCGCTCGGGCTGACCGAGATTGCCGCCGGCGAGCTCGACGGGTTGGAGGTGCAGCTCGAGTCTCTCGACGTGCCGCGCGCCCCCGGCGGCCTTCCGGTCACGCGTCTCGAGCGCCGCTACCGGGTCGAGGGCGACAGCCTCGAGTACGAGCTCTGGATGGCCACCGAGCGTACGCCGCTCGCCCGCCACCTGACCGGGCGACTCGAGCGTGCGGCCTGACGAACGGGGGGAGGCGGGATGGCGAGGCAGGCGGCCCGCTACGGCGGCATCGATCTCGGCGGGACGAAGATCCAGGCGGTCGTGGCCGGCGCGCGCGGCCGCGTGGCCGGCGAGGCCCGCGTCGCGACCCCGACGGACGGGCTGCCGGAGGTGGCCGCGGCGATGGCGCAGGCACTCGGGCAGGCGGCCGCTGCCGCCGGCTGCTTGCCCGCGCAGCTCACCGGCGTCGGCGTCGGGGCGCCCGGTCCGGTCGACGCGGACGCGGGACTGCTCCTGAGTGCCGGGAACCTCCCCGCCTGGGACGGGCCGTTCCCGCTCGCGGCCGCGCTCGAGGAGCGGCTCGGGGCTCCCGTCCGGCTCGGCAACGACGTCCAGGCCGCAGTCGAGGCCGAGAGCAAGCTGGGGGCCGGAAGGCCCTACCGCTCGTGGCTTGCTGTCTGGTGGGGAACCGGGGTCGGCGGCGGGCTCGTCCTCGACGGCCGCTCCTGGATCGGCCGTGGAGCCGCAGGCGAGCTCGGGCACGTGGTCGTGCGCGCCGGCGGCGCCCGCTGCCCGTGCGGTCGGCGCGGCTGCCTCGAGGCGTACGCCGGCCGTGGCCCGATGGAGGAGCGAGCGAGGCGCGCCGTCGCGCGCGGCGAGAAGACCCGGCTCTTTCGGATCATGGAGCGGCAGGGAAAGGCGAGGCTCGCGAGCGGCGTCTGGGCGGAGGCACTCGAGGCGGGCGACTCGCTCGCGGTCAAGCTCGTCGATCGGGCCGTCGGGGCGCTCGGAGCTGCGATCGGGTCGGTCGTGAACCTGCTCGACCTCGAAGCGGTCGTGATCGGGGGCGGTCTCGGCTCGCGCCTCGGGCAGCCCTACGCCGAGCGGGTCGCATCCGCCATGCTCCCGCACCTCGTCGTGCCCGAGCGCCCGCCCGCCGTCCGCGTCTCCGAGCTGGGCGACCGGGGCGCCGCGATCGGCGCGTCGATGCTCGCGCAAGTTTTTCGCGGGAGGACGCTCTAGCAGGGTGAGCGTACTCTCCCCCTCCCAACGGAGTGCCCCGACGGGGGATGCCGGATCCCCCGTCGGGGCCCACGAAGAGACATGCGAGGGGTCGAGGCAACGCGCATCATGGCAGGGACGATCGAGTACCCACCGGTTCCGGATATCCCGCTCGAGCCGGCGCTCGAGCGGCTGTTCTGGCGCGCCGGCTTCGGGCCCTCCGCCGCCGACCGGCGGCGCTTCCGCCGTGAGGGCCTCGGTGCCGCGATCGAGCATCTGCTGAAGCCGCCGACGCGGGGCGTGCTGCGCGGCCCCTCGCCGGGGGTCGAGGACCGCAACGGCACACTGAGGCCGCTTCGGCCCTTCGAGGAGTACGGCCACGACGTCCTCTGGTGGCTCGACCGGATGGTGCGCACCCGCGCACCGCTCGTCGAGCGCATGACCCTGAACCTGCACGACCACTTCGCCACCTCGAACGAGGGCCTCGCCGACCAGTGGCTCTCGCTGCGCCAGAACGAGCTCCTGCGCCGCGACGCCATCGGCGACTTCGGGAAGCTCGCGCACGGGATCCTGCACGACTTCGCGATGCAGTTCTGGCTCAGTCTGATCGGGTCGCACCGCGACGCGCCGAACGAGAACTTCGCCCGGGAGCTGATGGAGCTGTTCACCATCGGCTCCGGCTACACGGAGACGGACATCCGCGAGGCGGCGAGGGCCTTGACCGGCTTCGAGTTCGACTGGGACGGCGAGTACTCGGATCCGGGCCGCTACCGGTGGAACCGCGAGGCCTGGGACCCGGGCACGAAGCGGGTCTTCGGGAAGAGCGGGCGCTTCGGGCCCGACGACGTGATCGACCTCTGCCTGCGCCATCCGGCGCACGCGCCGTTCCTCTGCCGCAAGCTCTGGAGCTACTTCTCCCCGGCCGAGCCGCCCGCCGGCACGCTCGCGCAGATGATGAGCGCCTACACGGCGTCGGGGCGCAAGCTCGTCCCGGTGTTGCGGGTGATCCTCCGCTCCCGCGCCTTCTACGACCATCTCGACGAGCCGGACCTCGTGAAGCCGCCCGTTGTCTACCTCGCCGGGGCGATGCGGGCGACCGGGACGTTCGTCCGCTCGGACGCCTGGGTCTGGCTCCTGTTCGGAATGGGGCAGGCGCCGTTCTACCCGCCCCACGTGGGCGGCTGGGACCAGAACGAGTCGTTCCTGTCGGCCGCCGCCTACCTGTCGCGCTCCCATGCGGTCGCGTATCTGCTCGAGGCGCACGCGTTCCCGGACGGCGACGTCCCGGCGGGCGAGACCCCCGCCGCGGCGCTCGCCGGTGCGAAGCGCTTCGCGGGCTCCCCCTGGGCCTCCGCGGCCACGGATGCCCGGCTCGCGCGCCTCGCCACCGAGTTCGGGCCGGAGTGGGACGGCGACGGCCACTGGCCAGCCGAGCGGCGGCGCGTCCTGCGCCACCTCCTGCTTGCCGGCCCCGACGCGCAGGTGCACTGACGTGCCCTCCCGGAGGCCCGCACCCTGCCCGGCCGAGCTTCACCGCGCGTGCTCCGACTTCCGGCGCACCTCCCGGCGTGCCCTGCTCGGCCGGGGCGCCGCGCAGGTGCTGCCCCTCCCCGAGGCCCTGCTCGAGGCGGGCGCCGCCGGCTTCGCGGCCGAGCGGAGGAGCCGCCGGGAGCTGCTCGCCGGCGGCGTCGGCGCGTTCGTCGCGCTCGCGGCGGCCAGCCGGCTGAGCCCCTGGGAGCTCGTCGCGCGCGCGAGCGCCGCCGAGACCGGCGATCCCATCCTCGTCACGCTGTTCCTCCCGGGAGGCAACGACGGGCTCGGCACGGTGATCCCGCTCGCGGGCTCCGACCGCGACGTCTACGACCGCAGCCGGCCGCGGCTCGCGATCCCGCGGGAGGCGGCGCTGCCGATTCCCGGCCACCCCGACCTCGGCTGGCACCCGGCCGCCGCCGGCCTGCGCGACCTCTACGACGCGGGCCGGCTCGGCGTCTACCTCGCGGCCGACTACCCGAACCCGGACTTCTCCCACTTCCACTCGGCGAAGTACTGGCGCAGCGGCACGCTCGAGCTGTCGGCTGCGACAGGCTGGCTCGGTCGCTACCTCGACGAGGTCGGCGCGCTCGACAACCCGCTCCAGGGGGTCGCCGTGGAGTGGTCGACCGATGACGTCCTGGCGAGCCGCCGCGCGCCCACCTGCGCCGTGTTCTCGCCCGGGGACTTCGACTTCTGGTCGCCTGACGTCTGGGACACGGGCCGCATGCTCGACGCGTTGCGCGAGCTCGGCGGCAGCCCGACCGTCCCGGCGCGCCGACGGGCGGTCGCCATCGCCCGACAGGCCGTGCAGGTGCGCGACGCGCTCGGCCCGCTGCGGGCGGAGGACGATGCCGGCGGCGCCACGGCGCCCCCGCGCGCCTACCCCGACTCCGACACCGGCGCGGCGCTGCGGAACCTCGCCCGCCTGCTCGGCGCCGGCCTCGGCGTCCGGGTCGCGACCGTCCAGAGCGCCGGCATGTTCGACACCCACGAGGGCCAGCAGGACCAGCTGCGCTGGAACCTCTCCGACCTCGGCGCGGCGCTCGTCGCCTTCCAGGCGGATCTCGACCAGCGTGGCCTGGCCGAGCGCGTGGTGACGCTGGTCTGGTCGGAGTTCGGCCGGCGAGTCGAGGACAACGACTCGTTCGGGACCGACCACGGCGCCGGCGGCCTCCTGCTCGCGGTCGGCTCTCGAGTCAAGGGTGGCCTCGCCGTGCCCGCCTGGAACCTCGGCGACCTGGACGCGACCGACGGGAACGTCCCGGTCGCGATCGACTTCCGCGACGTCTACGCGGGCGTGCTCGAGCAGCACCTCGGGATCGAGGCCGCCCGGATCCTCCCGGGCTACGCGGGCGACGCCCTCCCGGTCATCGCGTAGGCGCCTGCGCCCGCGGGCTGTCCTCCTCGGCCAGGAAGCGCAGGAAGAACAGGGCGACGAGGCCGAAGAAGAGCACCGTCTCGGATGCGGCCATCAACACGCCCGCGAGCTGCTGGTCGGCGAGTGGCGAGAGCCCGAAGACGCGTGGCGCCTGCTCGTAGAAGCCGTAGAGCGGCTGGGGCAGAAACGTGAGCAGGAGACCGAGCGGGCTCGCGAGCAGGAACGCCGCCGCCAGGTAGCCGGCTTTCGCGCCCGGGCTGAACGCCCGCGGCGCGGTCTGGAAGACGGGCCAGAAGAGCAGGAGCCCGGCGGCCGCGTAGCTCGCGTGCTCGAGCACGAGCAGCGAGCCCTGCCGGCGCAGCGCGGCCTCGTAGAGCGCGGGGACGTGCCAGGCGGCGATCGTGGCGAGCCAGAGCGGTAGCGCCACGAGCGGGTGGACGAGCGCCCGCAACGGGCCGCGCCGCGTCAGCGCCGCTGCCGCAGCCGGCCCGAGCGCGAGCACGGCGAGCGCGGGGGCCCACTCGGCGAGGACGACGCTCTGGAGCACGTGAGCGGAGAGCAGGTACGTGGTCGCGAGCGTCTCGACCGGGGTCGTGAAGATCGCGAGCCCGAGCAGCGCGGCGCCGCCGGTAGCGAGGTGCCGGGGCAGGGGGGAGTGCCGGCGGTGCTGGACGATCGCGGCGGCCGCGCCGAGTGCGGCGACGAGGCCCGCCTCGAGCCAGGCGGGCTCCCAGGCCCAGGGGGAGGGCTCCACGCGCGGAGGGTAGCCGCTACCCTGGGCGCGAGTGCCGCCGCCCGCCAGGCTGCCGTTCCCGCCGATGGAGGCGGAGCTCGTCCGGGAGCTGCCGGACGGCCCCGGCTGGCAGTACGAGCCGAAATGGGACGGCTTCCGCGGCGTGCTCGAGAGCCTCGACGGGGAGCCGAGCCTCTGGAGCCGAAACGGCCGACCGCTCCTTCGCTACTTCCCCGAGCTCGTTTCCGCGGGCGCGCTCTTGCCGCCCGGGTCGGCGCTCGACGGGGAGATCGTGATCGAGCTTGACGGTGCGCTCGACTTCGACGCCCTCCAGCAGCGCCTGCACCCGGCGGACAGCCGGGTCCGGAAGCTCGCCGCGGAGACGCCGGCGCGGCTCGTCTGCTTCGACCTCCTGCTCTGGGCGGGCGAGGAGGTGTGGCGCCTGCCGCTCGCAGACCGGCGCGCGCGGCTCGAGGGCCTCCGGCTGCCGCTCGCGCTCTCCCCCGCCACGCTCGAGCGGGACGTGGCCGAGGGCTGGCTCGAGCGGCTCGAGGCCGCCGGGTTCGACGGCGTCGTCGCGAAGCGGCTCGACAGGCCATACCGCCCGGGTGCCCGCGACGCGGTCGTCAAGGTCAAGCGGCACCTGACGGCGGACTGCGTCGTTGCGGGCGTGCGCTTCGACGCGGCCAGCGGGCGGATCGCGACGCTCCTACTCGGCCTCTTCGACGAGCGCGGGCAACTTCGCCACGTCGGCTCGGCCGCCGTGGGAGCGCGCCGCCACGGCGAGGTCGCGGCGCTCGTTTCGCCGCTGCTCGACGGCGTCTCCGGGCGGGTCTCGGAGCCGAGCCGCTGGGGCGCGAGCGGGCTCGAGGAGGTCAGGGTCCGGCCGGAGCTGGTCGTCGAGGTTCGCTACGACAAGTGGCAGGGGAGGCGCTTTCGCCACGGGACCCGGCTCCTGCGCTTCAGGCCGGACACCGATCCGGAGGCCTGCACGATCGAGCGGGTACGCCCGCGCCCGCGGCCCGGCGACCCGACCGTCGGCTCCCTGCTCGGCGCCGCGTAGCCGCCGCTACACGGCCGGCGGCTTCAGCCCCAGTTGCGCAAACAGCGGCAGCAGGCTGACCGCGCGCTCGCGCATGCCGGCGGTCAGGTCGCCGGCGTCGGCGACGCGGTCGCGCATCGTCGCGAGCGTGAACGCGCCCGGATCGCTGTCGGCGACCTCGGCCCAGGCGAGCGGCGCCGAGGCGCGCGCGTCGGGGGTCGGGCGGATCGAGTAGGCGGAGGCGATCGTGCGGTCGCGGGCGTTCTGGCCGTAGTCGACGAACACGCCGCTGCGGTCGGCGACCTTCCAGGTCGTCGTCGCGAGGTCGGGGACGAGCGCGGCGATCCGCCGCGCGATCGCCTTGGCGGCGCGGCGGACGTCCGGGAACTCGAGCTCGGGCAGGGTCGGGCAGAGGATGTGGATCCCGGTCGCACCGGACGTCTTCGGGTAGCTCGCCAGGCCGAGCCCGTCGAGCACCTCCCGGGCGGCGAGCGCGATCTCGCGCACCGCCTCCCACGGGTCGCCGTCGCGGGGGTCGAGGTCGATCAGCAGGTAGTCGGGCTGCTCGACGTGCCCGACCCGCGAGGGCCAGACGTTGAGGTCGATGCAGCCGAGGTTGGCGATCCAGGCGAGGCCGGCGGTGTCGTCGACGACGGGGAAGTCGGCGCTGCGCCCGCTCGGGAACTCGACGTGGACCGTGCGCAGCCACTCGGGGTGGTGCCGCGGCGCCCGCTTCTGGTAGAAGAACCCGCCCTCCGCCCCGTCCGGGTAGCGCTTGAGCAGCATCGGCCGGTCCGCGACGTGCCCGAGCACGTACGGCGCCAGGTCGACGTAGTAGCGGACGAGGTCGCCCTTCGTCAGCCCGGGGCGGGGGAAGAACACCTTGTCCAGGTTCGTCAGCGCGATCTCCCGTCCGGCCACGAGCACGGACGAAGGGTTGCAGATCACCATCCGGAGGGGTTACCGCCGTCCGGTCGCGGCTGTAGCCTTGACCAGCAAGATGGCGGGGGGCGAAAGAGGCGATGCGCTGCTCCTGCGGCACGTCGCCGCGCTCGATCGTCTCACCTCCCGTGACGGCGGCAGCGCCCGCGCCCGCCTCGAAGCGGAGCTCGGCGCGGAGCGTGCGCACCTGCTCGTCGGAGCGCTCGGCCGCTCGCCGGGCCGCGGGGCCCGGCGGTTCCGTCCGGCCGCGTCCGCGTGAGCTAGGCTAGTCCCCGAACGCGGGCGTAGCTCAGTTGGCTAGAGCGTCAGCCTTCCAAGCTGAGGGTCGCGGGTTCGAGTCCCGTCGCCCGCTTTCCCGAGTTGCCCCGGCCGGCGGGAGCTGTGGCAATCCTCGTGACCGAACGGGCGGGGCCCCGGGCATGCGCCCGAGGCTCTCTGTATTATCCGCCTAATCATGCCGACAAGCATGACAATTGCTCCGGGGCTGGGGGCAAGCCAGCGGGCGATCCTCGACGCGCTCAAGCGGCGCGGGGCGGCGACGACGCCCGGGCTCGCGGACGAGCTCGGGCTGAACGCGGAGACCGTGCGCGACCACCTGCGGGCGCTCGGCGCGCACGGGCTCGTGCGGCGGTCGGGGAGCGTGCGCGGCGGGCGAGGGCGGCCGGAGCTCGTGCACGAGCTGACGCCCGCGGCGGAGGCGCTGTTCCCCCGGCGGGAGGGGGAGGTGCTGCGCCAGCTCGCCGCCTACCTGCGCGAGAGCGGGCACGAGCAGCTGCTCGAGCGCTTCTTCGAGCGCCTCGTCGCCGAGCGCAGGGAGGAGGCGCTCGCGCGCGTGGCGCGCCTCGAGGGGCGGGAGCGGCTCGAGGAGGTCGCCCGGATCCTCACCGAGCTCGGCTTCATGGCCGAGGTCGAGGGGACCGCCGACGATCCGCGGCTTCGCCTCTGTCACTGCCCGCTGCGGGAGCTCGTCGACGAGACGGCGATCCCGTGCCGGGTCGAGATCGGCTTCGTCGCGGACCTGCTCGGCGAGAGCCTCGCGCGAGTCAGTCACATCCCGGCCGGCGACCCCTCCTGCTCCTACCGGGAGACAACCGCGTGAGCGGCGCCGCCCCCGCGGCCGCCGCCCCGCCGGGGGGGGGGGCCCGGGCGGGGCTTGCGAGCGCGAAGGCGCCCCCGTTTCGCCTTCCCGGCGAGCACTTTGCGGCCGCGTTCGTGTTCCTCGCGGCCGGGGCGGCGGGCGCTGTGGCCGTTGCCCCCGACCTCGCGCTTGGCGGGTACCCGCTCCCGGGCGTGATCGCGGTCGCACACCTGTTCGCGCTCGGGTGGATCACCACGACGATCATGGGCGCCCTGTACCAATTCGTCCCGGTCGCGCTCGGCGAGCCGATCCGGTCGGTCCGCCTCGGCCACGCCGCCTTCGCCCTCTACGTGCCCGGTCTCGCCCTGTTCGTGTCCGGGCTCGCGTTCGACGTCTCGGTGGCGATGCTCGCCGGCGCAGCCGCGTTCGGGACGGGGATCCTCGCCTTCGCCGGCAACCTCCTGCTCACGCTGCGGCGCTCGAGCCGCCGCGACGTGACGTGGTGGGCGCTCGCGGGGGCCGACGTGTTCCTGCTCGCAACGCTTGCGCTCGGGATCCTGCTCGCCGGCAACCTCCGCTACGGGTACCTCGCCGGGGAGCGTCTGGCCGCGCTCGGCCTGCACCTCCACGTCGCCCTGGCCGGCTGGGTTCTGCTCGTCATCGTCGGCGTCGCCCACCGGCTTCTGCCCATGTTCCTGCTCAGCCACGGCGCCGGTGGCCGCTTCGCGAAGGCGTCCGTCACCCTGCTCGCGGCCGGCTCGGCGACGCTGCTCGCAGGGCGCGGGGACGCCCCCGCCGCGGCGGGACGCTGGCTGCCGGCCGCGCTGCTCGCGGCCGGGCTCGCCTGCTTCCTCGCGCAGGCCGCGCAGTTCTTCCGCCACCGCCACCGGCCCGCGCTCGACCCCGGGATGCGTCTCGCCGCGGCCGCCCTCGGGCTGCTCGCCGCCGGGCTCGTTCTCGGGCTCGTCGCGATCGCGACCTGGTCGACTCCGCGCGGCTACACGACGTACGTGGTTGCGCTGCTGCTGGGAATCACCCTGTTCGTGGCCGCGCACGCGTACAAGATCGTGCCGTTCCTCGTCTGGTTCCACCGCTATGGGCGACTGGTCGGCCGCCAGCCCGTTCCGCGCGTCGCCGAGCTGTACTCGGGGCGGGCGGCCGGCCTCGCGGGCGTCCTGCTCGCCGGCGGCGCGGCTGCGCTGGTCGCTACGGTGGCGTCCGGACAGGAGGATGCGGCGCGGGCCGCGGCCGCGCTCTTCGCGGCCGGGGTCGCGATCGAAGGAGCACAGATGCTCGGACTGGCGAGGAGGAAGCCGTGAACGACGAGCCCCTCGGTGCGGTTGCGCTCGAGGCCCTCGTGCGCGAGGTGCTGCGCACGGTCATCGACCCCGAGATCGGGCTCGACATCGTCACGCTCGGGCTCGTCTACGACGTCGAGCTCGCCGAGGGCGACGTGCGGGTCACCTACACGCTCACAACCCCGGGCTGCCCGCTCGAAGGGCTGATCACGGATGCGATCATCCGGGCGGTCGAGCCGCTCCCGGGCGTCGTCTCCGTGGAACCGAACCTCGTCTGGGAGCCGGCCTGGAACCCGGGCCTGATCGAGGAGGGCGCATGGTGATCCGCAGGGGCGATCGCGTGTCCGCGGTGCTGCGCCGCGACGAGTCGTTGATCGACGTGTTCGTCAGCGTCTCGCCCGCCTTCGAGAAGCTCCGCAATCCCCGCATGCGCAAGGTGATGTCGAGGCTCGTCACCGTCGAGCAGGCGGCCCGCATCGCGGGCGTCGACGCGGACGAGCTCGTCCGTCGGCTGAACGCCGGCGCCGGAGCCGCCTCGGAGCCGCTCGCGCGGGCGCTGCCGGACGAGCGTGGGGCGGGCGAGCCGCCCGCGGCGCTGCGGGAGGTCCCGCCGGAGAACGTCGTCGAGGTCGATGTCCGCGAGGACCTCCGTGCCGGCCGGGAGCCGTTCAGCCGGATCATGGCGAGCCGCCGCGACGTGCCCGAGGGGGGCGCTCTCTGCGTCCGCGCGATCTTCGAGCCGGTGCCGCTCTACGACGTCCTCGGCGCACAGGGGCTCGACCACCACACCGAGCGGCTCGCCGAGGACGACTGGCGGGTCTGGTTCTACGCTGCGCCCGGCCGCATGCCGGCGCCCCCCGCCGCGCCGCCACCCGCGGCGGTCGAGCACGAGGACGGGGCGACCGTCCTCGACGTGCGCGGCCTCGAGCCGCCCGAGCCGATGCTGCGGACGCTGGCCGCGCTCGAGGAACTCCCCGCGGGCGGCGTGCTCGTCCAGATCAACGTGCGCGTCCCCGAGTTCCTCCTGCCCCTGCTCGACGAGCGGGGCTTCACGTACGAGATCCGCGAGCAGGAGCCGGGGCTCGTGCGCGTCGTCATCCGCCGGGCGTCCGGCGAGGCAACCACCGACCGAGAGGAGAGACCGACCGATGCCCTCTGAACGCACCCTGGACGTGCGGGTGATCCCGCCGCCCGAGAAGCACCCGACGATCTTCCAGACCTTCGCCGCGCTCGCGCCCGGCGAGGCGTTCGTGCTCGTCAACGATCATGACCCCAAGCCGCTTCGCTACCAGTTCGAGTTCGAGCACGAGGGCGAGTTCGGCTGGGACTACCTCGAGCAGGGCCCGGAGGTCTGGCGGGTTCAGATCTCGAAGACGCAGCGGTGATGCGTCTCGGGCTCAGCTCCGCCGCGGCGCCGGACGCCTCGCTCGACGAGCTTCTCGACGCCTGCGGGCGCCGGGGCCTTGCCGCGCTCGAGCTCCGTAGCGGGGACGCCCACGGCGTCGACCCGCTCGGGGCCGGGCAGGCGGGGGAGGGGGGCCGGCGCGCGGCGGCCGCCGGCGTCGCCATCGTCGGCTACCGGACCGATGGGGATGCCGCGGACGCCGCTCTCGCGGAGCTGTCGCGGGCGCTCGGCGCCCCCGTCCTGCTCGACGGGCCCGCCGGAGTCGCCGGCCGGGTCGAGCGGGCGGCAGAGATCACGCGGCTGGGCGGAAGCGCCGCCGTCGTCGTGGGCGGCCAGGCCGCCGCCGAGGACGGGGCTCTCGTCGCCGCGCGGGGAATCGAGGTAGTGTGGGACGCCGACCCGGCGGCCGGCCCGGTTGGCGAGCAGGTAGGGGCCCTCCTCGCTCGCGTCGGCCCGCGGCTCGCGCTGATCCGGCTCGCCGGCGGCGGGCCCGAGGCCCTGGGGCAGGCGGGCCAGGGGATCGGCGAGATGATGGGACGGCTCGCGCTCTCCGGCTACGGCGGCGCGGTCGTGCTCGCGCCCACGTCGAGCCGCTACCGTGTCGCCTGGCAGACGTGGCTCGGGCGTGGCGGCGGCTGGGGCTGCGGCAGCAAGGCGGTCGCCCTGCCGCTCGTGTCCACGACGGGAGGAGACCGATGACCCGGAACGTCGAGCTCGATGTCAGGCCAGTGGAGCCGAAGCACCGCTTCGAGCGGATCATGGGCGCCTTCGAGAGCCTCGCCGCGGGCGAGACGCTCGAGCTCACGGTCGACCACGACCCGAAGTGCATGTACTACACGCTGAAGGCGACGCGCGGTGACGAGGCCTTCACGTTCGACTACCTCGAGGCAGGCCCCGTGACCTGGCGGGTGCGGGTGGGCAAGCGCGAGCCGGTCGAGGCCGTCTCGTGAGCCCCGTCCGGCGCGAGCTCGCACCCGACGCGCGCGTCTTCGACCTGCACGCGGAGCGGGAGCGGGCCGCCGACCCGGCGCTCGTCGAGCGCGGCGGGCGCAACGCGCGCACTCTTCTGAAGGACGGGCCGCTTCGGGTGATGCTCGTCGTGGTCGGACCGGGCGGAACCGTCGCGGAGCATGCTGCCGGCGGCCCGGCCACGCTCCAGCCGCTCGAGGGCCGGATCTTGGTCACGGCGCTCGCGGGCGAGCACGAGCTCGGCCCCGGCGAGCTCCTCTCGCTCGGGCCCGGGGTCACGCACTCCGTCGCGTCCGGGGCGGGGGCCGCGTTCCTGCTCACGATCGCGCTTCCGGCCCCGGCAGACGCCGGGACGTGACGCACGCCTCCCGCGCCGGAGGCTTCCCCCGCTGAGCCGCGGACACCTGATGGTGCTCGCGGCCGCGATGTGCTTCGGCACGCTGGGGCTGTTCTCGCGTCTCTTCTACGATGAGGGTGGCGACCCCTACACGCTGCTCGTGCTGCGCTTCTGCATCGCCGGCCCGCTCCTCTGCGCTGTCGCGCTCGCGGCCCGGGCGCCGCGTCCGACCCGCGGCATCGCGCTCGCGGCTCTCGCGGCCGGCGCCTTTCAGTTCGGCGCCGCATACGCGATGTTCGAGGGGTTCGCCCGGGCTCCGATCGGGCTCGTCACGCTCGCGTTCTACGTGTACCCGCTGCTCGTGACCGTGGGGGCAGCGGTCCTGTTCGGGGAGGCGCTGGGCCCCGCGCGGGCGCTCGCGGTCGGCGCAGGCCTCGGCGGGATCGGGCTGATCGCGGGCGTGCAGCAGGACGTCTCGGTGACGGGAATCGCGCTCGGTCTTGCCGGGGGAGTCTCGATCGCCGCCGTCATCCTCGCGAGTCGCCAGCTGATGGTCGGCCACGCGCTGTCACCGCTGTGGGTGAGCGCGCTCACGTTCACAGGGCCCGCGCTCGGCCTCGCAATCGCAGTCGTCCCGGTGCGGCCGGAGGCGCCGCCCGGGCCCGCTGCCTGGGGCTGGGCGGCCGCCGCAGCCGTCGTCAGCGCCGCCCTCGCCGTGATCCTGTTCTATTCGGGCCTGAAGCTGGTCGGCGCCAGCACGGCGTCGATCCTTGCGAACGGCGACCCGCTGACCGCCGTGATCCTCGGCTGGGTCGTGCTCGGCGAGACCCTGGGCGGCATCCAGATTCTCGGCGGGGCGCTGATCGTTGCCGCGGTCGTGCTGCTCGCCCGGGAGCCGCAGCTGGCGCCAGGCCGCCGGCTCTTGTAGTCTTCGATACGAGGCGACGATCGAAGGAGGTGACGAACATGGACGTCGCCGTGAGCATTGCGGAGGCCCGTCGTGAGCTCGCCGCCGGTCACGACAAGGAGGCCGCTCGCCTCCTGAGCGATGCGGTCTACCGCACGCACGACCCGGAGTCCGAGCGCCAGATCCGCGAGTTGGCCGCGCAGGGACGCGAGCGGGCCGGTCGCTTCGGGAAGGGCCGCTGGGACGAGATCATCCGCGTCGCCGAGTGGGGGGGGGCGCGCCCCCTGGGTTTGGGGGGGGGGCTGGCGGCCGGGCGGGGGCCTTGCTCCGGGCCGGGCAGCCCCGCCTCATCCCGGAGCAGCGCTCCGGTAGCGTCCGGTCGCGTGGGGTTGACGATCCTTCTCGGCGTGCTCTGTGCCGTCTGTTGGGGAGCTCCCGACGTGTGGCTCGCCCAGGCCACGCGCAGCGTCGGGCCCTTCCCCACGGTGTTCGGGTCGATGGCGATCGGGCTCGCGATCGCCGCGCCCGCTGCCCTCTTCATCGGAACACCGCAGTGGACGACGCGCGGGCTGCTGCTCGGCGTAGCGCTCGGGGCTGGCTCCGCCTTCGCGTACTACCTCGGCTTCCGGGCGTTCCGCGACGGCGCAGTGTCGGTCGTCGCCCCGATCATCGCCTGCGAGGGCGGGATCGCAGCGGTGCTCGCGCTTGCCTCCGGCGAGCGGCCCGGGCGCCTGGTCGGCGCGTTCGTCCCCGTCGCCGTTGTCGGCGTCGTGCTCGTGGCGATGGGCCGCGGCGGCGGCAAGGTCACGGTTGTCCCCGCCGCCGCGGCGGCGCTCATCTGGGGCGGGATCCTGGTCCTCAGCGCGCCCGTCGCGGACGACCTCGGCGTCTACTGGGGCTTTCTGCTCGTTCGCGCGGCGGGTGTCGCGCTCGCGCTGCCCGTCGCTCTCGCGAGCGGGGCGTGGCGCTCGTGGACGGCCGATCCGTGGCGTGTGGCCGCCTGGGGCGTGGGCGACACCGCCGCCTACCTCCTCTACTTCGCCGCCGCGGATCGCGGGCCGGTCGCCGTCGCCAGCGTGCTCGCCGCGCAGTTCGCGACCGTCGCGGTCATCGTCGGGCTCCTGGCGGGGGAGCGGTTGCTGCCTCGCCAGCAGCTCGGCGTCGCTCTCGTGATCGTCGCGGTCAGCGGGATCGCCATCGTGGGTGGCTAGCGCTTCAGCGAGCCAGCCAGCCGCCGTCGACGGCGAGCGTCGCCCCCGTCACGTAGTCGGACGCGGGCAGGCAGAGGAACGCGACGGCGTGCGCGATCTCCTCGAGCGTGCCTGGCCGCCCGAGCGCCGTGCGCATGCCGATCGTGTCCGCCACGTCCGCCCTCGCGAGCAGCTCGGCGGTCATCTCGGACACGAAATAGCCGGGGGCGACCGCGTTGACGCGGATTCCCTCCCCGCCCCACCAGGCGGCGAGGTCGCGCGTCAGTCCGAGCAGTCCTGCCTTGGAGGCCGAGTAGGCGCTCGCCTGGCGAAACGGGCTCGCCGTGAACGCGTAGACGGAGGCGACGTTGACGATCTTGCCGTAGCCCCGGTCGCGCATGTGCGGGCGGGCCGCGGTCGCGCATGCGTACGGGGCGACGAGGTTCACGTCGAGCACGCGCGCATACCCGTCGACGCTCGGGGCCCCCGCAGGGTCGCCCTCGCCGACGCCGGCGTTGTTGACGAGGATGTCGAGGCCGCCGAGCGCTGCCGCGGCGCCGTCGACGATCGTCGCGGCGCTCGCACCGTCCGCGAGGTCGCCGGGGACGGCCACGCAGCGACCTCCCGCTCCCTCCAACTCGGCGACCAGCGCTGCGAGCGGCTCGGGCCGGCGTGCGGTCACGGCTACGGCCGCGCCCAGGCCGACGAGCTCCCTCGCTATCGCCGGGCCGAGCCCCGACGACGCGCCCGTTACGAGCGCGCGGCGGCCCGCTAGGCTCCAGCTTCGTGCTCCGCTCCAGCTCATCGCGATGCGCACGTTAGCGATCGGCTGCAACCAGCCGCTGCGTCCGCTGATCTGGGAGGAGGGCGGCCGGGTCGAGGGGCTCGAGCCGGACGTGATCCGCGCAGCCTGCGAGCGGCTCGGCTGGCGCCCCGTCTGGCTCTACCGACCGTGGCCCGATCTGCCCGACCTGCTCGACGCGGGCGCGTTCGACTGCCTGATGCTCAACTTCTGCTGGACGCCCGAGCGGGCGGAGCGCTTCGCGCTCTCCCGGCCCTACGGCGGCACGGACATGGCGATCCTCGCCCGCGGCGGTTCCCGGATCCGCGGCCCCGGCGACCTCGAGGGCTGCGTGGTCGGAGCTGTCCGGGGCACGACGAATCTCGAGCGGGCCCGCTCGCTCGAGGGCGTCGCGGCGGTGCGTGTCTACGACCCCGGTCTGAAGGTGATGGGGATGATGGTCGAGGACGTCCGCACCGGCTCCGTCGACGCGGCGCTCGACGACGAGCTGCCGTTCCGCGCGATCGCCGCGGCCGATCCGGCGCTCGAGGTGGCGTTCACGATCCCGACCGGCAACCTCTACGTGATTGCGTTTCGCCGGGCCGACACGGCGCTGCGAGACGCGGTGCCCGCGGCGGGGGGCGGGGGCGGGGGGGGGGGCGCGCGCCGGGGGCTGTTCGCGCGCCCCGCGGGGCGCCCGCTCCCGCCCGGCGTCGCCGGCTGACGGTCCGGCACCGTCCGGGCTGTCGGCGATCCTGCGCGCATGGCAGCGCCGGAGCGCACCGTCGTCATACGTCCGCGGACCGTGCTCAGCGTGCTCGGGCTCGCGCTCTTGCTCGCCGTCGTGCTCTGGGTTGCCTGGGCGGCGAGAGGCGTGATCGCGTGGATCGTGATCGCCGCCTTCCTGGCGATGGCGCTGAACCCGGCCGTCGACTTCTTCGAACGCAGGCGCCTGCGCCGGGCCTACGCGGCGGTGCTCGTGTTCGTGCTCGCGCTCGTCGCTCTCGGCGGCCTCAGCTATCTCCTGATTCCGCCGATCGTCTCCCAGGTCACGGACTTCTCGAAGGCCATCCCGGACATCGTCGACGACCTGACCCGCGGGCGTGGGGCGCTCGGGTTCCTCCAGCGCGACTACCAGATCGTCGACCGGATCCGCGAGGCGGTCGAGGGCGACGGTCTCGCCAGCGTGCTCGGCTTCACCGAGGCCGGGCTCTCGTTCGCGCGCAGCGTCGTCACCGTTGTCGTGGGGGCGGTGACGATCGCGTTCCTGACCCTGTTCCTGCTCCTCGACGGGCGGCGGCTCGTGCACGGCTTCCTCGATCTGATGCCCGAGCGCTCGCGGCAGCGCTGGGAGCGAGTCGGCCAGGGCGTGTACCGGACGGTGGGCGGCTACGTGACCGGCAACATCCTGATCAGCGTGATCGCCGGCGTCGTCTCGACCCCGGTGATCTACGGGCTCGGCATCCCGTACGCCGTCTCGCTCGGCGTGGTCGTCGCCCTCTTCGACCTCGTTCCGCTCGCGGGCGCCACGATCGCCGCGCTCGTCGTCGTTCTGGTTGCCGTCGCGACCAAGGGCTGGGTGATCGCCCTCGCGGTCGGGATCTTCCTGCTCGTCTACCAGCAGTTCGAAAACCACGTGCTGCAGCCCCTGATCTACGGGCGCACGGTCTCGATCTCACCGGTCGTCGTTCTCGCCGCCGTCCTGATCGGGGCGAACCTCGCGGGCGTCCTCGGCGCGCTGGGCGCGATCCCGGTCGCCGGCACCCTCCAGGTGATCGGCCGCGAGCTCCTGGAGGCGCGGCGCGAGCGGGGCGTTGCCGGAGCCGACCCGGGCCCGCCCACCTGACGCTGCGGCCGCGGTTGAGATCGTACGGCGACAGCTCGACCTTGATGCGATCGCCGGGGAAGATGCGGATGCGGAAGCGCTTCATCCTCCCTGACGCGTATCCGAGCGTCTCGTGGCCGTTGTCGAGAGCGACCTTGAACATACCGTTCGGGTATGCCTCGATCACCTCGCCCTCGAGCTCGATCTTCTCCTCTTTACCCGCCATCAGCCGCTGCCTTTCAGGCCACCTGGCGGACGTCCGCCGCCTCTGGGCCCTTCGTCCCCTCTCGCACCTCGAACTCGACCTTGGCGCCCTCGGTGAGGGTCTTGAAGCCCTCGCCGGCGATGCCCGTGTGGTGGACGAATACGTCCTTCTCGCCGTCGTCGGGCGCGATGAAGCCGTAGCCCTTCGTCTCGTTGAACCACTTTACGGTCCCGGTTGCCATCTACTAACACCTCCTTCCCTACACTCGAGACGGGGAAGAAGGTGTTTGCACGCAAACACCGTCGAACCGCGCGTCTTGAACGAACACGCACAACTATAGCACCGGGTGGGCGCGATCTCCCGATCCGGGCGGCTCTCGATGCGCCTGGGAGGATTCGAACCTCCGACGTGCCTCCAGCACACTGAACGATCGTACGCTAAACTGGTGAGTCATGGTCGGGCCACACTGACGGACGGCAGCGCTTGCAGGCACTCGTCTACACGGAGTCGCACGATCTCGAGGTTCGGGACGTCGAGCCTCCGACCCCTGCTCTCGACGAGGTCCTGGTGCGAGTCGAGGCCGCCGGCATCTGTGCTTCGGACGTCGACGGGGTTGCTTCACGGAGCCCTCGCCGGGCGCCCCCTCTGATCATGGGGCATGAGCTGACCGGCCACGTCGTGGCGGCCGGCGGGCCTGGCGGGGCGCCGTTGCTTGGCAGCCGCGTTGCCGTGAACCCCCAGGTCACCTGCGGCGACTGCCCACGGTGCCGGGAGGGGCGCGAGAACCTCTGCCTCGATCGCGGGTTGATCGGCGGCACGCGAGGTGGGGGTTTCGCCGAGCTGGTGGCCATCCCGTTGCGGTGCGTCCATTCCGTAGCTCCCCAGACGCCTGCCGAGGTCGCCGTGCTGACGGAGCCGCTCGCGACGTGCGTGCATGCCCTCTCGCTGGCGCCCGAGAGGTTCACCGCCTCGGTGGTCGTGCTCGGTGCCGGCACCATCGGCATGCTCGTCGCGCAGCTTCTGCGGGCCACCGGGGCGCGCCGGATCGTCATGAGCGAGCCAGCAGTCGAGCGCCACCAGGACGCCCGGGCGGTTGCCGACGCGGTCGTCACGCCCGCCGGGCTCGACGACGCGGTCGGCGAGCTGACGAGCGGCGTCGGGGCCGACCTCAGCGTCGATGCCGTCGGGACCGCGACGACACGTGCGGACTCGCTTCGGGTCCTGCGGCCCGGCGCGGCCGCGCTCTGGCTCGGGATGCACGATCGGACCGCCACGATCCCGGCGTTCGACGCCGTGGTGTGCGAGCAGCGCGTGATCGGCTCGTTTGCCTACACGAACGCCGAGTTCGCCCAGGCGCTCGGCTTGCTGGAAGACGGCCTCTTCCGGCTCGCTATCTCGCACCAGCTCGTTCCGCTGGCGAACAGCGACGTTGTGTTTCGGCAGCTCCTCGAGGGTGCGAGCGGGGATGCCCTCAAGCAGATCATCACGCCGGAGCCGTCCGGGCGGGCGCACGCCCGATGACCGACGCTGCGGTCGTGACCGGAACCGCGTCGGGCATCGAGGCGGCTGTCTTCCACCACCCGGTGGCGTCCTGATGGCGAGCGGGTCGTCCGCCGAGCGCTCGGCGGAGCCGATCGCGCGCGTCGAGGTTCTTGCCGTCGGTCCCGAGACCACGCGTCAGAGCTGGGCCTGGAACCTACCGCCGCAGTACGCGACCCTGACCATCGTGCGCATCTTCGACGCGCTCGGCAACGAGGGGGTAGGCGCCACCCCGTCCTATTCGCGAGATCGGTTCGATCTCGCGATACTCGAGAGCCTGCGGCTCATCGCACCGCGAGCGCTCGGCGCCGATCCCGAGCTTCGCGAGCGGCTGTGGTACGAGCTCGACGACCTGACCCTCCCGGTGCTTCCGGGGGCGCGGGCGGCGCTCGATATCGCCCTCTGGGATCTCACCGCCCGGCGTGCGCGGCTACCTTTGCATCGCCTGCTCGGGGGGGCCCGAGAACGTCTGACGGCGTACGCGTCGACGCCGCTCCTCGAGGACGCGCCCGCCTACGTCAGGTTCGTGGACGAGATGCGTGAGCTCGGCTTTCGCGCGGTCAAGTTCCACGCTTGGTGCGATCCGGACCGCGACCTGGAGATGCTGCGAGCTGTTCACGAGAAGCACGGTGATTCCGGGATCGCGTTCATGCACGACGCCGAGCAGCGCTATGACCGGGTGTCCGCGCTGCGCGTTGCGCGCGAGCTCGACGCGATGGGGTTCTCGTGGCTCGAAGCACCGCTCCCGGACGAGGACTTGCACGGCTACAGCGACCTGCGCCGGCGTGTCGACCTGCCGATCCTGCCAGGGGGCAACACGATCCTCGAGGTCCGGCAACTCGCACAGGCGCTGCAGCTCGAGCCCTGGGACGCCGTGCGCTTCGACGTCACGGTCGGCGGGGGGTTCACCTGGGCACGGAAGGTCGCCGGGCTCGCCGAGGGCTGGGGGCTGCGAGTCGAGCTTCAGAGCTGGGGCTACACGCTGATCCAGGCAGCGAATCTGCACTTCGGGCTCGCTCATCGACAGAGCGGGTACTTCGAGCTGCCGATGCCGCCCGAGCCGTACGAGTTCGGCGTCGAGAATCCCCTCCGGGTCGGCTCGGACGGAGACGTGGCCGCGCCGCGAGGCGCCGGCCTCGGGATCGTGGTCGACTGGGAGCGGATGCACTCGGCCGCGATCGGCTCGTTCGCCGTCGGGGCAGACGGGGACGTGCGGTGACCTCGAGCGGCGAAGCGAGGTCGTGTCGATGACGGCGAGCCGCCGGCAGTCGGGCGAGCAGACGGGGTCGGCCGGGCCCGGGCTCGAAGGCCAGCTCGGGTTCCTCGCGGCGATGCACGAGATCCGCTTCTTCGAGGAGGAGACGTTCCGTCTGTTCACCCAGGGCGCAGTCCGCGGCACCACCCATCTCTGCATCGGCCAGGAGGCCGTCGCGGTCGGCGCCTGCCACGCGCTCCGCGAGGGCGACACGATGACCTGCACCTACCGGGGTCACGGCGCGACGCTCGCGATGGGCGCTCCGCTCGAGGAGTCGTTCGCCGAGATCCTGGGCAAGGAACGAGGGCTCTGCCGGGGCAAGGGCGGTTCGATGCACCTGGCGGACTTCCGTGTCGGGGCTCTCGGCGCGAACGCGATCGTCGGGGCACAGCTCCCGATCGCGAACGGCGTCGCTTTCGAGGCGCGGTATCGGGGCACCGGCGCCGTCCATCTCTGCTTCTTCGGCGACGGCGCGACGAACATCGGAGCGTTCCACGAGGCTCTTAACCTCGCCGCCATCTGGGCGCTGCCGGTGATCTTCGTGTGCGAGAACAACCTCTACGGCGAGTATTCCCCGCTGCGGTCGACGACGCCGATCGAGCGCCTGGCCGATCGGGCTGCCGCCTACGGGATGCCCGGTGCCCGCATCGACGGAAACGTCGTCCTGGAGGTTTTCGCGACCGTGAGCGAGGCCGCCGCCCGTGCCCGCGCGGGCCAGGGCCCCACTCTCGTCGAAGCCGTGACCTACCGGCACAAGGGACACTCGCGCACCGATCCCGCGACCTACCGCCCCGAGGGCGAGCTCGAGGAGTGGCTCCAGCGCGACCCGCTCGCGCTCCACGAGCGTTCTCTTCGCGAGCTCGGTGTCCCGGGCGATCGCCTCGAGACCGTGCGGGAGGCGGCGCGGCGGGCTGTTGAGGATGCGCTCGCTCGAGCCCAGGGGTGGCCCGAGCCAGACCCCGAGACCCGGTATGAGGACCTCTGGGTCTGACGATGGCGACCGTCACCTATCGGCAGGCGATCACCCGGGCGATCGCCGACTCGCTGGCAGAGCACGAGGACGTGTTCCTGTTCGGCGAGGACGTGGGCCCGATCGGGGGTGTGTTCAAGACGACCGACGGGCTGCAGGCGCGGTTTGGTCCCGAGCGCGTGCTGGACACGCCGATCTCCGAGCAGGCGATCGTCGGTCTCGCCATCGGCGCCGCCCTGCGGGGGTTGCGGCCGCTCGCGGAGCTCATGTTCGCCGATTTCGCAGGCGTCGCGTTCGACCAGATCGTCAACCAGCTCGCCAAGTACCGGTACATGACCGGCGGGCAGGCTACGCTCGCGGTGACGATCAGGCTCGCAAACGGCGCGCCAGGCGGCTTCGCCGCGCAGCACTCCCAGTCAGCGGAGAACTGGTTCCTCAACGTCCCCGGGCTGAAGATCGCGGTTCCTGCCACGCCCGCTGACGCCTACGGGCTCTTGCGCGCTGCCATCCTCGACGACAACCCCGTCCTCTACTTCGAGCACAAGGGGCTCTACAACGTCAAGGGCGAGCTCGAAGAGGGCGCTGCGCCGACCGAGCTGGGGAAGGCCAGGATCGTTCGCGCGGGGGACGACGTCACGATCGTCGCGACGCAGCTCATGCTCCACCGAGCTGTCGCTGCTGCGGAGCTGCTGGCCGCCGACGGTGTCGCGGCCGACGTCATCGATCCGCGTACGCTGATCCCGCTCGACCTCGAGACGGTCGCCGCGAGCGTCGATCGCACCAACCGGCTGGTGGTCGTCCAGGAGGCGCCTCCCGGGGGCAGTTGGGGCGCGACGCTGATCGCCCGGCTGGCCGAGCAGCGCTTCGAGATGTTCGACGCGCCCCCCGCTCTCGTTGCCTGCGACGAGACGCCGGTTCCCTTCGCGGGTCCGCTCGAGGACGCGTGGCTGCCGAGCGCCGAGCGAATCGTCGAGCGGACGCGCGAGGTCCTCGCCTACTGAGTAGGGACGGGGGCTCGCCCGGCCCTGTCGCTCGATCACACGAGCGGTCAATATGTTGTACAATCGTTCGATCGGCTAGCCACTACTCCCATACGGACGCGCATCGCTCCGAGCAAGCCCGGACGTCGGTTCACGCGGCGGGGCTCTCGAGGGCAGCGCACAACGGAGGAGGGATCCCATGAGGGTTCGTGCAGCAATCGCAGGACTGGCGATCGCCGTGCTCAGCGCGGTCGCTGTCGGTTGCGGGGGCGGCGGAGACGGGGGCGACGGCGGCTACACGATGGTGATGATCCCCGGAACCGCCGGCGACGAGTTCTACTACACGGTCAGCGAGGGAGCGAAGGCAGCGGCGGCGGAGCTGGGCATCGATCTCGAGGTGCAGTTCCCGTCGAAGTGGGACCCTGCGGTGCAGACCAGCATCCTCAACGCCGTGATCGCCAAGAACCCCGATGCGATCCTGATCGCGCCCACCGATGCGAAGGCGATGATCGGTCCACTTCAGGAGGCGGTCGATCGGGGTATCAAGATCGTCACGTTCGACACCACGCTCGAGGACACGAGCTTTCTCACCTCCCAGGTGATCCTCGACGACGTCGAGGCGGGTCGCCAGATCGGGAACAAGCTGCTCGAGCTGACCGGCTCGCAGGGCAAGCTGCTGTTCATCTCCGTCGCGCCCGGGATCTCGACGACGGATCGCTGGATCCAGGGCTTCCAGGAAGTGACCGAAGGGGTGCCCGGCGTCGAGGTGCTCGACATCCAGTACAGCGACAACGAGGAGGACAAGGCGGCGACGATCCTGCAGTCGACGCTCCAGCGATACCCGGATCTCGCAGGTGCCTTCCTCGGCAATCTGGTCAGCGAGCGCGGGGCGGTGTCCGCGCTGAAGGCCGCAGGCAAGGCCGGAGAGCTCGCGGCGGTCGCGTTCGATGCGACTCCGCCCGAGGTTGCCGACCTGAAGGCCGGGACGATCGACGCGCTCGTCTCGGCGCCGGCCGCTCTCTACGGAGCGGAGGCGGTGCGGCTGGCCAAGGCGTCCCTCGATGGAGAGGAGGTCGACCCCGAGGTGATCCTCACCACCTGTCTCCTGGAGCAGGACACGGTCGACGCCTCCGAAAACCAGGACTGCCTCTATCGCGCCCTGCCCTAGGGCAGCGTGATGCTGTCGGGTCCAGACGACGCAATCCTGCCAGCGCCGGCTCCGAGCGAGCCGGCGCTGGCGCTGCAGGGCATCCGGAAGCGGTACGGCCACGTGGAGGCGCTCCGGGGCGTGGATCTCGTGCTCCGCCGTGGGGAGATCCACGGCCTGCTTGGCGACAACGGCGCGGGCAAGTCGACTCTGCTCAAGGTGGCGGCGGGCGCGGTCGTGCCCGACGCCGGCCGGATCATCATGAACGGCAGCGCTGCGACGTTCGACTCTCCGCTGTCGGCACGTCGGCAGGGAATCGAGACCGTGTATCAGGACCTCGCGCTCGCGCTCGACCGGGACACGGTTTCGAACGTGTTCATCGGCCGTGAGCTGACGCGCAGCGGATTGCTCGGCCGTCTCGGCTTTCTCGATCGGCGAGCGATGCGCCAGCGAGCCGTGGAGCAACTGCGGCGCCTCGAGATCCCGATCGAGCGGGTCACCCGCCCGGTCTACACGCTCTCCGGCGGCCAGCGCCAGGGCGTGGCGATCGCGCGTGCTGCCATGTGGGCGCAGGGAGTCGTCCTCCTCGATGAGCCGACGGCCGCGCTCGGAGTCCGCCAGCGGGGGAACGTGACCGCGTTGATACGGCGCCTGCGCGATCAGGGCTTCGCCGTGGCCATGGTGTCGCACGACATCCCCGACCTCCTTCAGCTCGCCGACGTGATCACCGTTCTACGGCTCGGAGAGGTCGTGGCCACGCGCGCGAGCGCGGATGTCGACGTCGACTGGGTCGTCAACGCGATGGTGAAGGGAGGCGCCGAGTGAGCGTCGGCGCCGAACTGCCCCGGGCCGCTCCGGAACCGCCGGCAGCGGGACCGCGGCGCAGCCGCGGCGAGCGCGTCGTCCGCGGCGCGGCTGGATCGAGCTTCAGCTGGATCCTGTTCGTGCTGATCGCGCTGTTCACGGCGTTCGCCGTGATCTCTCCGGCCGGGACCTTCTTCAGCGTCTTCAACCTCAAGAACATCGGCGTGGACGCCTCGACGCTGCTCATCCTGGCCTCCGGCGCGACGCTCGTGATCGTGATGGGTGGGCTCGATCTGTCGGTCGGCTCCGTCCTGACGTTCGCGGCCGTGGTCGGGACGATCGTCATGAAGGATGTCTCCGCGGAGGGCACGGAGCGGGCCGGGCTCGCCATCGCTCTCGGCGTCGGAGCGGCGATCGGCTCGGGGTTGGCCTGGGGTGCGGTCAACGGCACCCTGATCGCGCGGTTCGGGCTGCCGCCGTTCGTCGTCACCCTTGGCACGCTCGGGGCGGCGCTGGGCGCGGCACGGCTCTTGAGCAACGGAACGACCGTCTTCGGTGTCCCGCACGCGCTGCAGGAGGACGTGGGCCTGGCCGAGCTGGCGGGCGTTCCCGTGCCGCTCGTGGTCGCGGTGGCGGCGATGCTCGTATTCGGGACCGTGCTCGCGCGCACGCAGTTCGGAGAGCACACCTATCTCGTGGGGTCGAGCGAGATCGCTGCGGCGCGTGGCGGCATCCGGGTCGCGCGACAGCGCCTTGCCGTGTACACGATTTCCGGGGGCCTCGCCGGTCTCGCTGCGGTGATCGAGGTTTCTCGCTTCGAGGTAGCCACGGTCGCGACCGGGCACACGACGGAGCTGATCGCCGTGCTCGCCGCCGTCGTGATCGGCGGCGCCAGCCTCTTCGGCGGGGTGGGAACGATGACGGGGACCGCGGTGGGCGTGATGATCCCGACCGTCCTTCAGAACGGCTTCATCATCAATGGCGTGCAACGGTTCTGGCAGGACGTCGCGGTGGGGGCGATCCTCGTCGGCGCCGTCGCCTTCGACCAATGGCGGCGAAAGAGCGAGCTCGAGAGAGGCTGACCGAGCGGAGCGGGACGTGGAGCACGTTTGCTCCGCTGATCGTTCGTCTATGGTAGTCGCATGCCGACGCGGGCCCAAGCACTTGCCCGAAGCCTCAGGCGAAAGCGCCTGGAACGGGCGATCTCTCTCTCCGAGTTGGCCCGGCGCTCGGGCGTGTCCAAGGCGACCGTGTCCGGGCTGGAGCGCGGGGCCGGCAACCCATCCGTCGACACGGTCTGGGCGCTCGCCGAGGCGCTGAACGTCTCCTTCGGCGAGCTGTTCGCCGACGACGAGGGACAGTCGACGCGCGTGCAGCGATTCGAGGATGCACAAATCGTCACGCAGGAGGAGGGCTTCATCGGCCGGCGCTTGCTCTCGCGGTCCGGACGGAAAGGCCTCGAGGTCTACGTTCTCGATCTCGAAAGCGGGGCTCGGCGCGACTCCAAGCCGCACTCGCCCGGCGTCGTGGAGCACGTCATCGTGGTCAGTGGCCGCGCCGAGGTCGGCCCCGACGGCTCATCCGCCACGCTCGAGGTCGGTGACTGCCTCACCTTCGACGCAGACCGCTCCCACCACTACCACGCACGCGATGGGGCTGCGCGGCTCTTGTCGCTGACGGACTACCCCTAGGTCGGCGTCCGAGTCCCAGGCGGAGTAGCTCGTCTCCGGGGAGCCACGAGGTGCGCCTGGGAGGATTCGAACCCCCGACCCGCGGCTTAGAAGGCCGCCGCTCTGTCCCCTGAGCTACAGGCGCCCCCCACGAGCGTACCACCGAGCGGCGCGGGGATCGCCGGGGCATCTGCGGTACAGTGGGAAGGGCGCGGTGGCCGTAGCTCAGCTGGTAGAGCCCCGGGTTGTGGTCCCGGCTGTCGCGGGTTCGAGTCCCGTCGGCCACCCTCTCGAGGCCCGCTCCGGCGGGCTTCGCAGCTTCAGCGGGCCGTGTAGCCGCCGTCGACGTTCATGACGACGCCGGTCACCCAGCCGGCGTCAGCGGACGCGAAATAGGCGACGGCGGACGCCACGTCCTCCGGCTCGCCGAGCCGGCCGAGCGGGTGAGAACCGACGAGCGCCGGCAGGAGCTCCTCGAAGTTGTCGCGGTCGACGAGCGAGAGCGGCGTGCGGACGACGGCCGGGCAGACGCAGTTCGCGCGGATCCCCGCTTGCGCGTACTCGACCGCGAGCGACCGGGTGAGAGCGACGACGCCGCCCTTCGCGGCCGCGTAGGGGGAGACGCCGACGGCGTTCCAGAACGCGAACGTGGAGGCCACGTTGACGATCGAGCGGTCGCCGTCTGCTGCGAGCATGCGGCGCAGCGCGGCGCGGGTGACGAGGAACACGCTCGTCAGGTTCGCGGCCAGCATCTGCTCCCAGCGCTCGTTCGGGGTCTCGTGCAGCGGCACGTTGCGCCTGATCGAGCCCGCGTTGTTGACGAGCACGTCGATGCCGCCGAACGCGGCTGCGGTCTCCTCGACCATCCGTTCCGCATCCGCCTCGACCGACACGTCGCCGGCAACCGCGACCGCCCGGCCCCCGGTCGCCTCGATCGCGGCGACCGTCTCGTCGAGCGGCTGCGGGCGGCGCCCGGCGACGCAGACGGATGCGCCCTCCGCGGCGAGCCGAAGCGCGGTGGCGCGGCCGATCCCCGAGCCTCCGCCCGTGACGAGCGCCCTACGTCCCTCGAGGCGGGTCATCGGTTGACGGGATCCTAATCGATCATCGATGATGACACGGTCGTGATGCCGACGAAGGGAGAGCGAGATGGCGGCTGGCGAGGAGGTTCTCGGTAGCTTCTACGGCTCGGACGAGTTCCCGATCGAGTGGCTGGAGGGGGAGCGCGAGCTCCTCTGGATCTTCGACGACCTCCACTGCCCGAACCCGGTCTCGCCGCTGTTCTTCGACATCGGCGGCTGGTGGCTGACCTGCGACCACATGTTCCGGCGCTTCGGCACGCCGTTCGCGTCAGACTGGGTGATGAAGGAGATCAACGGGTACGCGTACATGGCCGCGGTCGGGGCCGACCCGGACCTGCGGGCGGAGGCCACCGAGTACGAGGCCCGCTACGTCCCCCGCGTGCCCCGCGACGCCGGCTACGCGGGAAGGATCGGACCCTACCTGGGCGCGGTGCTCCCCCACTACGCGCTCAACTTCCTCGACTGGTGGCGCGAGCGCCTGCGTCCGGAGATCGAGCGGAACTTCGCCTACCTCGACGGCTACGACATGGACGCCGCCGGTCTCGTCGAGCTGGCCGTGCTGCTCGAGGATGCGATCGACATCCACGACCGCCACTGGAAGATCCACTGGATGCTCAACTTCGCCCAGTTCTCGGCCACGATGGCCCTGAACGGGACGATCCAGGAGGTCAAGGGCGACGTCGACCCCGACCTCCCCGGGCGGCTGCAGAGCTCGGTCGACGACCGCAACTGGGACTCGATCGAGGCGCTGTGGCGGATGAAGGAGGAGATCAAGGGCGACGCCGAGCTGAACGCCGCCTTCCACGCGGGGGAATCCGCGGCCGGCGTGCTGGCCGCGCTCGAGGGCTCCGAGCGCGGCCAGCGGTTCGTCGCCGAGCGCCTGCGCCCCTACCAGGAGGAGTTCGGCAACAAGGCGATCTGGTCGCACGAGTTCGTGTACCCGACGTGGCGTGAGAGCCCGGCTCCGATCCTGGAGGCCGTCCGTGGCTACCTCGAGACCGACTACGACTACGCGGCCGCGCTCGCTGCCGTCAAAGCCGATCTCGAGTCGGCGATCCGCGAACTGATGGACGGCGTCCCCGCCGGCGAGGGCCGCGACAGGCTCCAGGCCGCGCTCGACCTCTCCCTGCGCATGAACCCGCTCACGCCCGACCACCACTTCTTCATCGACCAGGGCACGAACGCCCGGGTGCGCCTCGTGCTCGTCGCGATCGGGCGCAAGCTCGTGCACGCCGGCGTGCTCGACGACCCCGAGGACGTGATGTTCCTGCGCTACAACGAGCTGCGCGCGCTCGTCGGCAGCGGCGAGGCCTTCGACGCCCGCGCGGCCGCCTCGGCGCGCAGGGACCAGCGGGAGGCCGCGTTCGCGATCCGCCCGCCCGACTGGGTCGGCACCGCGACCGAGTCTCAGCTCGCGTTCCCCTACTACACGCTCTGGGGCTTCCCCGAGAAGTTCCACCGCAAGCCGCCCGAGACGCTCGACCGGCTCACCGGCCTCGCCGCGTCGCCCGGGATCGCGGAAGGGACCGCGCGCCTCGTCTCGTCGCTCGAGGAGTTCGACCAGGTGAAGGAAGGAGAGATCCTCGTCTGCCGGATGACGAACCCCGCGTGGGTCGTGCTGTTCACGAAGATCGCGGGCCTCGTCACCGATGCCGGCGGCGTCGCCGCTCACCCGGCCGTCGTCTCGCGCGAGTTCGGGATCCCCGCGGTCGTCGGCACCTCCACCGCGACCGAGCGGATCGCGACCGGCGACCGCGTCCGTGTCAACGGCTCGACCGGGGTGGTCGAGATCCTGTCGTGAGCGCCGCCGTCACGCGAACCGTCCTGCGCGAGCAGGTGAAGGAGCTCCTGCTCGAGCGGATCCTCTCCGGCGAGTACCGCCCCGGCGACCGGCTCGTCGAGACCCGGATCGCGCAGGAGCTCGGTACGAGCCAGGCGCCCGTGCGGGAGGCGCTGCGCGACCTCGAGCTCCTGCGCTTCGTCGAGTCGGTGCCGTTTCGCGGCTCGCGCGTGCGTGAGATCTCGATGGCCGAGCTGGCCGAGATCTACCCGGTCAGGGCCGCGATCGAGGAGGTCGCGGCGCGGGAGGCCGCGATCCGGCTCGACGGCGACGTCGGCCCGCTCGCGGCCGAGCTCGCGGCCATGCGGGAGGCGGCCGCCGACGGCGACCTCCACCGCCTCGTCGAGCACGACGTGCGCTTCCACCGCCTGATCGTGGAGGCGTCCGGAAACCGCACGCTCGCGGACGTGTGGGCCTCGCTGCGCGTCGAGGCGCGCACGATCATCACCGCCACGAAGACCGGAATCGACCATCACGAGCTCGCCGACACCCACGAGCCCGTTCTGGCCGCGCTCGCCGAGCGCGATCCGGAGCGGGCCGGCCGCGCGATCCGCCGCCACATCGAGGAGTACGGCGAGCTCCTGCTCGGAGGAGGAACCGAATGACGAGGCTCGTCGACCTGTCCATGCCCGTGCACCGCGACATGCTGACGTTCCCGCGCGTGCCGCCGCCGACGCTCGTCATGTACGAGAGCTGGCAGGAGTTCGCCGAGCGGATCGGCGCCGCCGAGCATGGCGTGGACTGGCTGACCGCCAGCTACCTCGTGATCCAGAACGACCACGTCGGCTCCCACTGCGACGCGGTCAAGCACCTGCGCGGGCCCGACTCCCCCGGCGTCGAGGGGATCCCGCTCGAGTACTGCTACTCGGACGGCGTCGTCCTCGACTTCCGGGACCGGCCGTCGGGGTACCGGATCATGCCGGAGGACATCGACGCGGCGCTCGCAGCGATCGGCTACACGCTCAAGGAACGCGACATCGTCCTGATCCACACCGGCGCCGGGGCGTACAACACCGAGGAGCGTTACCGGACCGACCACTGCGGGATGACCGCGGAGGCCACCCGCCACCTGATCGCGCAGGGCGTCCGCATGATGGGAATCGACGCGATCACGTTCGACCCGCCCGTCTGGGCGATGTTCGAGACGAAGCACTTCTGGGAGGCCCACCGTGTCATGATCGACGAGGATTACTGGCACCTCGAGAATCTGATGAACCTCGACCAGCTCCCGCCGCACGGCTTCAAGCTGTCCGTCCTGCCCGTCAAGTGGATCGGCACGACCGCCGCGCCGGTGCGCGCGGTCGCCATCATCGAGGAGTGATGGGCTCGCAGGTCGTCTGGTTCGCCGACGAGCCCTGCCGCGACGTGCGCGTCGCGGGCGGCAAGGGCGCGAGCCTGGCCGCGATGACGGCGGCGGGCCTGCCGGTGCCGCCCGGGTTCGTGATCCCGGCCGGCGTGCTCGAGGCCTCGGTCGACGGGGAGCGCCTGCGCGGGCTCGCGGTCGCGGGCGCGCACGCGGAGGCGCAGGAGCTCGTGCTCGCCGCCGAGCCGCCGCGGGAGGAGATCGCGTCCGCGTACGAGCGGCTCGGCGGCGGCTCCGTCGCGGTCCGCTCCTCCGCGACGGCGGAGGACTCGGAGGCAGCCAGCTTCGCGGGCCAGCAGGAGACGTACCTCGGCGTCGTCGGCACCGGTGACGTCTGCGTGCGGGTGGTCGAGTGCTGGGCGTCGTTCTTCAGCGAGCGGGCGCTCTTCTACCGCGGCCACAAGGGCTCGCTCGACGACCTCGGCATGGCCGTCGTCGTGCAGCGGATGGTCGACGCGGAGAAGGCGGGTGTGATCTTCACCGTCGACCCCGTGCAGCGCCGGCGCGACCAGATGATCATCGAGGCGGTGCTCGGCCTCGGCGAGCAGGTCGTCTCCGGAGAGGTCACGCCCGACCATTACGTCACCGACCGGGCCGGCGCCGTCAAGCGCGAGCAGCTCCCGAACGGCGGCGTGCTCACGCCGGGCGAGCTCGAGCGGCTCGCCGAGCTCGGGCGCGGGCTCGAGGAGCATTTCGGGCAGCCCCAGGACGTCGAGTGGGCGATCGCCGGCGGCGAGATCCTCCTGCTCCAGTCGCGACCGGTGACGACGCTGTGAAGAGCAACCTGATCCAGCACGCGGAGGAGTGGATCCGCCCCTACTGGAACGCGCACCATCTCGAGCGGGCGCGCGACTGGCTGCTCGTGCTCGAGCCGGGCGCGGACGAGGCGCTCGTGCTGACCGCGCTCACCCACGACATGGAGCGCTTCTTTCCCGGCGGCCCCGAGTTCGACCCGGGCACGATGGCCGCGCACGACGAGGACTACCGCAAGGCGCACTCGGAGCGGTCCGCTCTGATCGTCGGGGACTGGCTTGTCGGGCAGGGGGCCGGCGAGGAGCTGGTCGCGCGCGTGCGCGAGCTGATCGAGCTGCACGAGATCGGCGGCACTCCGGACGCCGACCTCGTCCAGGCCGCGGACTCGCTCTCGTTCCTCGAGACGAACGGCGAGCTCGTGCTCGGCTGGTACACGAAGGGGCGCTGCAGCGCCGAGCGCGCGAAGGCCCAGCATCGGCGGATGCTCGAGCGGATCCGCATCGAGCGCGCGCGGGAGCTGGCCCGCCCCCTCTACGAGCAGGCGATCGCGCTGATCGACCGGGAAGTGGCGGCCCGCGGGTGAGGGCCGCCCCGGAGTGGCTCGCGCCGTCTTCGCTCGAGGAGGCGCTCGCCCTGCGGTCCGAGCGGGGCGACGAGGCGATGCCGATCGCCGGGGGCACGTTCCTCGCCGTGCTCCTGAACCAGCGGCTCGTCGAGCCGGCCTGCCTTCTGTCGCTGGCGCGGATCGCCGCGCTCGGCGGAATCGAGGGCGGCGAGGTGCTGCGGCTCGGAGCGATGGTACGGCACCGCGACGTCGAGCTCTCGCCGCTCGTCCGGGAGGGGTGGCCGGCCGTCGCGCGGGCCTTCGGCGTCGTCGCCAGCCCCCGGGTGCGAAACCAGGCGACCGTGGGCGGCGTGCTCGCGGACGCCGACTACGCGTCCGACCCGCCGGCGATGCTCTGCGCCCTCGGCGCCCGGGCGGTGGCGCGCAGCGCGGCCGGGGCGCGCGAGATCCCGGTCGAGGAGCTGATCACCGGCTACTACGAGACCTCCCTGCGCCCTGACGAGCTGATCGTCGAGGTGCGCGTGCCGCGCGCCGACCGGGCCGTCTACCGCAAGTTCCGCACGCGCTCCCACGAGGACCGCCCCTGCGTTGCGGTCGCCGCGGTGCGGCGGGGCGGGGAGACGCGCGTCGTCGTCGGCGCCGTGGCCGGGCGGCCCCAACACTTCCCCGAGCTGTGCCGGGACGGCGACGCGGCCGAGATCGGCCGCCGCTACGCGGACGCGATCGAGCCGATCGCGGACGTGCGCGGCTCGGCCGCCTACCGCAAGCGGGTGATCGCCGTCGAGGTGCGCCGCGCGCTCGAGGAGCTCGCGGCGTGAGCCGGGAGTCGATCCTGCTCGGCCGCGTGCGCTACTCGCAGGATCGCGAGCTGCCCGGAATGCTGCACGCCCGCATCCTCCGCTCGTCGTACCCTCATGCCCGGATCGTGCGCGTCGACGCGTCCGCGCTGCCCGCCGGAGCCGTCGCGCTCACGCCGGACGACGTGCGCGGGCTCGGCGCCTACGGCTGCCAGATCCGAGACCAGACGGTGCTCGCGCTCGACCGGGCGCTCTACGCGGGCGACCCGGTCGCCGCCGTCGCCGCGGCGACGGCGGCAGAGGCCGAGGAGGCGCTCTCGCTGATCGAGGTCGAGTACGAGGAGTTGCCCGCCGTCAACGGCCTCGAGGAGGCGCTCGCCGGGAGCGTGCTCGTGCACGAGCGGATCAGGATCTCCGACAACGACGCCGCCTACTTCGGCATCCGCCCCGAGCAGGGCACGAACGTCTGCCATCGCTTCCGGATCCTGCACGGCGACTTCGAGGCCGGGCTCGAGCAGGCCGACGTCGTGGTCGAGGAGACGTTCCGCACGCCCGCGGCCCAGCAGGCCCCGATGGAGCCCCACGCGTGCCTCGCCCGCTGGGAGGGCGGGCGGCTCGAGCTCTGGACGGGCACCCACACCCCGTTCAACGTGCGCTCCGACATCGCCCGCGTCTTCGGCCTCGCCGAGGAGGACGTCCGCGTGGTCGTGCCGCCGATGGGCGGGTCGTTCGGCGCCAAGACGTTCGTCCACCTCGAGGCGCTGACCGCGGCGCTCGCGCGCAAGGCCGGCCGCCCGGTGCGCTGCGTGCTGCCCCGCAGCGAGGAATGGGTGACGAACAACCGCCACCCGGCCCTGCTCACGGTGAAGCTCGGCGCGACAGCGGACGGGACGCTCGTCGCGAAACGCGTCGACTCGTGGATCGACACCGGCGCGTACGCCGACTGCGGGCCCGGCGTCGCCCAGAAGATCGGCTACTCCGCGGTCGGGCCCTACCGGATCCCGCACGTCCACGTCGAGTCCCGCTGCGTCTACACGAACCGGCCCCCGAACGGCGCCTACCGGGGCTTCGGGGCAACGCAGGCGGCCTGGGCCTCCGAGCGGGCCATGGACCTGCTCGCCGACCGCCTCGGCCTCGACCCGCTCGAGCTACGGCTACGCAACGTTCTGCGCGACGGGGACGTCTTCTGCACCGGGGAGACGGTTCACGACGTCCATTTTGCCGAGTGTCTGGAGCGGGCCGCCGCCGCGGTCGGCTGGAGCGAGGGGCGGGCCGGTAAGGGGCTGTGCGTGCTCCTGAAGGGCATGCAGACACCGAGCCGTGCCCAGATCGCCGTCGAGGCAGCCGACGGCGGCGGCTATACGATCCGCTGCGCGACCGCCGAGCTCGGCCAGGGCTCCCGCCGCGCGCTCTCGCTCGTGGCCGGTGAGCTGCTTGGCGCCTCCCCGTCGGAGATCAGCTTCCCCGACCCCGACACCGACATCGTTCCCTACGACACCCGGACGACCTCGAGCCGCTCGACCTACATGATGAGCAACGCGCTCGAGGAGGCCGTGCGCGAGCTGCGCAAGGACGGCCGCCGCGGCGTCGGCGAGTTTCGCAACGCGGGCGGGCTCGACCCGGACACCGGTCAGGGCGTCGCGTCCTCGCACTGGCACCAGGGTGCCGCCGCCGCCGAGGTGCGCGTCGACGAGGAGACCGGCCTCGTCGAGGTCGTCCGCCTCCACGCCGCCGTCTACGCTGGCCGGGTCGTCAACCCGCCCGGCGCGGAGCTCCAGAACGAGGGCTCGATGATCATGGGGCTGGGCTCGGCTCTGTTCGAGGCGGTCGCGTTCGCCGACGGCCAGGTCGTGAACGCGAACCTCTCCGACTACGAGATCCCGTCGCTCGCCGACCTGCCGGCGACCCTGACCCACGATCTGCTCACGAAGCCCGGCGCCGAGGTTCACGGCCTCGGCGAGACCGCGCTCCCGCCCGTCCCGGCCGCGATCGGCAACGCGCTCGGCTCGCTCGGAATCCAGGTGACCGAGCTGCCGCTGATGCCCGAGACGGTGCTCGCCGCGATCGACCGCCGCGACGGGGGAGGCGTCCGGTGACCGCTGGCGCGCCCGTTCGGCACGGGGGTTCGCGCCCGGGGACCGCCGCTTGCCTCCCTCCGGCTTCAGCCTACCGCCGTGGCTTGCGCGGGTGGCGCACGGACCGTGCCGGATTTGTCACGGGGGTGTCGTGAAAGTCCGCTTCGGCCTCAATGGCGAGCCCGTCGAGCTCGACGTCCGGGCGGACGAGACGCTCCTGACCGTGCTGCGCCGCGACGCCGGCATCCTCTCCGCCCGGGAGAGCTGCGGGATCGGCGTCTGCGGCGCCTGCACCGTCCTCGTCGACGGACGTCCGACGTCGGCGTGCCTCCTGCTCGCGCCGCTCGCCGACGGAGCCGAGGTCGCGACGGCCGAGGGTCTCGGGCCCGATCATCCGGTCGTGCGGGCGTTCGCGGAGGCCCACGCGTTCCAGTGCGGCTTCTGCACGCCCGGGATGATCGTGGCCGCGACGGCGCTCCTCGCAGAGAGCCCGAGCCCGAGCGACGCCCAGATCCGGCTTGCGCTCGCCGGCAACCTCTGCCGCTGCGGCTCCTACGTGAAGATCCTCGAGGCAGTCCGCTGCGCGGCAGGCTGACCGCTCCGAGGGCCAGCCTGCTCGACCTGCGCCACCTCGGCAACGAGGGCGTGATCGCCTCGTATCTCCTCGAGGGGCCGGAGCTCGCGCTCGTCGACTGCGGTCCGGCGATCTGCATCCCCGTGCTCGAGGCGGGCCTCGCCCGGCTCGGCCTCGCGCTCGCGAACCTGAGGCACGTCCTGCTCACGCACATCCACCCCGATCACGCGGGCGCAGCCGGCGAGCTCGTGCGGCGACACCCGGCCCTCCAGGTGCACGTCCACGAGGTAGGCGCCCCGCACCTTGTCGACCCGGAGCGGCTCGAGCGCAGCGCGCGGCGCCTCTACGGGGAGGCGTTCGGCGGCCTGTTCGGCCCGATCGCTCCGGTGCCGGCGCAGAACGTCCGCGTGCTCGGTGCGCGCGTGCTCGGGCTCGAGGTCGTGCCGACGCCCGGGCACGCCTGGCACCACGTGGCCTTCTTCGACGCCGACGGCGTCTGCTACGCGGGCGACGCGCTCGGCTGCCTGCTTCCGCCCGGGAACTTCCTCTACCCGGCCAGCGCGCCGCCCGAGATCGACCTGGAGGCCTGGGAGGAGTCGTTCGCGGCGATCGAGGAGCGGGCTCCCGGGGTCGTTCGGCTGCCGCACTTCGGCGAGCACGGGGACGCCGGAGCGGTCGTCGCTCGCGCCCGCGAGCGGCTGCGCGAGTGGGCCGGTCGTGTCGCGGCCGGCGCGAGCGAGGCCGACTTTGTCGAGGCGGCGTCGCGGGAACTGGTCGAGGAGGCGGGAGAGGCGGCGTCCCTGTACCGTCAGCTAGCCGGGCTCGACCTTTCCTACGCGGGTCTCGTCCGGTACTTCACGAAGAAAGCGGAACGAGAAAGGAGCGGCTAGATGGCATACGTCGTGTGTGCGAAGTGGATCGCGAGGGAGGGCGAGGCGGACGCCGTCGCCGACGCCGTGCGGCGGCTCGCCGGCCCCTCGAAGGAGGAGCCGGGGGTGGTCCTGTACCAGGCCCACCGCGACCCCGAGAACCCGAACGTCTTCTTCTTCTACGAGCAGTACGCGGACGAGGCCGCCTACCAGGCCCACGTCGAGTCCGACCATTTCAAGGAGCTCGGGTTCGGCGAGGCGATCCCGCGGCTCGAGGCACGCGAGCGCGCGTTCTACGTCACCTGGGACATCTGACCGGCCGGAGCGCGCCACGGTGACACGGACGCGCGTCGGGCTGCTCGTCGCGCTGTTCGCGAGCGCGCTTGCGCTGCGCCCGCAGCTCGTCGGCATCGGGCCGCTGCTGCCCGAGATCCAGGACGACCTCGCCGTCTCGCACGCGGTCGCGGGACTGCTCGGGACGATCCCGGTTCTGTGCATGGGGCTGTTCGCGCCGCCGGCCCCGTACCTCTCGAGCCGGCTCGGCTCCCGCTACGCGATCGCCGCCTGCCTCGCGGCGATCGCCACGTTCGGGGTGGCACGCGCGCTCGTTCCCTCCGCCGCGGCGGTGATCCTGCTGACCGTGCCGGTCGGGGTCGGGATCGGCTTCGCCGGTGCGCTGCTGCCGGTCGCCGTCAAGGAGCGCTTCCCCCACCGCCCGGCGTTCGCGACCGGCATCTACGCGACCGGGATCAACCTCGGCTCCGCCATCTCGGCCTCGGTGGCGGTGCCGATCGCGGGCGCGGCCGGGGGCTGGCGAACCTCGCTGCTCACCTTCTCCGTGTTCGCCGCCGGGCTCGTCGTGCTCTGGCTCGTGCTCACCCGCGGCGAGCGGACGACGCAGGTGACGGGCTTCCGACCCCCGCGGCCGCCGCTGCGCAGCCGGATCGCGTGGCTTCTCGCCGCGGTCTTCTGCCTGATGGCCGTCGTGTTCTACGGCCTGACGGCGTGGCTGCCCGACGTCTACGTCGAGCGCGGCTGGAGCGAGGGCAGCGCCGGCGGGCTGATCGCGGTCCTGAACCTCGCGTCGCTGCCGACGACGCTGCTCGTTCCCTGGCTCGCCGACCGCTGCGGCTCCCGGCGGCTGTACCTCCTCGCCTCGTCCGGCCTGATGACGGTCGCGCTCGTCGGAATCGTGCTCGTGCCCGGGGGTGCGTGGGCGTGGGCCGCGCTGACCGGGGTCGGGATCGGGGCTCAGTTCCCGCTCATCCTCACGCTGCCGCTCGACGTCGCCGACCGCCCCGACCAGGTCGGGGCCGTGGCCGGGCTGATGCTGGGCGCCGGCTACGCGCTCTCCGCCGTGGCGCCGTTCGCGCTCGGCGCGATCCGTGACGCCGCCGGCGACTACACGAGCGTGCTCTGGGTGATCGTGGCGGCTTCGGCGGCAACGGTGGCGCTCGTCGCCACGCTCTCGCCGGCGCGGCTGACTCGCCGGACGGCTCCGGCCGGAAGCGGCTAGCCCGACGTCTCACAGCGTTGCACGGGAAACGCAGGAAATGTAGGGGCGGGACCTGTCCCGCCCGGGCCGATCTGTCCCGCCCGAGATGATGCGGGCACCGGGAAAAGGGACGCGTTGCGGGCCGGACAGATCCGGCCCCCACAGCGGTCTGGAGCGCGCCCCAGCGCAGGGTTGACAGGGCGTAATCGATCATCGATGATTGGGCTCCACTGGATCGGAAGGAGGCTCGCGATGGCCGTGCAGGAGTCGAAGGTGCTCGCTACCTTCCACGGTGACGACTCGTTTCCGATCGAGTGGGCGGAGGGCCAGGCGGATCTGTTCTGGATTTTCGACGATCTGCACTGCCCGAACCCGCTCTCGCCTCTCTTCTTCGACGTCAACATGTATTCGACCTGCGACCACATGTTCCGCCGCTTCGCGACGCCGTTCGCTGCCGACTGGGTGACGAAGAACGTGAACGGCTACCTGTATACCGCCGCCATCCCCGCCGACCCGTCCGTGCGCGCGGAGGCGACCGAGTTCCAGGCGCGCTACGTCGCCCGCGTGCCCCAGGATCCCGAGTACGCGGCGAAGATGGGCGCCTACCTCGGCGCGGTGATGCCGCACTACGCCGCCAACTTCCTCGACTGGTGGCGCGACCGCCTCCGCCCCGAGATCGAGCGCAACTTCGCCTACCTCGACGGCTACGACACCGAGACCGCCTCGCTGGTCGAGCTCGCCGTGCTGTTCGAGGACGCGCTCGACATCTACGACCGACATTGGAAGATCCACTGGATGCTCAACTTCGCGCAGTTCTCGGCGACGATGGCCCTGAACGCGACGATCGAGGAGGTCAAGGGCGCCGCCGACCCCGGTCTCGTCGGCCGCCTGCAGAGCTCCGTCTCAGACCGAAACTGGGACTCGATCGAGGCGCTCTGGACGATGAAGGAAGAGACCAAGGGCGACTCCGAGCTGAACGCCGCGTTCCACGCCGGCGAGACCGCGGCCGGCGTGCTCGCGGCCCTCGAGGGCTCGGAGCGCGGCCGGCGCTTCCTGGCCGAGCGCCTGCGCCCCTACCAGCTCGAGTTCGGCAACAAGGCGATCTGGTCGCACGAGTTCGCTTACCCGACCTGGCGGGAGAACCCGGCGCCGATCGTCGAGGCCGTCCGCGGCTACCTGGAGACGGACTACGACTACCCGGCCGCGATCGCCGGCGTGCACGACGACCTCGAACGGGCGAAGGCGGAGCTGGTGGACGGTCTGCCCGAGGGCGAGGGCCGCGACCGGCTGCAGCAGGCGCTCGACCTGTCGCTGCGCATGAACCCGCTGACGCCCGACCACCACTTCTTCGTCGACCAGGGCACGCACGCGCGCGTCCGCCTCGTCTTGATCGCGATCGGCCGCAAGCTGGTCGAGGCCGGTGTGATCGACGAGCCCGACGACGTGGTCTACCTCCACTACAACGAGCTGCGGCTGCTCACGGCGAGCCCGGGAGCGTTCGACGCGCGCGCGCTCGTATCGGATCGTCGCGACGAGCGCGAGCGCCAGGCGCTCGTGCGGCCGCCGCAGTGGATCGGTACGGCTACGGAGGAAGCGCTCGCCTTCCCGTACCTCTCGCTGTGGGGCTTCCCGGAGAAGTTCCACCGGCCGCCGCCGGAGAAGGTCGGCGAGATCCACGGCCTCGCGGCCTCGTCCGGCGTCGTCGAGGGCGTCGCGCGCAACGTCGCCTCGCTGGACGAGGCCGACCGCGTGCAGAAGGGCGAGATCCTCGTCTGCCGGATGACGAACCCGGCCTGGGTCGTGCTGTTCACGAAGATCGCGGGTCTCGTCACCGACGCGGGCGGCGTCGCCTCGCACTCGGCGGTCGTCTCGCGCGAGTTCGGGATCCCGGCGGTTGTCGGCACGTCGATCGCGACCGAGCGGATCCGGAGCGGCGACCGCGTGCGCGTGAACGGGACGAGCGGCGTCGTCGAGATCCTGCGGTGAGCGCGGAGGCGCTGCGCATTGGCGACCGAGCCTGAGTGGCTCGAGCCCGCCTCGCTCGATGAGGCGCTCGCCCTGAAAGCCGAGCGCGGCGGTGCCGTCACGGTCGTCGCCGGCGGCACCTTCGTCGGCATCCTGGTCAGCCAGCGGCTGCTCGCGCCGGAGGCCTTCCTCAGCCTGCGGTGCGTGGCGGGGCTCGATTACGTGCGGGCGAACGGCGAGCTGCGGCTGGGTGCGCTGACGACGCACCGCGCGGTCGAGCTCTCGCCGCTCGTGCGGGAGCGCTGGCCGGCGCTCGCCCACGCCTTCTCGCTGGTCGCAAGCCCGCGGGTGCGCAACCAGGCGACGGTCGGCGGCGTGCTCGCCGATGCCGACCACGCGTCCGACCCACCGGCGATGCTGCTCGCCCTCGGCGCGCGCGCCGTCGCCCGCAGTGTCCGCGGCGAGCGCGAGATCCCCATCGAGGAGCTGATCGTCGGCTTCTACGAGACGACGCTCGAGCCGGACGAGCTGCTGGTCGAGGTGCGCGTCCCGGGCGGGCCGCACCGCGCGACGTACCGGAAGTTCCGGTCGCGCTCGCACGAGGGCCGACCGGCGGTCGGCGTCGCCGTGTGCCGGAGGAACGGCGAGCTGCGCGTCGTCGTCGGCGCCGTCGCCGGGCGGCCGCAGTGGTTCCCCGAGCTGCTCGACCCGGTGGCCGACCCGGCGGAGATCGGCCGCGCCTACGCGGAGGCGATCGAGGCGATCTCGGACGTGTCCGGGTCGGCCGAGTACCGCCGGCGCGTGGTCGCGGTCGAGGTGAGGCGCGCCCTCGAGGAGCTGCGCTGATCGACCCTCGCGTCACCGGCGCCGTTCGTTACGCGGGGGAGATCGACCTTCCGGGCCAGCTGTATGCGCGCATCATCCGCTCGCCCTACCCGCACGCTCGGATCCTGAGCGTCGACGTCTCTGCGCTCCCGGACGGCTGCGTCGCGCTCGTGCCGGACGACGTGCGCGACCTGCAGCCCTACGGCGTGCAGGTCCACGACCAGACGGTGCTGGCGCTCGACCGCGCCCTCTACGCCGGCGACGCCGTCGCCGCCGTCGCCGCCCCGACGCCGCGGGCGGCCGAGGAGGCGGTGGCGTTCGTCGACGTGCGCTACGAGGAGCTGCCGGCGGTGCTGGACCTCCTGGAGGCCGTGCGGGAGGACGCGCCGCTCGTCCACGAGACGCACGTCCTCGCGACCGGCGGTGCCGCCTACTTCGGGCTGCGGCCGCAGCAGGGCACGAACGTCTGCCACCGCTTCCGCCTCCGCCACGGCGATGCCGACGCCGGCTTCGCCGAGGCCGACGCTGTCGTCGAGGAAACCTACCGCGTTGCCGGCGCCCAGCACGTGGCGATGGAGCTGCACTCCTGCGTTGCGCGCTGGGAGGGCGGCCGGCTCGAGGTGTGGACGGGGACGCAGACGCTGTTCAACCTGCGCGAGGAACTCGCCCGCATCTTCGGGCTGCCGCTCGAGCGCGTCCGGGTTGTGGCGCCGCCGATGGGCAGCTCCTTCGGCGCGAAGACGTTTCTGCGCACGGAGGCGATCGCTGCCGCGCTCGCGCGGAAGGCGGAGCGGCCGGTGAAGCTCGTGCTCCCTCGCAACGAGACGTGGCTGACGCTCAACCGCCACCCGGCGGTCGTCCGCGTGCGGCTGGGCGCGCGCGCCGACGGCACGCTCGTCGCAGCGGACATCGACTGCTACGCCGACACGGGCGCCTACGCCGACAGCGGTCCCGGCGTCGCGCAGAAGATGGGCTTCGCCGCACCGGGGCCGTACCGGATCCCGAACGTCCGCGTCGACGCCCGCTGCGTCTACACGACCCTGCCGCCGAACGGCGCGTACCGCGGCTACGGCCAGATGCAGTCGACGTGGGCGCGCGAGCGCGCGCTCGACGTGCTCGCCGACCGCCTCGAGCTCGACCCACTCGAGCTGCGCCTGCGCAACCTCCTCCGGGACGGCGATGTGTACTGCACCGGCGAGACGATGCGCGACGTTCACTTCGCCGAGTGCCTGGAGTCGGCGGCGGCGGCGGTCGACTGGCGCGAGGGCCGCCGCGGCAAGGGCCTGGCCGTGATGCTGAAGGGGATGCAGACGCCGAGCCGCGCCGCGATCGCGATCGAGGTGCGCGACGACGGCGGCTTCACGATCCACTGCGCGACGGCGGAGATGGGACAGGGCGCATGGCACACGATCTCCTTGCTCGCCGCGGAACTGCTCGACGTGGACGTGTCCCACATCCGGTTCGCCATCCCGGACACGGACACGGCGCCCTACGACACGCGCACGACTTCCTCCCGCTCCACCTACATGATGGGGCGCGCGCTCGAGGCGGCCGTCCGCGATCTGCGCGACAGCGGCGGCCGTCGGGGGTTCGGGGAGGTCGTCAACGAGGGCGGCCTCGAGCCGGACACGGGGCAGGGGATCGCGTCGACCCACTGGCACCAGGGGGCGGCGGCGGCCGAGGTGCGCGTCGACGAGGAGACGGGCAAGGTCGAGGTCGTCCGGCTGCACACCTCGGTCTACGCGGGCCGCGTCGTCAACCGGCCGGCGGCGGAGCTGCAGAACGAGGGCTCGATGATCGTGGGCCTCGGCACGACGCTGTTCGAGGAGGTCATCGTCGCGGACGGCGCCGTCGTCAACACCAACCTGTCGGACTACTCGGTGCCGTCGTTTGCCGACATGCCCGGGAGGCTGACGCAGGAGCTGCTCGAGCGCGACGGCGCCGAGATCCACGGGCTCGGCGAGACCGCGGTGCCGCCGCTGCCGGCGGCGATCGGCAACGCAGTCGCCTCGCTCGGCATCCCGGTGACCGACCTGCCGCTGACACCGGAGCGGGTCCTCGAAGCGGCGGAGCGGCGCGTGGAGTCGCCGGCGTGAAGCTCGCGCTGCGCGTCAACGGCGCCGAGCACGAAGTCGAGGCGCGTCCGGACGACTCGCTGCTCCTGGTGCTGCGCGCACTCGGGCTGACGAGCGTGCGCGAGACCTGCGGAATCGGGGTCTGCGGGGCGTGCACGGTGCTCGTCGACGGCGTGCCGATGTCGGCCTGCCTCCTGCTCGCGCCGCTCGCGCAGGGCAGGGAGCTGACGACGGTCGAAGGGCTCGGCGGCGACCATCCGCTGCAGCGGGCCTTCGTCCGGGCGCACGCCTTCCAGTGCGGCTACTGCACGCCGGGGATGATCCTGTCGGCCAAGCGGCTGCTGGAAGAGAACCCGCGGCCAACGGAGGAGGAGGTGCGGCTGGCGCTCGCCGGCAACCTCTGCCGGTGCGGCTGCTACGTGAAGATCGTCGACGCCGTCCTCGCGGCGGCCGGAGGGGAGGAAGGATGAGCGAGCTCGACTCGTCGTCGCCGTCCTGTTCTCCTGCTCGCCCGCGGCTCGTACGCCACGAACGGCCACGCTGCTCGGCCGGGCCCGGTTAGCGAGCGTAGAGCTGCCATCTATTCCACGCCGACTTCTTGCTGTGCACGTGGCAATACGGAACGCTTCGCGCCAATTCAGCGAGAAAAGCGGATGTCAATTTCTTCCAGGGAGACGTAATGCAGACGATGGTTCTAGATTCCTTCGGAGGTGAGTTCAGACAGGAAAGCCGCCCGATCCCCGAGCCTGGTTCCGGGGACGTGCTGGTGAGGGTGCACGCGGTGGGCGCGGGAATGACTCTCGAGCACATGCGCCTGGGCCGGCTCGGGGGCTCGACGCCGCGCATTCTCGGCCATGAGTTCTCCGGGACAGTTGCGGCCACGGGCGCCGAGGTCCATGCCTTCACAACGGGAATGCAGGTCACCGCCTCCTTCTATCATCTCTGCGGTACCTGCACGTGGTGCAGGTCTGGACGCGAGACCCTCTGCGAGAACATGCGGGGCTACATCGGTGCCGTCTCGGACGGAGCATTTGCGGAGTACATCGTGGTTCCTGCACAGAACCTCGTTCCCATCCCGGAGGGTGTTCCGCTCCGTACCGCTGGTGTCGTCGCTGACGCAATCGCGACCCCGTACCACGTGGCCACGAAGAGAATCGGTTTGCTCCCTGGTCAGCGAGTTGCGGTGATCGGGGCAGGGGGAGGGCTCGGGGTTCACATGCTCGGGGTGGTGCGAGCGTTCGGCGGAGTCGCAATCGCTGTCGAACGCGCGGAGAAAAAGGCGGCCGAGCTCGAGCGGCGCGGCCTGGCGGACGTAGTCTTTCAGCCCGAGGGCTCCGATTGGGCAGCGTCTCTTCGGAGTGCTGCGGGCGGAGAGATTGCGGCCGTGGTCGATACCGTTGCCTCGGCCGAGACTCTCAACGAGGGCGTGAAGCTGATCGGCCGAGCTGGCACCTTCGTCGTGCTCGGCTTCTCTCCGGGAACGACGCTCGCGGTCGATCCAGCACGCCTGCTCCTCGAGGAGATCGTCGTGACCGGGACGCGGTACGCGACCCGCGCGGAGATCGCGCACGCGCTCGAGCTGGTTCGGCAGGAGCGGGTCGAGCCGGTAGTCGGCGCAGCGTTCCCGCTCGTCGAGCTGAACGCCGCATTCGATGCAATCCGCGCGAACGAGGTCTTCGGGCGCATCGTAATCGAGTGCCCGGAGACCTCCGATTCGGAGAAGGAAAGCTCATGACCCTAGCGGTCAGGATCCACAGCCACGTGGTGTGGCGCAGGCATTGGGGGGATGCATGACTCCGTACTTCATGACGGCCGAGCAGGCGCAGTTGCAGGAAATAGCGCGTGAGTTCTCCCAGAGAGTCGTTGTCCCACGCGCTGCCGCACTGGACCGGAACCCGAATCCGGTGGATTGCATGTCGTGGGAGATCGTCGAAGAGGCCAGCAAGATCGGGCTGCGCACGCTCACCCTGGACGCGAAGTACGGCGGCGCGGGAGCGGATACGCTCACCGCGGCGATCGTGATCGAGGAGCTCTGCAAGGGAGATCTCGGCGCCGGAGTCATGATGGCCCAGATCTACAAGCTCGTGCAGGTGATGCAAGCCGCCTGCACAGATGACCAGAGAGATCGTTGGCTGACGATGTTCTCCGAAGACCCGCGGTGCATCGTTGCTGTTGCAGCCACCGAGCCCGATACCTCTTCCAATTACGTGATTCCGTATGAAGATCCGCGCGCCGGCTTTCGCACGACGGCAGTCAAGGTGGACGGGGGCTGGCTGTTGAACGGCTTCAAGCATTTCATCTCCAATGGCAACACCTCGCGGGTCTGCCTGATTCTCGCGCAAACGACAAAGAACGTCCCGCTCGCTGAGGGATCGACGTTCTTCATGCTGGAGCGAGGAACGGAGGGGTTCTCGAGCGGGAAGGTGCACGACAAGATGGGCGAGCGCCTTGTCAATAACTCGGAGCTGATCCTGCACGACTGCTTTGTTCCCGAGAGGGACGTCATGGGTGGTGTCGATCAGGGCTTCCCGTTGTTGCGAGAGTTCTTCCGCGCCAGCAATGTCTACGCGGCTGCGAGCGTGCTAGGCGTGGCCGACGCAGCGTACGACCGCGCGCTAGCGTGGACGCAGCAGAGGGTGCAAGGTGGGAAGCCGCTCATCGAGCATGACACCGTGGCCGTTCAAATCGCAGAGATGCGCATGTCGCTGGAAGTCGCCCGCGCCTACATTCGCCAGGCTGCCTTCGCGGTTGACCATCCCGAAGCGTGGGATCATGGCATGGCCGTATTCCCGAAGGTCTTTGCAGCGCAGACGGCATGGAACGTGACCACGCGAGCCCTCGAGCTCCATGGGGGCTACGGATTCATGCGCGAGGTCGGGATGGAGAAGCTCGTCCGTGATGCTGCGGCGTTCCTCCACTCGGACGGTGCGAACCTGACATTGCTCCTGAAGGCCGTCCAATCCATTCGCGCCACGCTCTGACATGGAGCAAGACACAAAGGGGGTGGAGCTGCTCGTCAACGGCCGCATCGAGCGGGTCGTTGCCGACCCGGCGACACCGCTCCTGTACGTCCTGCGAAACGACCTCGGCCTGACCGGGGCGAAGCTCGGTTGCGGCCTCGAGCAGTGCCGCTCGTGCGCGGTGATCGTCGACGGCGAGGCGGTGACGTCGTGCGCAACGCCGGTGGAGAGGTTCGCCGGCACGTCGATCACGACTGTCGAGGGGATCGGGACGCCCGCTGTGCTTGACCCGTTGCAGCAGGCGCTCGTGGAGGAGCACGCAGCGCAGTGCGGGTACTGCATCCCCGGGATCGTCGTCGGCTTGCGCGCGCTCCTCGACCGGGCGCCGAACGCGAGCGACGAGCAGGTGCGGGCGGCGCTCGCCGGCCACCTCTGCCGCTGCGGCACGCACCCGCGGATCCTCCGTGCCGTCAGACGGCTGAGGTCGCCGTGACGCTCCAGTCCCCGAGCCTCGTCGCGAACCCCGACCTCGACACGTGGATCCGCGTCGACCCCGAGGAGACGATCACCGTGTTCACGGGGAAGGTCGAGCTCGGCCAGGGCCTCCGGGCCGCGCTTGCGCGCGTCGCCGCCGAGGAGCTGGACGTCCCGGTGGCGACGATCCGCGTCGCACCGGTCAGCACCGAGCACAGTCCCGACGAGGGCTACACCTTCGGCAGCCAGTCGATGAGCGACGGCGCCACCGCCGTGCGGCAGGCGGCCGCGGAGGCGCGCGCGCACCTGCTCGAGCTCGCCGCCGCCGAGCTCGGCGTGGCGCCGGCGCAGCTTGCGATCCGGGACGGCGTGATCACCGCCCCGGATGGGAGCTCGACCAGCTACTGGCAGCTGCTCGGCGGCCGACGCTTCGGCTTCGCGGTCACGGGCGATATCGCGCCGAAGTCGCCCGAGCACTACCGGCTCGTCGGGAAGCCGGGAGCGCGCCCGGACGTGGTCGGGCTCGTCACGGGCACGCTGCCGTTCGTCAACGACCTCCGCCTGCCGGGGATGCTCTTCGGTCGCGTCGTGCGCCCGCCGAGCGCAGCGGCGGTCTTCGAGTCGGTCGACGCCGAGCCGGTGCGCGCGCTTCCGGGCGTCGTCGCGGTCGTGGGCGACGGTGGCTTCCTCGCCGTCGCCGCCGAGCGCGAGGAGCAAGCGGCCGCCGCCGTCGAGGCCCTGCGCGCCCGCGCACGCTGGCGCGAGTCCGAGAGCCTGCCCGACGAGCGCCGGCTGCCCGACTGGTTGCTCTCCCAGCCGACGCAGGATTTCTTCGTCGTCGATGGCAACCCGGTGGACGAGCCAGTCCCGCCGCTCGAGACGCCGGCCGGCGCGGTGCAGACGGTGTCGGCGACATACACACGCCCCTACCAGATGCACGGGTCGATCGGCCCCGCAGCCGCGGCGGGGCTGTGGGGCGAGGACGGGACGCTGACGGTGTGGACGGCGATGCAGGGACCGTTCGTGATGCGAACCGCGCTCGCGGAGGCGCTCGGGCTCCCGCTCGAGCGTGTCCGCGTGATCCACGTCGAAGGCCCGGGCTGCTACGGACACACCGGCACCGAGGACGTCTCGCTCGACGCTGCGCTCGTCGCGCGCGCCGTCCCCGGCCGGCCGGTGCTCGTCAAATGGTCGCGCGAGGACGAGCACGCGTGGGAGCCCTACGGTCCGCCGACGGTCGTGAAGTTGCAGGCAAGCCTCGACGCCCGCGGCACCCTGCTCGACTGGAACCACGACGTGTGGGGGACGACGCACAACAGCCGGGCCTTCCCGTACGGCGAGCGTACGAAGCTGCTGGCGGCGTGGTACCTCGAGCGACCGGTGCCGCGGCAGCCGGCGACGCCGTTCATGCTCAGCCACGCGGGGCTGCACCGCAACGCCGACCCGCTGTACGCGGTCCCGCGGCGGCGGGTCGTCAAGCACTTCGTCGAGGAGATGCCGCTGCGGTCGTCGTCGCTGCGCGCGCTCGGCGCGTACGCGAACGTGTTCGCCATCGAGTCGTTCATGGACGAGCTCGCGGAGGCGGCGGGACGAGACCCGCTCGAGCTCCGCCTCGCGTACCTCCCCGACGAGCGGGCCCGTGACGTGTTGATCGCGGCGGCCGAGCGCGCCGGCTGGCACGACCGGCCGGACGAGTCCGGCTGCGGCACGGGCATCGGGTTCGCGCGGTACAAGAACACCGCCGCGTACGCCGCGGTTGTCGTCCGGCTCACGGTCGACGACGAGACGGCGGCGATCGCGCTCGAGCGGATCGTGATCGCCGCCGACGCGGGACAGATCGTCGACCCGGACGGGCTCGTCAACCAGCTCGAGGGCGGCGCCGTGCAGTCGGCGAGCTGGACCTTGAAGGAGCAGGTGCGCTTCGACCGTACGCGCGTGACGAGCGTGGACTGGGAGACGTACCCGATCCTCACCTTCCCCGAGGTCCCCGAGCTCGTGACCGTCCTGATCGACCGGCCGGGCGCGCCGTACCTCGGCGCCGGCGAGGCGATGCAGGGCCCGACCGCGGGAGCGATCGCGAACGCCGTCTACGACGCGATCGGCGTGCGCCTGCGCGACATCCCGTTCACGCCGGAGAGCGTGCGTGCTGCGGTCGCGCGGGCGTGAACCAGCGCGCCGCGGTGCCGCCGAGCATCGCGCGCGTCTCCGCCTCGCCGAAGCCGGCCTCGCGCACGTCGTCGACGCAGCGCCGCACCGGCCCGCGGAACGGGTAGTCGGAGCCGAGCATGATCCGCTCCGGGCCCACCGTCTCGGCGGCGCAGCGCAGCGCCGGCGGATGGTACGAGCAGTTGTCGTAGTAGAAGCGCTCGGTCAGGTAGTGGAGGAGGTCGCGCTCGGCCTTGCCGGCGGTCTGGTCGACGAGCCGCTGCGTCAGGTACGGGAGCACGCCGCCGAGGTGCGGGACGAGGATGTCCAGCGTCGGGAAGCGGTCGAGCAGGCCGGAGAGGGCAAAGCGCAGGCCGACGAGCGACGTCCACACCACCCATTCGAGCGCGAGCCCGAGCGCGTAATCATCGAACGCACCGTTCGGCCCGGGCTCGTGCCCGGCCGGGTGGATAACGAAGAGGTACGAGCGCTCGGCGACGCGCTCGAGCAGCGGCTCGAGCGCGAGCTTGTCGGGCGCGTAGCCGAGAGCGTCGACGCCGACGCAGACGCCGCGCACCTGCGGATGGGCGGCGAGCCGCTCGAGCTCGGCGAGCGACTCCGCGAGGTGCGGGAGCGGGAGTCCGGCGAGGACGAGAAACCGCTCCGGGGCCTGCCGGCACGCCTCGATCAGCTCGTGGTTCGCGGTCGCGATCGTCTTGGCGGCGGCGGCCGCGTCCTCGAAGAGGGCCGCGGGCGGCGACAGCGACAGCACGGCGACGTCGATGCCGGCCTCGTCCATCGCCGGGAGCCGTTCGAGCAGTCGCGCTCCCGGGTGCTCGTCGCCGATCTGGAGGAAGGGCGCGTTCGCGGTTGCGAAGCGCTCGCTGCGCGCGGCCTGGGCGGCGAGCGCCGCGCGGTAGCGGGGCCCGAACCAATGGTGCTGAGTATCGACGACGAGTGCCGGCACGGATCGCGCAATCCTAGATCAGGAGCGGTTCCGTCACCGGAGGCCTTGCTAGGGTTGGGCGTCCAGACCGGGAGGTCATAGCGCGTGCACGCGGTCGTCCTGCTCAAGCAGATCCTCGACTGGGAGCTCCCGCCGAGGAAGTTCCGGATCGATCCGGCCACGAGCTGCCCGCCCGCGGGCCTCGCGCCGAAGCTGCTCGGCCCGTTCGAGCAGAACGCGCTCGAGCTCGCGCTGCAGCTCAGGGACGCGGGCGTCGTCGGGAAGGTGACGGCGCTGCTCGCGGGCGGCGAGACGGGGATCGAGACGCTCCGCAAGGCGCTCTCCGTCCGCGCCGACGAGGCCGTGCACGTCGAGTACGCCGCTGACGGCCCGGACGACCCGTCGCAGACGGCGGCCGTGCTGGCGCGTGCGATCGAGCGGCTCGGCTCGCCGGAGCTCGTCCTGGCCGGCCGGCAGGCCGGCGACTGGGACTACGGGCAGGTCGGCTACCTCCTGGCCGAGCGGCTCGGCCGCCCCGCGGTCGGGCTCGTCTGGCGCGTCGAGCAGGGTGACGGGCGCCTGCACGTCTGGCGGAACGGCCCGGGAGGGATCGAGAAGCTCGCGATTCGCCCACCGGCGGTGCTGACGGTCACGAATCACGACTCGCTGCAGTTGCGGATGAGCAACGTGCTCGACCTGATGGCCGCGAACAAGAAGGCGATCGAGAGCTGGACGACCGACGACCTCGGCCTCGGCGACGCCGAGCTCGAGGCGGCGCGCCGCCTCGACTTCGACCGCGTGTGGGTGCCGGAGGTGGAATCGGTCTGCGAGTTCGTCGTCGGCGAGGATCCGGCCGAGGTCGCGGCCGCGCTCGTCGGCCGCCTCGTCGACCTCAAGGCGCTCGGGAGCGCAGCGTGATCCTGGCAGCGACGTGGGACACCGGAGGGCTTGGCCGCTCCGGTCAAGAAGTGCTCGGCGCCGCGACCACGCTCGCTAGCGCCCTCGGCGAGACTGTGACCCTCGCGGCGCTCGGGCACGACGCCGGCGCGACCGCGGCGGCGGCGGGAGCGTACGGCGCGGCGCGCGCCGTGGCGTTCGACGGCGCCGTCGAACGTGAGGCGGCGATCGACGCGCTCGCGGAGCTGGCCCGAGAGCTGGGCGCCCGCGCCGTGCTGCTCGCCGGCGACGAGCGCGGCGGCGAGATCGGCCCGCGGCTCGCGCAGCGGCTCGGCGGAACGGCGATCACGGACGCGCTCGCGGTCGATGTCGCCGACAGTCAGCCGGTCTGGACACGGCCGGTCTTCGGGGGCAAGGCTCTGGCGGCCGTGCGCACGACCGCTGAGCCCGTCGTCGCGACGCTGCGGCGGGGCGCGTTCGCGGCAGCCGTCTCGACGAACGGGACGGTCGAGGTCGAGACGCGCCCGGCGCCGGGTGGTGCCAACGTGGTCGAGTTGCTCGAGGTCGCGCCCCCGGCCGCGGGGATCGCGATCGATCAGGCACCCGTGATCGTCTCCGGCGGGCGCGGGCTCGGCGAAGGCGAGTCGTTCGGCGAGCTCGAGGAGCTGGCCGGCCTGCTCGGCGGCGCGGTCGGGGCGTCGCTCGCGGCCGTCGACGCGGGCTGGGCGCCGGCCGATCGCCAGGTCGGCCTGACCGGCAAGACGGTTAGCCCTGACCTGTACTTCGCGTTCGGTATCTCCGGCGCGAGCCAGCATCTCGCCGGCATCGGTGGCGCCAAGATGGTCGTCGCAGTGAACACCGACGCCGAGGCTCCGATCTTCGGCAGAGCCCGCCTGGGCGTCGTCATGGACTGCCGCAGGCTCCTCCCCGCGCTGATCGAGGAGCTCCGGCGGCGCGCGGCTGCCCAGTAGCGGCATGATCCACCTCCTCGCCGCCGCCGCGACCCGCGAGGTCCAGTGGGAGGTGACGGCGGCCATGGTCGCCGTCATGTACGCGAGCATGGGCGTCGCTCTGCTCGCCTTCGCGTACGGCGGCTGGCGGCTCGTGCGCACCTGGCGTCTGGGGCGCGACGGCGAGCCGCTCGACCGGGTCGGAGCGCGTCTGCGCCGGACCGCCGTCGCGATCGCCCAGGCGACCGTTCTGAGAGAACGCGTTCCCGGGATCATGCACGCGCTCGTCTTCTACGGCTGGTGGGTCCTGTTCGCAGCGACGGTGGTCGTGTTCCTCCACCACGACCTCGGTCTCGGGATCATGCAGGGGGACTTCTATCTCGTCTTCCAGAGCCTCCTCGTCGATCTCTTCGGGGCGGCGGTGCTGGTCGGCGTCGCCATCGCCCTCTACCGGCGTTACGTGGCGCGGCCGGCCCGGCTCGAGCAGGGCAAGCGGGCCGATCTCCTCGTCCTCGGGTCGCTCCTCCTGATCGTGGCCACCGGGTTCGTGCTCGAGGGCATGCGCATCGAGGCGACCGACGACCCGTGGGCGAGCTGGTCGCCGATCGGCGCGCTCGTCGGCCGCGGACTCGCGGCTGCCGCGGGCGACGAGGCGCTCGCGGGCGCCCACCGGGGGGTCTGGCTCGCTCACATGCTGCTCTGGCACGCGCTTCTCGCCTCGGTGCCGTACACGAAGCTCGCGCACGCGGTCACGGGCCCGGCGAGCGTCTTCCTCTCGAGCCCGGGGCCCCCGCACGGCGTCGTCGCCCCGACCGACTTCACCGCCGACGCGGTCAGGCTCGGCGTCAACGCTCCAGCCGACCTGACACGGAGGCAGCTGCTCATGCTCGGCGCCTGCACGGAGTGCGGGCGCTGCGAGGCCGCCTGTCCCGCGTTCGCCGCCGGCAAGCCGCTCTCGCCCAAGCGGGTCGTCCTCGATCTGCGCGACGCGATCCGCAAGGCGGGCGCCGACATCGCTCCGCTCGCCGGCGGCGTGATCAGACCCGAGACGCTCTGGGCGTGTACGACCTGCCGGGCGTGCGAGGAGGTCTGCCCCGTGGCGATCGAGCACGTCCCGCTGATCGTCGGCCTGCGGCAGAACCTGGCGATGGAGCAGGCCTCGGTGCCACCGCAGGTTGCCGAGCTGGTCGCGAGCCTCGAGGCGCGCGGGCACCCGTTTCGCGGGACGTCGTCGGGCCGGACGGACTGGCTCCAGGGGCTCGAGGTCACGGAGCTCGCGTCGCTCGACGGGGCGGCCGGCCTCGACGTCGTCTACTGGGTTGGCTGCGCCGCCGCCTTCGACGAGCGTGCGCAGTCGATCGCCCGCAGCCTGGTCCGGGTGCTGCTCCACGCCGGCGTTCGGTTCGCCGTTCTCGCCGCGCAGGAGCGGTGCAACGGCGACCCGGCTCGGCGCACCGGCAACGAGTACCACTATGACCTGCTGGCCCGGGCGAACGTCGAGACGCTCGACGCTGCCGGCGTCACGCGGATCGTGACGCACTGTCCTCACTGCCTCCAGCAGCTGCGCTACGAGTACGGCCAGTTCGGCGGCGCCTACGAGGTCGTCCACCACAGCGAGCTCGTGAGCACGCTGATCGCGGCGGGACGCGTCCGTCTCGCGGCCGGCGAGCGCGAGCGGATCACCTACCACGATCCGTGCTACCTCGGCCGCTACAGCCGCGTGTTCGACGCGCCGCGTCGCGTTCTCGCCGCGCTCCCCGTCGAGCCGGTCGAGATGGCACGCTCGCGCGGCCGGAGCTTCTGCTGCGGGGCCGGCGGAGGCCACGCCTTCTACGACGACGAGGAGGGCGAGCGGATCTCGGCGATCCGCGCGCGCGAGGCCGCCGAGACCGGCGCCACGACCGTGGTGACCGGGTGCCCGTTCTGCCTGAGCATGCTCGAGGACGGCGTCCGGCGGGTCGCCGGCGGGGAGCCGCTGCGCACGCGCGACTTCGTCGAGCTGGTCGCGGACTCTCTCGTCGACGGCTGAGCCATCCCCGCGACGTATGACGGCAGGAGCCGGGGTGCCGAGCGGCTAGTGCAGCGTCTCACGACGTTGCGCTGGAAACGCAGGGGAGGTGTAGGGGCGAGACCTGTCCCGCCCGAGACGATGCGCGCACCGGGAAACGGGACGGGTTGCGGGCCGGACAGGTCCGGCCCCTACGCCGTCGGGGCCGATCCCGGCCAGCGGCTTCCGGTTGAACGTTATGAGAGGCCGCTCGCGCGGCGGAAGTGCTCGACCGTCTCGCGGACCGCGTCCGCGAGCGGCGTGAGCTCGATTTCCCCGACCACCGCGGCCAGCCCGTCGGCAGCGAGATCGGCGGGAACCGGGAGCGGCGTGTCGTCGAACGTGATCGTGCCGGCAACATCGGGCGCGGCCGCCTCGATCGCGGCCACCATGTCGCGCATGTGGCCCGGGGTGCCCGGCATGTTGAAGGCGGCGGCGCCCTCGAACGTGGCGCGGCTCATCCGCACGAACGCCCCGGCGACGTCGGCCGTGTAGTTGAAGACGGTGCGGCCGCCGTAGTTGATGTGGTAGCCCTCGCCGCGCGCGGCCGCCCGCATCGCGTGCGTCGGCTCCGACGTGACGCCCTGGTCTCGCGCGGGCCCGTACACGTTGGCGGGCCGCAGCCCGAGCGACGCCACGCCGGCGTCCTGCCAGTAGATGCGCGCGTTGCCCTCGTTCGCCTGCTTGTAGACGCCGTAGTGAGTGTCGGGCCGGGAGCGCGCGGCCTCGTCGGTCGCGGCGGCCTCGACGTCCTGGAGGCCCCAGTACGCGGCCGAGGACGCGTACACGACCGGTCCGGCGATCCGATCCCGGCGCTCCTTCACCGCCTCGAGCACGTTGAGTGTCCCGACGACGTTGACGAGCGCGCCACGGATCGGGTCGGCGCGGCAGAAGGGAATCTGGAGCGCGGCCAGGTGGATCACGTGCGTGATCTCGTGCTCGTCGAGCGCCCGCTCGACCTCCTCGCGGCTCGTGATGTCGCCCCGCAGGAGCGTGATGCCCGCGGACTCCGCGCCCATCACGTCGCGCAGGCGGAAGTCGTCCGTGCCGAGATCGAAGCCGACGGCGGGGAGCCCCTGCCGGTGCAGCTCACGCACCGTCCACGCTCCCAGGCAGCCGAGCGCGCCGGTGACGAGGGTGCGGCCCGGGCCGGTCAATACGTCGCCCGGCCGCCGGAGATGTCGAAGCAGGCGCCCGTCGCGAACGAGCACTCCTCGCTCGCGAGGAACGCGATCAGCGCCGCAACCTCCTCGGGCCTGCCGAGCCGCCCGAGCGGGATCCGCGAGACCATGTAGTCGATGTGCTCCTGCGAGAGCTGCTCGAGGATGGGTGTCTCGATCACGGCCGGAGCGATCGAGTTCACGAGCACGCCCGTCCCGGCGAGGTCCTTGCCGATCGCCTTCGTCATCGCGATCACCGCCGCCTTGCTCGCCGAGTAGGCCGCGGCCATCGGGTTGCCCTCCTTGCCGGCGATCGAGGCGATGTTGACGATCCGCCCGTAGCCGCGCTCGACCATGCCCGGGACGACCGCCCGGTTGCAGTAGAAGACCCCGTCGCAGTTGACCGCGAACACCTTGCGCCACTCCGCGTCGGACACGTCGGCCGTGTGGAGCGAGTCGCCGCCGATGCCGGCGCAACACACGAGAGCATCGAGCCGGCCGAAGGTCTCCTCGACCGCCGCGACGGCCGCGTTCACCTCCTGGGAGCTGGTCACGTCGGCGGCGAACGCAGCCGCGCCGCCTCCGAGCTCGTCCGCGACGGCCTGTGCCGCCCCGGCGTCCCGGTCGAGGACGGCGACCCGCGCGTCGCTCGCGGCCAGGCGAGTGGCGACCGCTCGCCCGATGCCGCTCGCGCCGCCGGTCACGAGCGCGACCCGGCCCGCGAAGCCGTAACTGTTCGTCGCCTCGAAGGTCACCACGGGAGGTCTTATATCCGAACGAGGCCGTCCTCCGTGCCCACTACGATCGACGCGTCGACTCCAGGGAGGTGCTCGCGATGGCTGCGCAGGAACGGGGCCCGGTCGGGAACACCCGCTCGGTCCCCCTCTCGATCCTCTGGTTCGTGCTCACGCTCGGGATCTACGGGCTCGTGTGGGCCTACCGCACCCACGAGGAGATGAAGCGCTACTCCGGCAACGGGCTGGGAGGCGTGCTCGGGCTCGTCGTCTGGATGGTCGCGAGCATCGTCAGCATCTTCGTGCTCCCCTCCGAGGTCCGCTACCTCTACGAGGATCTCGACGGCGGCGCTCCCGGCTCAGCACCAGTGCGCGGCCTGACCGGGCTCTGGAACCTGATCCCGATCGCGGGTGGGATCGTCTGGTTCGTCAAGGTCCAGGGCGCGCTCAACCGCTACTGGGAGTCGAAGGGAGCCACGCCCGCGTAGGATTCCCCCTGTCGTGACGATCGCGGACACGGGCACCGAGGCGCGCCGTCCCGGCCTCGGGGACGGTGCACTACTCCGCTCCCGCGCCTACATCGACGGAGCCTGGGTCGAGGCCGACTCGGGCGCCACCTTCCCGGTCGCGGACCCCGCCTCCGGCGAGGTGCTCGCGCACGTGCCGAGGCTGGGGGCGGTCGAGACGCGCAGAGCGATCGCCGCCGCCGAGCGCGCCTACCCCGCCTGGCGCCGGCTGCTCGCGAAGGAGCGCGCCCGGATCCTCCGGGGCCTCGCCGACCTGATGGTCGCCCACCAGGAGGATCTCGCGCTCATCCTCACGCTCGAGCAGGGCAAGCCGCTCGCCGAGTCCCGTGCCGAGATCGCCTACGCCGCCTCGTTCCTCGAGTGGTTCGCCGAGGAGGGCAAGCGCGTGTACGGGGACACGATCCCCCAGCCGCTCCCCGGCCGGCGCGTGCTCGTGCTCAGGGAGCCGGTCGGCGTCGCCGCGGGCATCACCCCTTGGAACTTCCCCTCCGCGATGATCACCCGCAAGTGCGCACCCGCGCTCGCCGCCGGCTGCACGATGGTGATGAAGCCGGCCGAGCAGACGCCGCTCTCGGCGCTCGCGATCTGCGAGCTCGCCGAACGTGCCGGCCTGCCGCCCGGCGTCCTCAACGTCGTCACGGGCGACGCCGAGGACGCCCCCGCGATCGGGGCCGAGCTGACCGGCAGCCCGGTCGTCCGCAAGCTCGGCTTCACCGGCTCAACGCCCGTCGGCAAGCTGCTCATGGAGCAGTGCGCCCGCACTGTCAAGAAGGTCTCGCTCGAGCTCGGCGGCAACGCGCCGCTGATCGTCTTCGACGACGCCGACCTCGATGCCGTCCTCGAGGCGATGCTCGCGTGCAAGTTTCGCAACTCCGGCCAGACGTGCATCTCGGCGAACCGGATCCTCGTCCAGCGCGACGTCCACGACGAGCTCGCGGAGCGCCTCGTCGCGCTCGCCTCCGGACTGAAGGTGGCGGCCGGCGTCGAGGACGGCGCCCAGATCGGGCCGCTGATCGACGAGCAGGGCCTCGAGAAGGTCGTCCGCCACGTCGAGGGCGCCGCGGCCGGGGGCGCCGAGGTTCTCGTGGGCGGCGCCCCGCACGCGCTCGGCGGCACGTTCTTCGAGCCGACGGTGCTGACCGGCGTCACGCCCGCGATGGCGATGTCCTGCGAGGAGACGTTCGGCCCGGTCGCCGGGCTGATCCCGTTCGAGACCGAGGCGGAGGCACTCGCGATCGCGAACGACACGCCCTACGGCCTCTGCGCGTACCTGTTCACGCGGGACATCGGCCGTGTGTGGCGCGTCTCCGAGGGGCTCGAGACGGGCATCGTCGGCATCAACACCGGCTTCGTCTCGACGGAGGTGGCGCCATTCGGCGGCGTCAAGGAGTCCGGGATCGGGCGCGAGGGCTCGCGGTACGGGATCGACGAGTGGCTCGAGCTGAAATACCTGGCGATGGGAGGGATCGGGGAGTGATCGTCGAGGAGCGCACATACCACATCCACACCGGCAAGCTCGGGGAGGTCGTCGGCCTCTACCGGGACGAGGGCATCGCGATCCAGGAGGAGGTCCTCGGCAACCTGCTCGGCTGGTTCACGGTCGACGTCGGCGAGCTGTCGTCGATCGTCAGCCTCTGGGGTTACGACAGCTACGGGGAGCGCGAGGAGCGCCGGGCCCGGCTCCAGGCGGACGAGCGCTGGCAGGCGTTTCTGCCGAAGCTCGCGCCGCTCATCCACACGCAATGGAACCGGATCATGGTGCCGACGTCGTTCTCGCCGATCCGCTGATGGTCGGGCGCCTCGACGGCAAGGTGGCGATCGTCACCGGCGGCGCCCAGGGGATCGGCCGGGCGATCGCAGCCGGCCTCGCCGCCGAGGGGGCACGGATCGTGATCGCCGACCTCGAGCATGCGGAGGAGGCGGCCGCCCTGTTTCCCGGCGGCGTCGGGCTGACCGCCGACGTCTCGTCCGAGGAGGACACGGCCAGGATTGCCGCGGAGTCGCTCGCCCGCTGCGGGCGAATCGACGTGCTCGTCAACAACGCCGGTCTCTACGCGTCGCTCGCGATGCGCCCGTTCGACCAGATCCCACTCGAGGAGTGGCGACGCGTGATGGACGTCAACGTGGCCAGCATGTTCCTCTGCTGCCGCGCCGTCGTGCCGGCCATGCGCGAGGCGGGCGGCGGCGGGATCGTCAACATCTCCTCCGGCACGCCGTTTCGCGGCGTCCCGTTCCTGCTCCACTACGTGACCAGCAAGGGCGCGATCGTCGCCTTCACGCGCGCGCTCGCGAAGGAGCTCGGCAAGGATCACGTGCGGGTCAACTGCGTCGCCCCGGGCTTCACCATGAGCGCGGGCGTGATGGCGCACCCCGAGGTGGTCGAGCAGCTGCGCGACGCCTCCGTTGCCGCGCGCACGATCCAGCGCGACCAGGTTCCCGAGGACGTCGTCGGCGCCGTCGTCTACCTGGCCTCGGCCGAGGCCGGGTTCGTGACCGGCCAGACGATCGTGATCGACGGCGGGCAGTTCTTCCATTGAGCCGGGCCGGGCGCGCACTCTCCCTCTACGACTGCCCGGGCGGGATCGAGACCGGCGCCGGGCCGCACGTCGTCTACGACCTCGAGCGCAACGAAGCCAGCTTCGGGGCAGCCCGCGTCGCCGGGCACGCTCTCCTCTGGGAGCTCGGTGACGCGCCGCGGCCGGGCGCCCTCCTGTCCGCTCCGCTCGATCTCGACCCGGCGCGCGGCTGGGTTCTCCGCTGCGACCGCGTCGACTTCCCGCCGGGCGGGGTCGCCCACCTGCACACCCACCCGGGCCCCGGCATCCGCTGCCTCCTGCAGGGGGAGCTGCGGGTGGAGACCGCCGGGCGCTCCGAGACGTACGGGCCGCTCGGCGCCTGGTTCGAGAGCGGCCCCGAGCCCGTGCACGCGGCCGCTTCCACGACGGCGGAGACCGCGTTCGTCCGCGTGTTGCTGCTCCCGGCCGAGTGGGCCGGGAAGCGGACGATCCGCTACGCGAACGAGGAGGACGCGGCCAGGCCGAAGACGCAGCGGGCCACGGTCTTCCTCGAGGTCCCGGTGCTCGTGCCATGAGGACCGGCGCCGAGATCCTCGTCCGCCAGCTCGCGATTCACGGCGCCGACACCGTCTACTGCGTCCCCGGCGAGAGCTACATCGCCGCCCTGGACGCGCTCCGCGGCGCGCGCGACTCGATCAGGCTCGTTGTCTGCCGACACGAGGGAGGCGCCGCGAACATGGCGGAGGCCTACGGGAAGCTGACGGGTCGCCCCGGGATCTGCTTCGTCACGCGCGGGCCGGGCGCGACCAACGCCTCGATCGGCGTGCACACGGCCTTCCAGGACTCGACGCCGCTGCTGCTCCTGATCGGGCAGGTTGCCCGGGGCCACCGCGGCCGGGAGGCGTTCCAGGAGGTCGACTACCGGGCGATGTTCGCCCCGCTCGCGAAGTGGGCGACCGAGGTCGACGATCCCGCAAGGCTGCCCGAGCTGGTCAGCCGCGCCTTCACGACCGCCGTGTCCGGCCGGCCGGGCCCGGTCGTGCTCGCGCTGCCCGAGGACATGCTCGCCGAGCGCAGCGGGGTCGCCGACGCCGGGCCCTACCGCGCGGTGCAGGCGCACCCGGGCGCCGGGGAGCTTGGCGCTATGCGCGAGCTGCTCGCCGGTGCGTCCAGGCCGCTCGTGATCGTCGGCGGCGGCGGCTGGACCGAGCAGGCCTCGCGGGACACCCTCGCCTTCGCGGAGGCATCGAACCTCCCGACCGGCGCGTCGTTTCGCTGCCAGGACTACGTGGACAACCACTCGCGGGTGTACGCCGGCGACGTCGGCCTCGCGATCGAGCCGAAGCTCGCGGCCCGGATCCGGGAGGCCGACCTCGTCCTCGCGGTCGGCACGCGGCTCGGCGAGGCGACGACCTCCGGCTACACGCTGCTCGACGTGCCGCGGCCGCGGCAGCGCCTCGTGCACGTCCACCCGGGCGCCGACGAGCTCGGACGCGTCTACCAGGCGGACGTCGCCGTGAACTCCGGGCTGCCCGCGTTCGCGGCCGCCGCGGCGGCGCTTGCCCCGGTCGACGGCAGTCGCTGGTCCGCCTGGACCGAGGCGGCCCGTGCCGACTACCTGGAGAGCCTCCGCCATCGCCCGCAGCCCGGCGACCTCGACCTCGGCGAGGTGCTCGCCCACCTCAGAGACCGGCTGCCCGACGACGCGATCCTCACGAACGGCGCCGGCAACTTCTCGGTCTGGTGCCATCGCTACTACCAGTTCAGGCGCTACCGCACCCAGCTCGGGCCGACGAGCGGGGCGATGGGCTACGGGGTGCCCGCCGCCGTCGCCGCCAAGCTGCTCCACCCGGAGCGGATCGTCGTCTGCTTCTCGGGCGACGGCGACTTCCTGATGAACGGGCAGGAGCTCGCGACCGCGGTCCAGTACGGTGCGGGCGTCGTGGTGCTCGTGATCAACAACGGCATGTACGGGACGATCCGGATGCACCAGGAGCGCGCCTTCCCCGGGCGTCCGCACGGGACCGACCTCGTCAACCCGGACTTCGCGGCATTCGCGCGCTCGTTCGGGGCGCACGGGGAGGCGGTCGAGCGTACCGCCGACTTCGCGGCCGCCTTCGAGCGGGCGCTCGCGGCCGGCGGCCCAGCGCTGCTCGAGCTGCGGGTCGACCCGGAGGCGATCACGCCGAAGGCGACGCTCTCGGAGATCCGCGCCGCAGCGGGCGGAGGGACGGGTCGGTGACGCGCGTCGGCTGGATCGGCACCGGCGTGATGGGCCGCTCGATGTGCGGCCACCTGCTCGAAGCCGGCCACGAGGCGACGGTGTACACGCGCACCGAGGAGCGGGCCGCGCCCTTGCTCGAGCGCGGGGCGACCTGGGCCTGTTCCCCGGCCGAGGTCGCCGCCGCCTCCGAGGTCGTGTTCACGATCGTCGGCTTCCCGGCCGACGTGCGCGAGGTCGTGCTCGGCCCCGACGGCGTGCTCGCCGGCGCTCGCGAGGGCTCTGTCCTCGTCGACATGACGACGAGCGAGCCGTCGCTCGCCGTCGAGATCCACGAGGCCGCCGCCGGCGGCGGCGAGGCCGCGCTCGACGCGCCGGTCTCCGGCGGCGACGTCGGCGCCCGCGCGGCGACGCTCTCGATCATGGTCGGCGGCGAGGCGGCGACGGTCGAGCGGGTGCGCCCGCTCCTCGAGGCGCTGGGCAAGACGATCGTCCACCAGGGCGGACCGGGCGCGGGCCAGCACACGAAGATGGTCAACCAGATCCTGATCGCGACCGGGATGATCGGGGTCTGCGAGGCGCTCCTCTACGCCCCCCGGGCCGGGCTCGCCCGGGCGACGGTGCTCGAGGCGGGCGCCGGCGGCGCCGCCGGCTCCTGGTCGCTCACGAACTACGGTCCGCGCATGCTCTCCGGGGACTTCGCCCCCGGCTTCATGGTCGACCACTTCGTCAAGGACATGGGAATCGCGCTCGCCGAGGCTCGCAGGCTGCGCCTCTCTCTGCCGGGGCTCGCGCTCGCCGAGCAGCTCTACGTCGCGCTGCAGGCGCAGGGCGGCGGCAAGCGGGGAACGCACGCGCTGGTGCTCGCCCTCGCGAGCCTCTCGGGCGTCGACTGGCGTCACTGAGCCGCCACCGCCGCAGCGGCGGGACGGGCATACTGAGCGGCCATGAGCCCTCGCCCGCCCCGAAAGGACGGCACCGAGACATGACCAGGAGCTTCCTCTTCACTTCCGAGTCGGTCACGGAGGGACACCCGGACAAGGTTGCCGACCAGGTCTCGGACTCCGTGCTCGACGCGGTGCTCGTCGACGACCCGCACGGCCGGGTCGCCTGCGAGACGCTCGTCACGACGGGCCTCGTTGTCGTGGCCGGCGAGATCACGACCAAGACGTACGTCGACATCCCGAAGATCGTGCGCGAGCGGGTCCGGGAGATCGGGTACGACCGTGCGGAGTACGGGTTCGACGCGGGCACCTGCGGCGTGATCGTGTCGGTGGACGAGCAGTCACTCGACATCGCCCTCGGCGTCGACCGGGCGCTCGAGACACGCGACGGCGCCACGGACGCGAGCGACCCGTTGAGCGAGCTCGGCGCCGGCGACCAGGGGATGATGTTCGGCTTCGCCTGCACCGAGACGGAGGAGCTGATGCCGCTGCCGATCATGCTGGCGCACCGGCTCTGCCACCGGCTCGCGGAGGTGCGCAAGGCCGGGGTGCTCCCCTACCTTCGGCCCGACGGGAAGGCGCAGGTGACGGTTCGGTACGAGCTCGACGAGCGCGGCGGCCGCCGGGCGGTCGCGATCGAGCGCGTGGTGGTGTCGGCCCAGCACGCTGACGGCCTCGACGTCGACACGCTGGTACGCCCCGACGTGATCGACCACGTGGTGCGCCCGGTGCTGCCGGAGGAGCTGACGGAAGGAAGGCGGCTCGAGGAGCGAGGCTACGTGCTGGTCAACCCGACCGGCCGGTTCGTGGCCGGAGGTCCGATCTCGGACACGGGAGTGACCGGCCGCAAGATCGTGGTCGACACGTACGGCGGCGCGGCCCGCCACGGCGGCGGGGCGTTCTCGGGCAAGGACCCGACGAAGGTCGACCGCTCGGCATCGTACGCGGCCCGGCACGTCGCGAAGAACGTGGTGGCGGCGGGCCTCGCGGATCGCTGCGAGCTGCAGGTGGCCTACGCGATCGGCGTCGCCCAGCCGGTCTCGATCGCGGTCGACTGCTTCGGGACGGAGCGCGTGGCCCTGGATGCGATCGAGCGGGCCGTGCGGGAGGTGTTCGACCTGCGCCCGGCCGCGATCGTCCGCGACCTCGACCTGCGCCGGCCGATCTACGCGAAGACCGCGCGCTACGGGCACTTCGGGCGCCGCGACCCGGACTTCACGTGGGAGCGAATCGACCGGGCGGACGCGCTGCGCGAAGTCGCCGGGCTCCCCGTCGGGGCGTCAGCGAGCGCCTGAGGCGCGCCGCAACGCGGCCCGGCGAACGAACAGGCCCGCGGCAGCGGGCTGGCCGATCGCGCGCTCCGCACCGTCGATCGCGAGGACGACCTGGCCCGCGGCGGGAGCGGTGGCGAGCACCTCGACATCGGTACCGGGCACGAGGCCCTCGTCGTAGAACCAGTGCAGCAGGTCGCCGTCGTGCTCGGCGAGCCTGACGATCGTCGCCCGCCCACCCGGCTCGAGGTCGGCGAGGGCGACGAGCTCGCGGTTCTCGGCCTGCTCGACCGCGGGGTCGACCGGCCAGCCGTGCGGGCAGCGCTCGGGCTGCCCGAGCCGCCCCGCGATCCGCTCGATCATGTCGTCCGTGAACGTGTCCGCGAGCGCGTCCGCCTGCTCGTGCGCCTCGGCGCCCGTGTAGCCCATGAACCCGGTCAGGAGGCACTCGATCAGCCGGTGGCGGCGGATCACCCTCTCGGCAGCGATGCGGCCGGCGGGGGTGAGGATCACCTCCTTGCGCTCGCCGCGCTCGACCAGCCCATCCGCCTCGAGCCGCTTCAGCATCTCCCCGGCCGAGGCACGCGAGACGCCGAGCATCTCCGCGACGCGGGACGCGAGAGCGGGCGAGTCCTTCACGACCGGGCCGTACTCCCCGATCGGGAACGCGAGGAAGTAGACGGTCTCGAGGTACGTGTCGAGTGAGTGCCCGTGTGCCATCCCCGAGCGATTGTAGCCAGGGGATCTGGGCTCACCGGGCGCGGCCCGCTGCCGTCGACGCCGGCGCTAGGCTGGTTCGGTGGCCCGCTTCGCGTCCGTGCACCCGCTTGTGACCACCCGGGCGCTGACCCGTCCGTTCACCTACCTCGGCGACGGGCTCGAGAAGGGATCGGTGGTTTCCGCGCCGCTCGGGCGCGCGACCCGTCGCGGCGTCGTCGTCGCGGTCTTCGACGCGGCGCCGGACGGCGTCGAGCCGGTGGCGATCGAGCGTGTGCTCGGGAGCGTCCCGGCCGCGCTCGTCGACCTGGCGCTCTGGGTCGCCGACTACTACGGCTCGACGCCCGGCCGGGCGCTCGCCCTGGTCGCGCCCGCGGCGCGGGTCCGTCGGAAGGGAGCCGAGCCGAAGCGCCCGGGTGCGGCGGCGCTGCCCGCGGAGGCCGAGCCGGAGACGCTGACGGCCGGGCAGGAGCGGGCGCTCGAGCGGATCGTCACGGCTCTCGGCGGCGGCGGGGGCCGCTTCCTCCTCCACGGCGCCACCGGCAGCGGCAAGACCGAGGTCTACCTGCGGGCGTGCGCGACCGTGCTCGGACGGGGGCTCGGAGCGATCGTGCTCGTCCCGGAGATCGCGCTCACCCCGCAGGCGCTCGCCCGCTTCCGCGCCCGGTTCGGCGACCTCGTTGCCTGCCTCCATTCGGGCCTCTCGGACGCCGAGCGCAGGGACGAGCGGGAGCGGATCGACCGCGGTGAGGCGCGCATCGTCGTCGGAGCGCGCTCTGCGGTGTTCGCGCCGGTCAGGGGCCTCGGCCTCGTCTGCGTCGACGAGGAGCACGACCCCTCCTACAAGCAGGATTCGGATCCCCGCTACGACGCGCGGGCCGTCGCGGCGAAGCGCGCCACGCTCGAGGGCGCAGTCGCGGTGTTCGGCAGCGCCACCCCCCGGCCCGAGAGCTGGGAGTTGCTCGAGCGTCTCGAGCTCGGCGCCCGCCTGGCACGTCCGCTTCCGCCGGTGAAGATCGTGGACATGCGACGCGAGCGCGGCTACCCGCTCTCGGGCCCGCTCCTGCGCGAGCTCGGGCGCCTTGTCGACCGCGGCGGCAAGGGGATCCTGCTCCTGAACAGGCGTGGCGTCGCTCCCGCGCTCCACTGCCGGGGCTGCGGGCAGACGATCCGCTGCGGCTCTTGCGACGTCTCGCTCGTCCTGCATCACGACCGGCGGCTTCACTGCCATCACTGCGGCCACGTCGAGCCGGCCCCGAGCCTGTGCGCCGCGTGCGGCTCTGCCGAGCTGATGCGGCTCGGCGCCGGCACCGAGCATCTCCAGCGGGAGCTCGCCGCGGCGGTCCCCGAGCTCGAGCTGCTCCGGCTCGATGCCGACGTCGCCGCGCGAGACGGCCACGACGCGATCCTCGCGCGCTTCGCGAGCACCGATCGGGCCGTCCTGCTCGGGACGCAGATGGTCGCGAAGGGACATCACTTCCCCGGAGTCGACCTGGCCGCGGTTGTCGACGCCGACTGCGGCATGCTCCTGCCGGACTTCCGGGCGGAGGAGCGTACGTTCCAGCTCGTGACGCAGCTCGCCGGGCGCAGCGGCCGCGACCGGCCCGGCCGGGTGCTCGTCCAGACCTTCTCGCCGGACGCGCGGCCGATCGCCCTGGCTGCCCGGCACGCCGTCGCCGAGTTCCTCGCGGGGGAGCTCGAGCGCCGCCGCGAGCTCCGCCTGCCGCCGTTTCGCCACCTCGTCCGCGTCGTCGCCACCGCCGCCGACCCGTCCGCGCCGCTCGCGCTTCTCGCCGAGCTGCGCCCCGGGCTCGAGGCCGTCGCGGGCGGCGATGTGCTCGGCCCGGCGGCGATCCTGCGGCTGCGCGGACGCCATCGAGCGCAGCTGCTCGTCAAGGCTGGCGACCCGCGCCCCACGGCCGCGCGCGCGGCTGCGCTCCTGGCCGGCGCGGCCAGGGCGATGCGTCGCGACGGCCTTACCGCATCGGTCGACGTCGACCCCCAGTCGGTGTAGGAGGCCGGGCGCCGCACGCGGCTAGACTGCGCTCGATGGCTGAGATCGAGGAGCGGATCCAGGAGTCGACCGAGGAGTCGGGCGAGGAGGAGGCAGCGGAGCGCGAAGCGCGCCGCCGCTACGTGTACGGCTCCGTGCGCCAGTACCCGGACCCCGTGCTCCGGATGAAGGCCCGGGAGGTCACCGGCTTCGACCACGCGCTCGCCACGCTCGCGGCGCGGATGGTGTACGTGATGCAGAAGGCACGGGGGGTCGGGCTCGCGGCGCCGCAGCTCGGCGTGCTGCAACGGGTACTCGTCCACCAGGCCGACGAGGACGGGGAGCCGGCGGTGCTGGTCAACCCGGTGATCGTCGCGAGCTCGGACGGCGTCGACACGGTGGAGGAGGGGTGCCTGTCGCTCGACGCTGCCGGCGTGACCGTGGAGGTCGTGCGACCCGTGGCCATCACCGTCGAGGCCCGGGGCGTCGTCGGCGAGGCTTTGCGGATCGAGGCCGAGGGGCTCGAAGCCCGCGTGATCCAGCACGAGCTCGACCACCTCGAGGGCGTCCTCATCATCGACCGCGCCGCGCCCGACCAGCGCAGGTCGGCGCTGGCGAAGCTCCGGCCCCAGCCGGTTCTCGGCGGACTGGACTAGAGAGGGCTCGGGGATGCGGCTCGTCGTGGCGGCCACCGCGCCGTTCGGCGCCGCGGTGCTCGAAGGACTTGCCCCGCTGCACGAGATCGAGCTGCTCGTCACGCGGCCCGACCGCCCCAGGGGCCGTGGCCGTCGACCCGGCCCGCCGCCCGCGAAGGTTGCAGCGGAGCGGCTGGGGATCCCCATCAGCCAGCCCGAGCGCCTCGAGCATGCGCCCGGAAGCGCCGGAGTGGTCGTCATCTGCGCATACGGCGCTCTCGTTCCCGCCTCGCTCCTCGACGAGCGGCTGTGGCTGAACGTCCACCCGTCGCTGCTGCCGCGCTGGCGCGGCGCCGCGCCCGTCGAGCGGGCCCTCATGGCCGGCGACCGGGAGACCGGCGTGACGATCCACCGCACCACGGCGGAGCTCGACGCGGGGCCGGTCGCGGCCCGGCGGGCCTTCCCCGTCGACGCGGGGGACGACGCGGGGGCTGTCTACGAGCGCGCGGCCGCGGTCGCGGTCGAGCTCCTCGCGTCGCTGCTCGAAGCGCCCGAGCAGATCCGGTTTGTGCCCCAGGCCGGCGACGGGGTCACCTACGCCGCGAAGATCACGGCCCCCGACCGGGTCCTCGACTGGACGCGACCGGTACGGGAGACGCTCGACCGCGTGCGCGCCCTCTCCCCGCACATCGGCGCGCGCGGCACCGTGCGGGGGCGGATGCTGACCGTCTGGAGGGCCCGCCCGGCACGGCCCGACTCGGAGCTCGTCGTCGACGGGATCGAGCTGCTCGAGGTGCAGCCGGAGGGGCGCCGGCGGATGACGGGCGCCGAGTACCTGCGCGGGCTCAGGGAGTGAAAGCCGACACGGTCACGGCACGAAGATGGCGCATTCCGTTTCACATGCGCGCGGACTTCCCGGCTAGGCTGAAGCTGGGTGGAGGCATGGGGTGGCCCCGCCGCAGCGGCTGAGGATGCGGGCGCCGCGGACGGCACGGGAGGTCGCCTTCCAGGTCGTGGTGCGGGTGTTCGAGGACGGCGCCTGGGCCGATCGGGCGTTCCGCTCGGCTGCGGAGGCCGCCGGGCTCGACGAGCGCGACCGCGCGTTCGCGATGGAGCTCGCCTACGGCACCGTGCGGCTCGTTCGGCCGCTCGACCACGCGATCGAGCTGCTCGGGCGCCGTCCCTTGGCGAGGCTCGACGTCCCCGTCCGCGCCGCGCTGCGACTCGGCGCCTACCAGCTCGCGTACGCGGGCTCGGTGCCGGCGCACGCGGCCGTCGACGAGTCGGTCGAGCTCGTGCGGCGCGCCGGGCTCGAGCGGGCCGTCGGCTTCGCGAACGCGGTGCTGCGCCGCCTCGCGGCCGGGATCGACGAGGTGCTCGCTTCGCTCGGGGAGGCGACCCCGGCGCAGGCGGCGCTTCGGCACTCCTATCCCGACTGGGTCGCCGAGACGTGGTGGCGCGAGCTCGGCGAGGAGGAGGCGCTCGCGCTCATGCGCGCCCAGAACGGGCCCGCGGAGACGGCGGTCCGGGTCAACCGCCGGAAGGTCGCGGATTCCGCCGCTCTCGCCGGGGAGCGGTTCCTGGACCTGCCCGACGCGCTCCGTGTCGACCGTGTCCCCGCCGACTGGCTCGAGCGAGGGCTGGTCTGGCCCCAGAGTCGCGGCTCCCAGCTCGCGGGTCTCGTCGTTGGCTCCCGTCCGGGTGAGCGGGTGCTCGACCTGTGCGCCGCCCCGGGCGGCAAGGCCACGCAGCTCGCGGGCGACGTCGTCGCCGTCGATCTCGACGAGGGGCGGGCCCGGGAGCTCGAGCGGGTTGCCATGCGCCTGGGGGCGGCGAACGTCAGGGTCGTCCACGCGGACGGGCTGGCGCTGCCCCCGGAGCTCGCGGACTTCGACCGGGCGCTCGTGGACGCCCCCTGCTCGGGCCTCGGAACGCTCGCGTCCCGACCGGACCTGCGGTGGCGCGCGAAGCCGCTGCCCGAGCTCCAGCTCGCGCTCGCCCGAGCCGCCGCGGAGCGCGTGCGGCCGGGTGGCACGATCGTCTACGCCGTGTGCACGATCAACGCGGCCGAGAACGAGCTTGTCGTCGACGCCCTCGGGCTCCCCGCCGACGACCTCGGCGCCGAGTGGCCCGCGTACCGCCACCCGCGCCGTCCCGAGTTCCTCCTCACCCTGCCCCACCGGCACGGCACCTCGGGCTTCTTCGTGGCTCGCGTCCGCCGTCAATAAGATCCCATCGTGGGCTGGCGCGACTGGATCGGGGGCGTGGAGATCGAGCCGTCCCTCTACGCGGCCGACTTCCTGCGCCTCGGCGAGCAGATCGAGACGCTCCTCGCTGCCGGCGCCCGTGTCTTCCACGTGGACGTCGGGGACGGCCGCTTCATCCCGCCGGTGACGATCGGGCCGGTCGTCGTCCAGGCCGTCGCCCCCGTCGTGCACCGGGCGGGTGGCCGCCTGGACTGCCACCTCATGGTCGACGCGCCCGACGCCCACTTCGAGCAGATCAGGCAGGCGGGCGGGGACAGCGTCACCTTCCACCTCGAGGTCTGCTCCGACCCGGCAGCGGCCGTGGCGGCCGCGCGCGCGTGCGACCTCGGCGTCGGGATCGCGATCAACCCGGACACCCCGATCGAGGCCGCCGCGGATGCCGCGCGCGACGTCGACCTCGTGCTCTGCATGAGCGTCCACCCCGGCTACTCGGGCCAGGCATTCATCCCCGAGTCGCTCGAGCGCGTGCGCGGGCTCCGCGGCCTGCTCGGCCCCGCCCTCCTGATCCAGGTCGACGGCGGCGTCACCCCGGACAACGTGGGCGTCGTTCGCGAGGCGGGCGCCGACCTGATCGTCGCGGGCAGCGCGATCTTCTACCACGGGGACGTGGCCGGGGCGTACGAGGGCCTTGTCCGCGCCGTTGCCTGAGCCGCCGCACCTGGAGCGGGCGCTCGAGCTGGCCGAGCGCGGCCGCGGCGGCACCCGCCCGAACCCGGTGGTCGGCGCTGTCGTCATCGCGCCGGACGGTGCGGTGGTGGGGGAGGGGTGGCACGAGCGCGCCGGCGGCCCGCACGCTGAGATCGTGGCGCTCGAGCGGGCCGGCGAGCGGGCGCGCGGCGCGACGCTGTACGTGACGCTCGAGCCCTGCGCGCACCAGGGGCGGACGCCTCCCTGCGTCGACGCGGTCGTCGCCGCGGGCATCGCCCGCGTGGTCGCGGCGACCGGGGATCCGAACCCGGCCACGAACGGCAGGGGCTTCGATCGGCTGCGGGCGGCCGGGGTCGACGTCGAGCTCGCGGGCGGCCGGCTCGAGTGGCGAGCCCGCGTCCAGAACGAGGCGTACCGGACGTGGGTGGCCAGGGGCCGCCCGTTCGTCACCTACAAGGCCGCGGTCACGCTCGACGGGCGCATGACCGTGCCCGGCTTCCGCTGGGTTTCCGGCGAGGCGGCGCGCGGCCGCGTGCACGAGCTGCGCGCCGCCGTCGACGCGGTCGCGGTCGGGATGGGCACGGTCCGGGCCGACGCGCCGCTTCTCACCGCCAGGGGCGTCGAGGCCGCGCGGCAGCCCAGGCGCCTCGCCTTCGGGCGGGGGCCGCTCCCGCCCGGCTCCGACCTGGAGCTGCGTCCGGGCCCGCTCGAGGAGGAGCTCGCCGCACTCGCGGCAGAAGGCGTCCAGTCGCTGCTGCTCGAGGGCGGCGCGACGATCGCGGCCTCCTTCCTCGTCGCGGGGCTCGTGGACAAGGTGCTCGTGTTCGTGGCGCCGACGCTCGCGGGCGACGGGCCCGGACTGCTCGCCGGCCTCCCCGCCCCGGTCTCCCTCCAGCGGCTGGCCGCGGAGCAGGTCGGCCAGGACGTGCTCCTGACCGCCTACGTGAACGCCCCCTGAGCTGCCTCGCCGGCTCGACCCCGTAAACTCGGCGGGTGTTCACGGGGATCGTGCGCGAGGTCGGGGAGGTGCTTGCGGTCGAGGGCGGCGCGGACGGCGTCCGTGTCCGCCTCCGAGCGCCCGCCGCGGCCGCGGCGGCGGCCATCGGGGACTCCGTCGCGCTCGACGGCGTCTGCCTCACCGTGACGGAGGTCGACGGCGTCAGCCTCTCGTTCGACGCTGTGCCGGAGACGCTCTCCCGCACGGCGCTCTCCCGGCTCGCGGCGGGCGATCCCGTCAACGTCGAGCCGGCGCTGCGGGCCGGCGAGCCGTTCGGCGGGCACATCGTCCAGGGACACGTCGACGGTGTCGGGCGGGTGCGCGCGGCGGCAGCCGAGGGGGACGGTGCGCGACTCACGGTCGCGGCGCCGCCGGAGATCATGCGCTACTGCGTCGAGAAGGGCTCGATCACGCTCGCGGGAGTCAGCCTCACCGTGGCTGCGATCCGCGACGACGCCATCGAGGTTGCGCTCGTCCCGCACACGCTCCGCGCGACGACGCTCGGCACCCTGCGTCCCGGCGACGAGGTCAACCTCGAGGCCGACGTGCTCGCAAAGTACGTGGAGCGGGCTCTGTCGCTACGATCACAGCCCGCGGGCTGACGAGCTGTACGATTTCCCTGCAATGGCGGGCGAACCGGCTCTGAGGATCGAAGAAGCGTCCCCGCACGCGGCGATCGACGAGGCGATCGAGGAGATCCGCAACGGCAAGATCGTCGTCGTCGTCGACGCGGCCGACCGGGAGAACGAGGGCGACCTCACGATCGCCGCCCAGTTCGCGACACCCGAGGCGATCAACTTCATGGCGACCCACGGGCGGGGCCTGATCTGCCTCTGCCTGACCCCGGAGCGCTGCGACGAGCTCAACCTGCCGCCGATGACCTACAACAACCAGACGCCGTTCGGCACGGCGTTCACCGAGTCGATCGAGGCGCGCGAGGGCGTCACCACCGGCATCTCTGCCGCCGATCGGGCCCGCACGATCCAGGTCGCGATCGACCCGGCGAGGGGCCCCCGCGACATCGTCCGGCCCGGCCACGTCTTCCCGCTACGCGCCCGGCCCGGCGGCGTGCTCCAGCGCACCGGCCAGACCGAGGCCGCGGTCGACCTGGCCCGGCTCGCCGGACTCAGCCCGGCCGGAGTGATCTGCGAGGTCATGAACGACGACGGCACGATGGCCCGTGTCCCCGACCTGATCCCGTACTGCCGCAAGCATGGCCTGGTGATGATCACGATCGCCGACCTGATCGAGTACCGCCGCCGGACCGAGAAGCTCGTCGAGCGGGTCACGTCCGTGCGGCTCCCGACCGCGTTCGGGGAGTTCACCGCGGTCGCCTTCCGGGAGAAGCTGACCGGGAAGAACCACGTCGCGCTCGTGCACGGGGAGCTCGAGGGCGCCCGCGACGTGCTCGTGCGCGTCCACTCCGAGTGCCTCACCGGCGACGTCTTCCACTCGCTTCGCTGCGACTGCGGCGAGCAGCTCGAGCGGGCGCTCGCCCAGATTGCCGCCGAGCCGTGCGGCGTCCTCCTCTACATGGCGCAAGAGGGCCGCGGCATCGGCCTGCTCGCCAAGCTGAAGGCGTACGAGCTGCAGGAGAGCGGGCTCGACACCGTCGAGGCGAACCTCGAGCTCGGCTTCCCCGCCGACGCGCGCGAGTACGGGATCGGCTCCCAGATCCTCACGGACCTCGGGCTGAGCACGATCCGGATCCTCACCAACAACCCGCGCAAGATCAGTGGCATCGAGGCGTTCGGGCTGACGGTCGCCGAGCAGGTCCCGATCGAGGTGCCGCCGAACGAGGAGAACCGGGCCTACCTCGCGACGAAGCGCGCCAAGCTCGGCCACCGCCTCCACCACCAGGAGCTGAAGGACCTCGACCTCGGGCCGGAGGACAGCAGTTGAGCGACCACGAACCCGACGTCCTCGACGCGCCCGCGTCCGCGTCCGCGGCTTCCCCCGGCGGCGGCACCGAGCACGCCGCCGGCGAGCTGCGCGTCCCGGACGGCTACCGTGTCTTCGCCGGCCCGCCCAACGGCTCGCGCCGATCGGTCGGGATCGCCGTCAGCCGCTTCAACGGCGCGGTCACGTCGCGCCTGCTCGAGGGGGCGCTCGCGGAGCTCGCCACAGCAGGTGTCGCTCCCGAGGCGATCGAGATCATGCCGGTGCCGGGCGCGTTCGAGCTGCCTCTCGCCGCGACCGCGCTCGCGAAGTCGCGGCGGTACTCCTGCGTGCTCGCGATCGGCTGCGTGATCCGCGGCGAGACGCCGCATTTCGACTACGTCTCGTCGGAGGCGGCGAGCGGCGTCCAGCTCGCAGCCCTCGAGACCGGGGTCCCGGTCTCCTTCGGGGTGCTGACCTGCGACACGCTCGAGCAGGCGGAGGCCCGCGCCGGAGGCCGCCGCGGGAACAAGGGCACCGAGGCGGCGCGCTCGGCGCTCGAGCTGGTCGAGTCCCTCGCCCAGCTCAGGGCCAGCCTCTCGTCGTAGGGGGCGAATCGGGTCGGGCGAGCGGCAGGCTGCCGGCGCCAGGTATAGTTCCGCGGCCATGTCCAAGGTCTGCTCCGTTTGCGGCAAGGGTCCCTCGTTCGGCCACAACCGCAGTCATTCGATGGTCGCCACGAAGCGCCGCTTCGACCCGAACCTCCAACGCGTCCGCGTCCTCGTGAACGGCGCCGCGAAGCGGGTCTACGTCTGCACCCGCTGCCTCAAGGGCGGCAAGGTCCAGAAGGCCGTCTGAGCAGGCCGGAGCCGGGGGCGTTCCCCGGCCGGTTGCGGACTCCGGATCGACCCGCGCTGCCCGCCGGCGCACGCGAGCCGGGCGGGGTCCGGGTGCCCGGAGGCGTGCTGGCCGCGGCCGCCGGCGTCCGGCCGCTCGGGGGATACTTGCGGCGTGATCGGCGTCGTCATCGTCGAGGACAACGAGGTCTTCCGGGAGGCGCTCGAAATCCTGTTCGCGCTCACACCCGACCTCGAGGTCGTCGCCGCCGTCTCCGACGGGGAGGCCGCCGTCGAGGCCTGCCGGGGGCTGCGTCCCGCCGTCGTGATCGTCGACTACCGGCTCCCGGGCGCCGACGGCGTCGTGACCACGCGCGCGATCCGCGAGGCCTCTCCCGGCAGCGCCGTCGTCGCCCTCACCGCGGCGGCCGACGAGCCCGAATTGGCCGCGCTTCGGCAGGCGGGCGCCGTCGCGTGCCTCATGAAGGACCGGGCGATGGACGACATCGTCGCCGCGATCCGCGATGCCGCGCGTTGAGCCCCGGCGCCCGTTCGCGGGCCTCGTCGTCGCCGGTCGGGGGCCGCACCTGCCGAGGCCGGAGCGGCTCGACGCCCCGGTGCTGACGCTCCCGGGGGTCGGCCCGAAGCTCGCTGCCAGCCTGGGCTCGCTCGGCGTCGAGACGGTTCGCGACCTGCTCGCGTACCGTCCGCGCCGGTACGAGCCGCCCGCCCCCCCGCGCTGCCTGGCCGACCTCCTCGCGGGCGAGGAGGCCACCGTCGAGGTCGAGATCCTGCGGACGGGCGTTCGGCCCACGCGGCGCCGAAGCCTGACGATCGTCGAGGCACGCGTCCACGACTCGTCCGGAGAAGCGACCGCGATCTGGTTCAACCAGGGCTGGCTGGCCGAGCGCCTGCAGCCGGGCCTGCGTGTCCGGCTGCGAGGAGCGCTCGAGCGTGGCGAGCTGGTCGTGCGCGACTTCGACCTCGGCGGCGACACCCGGTTGACGCACCCCGCTCCCGTGTACCGGGCCAGCGAGGCCGTCTCCTCCCGCCGCCTGCGCGGGCTGATCGAGCGCGCGCTGCCGCTCGCTCGAGACGCGGCCGATCCGCTCCCCTCCGACCTGCGGGCCGGGCTCGACCTGCCCTTGCGGCCGGACAGCCTCTGGGCGCTGCACCGCCCCCGCTCGCCGGCCGAGGCGGAAGCGGGACGGCGCCGGCTCGCCTTCGAGGAGCTGCTCGTGCTCCAGCTCGGCCTGGCGCGCCGCCGGCAGCGGGGAGTCGGCGCGGTCGCGACGTCGCTCGGCCCGCCCGGCGAGCTCGCGGCGCGCTACCGCGAGGCGCTCCCGTTCGTCCTCACGGACGCGCAAGAGCGTGCCATCTCCGGGATCGACGCCGATCTCGCCAGGACGGTGCCGATGGAGCGCCTGCTCCAGGGCGACGTCGGCTCCGGGAAGACGGTGGTGGCTCTCTACTCGCTCATCCGTGCCGTCGAGCGGGGTCACCAGGGAGCCCTGATGGCACCGACGGAGACGCTCGCCGAGCAGCACCTGCTGACGATCGAGGGGATCTGCGAGCGACTCGGCGTCCGCTGCCGGCTCGTCACCAGCAGCCTGCCCGCGCGCGAGCGGCGAGCGGCGCTGCTCGGCCTCGCCGCGGGCGACGTCGACCTCGCGATCGGCACCCACGCGCTGATCCAGGACGCGGTCCGCTTCCGCTCCCTCGCCGTCGCGGTGGTCGACGAGCAGCACCGGTTCGGGGTCGAGCAGCGCGCCGCCCTGGCTGGCGAGCACGCGCCGCACCGTCTGCACATGACCGCGACGCCGATTCCGCGGACGCTCGCGTTCACGGTCTACGGCGATCTCGCCGTATCCGAGATCGACCGCCCCCCCGCCGGCCGGCGGCCGGTGATCACGCGCTGGGTCACGCACGAGCGCGGCTCGGAGGCGTACACGCGGCTGCGCGCGCACCTCGAGCGCGGGCGGCAGGCGTACGTGGTCTGCCCGCTCGTGTCACCGTCCGAGGCGACCGTCGCCCGGGCCGCGGAGGCGGAGGCCGAGCGCCTGCGCGGCGCGGAGCTTCAGGGCTTCCCGGTCGGCTGCCTGCACGGGCAGCTGCGACCGGGCGAGCGGCGGCGGGTCATGGAGCAGTTCGCGTCCCGCGAGCTCGACGTCCTCGTCGCCACGACCGTGATCGAGGTAGGGATCGACGTCCCCAACGCGACGATCATGATCGTCCAGGAGGCCGACCGCTTCGGGCTCGCCCAGCTCCACCAGCTACGCGGGCGCGTCGGCCGCGGCCGGGAGCAGTCCTACTGCCTGCTCGTGTCGCGCCCGAAGGAGGAGCTGACCGACGTCGCCTGCGAGCGCCTCCAGGCGCTCGTCGACACGAGCGACGGCTTCGAGCTCGCGGAGACCGACCTCGAGCTGCGCGGGATGGGTCAGCTCCTGGGGACGCGCCAGAGCGGCCTCTCCGACCTGCGCTTCACCCGGCTTCGCCAGGACCGGCCGCTGCTCGAGCGAGCCCGGCGCTATGCCCAGAGCCTCCTCGACGAGGAGGGGCCGCTCGACGACGAGGTCGAGCGCGTCTTCGGTGATGAGGATCATCGCGGGCTCGCGTAAGGGGGCGCGGATCTTCGCGCCGCGCGGGCGCGAGACTCGCCCCACGTCCGACCGCGTGCGCGAGGCCGCGTTCAACCTGATCGGACCCGTGGACGGGGCCCGCGTGCTCGACCTCTACGCGGGCTCCGGGGCGATGGGCCTCGAGGCGCTCTCGCGCGGCGCGCTGCGAGTCACGTTCGTCGAGTCCGACCGCAACGCCGTTCGCGCGATCGAGCGCAACGTCGACCGGCTCCGGCTCCCGGGCGCGGAAATCGTCACCGGGGACGCCGTTCGCAGGGTCGCCGCCGATGCGGCCGCGGGGAGGCGGTACGATCTCGTGCTGATCGATCCGCCCTACGGAACGCTCGAGATCGCACTCGTGAAGCTGGCCCCGCATATCGCGCGTGTCGTCGCCCCCGACGGCCTCGTGGTCGTCGAGTCGGACGCGCGCGTCGAGCCCGCGCTGTCCCTGCCCGCGCGAACGAGCCGGCGGTACGGGTCGACCCGCCTGACGGTCTACGAGGGCGCCGGCGAGGCCAGCAGCGCGTGAGCGCCGAGCATCCCGTGACCGCGATCTGCCCGGGCAGCTACGACCCGGTCACGAACGGGCACCTCGACATCATCCGCCGGGCGGCCGCGATCTTCGAGCGCGTCGTCGTCGGCGTCGTGCGCGAGCCGCAGCACAAGGCGCTGATGTTCACGGTCGAGGAGCGCGTCGAGTTCCTGCGCCAGTCGGCCGGGATGATCCCGAACGTCGAGGTCGAGGTGTTCTCCGAGCTCGTCGTCGACTTCGCGCGGCGGTGGGGGGCGAAGACGATGGTGAAGGGCCTCCGCGCGATCTCCGACTTCGAGTGGGAGTTCCAGATGCACCACCTGAACCGCAAGCTCGCGCCCGACGTGGAGACGATGTACCTGATGGCGAGTCCCGACCACAGCTTCCTGTCGTCGAGCGGCGTGAAGGAGATCGCCGTCTTCGGGGGAAACGTAGACGACCTGGTGCCGGAGGCCGTCGCACGCCGGTTCCGGGAGATGTTCCCGCGCCCGCTGCCGGGCGCTCCCGTCAATCCCCAGGAGTAGACTGAGGGCCGAGTGGACGTTCTCGTTCTCATCGACAAGCTCGACGATCTCGTGCACAACGCGAAAGCGGTGCCGCTCACCGACCAGGTGCGCATCGACCGCGAGGAGATCTACGACATCCTCGACCAGATGCGGGCGACGATCCCCGAGGAGATCAAGCAGGCACGCTGGATCGTGAAGGAGCGCCAGGAGATGCTCGCCGAGGCGAAGCGCGAGGGCGACCGGATCCTGGGCGAGGCGCGGGAGCAAGCGGTGCGCGAGGCCTCGCAGACCGAGATCGTCAGGCTTGCCGAGCGGCAGGCCCAGGAGATCGTCGAGGACGCGCGGCGCCAGGCGCGCGAGACCCGCCTCGAGATGGAGGACTGGGCCGACCAGATCCTCTCCACCCTCGAGAACAACCTCGACAAGTTCCTCGGCGCCGTCCGGCGCGGCCGCGAGCGGCTGCATGAACGCTCGCAGGAGTCCGTGTTCGTGGGCTCCGGCGACGACCAGCTCTAGTCGGCCTGCCAGTTCGCTACGCTCGGCGTGTGACGGTCTTCGACCTTCGCTCTGCCCGCCTGCGGCCGGGCGAGCAGCGACGGGAGGCGCTCGACGTCGAGCTCGAGCCGCTATCGCTCGGCGGCCAGGAGTATCGCCCCGTGCCGCCGGGCCCGCGCGCGAGCCTCACGATCGACCGCGCCGCCTCCGGGACAGTGTTCCGGCTTCAGTTCGAGCTCGCCGTGGCGGGGCCGTGCATGCGCTGCCTCGAGGGGGCGTCGCTGCTGCTCGCGATCGACGCGAGCGAGTACCAGGCCACGAGCCCGGACAGCGAGGAGCTGAGCACCCCGTACCTCGCCGACGACCTGCTCGACCTGTCCGCATGGGCCCGCGACGCGGTCGCGCTCGCGCTGCCGGACCGGATCCTCTGCCGCCCGGACTGCGCGGGACTGTGCGCCGGCTGCGGCGCCAACCTGAACCGCGAGCCGTGCCGCTGCCCGCCGCCCGAGCCCGACCCGCGCTTCGCGAAGCTCGCCGAACTCAAGGAGCTGCTCGAAGGCTGACGGCGTTCGGCGGGTCGGAACCGGGCGGAGACCGGTATAATCCAGCCTCCATGGCTGTTCCCAAGCGAAAGACATCGAAGGCGCGTCGCGACAAGCGCCGGGCGCAGCACAAGCCGGTGCCGCAGACGATCGTCGCCTGCCCGCAGTGCCACCAGCCGAAGCGCCCGCACCACGTCTGTCCCACCTGCGGCTCCTACCGGGGTCGTGAGGTCGAGCCGCTCGAGGCCCCCGCGCCGTAGATGACCGTCCGGGTCGCCGTCGACGCGATGGGCGGTGACCGAGCGCCGGAAGAGATCGTCGCCGGGGCCCGGGAAGCGCGCACGCACGGGATCGTCCCTGTCCTCTACGGCCCCCGTGAGCTGATCCAGCCGCTCGCGCCCGATCTCGAGGTGATCGATGCGCCCGCGGTCGTCGGGATGCACGAGAAGCCGGCCGACGCCGTCCGCGAGAAGCGGGACAGCTCGCTGTTCGCGGCCTGCCGGGCGGTCGGCGCGGGTGACTGCGACGTCGTCGTGTCCGCGGGCAACACCGGCGCGATGCTCGCGGCCGGGCTGCTCGAGATCGGCCGTCTCCCGGACGTGAGCCGGCCGGCGATCGCGGCCCCGCTGCCGGCGCGACGCGGCCCGTCCGTGCTGATCGACGCGGGCGCCAACGCGGACGGCCGTCCCGAGCACCTGCTCCAGTTCGCCCACATGGGCACGATCTTCGCGGAGGAGATGATCGGGATCCGCGACCCCGGGGTCGGCCTGCTCTCGATCGGCGAGGAGCCGGAGAAGGGCAACCGCATGACCCGCCAGGCGCACGCGCTCCTGTCGGAGGACGGGATCCGGTTCGTCGGCAACGTCGAGGGTCGCCTGCTGCTCGAAGGCGCCGCCGACGTCGTCGTCTGCGACGGCTTCACCGGGAACATGGCCCTGAAGGTGCTCGAGGGGACGATCCGGACCGTCCTCGACGAGTTCCGCGAGGAGATGCTGAAGTCGAGGCGCGGCAAGATCGGCGGGCTGATGATCCGCCCGGCCGCGCGCGGGCTGCGGCAGCGCCTGGACCCGGACACGTACGGCGGCGGCTACCTGCTCGGGCTGAAGGGCCTGGCGGTGGTGGCGCACGGCAACTCGTCCCGGCGCGCGATCGTCTCCGCGATCCAGCTCGGGGCCCGCGGTGTGCGCGGCCGCGTGGTCGAGCGGATGGCGGAGCGCCTGTCGACGAGGGCCAAGGTCGGCCAGGGTGTGTGACCCGTCGGCGGCGTGGTAGCATCCGGCGTCCGCTGGCTCAAGACCACGAAAGGCAGGAGAGGGAACGAATGGCAGCTTCGCGCGAGGAGATCCTGGAGCGGGTCAAGGAGGTGCTCATCGAGCAGCTCGGCGTGGACGAGGCGGACATCAACGAGGCTGCCTCCTTCCAGGAAGACCTGGGCGCCGACTCGCTCGACCTGGTCGAGCTGATCATGGAGCTCGAGGATCAGTTCGGGGTCAAGATCTCCGACGAGGACGCCCAGGGCATACAGACCGTCGGGCATGCCGTCGAGTACATCGCCGCCCGCTCCTAGCGGCGCCGGCGACGACCTCACCGCACAGCTCCTCGCGCTGATCGAGGGCCTGCCCAGCGGGCTGCGCGAGCGTGCGTTCACGCATCCGTCCTTCGTCGAGGACCGCTCGCTCTCGTACGAGCGGCTCGAGTTCCTCGGCGACTCCGTGCTCGACCTGGCCATCGCCCAGGAGCTCTACGAGCGCTTCCCGGACTTCTCCGAGGGCAGGCTCACGAAGGTGTGGGCGTACGTCGTCAGCCGCGCCAGCTGCGCGGTCGTCGGGCGGCGGCTCGGCGTCGGCGAGCGGCTCGCCGAGGGCGTGTCGCCCCCGTCCGGCGCTGACCTGGCCCTCCTCGCCCGCAACCGCAACGTGCTCGCCGCGCTCGTCGAGGCGGTGCTCGGGGCCCTGTATCTCCAGCACGGCTTCGAGCCGATCCGCGCCGCGACCGTCGCGGCGTTCGAGGAGCGGATCGAGTACGCGCTCACGTCCCACGTCGACCACAAGACCGAGCTGCAGGAGGAGCTGGCCCGGCGCGGCGGCCACCAGGTCGTCTACGAGGTCGTCGCGACCGAGGGGCCACCGCACGAGCGGCTGTTCACCTGCGCGGCCGTCGTCGACGGCGAGCGTCTCGGAACGGGCGAAGGGCCGTCGAAGAAGACCGCGGAGCAGATCGCCGCCCGCGAGGCGCTGACACGGCTCGCGGGGGCCTGACGGCCGCGCCATCCGCGCCGGCCGTCAGACTTGCCCCCCGGTGCACCTGCGCTCGATCAAGCTGCGCGGCTTCAAGTCGTTCCCGGACGCCGTCGAGGTCCGCCTCGAGCCGGGCGTTGCCGTGATCGTCGGCCCGAACGGCTCCGGCAAGTCGAACATCGCCGACGCGATCGTCTGGGCGGCCGGCAGCCTCGCCCCGAGCGCCCTGCGCGCGGAGAAACCGGACGACGTCCTCTTCGCCGGCGCGGCCGGCCGGCCGGGCTCCGACCACTGCGAGGTCGAGCTCGTCTTCGACAACTCCGCCGGCGACGGGCCGCTGCCCTACGCCGAGGTCTCCGTCGCCCGCCGCCTGGCGCGCGGCGGCGAGGGCCACTACCTCGTCAACCGCGCATCGGTGCGGCGCACCGACCTCGTCGAGCTGCTCGCGGACGCCGGGCTGGGACACGAGATGCACGCGGTGATCGGCCAGGGCAGGGTCGAGCAGGTGCTGTCCTCGAAGCCGGCCGAGCGGCGTGCCCTGATCGAGGAGGCGGCCGGCCTCGGCAGCTTCAAGCAGCGCCGCCACCGCGCGGAGCTGAAGCTCGCGCGGGTGCGAATCCAGGTCGACCGGGCGAAGGCGCTCGAGGAGGAGTCCCGCAAGCGCCTGCGCCCGCTCGCGCTCCAGGCGACCGCTGCCCAGCGGGCCGAGCGGCTGGGCCAGGAGATCGACCGGCTCGCGCTCCGGCTCGCCGCTGGCAACCTGGCGCGGCTCGAGCTGCGGCTGGCCGAGCTCGAGGAGCGGCGGCTCGCGGCCGTCCACGAGCGCGCCCGGCGCGACGAGCGCCTCGAGGGCCTGCTCGCGGAGCGCCGCCGGGCGGAGGAGGAGCTCGAGCAGGCCGCGCGCCGTCACGAGCAGGCGACCGCGGCGCTCTACCGGCTGCGCAGCGCGGCGGAGCGGCTCGCCCTGCGTCGGGAGAGCGCCGAGGAGGTCGCGGCGAGGCTGCGGCGGGATGCGAACCGGGCGCGCCGGCTCGCGGACGCCCCGCGCGACGAGACCCCGCTCGAGGAGCTTGCCTCCGCCGAGCGCGCACTGGCCGATGCCGGCAAGCGCTCCCGGGCGGCCCTGCACGCGCGGGAGAGCCTCGAGGGCGCCGTGCGGCTCGCCGCCGACCGCCTGCAGGCGCTCGACCGCAGCCTGGCCGAGCGAGAGGGGCTGCCGCCCGCGGCGCGCGCCCTCGCGGATGCGGGCGAGCAGCTCGCGCTGGCCGCGCTCGACGTCGATCCCGGCTACGAGCGTGCGGCCGCGGCCGCGCTGTTCCATCGCGCCGCCGCGATCCTCGCGGACGACGCGCCGGCGGCGCTGGCGCTGGCCGAGCGGGCCCGTGTCGAGGGGCTGGGCACGCTGACCGTGCTCGTTCCGCCGGTGGCTCCGCCACCGACCGCGACCGATCTCCCGTTGGCGGGGGCCGAGCGCCTCGCGGATCGTGTGCGCCCGCTGCCGGGCGGGGAGCGCGTCGCCGCGCTGCTCGCGGGCGTGCTCGTGGTCGGACCGGAAGACCTGCCCCGTGTCGAGCGTGGCGTGGCCGTGACCCGCGAAGGCCACGGCTTCGACCCGGCCCGCGGCGAGCTGTGGTTCGCGGGCGTCGCCGCGGAGAGCGTCCTGATGGAGCTGCACGCCCGCCGGCGGGCGCTCGCCGCCGAGGTCGAGAGCCTGCGGGCGGAGGCGGCCGCCGCCACCGCGCAGGCGGCCGAGACGTTCGCGATCGAGCGGGCGGCGCGGGAGCGCGTGACGCGCGCGCGCGCGTCGGTCGCCCTGATGCCGCAGACCGTCGACCCTGCCGAGGCCGAGCTCCTGGAGCGGCTCGCGGACGCGAGCGAGCAGCTCGTCGCGTCGCTCGCAGCCTGCGTCGAGGGCGGCGGGCGCTTCGAGGCGCCGCTGCGCGCCCGCGTCGATGCGGGCGGTGCGTCGAGCACCGCGCTCGGAGAGGAGCTGCGCGCCCTCGGTGCCCGGGAGGCCGAGCTGCGCCGGGCCGCGGCGGAGGCGGCGCAGGCGGTCGCGTCGCTCGAGGTGGACGCAGCACGGGTTGCGGCGGAGCGCGACGACGTGCGCCGCCGGCTCCCGGACGACGTGGAGGCCGAGGAGCTCGCCGACGGTGAGGGGGAGGAGCTGCGCGCGACGCTCGCTCGCCTCGAGCGCCGCCGCGAGCAACTCGGGCAGGTCAACCCCCTCGCCGCCGAGGAGCTCGAGCGGGAGAAGGAGAGCCTCGCGGAGCTGGCGGCCCAGCGGGAGGATCTCGAGCGCTCGCTCGACGAGCTCGAGCAGCTGCGCGCGGAGCTGACGGAGACGGTGGAGCGGCGCTTCGAGGAGACCTACGCGGCCGTGGAGCGGCATTTCGCCGAGGTCGCCTCGGCGCTGTTCCCGGGCGGTGAGGGGAGGCTGCGGCTGACGATCCCGGAGAGCGAGGAGGATGAGCCCGGGGTCGAGGTCGAGCTGCGTCCGGCGGGGAAGCGCGTGACGCGCCTGTCGCTCCTCTCGGGCGGCGAGAAGGCCCTGGGTGCGCTCTCGTTCCTGTTCGCGCTGTTCCTGGCGCGGCCATGCCCGTTCTACCTGCTCGACGAGGTCGAGGCGGCCCTCGACGACACGAACATCGGGCGCTTCGTCGACCTGCTTCGCCGGTACGCCGACCGGGCGCAGTTCGTGGTCATCACCCACCAGAAACGGACGATGGAGGCCGCGGATATCCTCTACGGCGTGACCATGGCTTCCGACGGGATCTCCCAGGTCGTCTCGAAGCGGCTGCGCGCGGGAGCCGCGGACGCCGCCGTCGCGTGACGCGGAGCTGGGCCGCGCTGCTCGGCGACGAGGAGCCGGCGGCCGCGGAGAGCGAGGGTGAGGAGCGGCGCCGGCGGTTCCGGCGGCTGCGCTCCGGGCTCTCGAAGAGCCGCCGCGCGATCGTGGGCGGCCTGGCGGGCTGGCGCTACGACCCGTCCGACCTCGACACGTGGGAGCGCCTCGAGGAGGTGCTGCTGTCGGCCGACATCGGCGTCGCGACGACGCAGGAGGTGATCGAGCGGCTCGAGGCGAGGCGGCCGAAGACGAACGAGGACGTGCTCGTCGGCCTCGAGGAGGTGCTGGCGGAGCTGGCGACGCCCACGGGCGAGCCGCTCTTGCACGTGGCGGCACGGCCGTCGGTCGTGCTCGTCGTCGGGGTCAACGGCACCGGCAAGACGACGACGATCGGAAAGCTGGCTGCCCGCCTCACCGAGCACGGACGCTCGGTGATCGTCGCAGCCGCCGACACGTACCGGGCCGCCGCGGACGAGCAGCTCGAGATCTGGGCGGGGCGCGCCGGCGCCGACTTCGTCGGCTCGACGCGCGGCGGCGACCCGGCCGCGGTCGCGTTCGACTCGATCGCCGCCGCGCAGGCCCGCGGCCGCGACGTGGTGATCGTCGATACGGCCGGGCGGCTGCACACGCAGACGAACCTGATGGAGGAGCTCGCGAAGGTCCGCCGCGTGATCGCGCAGCGCCTCGACGGCGCCCCGCACGAGACGCTGCTCGTCGTCGACGCCACGACCGGCCAGAACGGCCTACGTCAGGCGCAGCTCTTCCGCGACGCGGTCGACGTCACCGGCGTCGTCCTGACGAAGCTCGACGGCACCGCGAAGGGCGGCATCGCCGTCGCGATCGGCCACGAGCTCGGCCTCCCGGTCAAGCTCGTCGGCGTCGGCGAGTCGCTCGACGACCTGCAGCCGTTCGACGCCGCCGACTTCGCGCGCGCGCTCGTCGCGGGCGACGGCGAGGATTGAGGGCAAGGTCTTCCCGCCATTCGTCCGGGCGGTGGCGGCGCCGCGCGGAACAGGGAAGACTTAGCCCCCTCTTATACCCCCGGAATGCCGTCCCCGTTCGATGCGACGATACGGCGTGGCCCGTCTCGAAGTCGCCGTTCGCTCTCCGATCAGGTTTGGATCGACCCACGAATTGAGCGCGCCTGCCGAGACAGTCGGCATCGAGTTCGAAAACCGGCTCTTCGTGTGGCATGCGTTGGAGCCACGAGACGATCCGGCCTTCGGCTACGAGGAGTTCGACCCCACTGTGACGGTGACCGTCCAGGGGACCGACGACGAACGAAACGCTGCGGACACCATGCAGCGCTTCTTGTCGGTGATCGCCTTCTGGCTCGGTCAGCCAGCGGAGGCTCTGAATGGCGGGATGAGTGGCGAGCCAGATTCATTCCACCCGGCGATCACTCGCGCGCGCCGGACGTACTCGGGCCTGTATCGGGTTGCGGCACCTCGGGCGATCGAGCTTCGTCCCGAGCGAAACGTGCGTCTCGCAGTCAGCTACTACCGGGAGGCGCTAAACGCTGGAACTCCCTTCTATCGGTTCCTGGCATTCTGGAACTCGCTCGAAGCTGCCCTCACTGTGAACCAAGAAACGACACTCCGAGACGCCTTCATCAATAGGGAAGCGCAACACTTCGTGGGACGGTGGAACAGCGCACGGCACTCGTTCCCGACGGACCCTGCGACCACTCTCGTGCGCGACTCGCGGAATGCCATCGCGCACGTCCTACGGGGAGATCAGCGATGCGAAGTCGACCCGGACAAGGCCGACGACCGTGAGCGGCTCGACCACGAGGCGCGTCTGCTCGAGTTCCCAGCGCGCCGCGCGATCGAGCAGCGGTACCCGGGCGCGATCATGGTCACATCGCGGTGAGCGGAGGTCACGGATCACCCGCCAGGATCCCCGCCATCCGGCACGTCGCCTACCCTGCCGGCATGAGCCGTGACGAGCTGACCGCCGTTCTCGAGGACCTGTACCGGACCGGGAGCGTCTGGGGCGAGCCGGCGCGGGCCGACGACGGCACGGTGCACGTCGTCGACTGCCTCGGGGTCGAGTGGATCGCGCTTGCCGTGGTGCCGGAGGACCTGGACGACCCCGCGTTCCCCGATCGTCTCGTGGAGCTCGCCAACCGACACATGTCGGACACGGGCCGGCGCTGCGTCTTCGAGGTGCTCCCCGCCGAGGAGTGCAAGCCCGCGGTCGAGGCGCTGCTGAAGGAGCTTCGGCTCGACGAGCGGGTGAGCGTCTACGCGCGCGTCTCGCCGCCCGAGCTCGCTGGCTCCGCTCTCCCGACCGCCCGGTAGAAGCGGCGCACCTCGCCGCGCGCCGAGCGGATCTCGAACAGGTCGAAGATCGCCTCGTCGATCTCGTCGCGCGGGGCCTGGACGTCCGCCTCCGAGTCGGCCTTGAGAGCCTCGACGATGCGCGAGACGCGCTCGGCGACCGCCGCTTCGAGGTCCGCCGGCGGCCGACGGTAGGGCAGCTTCTCGATGTAGCCGACGTCTGCCGTCGCCGTGGTGTTGACGATCTTCCGCATGAAGTAGGTCGCGAGCGCGGAGTTGAGGTACCCGAGCAGGAAGAGGTCGGACGTCGCCCCGCCCTCGACGAAGATCGCGCTACCTTTGTGGCCGAAGATCCATCCCTCCGGCAACAAGCGAACAGAGAGGCGGCCGCTAGCCACGACCGAGTACGTGAGGCCGGTCCGGAAGTAGTACGACCGGTTCTGCAGCCGTGGTCTCCGCGAAGTCCCCACCGGGAGCGCATCACGCCGCTCGAGTTCGGCTACCGACTCCCGGGACCAGTCGATGGCGACTCGAGGTTCGCGCCAGTACTCCCCGAACCCCTCGCCTTTCGCGAACGGTACCCAGTGAGGACGGTTCGGCGCGATCCCGCGCGAGCGTTCCTCGTCGGTGAGGGCCTTGGCGACTTCCGTGTTGGCAATGACCTTCACCAGACTCGGGAACGGGCTATCGATTCCCGCCAGAAACCGCCGGTCGTCCGCCGTTGCCAGCCCCTGCCGCCCGCGGGCCACGTCCCGCACGCGCCCGGATGCCTTTGCCGCCTCGAGCACCTCCCGGGACACGCCCACGAAGAACGGCGTCTCCGGCAGGGCCTCGTACTCCTCCTGTCGCAGAATCTGCACCTTCTCCGGCGGCGGACTGAGGAAGTCGGCCGGATCGCGGACGTAGTCGACGAGCCGCATCTCGTTCGCGCGGCGCGACTCGGCCTCCGAGCACTTCTCGAGCGTCGTGATCGCCATGCCTGCGAACTGGAAGCTGACTCCCTCGAAGTGCTTCGTGTCGGTGAGGAGGATCTCGACGATCCTGCAGCGGTCGAGGACGTACCGGCGCAGGCGGGCGTACGTGGTGAGCGAGCGGAAGCTGTCGTTCGTGATCAGGCAGAGCCTCCCGCCCTCCTTGAGTCGCTCGATCCCGTTGGCGATGAACATCGCGTACGTGTCGTGGTCGCCCGTCCCGGTGCTGCCGGCCCGCAGCGCCGTCTCGGTCGTGCCGTACAGGCGCCGGTACACGCCGGCCTTGTACGCGGGTTTCCGCGCGCCGTACGGCGGGTTCCCGACGATCGCGTCGAACTCGACCCCGTCGATCTCTCCCGTATCGTCGACCTCCGGGTCGGCGACGGCGCGCTCGGCATCCGTCCAGATCATCCGCTGGCGCTCGGGCGAGTGGAGGAGCATGTCGTGGACGTAGAGCTGCGGCGACGCTCCCGTGCCGTGCTCGTCCAGGAAGAAGAGGCGGATCGCCGCGAGCGACGTGGCGAACGTGTCGATGTCCCCGCCGTAGAGCTGCTTCCCCACGATCTCACGGTAGGCGTCTTCGGGCGTGTACCCCTCTGCCCGGTAGAGAGCGGCGAGCCGCTCGTACAGCTCGGCGAGGAAGTGGCCGGAGCCCATGCAGGGGTCGAGCACGACCGAGTCGCGGCGCAGGCTGAGCTTCGACACCATGTACTCGACGTCGCCATGTGGCGTGTAGAAGGCGCCGAGCTTGTGCGCTTGCTGCTGGCGCGAGGAGAGGAGGGACTGGTAGATGTCGCCGACCGCCCGGTTCGTGAGCGCCTCGAAGCTCTTCGTCGAGAGGTCGTAGACGAGCTCGGCGAGCGACTCCTTGCCGGGTCTGAGGTAGTCGTACGGGTCCTCCCTGTAGACGAGCGGGAAGCGCTCCTCCGCGAGGTCGAAAGCGACCCGGATTAGCTCCCACCAGCTGTTCTGGTCGATCACGCTGTCGCGGATCGCCGGCGTGAGCTCGCCGCGCAGCGCCTGGTAGACCCGCTCCTCCTCGGTGCTCCACGCGCGTGAGGAGTCGAGCAGGCGCCGCCGCAGGAGACCGAGGAACATCGCGGCCGTCGCCGGCGTCGTCTCGGCCTTCGCCGAAGGCAGGAACTCGCGCATGATCCGGTAGAAGCCGGGCAGGTGGCGGTCCTCGCATAGGTTCAGGAAGAACACCTTGTTCAGATGGCCGAGCGCCGCCTGCGTCACGATCTCCCCGACCACGTCGAGACCGCTCTTGCCGGTCTCGGCAACCTTCCGCTCGTAGAGCTGGCGCGCCCGGCGGAGCGCCTCCGGCCGGGCGACGAGCCACTGGCCGAACTCGGTCAGCGTCCCGGGCGGCTCGGGCCTGGAGACCACCTCGACCAGGTGGAGCGCGTCGCGGCCGATGTCGGCCTCGATCCGGCCGAGGTGGTGGAGGAGGATCTCGCGCAGCCGCTCCGGCGTCACGACCTCCTGCGCGAACTCGCCACGCAGGTGGGCAGCCTTGACGCGCTCCCACGACCACGGCTCGGAGAGCTCCTCGTAGTCGACCTGGTCGAGGAGCGTCCCGTCAGCCACGGCCTTCGCGCGGAAGAACCGGTTGCGCTCCGGCTTGCCGCAGTAGAGGAAGAGGAAGGGCGGCGGCGCGCTGAAGTCGTCGCTTCGCGCGTACGCGACGAGCTGGCGCTTCGCCTCCTCGAACGCAGCCGGCGCGTCGAGGGCGTCGTAGCGCTTGACCTCGCAGAGCACGACCGGCGCGTTGCCGATCAGGTAGAGGCCGTCGTAGCGACCGGTGGCCCGCTGCGACCTCAGGCGGCGGACGGCGAGCGTCCGCTGCTCGAGGAAGTGCTCGCCGTCCGCCTGCGAGCTCGTCCGCGGCGGATACCCGAGCAACCGCATGTCCGGCTCGAACAGCGTCGAGTGGACGTCGGCCTCGGACAGCCGGCGCTTCTCGTCCTCCGGGATGTCGAGGCTTGGCAGGCGAACAGGCGGCACCGCTCACACCCTCCGACGGTAGGGCGACGGATGATACGGAGGAGACCGGATCGTGCCGGATGTGTGACGGGGGTGCGACGACGCGCCGGAGAGCGGGTCGGGCCGGTAGCGACTCGCGCCGGATGCGCTCACGTGCGCATTCCGGTGGGCGGCGCGGGGGGCTCCGAGACGCGGGTCGGCGGCGGGACGGGCTCGGCCGGTGGTCCCGGCGCGGCTGCGAACAGGCAGAGGACGAGCCCGGCGGGCCGGGCCGCGCTCGGCGCGAGCAGCCCCGCCCAGCCCCGGCGCCACAGCGTCTCGCCCACGGCCTGATACGCGGGCCACGTCTTCCGCCCCGGAGCTGGCGGGGCCAGGCCGGCACGCTCGAGGCGCCCGGGCGTGGTCAGGTCGGCGACGCGAAGCGCCCCGACGCGGTAGCGCCAGACGTCTCGAGGAAGCCCCCTCAGGGGCGGGACGCCCCGCTCGGCGAGGTGGCGGTACCACTCGGCCCACATGGTCGCCTCGTCGCTCGCGAGGTAGAGCGCGTCGATGACGCTGCCGCGCTGCCAGCGGTTGTCGCCGGGCGGCTCAGGTCGCAATCGGGGGTCGCCGGCGCGCGGGACGTGACGCAGCCACTCCCCGGCTGGGTCGGCGGGGTCGACGTCGAGTGGCAGCGGCGACCTCAGACGGCGCCGGGCGACTCGAGCTCCGAGACCACCCGCGCGACCGCGCGCGCCTTCCCTGCGGCGATCAGCTCGAACGGCTTGCGGTCGTCGAGCGCCTCGATCGGCCTCGACAGCCAGACCGGGATGTACTCAGGCTCCATCACGCGAGCGAGACGGTCGACGATCTCGGCGAGCTCCGCCAGCCGCTCGGCTCGCCGGCCGGTCGGGGAGCTGCGAAGCGCGAGCCAGTCCCGGACCGTGCTCGCCGCTGCCCCGACGGCCCTGGCGATCTGCGCGTCGGAGAGGTGCGCGAGCGAGTGGATGCGAACCGCCTCGTGCGCGAATGCGGTAGCCATGCGTCCAGACTAGCAGACCCGTCGCGAATCCGTCAAGATTCCGCGCGATCGATGTCGGCTCGTAGAAGCGGCGCGGAGCAGACCGGATCGATCCCTGGGGCACGCAGTCTCCCGGTGCCAGGCAGGTGCCAGGCAGGTGCCAGGCACCTGGACATGTCCCGAGCAGGGTGCGGCCGCCGGCTCGGGCGCGTGCCGCAGGTCGCCCTCGCCCGGGACACGTGAGGGCGGGTCAGGACATGCCCCTACACGGTGGGGTGTTGTGCGGGCGCGAGGGTCGGGTGGTTGCGCGGGCGCGTCAGCCGCGGGCCGGCCCGTGACGGCCCGTACAATGCCCGGGCGATGTTCGACACGCTCTCCGACAAGCTCCAGGCCACCCTGGGCGGGCTGCGCTCGCGCGGGCGGCTGTCCGAGGAGGACCTGAACAAGGCGCTCAGGGAGATCCGCCTCGCCCTGCTCGAGGCGGACGTCAACTTCAAGGTCGTCAAGGACTTCGTCGAGCGCGTCAAGGAGCGGGCGCTCGGGGCGGAGGTAGCGAAGAGCCTGACGCCAGGCCAGCAGGTCGTGAAGGTCGTCCACGAGGAGCTGACGGCGCTGATGGGGCAGGGCAGCTCGAAGCTCGCGTTCTCGGGGCGCCCGCCGACCGTGATCCTGCTCGTGGGACTCCAGGGCTCGGGCAAGACGACGCTGGCCGCCAAGCTCGCCCTCCACCTGCGTAAGACGGACGGCAAGAGCCCGGCCCTCGCCGCGTGCGACCTGCAGCGGCCGGCGGCGATCGACCAGCTCGAGCAGCTCGGCCGGCAGATCCAGGTGCCCGTCTACGCCGCCCGCGACACGAAGGACCCCGTCGCGGTCGCCCGCAAGGCGCTCGACCAGGCCCGGGCACAGGGGCGGGACGTGCTGATCGTCGACACGGCCGGGCGCCTGCACGTCGACGAGGAGCTGATGGACGAGCTCGCCGCCGTCCGAGACGCCGTCAAGCCGACGAACGTGCTGCTCGTCCTCGACTCGATGACCGGCCAGGACGCCGTCAACGTCGCCGAGGCGTTCGCGGGGCGCGTCGCGTTCGACGGGGTCGTCCTGACGAAGCTCGACGGCGACGCTCGCGGCGGCGCGGCCCTGTCGGTCAAGGCCGTCACGGGCACGCCGATCAAGTTCGCCTCGCTCGGGGAGAAGCTCGACCAGCTCGACGTCTTCCACCCCGACCGGATGGCGTCCCGGATCCTCGGCATGGGCGACGTGCTCACCCTGATCGAGAAGGCGGAGGCGGCAACCGAGCAGGACGAGCAGGAGGAGCTCGAGCGGCGGCTGCGCTCCGGGCGGTTCACGTTCGACGACTTCCTGAAGTCCTACGAGATGATGCGAAAGCTGGGCCCGCTCCAGAGCGTGCTCGGCATGATCCCGGGCCTCGGCAAGCAGCTCCAGGGCGTCAACGTCGACGACAAGGCGCTCGAATGGGCCCGCGCGATCGTGCTCTCCATGACGCCGGAGGAGCGGCGCCGTCCCGAGATCATCAGTGGCGCGCGGCGCAGCCGGATCGCGCGGGGCAGCGGCACGTCCGTCCAGCAGGTCAACCAGCTCCTGAACGGGCGCAAGCAGATGGAGAAGATGATGAAGCAGATGGGACGCGGCAAGATGCCGAATATCCAGTCGATGGCCGCGCAGCTGAGACGATAGGAGGACGATGGCAGCCAAGATCAGACTTGCCCGTGTGGGCTCGAAGAAGAACCCGATCTACCGGGTCGTCGTGGCCGACGCGCGAGCGCCGCGCGACGGTCGCTTCATCGAGATCGTCGGCCGGTACAACCCCCGTACCGAGCCGTCGACGATCGATCTCGACGGGGAGAAGATCCACGACTGGCTCGCGAAGGGCGCCCAGCCGACCGAGCCGGTCCGGCGCCTGATCCAGAAGTCCGGGATCTAGCCGCGCCGATGGAGGAGCTCGTCGCGTACCTGGCGCGGACGCTCGTCGACCACCCCGAGCAGGTGAGGGTCGAGCGGATCGAGCGCGACGACGCCGTGGTGCTGCAGCTCCACGTCGCCGAGGACGACGTCGGCAAGGTGATCGGCCGTCAGGGCAGGCTCGTCAGGGCCCTGCGGACGGTCGTGCGCGCCGGCGGCGCGAGGCGGGATGAGCGGACCCTCCTGGAGATAGTGGAATGAGCCGCTGGGTCGCCGTGGGGCGTGTCGGGCGGCCCCATGGGCTCGACGGGGCGTTCGTCGTCGAGGGCGCGAGCGACGATCCCGCACGGTTTGCTCCGGGAGCACGCGTCTACGTCCGCGGCGAGCCCGCCGCGGTCGTCGCCGCCAAGCGAGCCGGCGGCCGGTCCGTGATCAGGCTCGACCGGCCCGTCGAGCGCGGCTCGGAGCTCGAGCTGCCCGCCGACGAGCTGCCGCCCCCGGGTGAGGGCGAGTTCTACGCGTTCCAGCTCGTCGGGCTCGCCGTCGAGGACGAGACCGGCCGTCCGCTCGGAACCGTCGTCAGCGTGGAGCCGGGCGTAGCCAACGACGTGCTCGAGCTCGACTCCGGGCACGCCCTGCCGCTCGTCGAGGACTGCGTCCTCGCCATCGAGCCCGAGGCCGGCCGGATCGTCGTCGCCCGCGGCTACGGCGAGTCCGTCTAAGCTCGTCTCCTGCATGCAGATCGACGTCTTCACCCTCGTTCCGCACGCCTTCGCCTGGATGACGGAGCAGCGCCCGCTCGCCGCCGTGCTCGGCTCCGGGCTCGACCTGCGCCTGTTCAGCTACCGGGACTTCACGCCGCTTCGCGCCGGCCAGGTCGATGACGAGCCCTATGGCGGCGGGGCTGGAATGCTCCTGCGCGTCGACGTCGTCGACGCCGCGCTCGAGGCGGTCTACCGCGGCCGGCCTCCGGCCCGGGTGATCGCGCTCTCCCCCCAGGGCCGCCAGCTCGACCAGGAACTCGTCGAGGAGCTCGCGTCCGAGGAGCACATCGCCCTGCTCTCGGCCCGCTTCGAGGGGTTCGACGACCGCGTCCTCGAGCACCTGGCGACGGAGGCGCTCTCGATCGGCCCCTACGTACTCTCCGGGGGCGAGCTGCCCGCCATGATCGTCGTCGACGCGATCGCGAGGAGCCTCCCCGGCGCGCTCGGCAGCGAGGAGAGCGCGCTCGTGGAGACGTTCTCCGCGGAGCTCGATCGCGGCGTCGAGTACCCGCACTTCACCCGCCCGGCCGAGTACCGGGGCTGGCGCGTCCCCGACGTCCTGCGCTCGGGCGACCACGCGCGCGTCGACGCCTGGCGTCGCGAGCGCAGCCGCGAGCGGTCGAGCGAGCGGAGCCTACGCTGAGGGGCCCGATCGACCGGCTCACGGCCCGGCTGCCCGGGCCGTGGAAGACGATCGTCGACTGGAGCCTCACCATAGTGATCGCGGTCGCCGCCGTCCTGGTGATCAAGGCGTACGTCGTCAATCCCTACCGGATCCCGTCCTCGTCGATGGAGCCGACGCTCCACTGCGCGAGGCCCGGCAGCGGCTGCGAGGCCGGCACCAACGACCGGGTGATCGCCAACCGTTTCATCCTCCACTTCCGCGACCCGGAACGCGGCGAGATCGTCGTGTTCGACCCGCCCACAAAGGTCGAGCAGGCCTGCGGCGCGGGCGGCACGTACGTGAAGCGGATCGTCGGCGTGCCCGGCGACCGGATCGCCCAGGAGGACGGTGTCGTCTACGTCGACGGCGAGCGCCTCGACGAGCCCTACCTCGAGCCCGACCGCGCCGGCGGCCGCGACTTCGGGCCGGTCACGCTCGGCGAGGACGAGTACTGGATGATGGGCGACAACCGCCAGATGTCCTGCGACAGCCGCGTCTGGGGGACGATCTCGCGGGCCGACATGATCGGCCCGGTCTTCATGGTGTACTGGCCGCCGAACCGGATCGGCTTCCGCTAGCATTGGCCCTCGGCCCCGGCGGCCACCTTGCCCATGAGCAACGTGATCGAGAGCATCGAGCGGCGCCAGCTGCGCGAGGTGCCCCGCTTCAAGGCGGGGGACACCGTGCGCGTCCACTTCCAGGTGATCGAGGGCCAGCGCCGCCGCGTCCAGGTGTTCGAGGGAATCTGCATCAGACGCCAGGGCGCGGGGGCCCGCGAGACGTTCACCGTCCGCAAGCAGTCGTTCGGCGTCGGCGTCGAGCGGACGTTCCCGCTGCACACGCCGAAGATCGAGAAGATCGAGGTCGGCGCCATCGGTGACGTGAACCGCGCCAAGCTGTACTACCTTCGCTCGAAGGTGGGCAAGAAGGCGCGCGTGCGCGAGAAGCAGTTCCGCTAGGCGCTATCGTCGCCGAATGGCGACCGGGGCCGGGCGGAGGCTGATCGCGTTCGACAGGCGTCTCGGCGCGCGCTTCGTGGTGGGAGCCGACGAGGCGGGGCGCGGCAGCCTCGCAGGCCCGCTCGTCGCCGCCGCCGTCCTGCTCGACACCGCCTCGCTGATCGGCCGCCGCGCGGCCGCCCTGGCGCACCTGAACGACTCGAAGCAGCTCGATCCGGGGGAGCGGGAGAGCCTCTACGGGGTCGTGCTCGCGTCCGCGCGCCGGGTCGCCGTGTCCGTCGTCCCGTCGGGTGAGATCGATCGCGCGGGGCTCCACCGCTCGAACCTCGACGCGCTCGCGGACGTGTTGAGGGCGGTTCCCGGCGCGGACGTCCGCCTCGTCGACGGCTTCCGCCTCGGCCCGTCCGCTCCCCCGCACCGGGCGGTCGTGGACGGTGACGCGCGTAGCGCCGCGATCGCCGCGGCCTCCATCGTCGCCAAGGTGACGCGCGACCGGGTGATGCGGCGGCTCGACGCGGTCTATCCGGCGTTCGGGTTCGTCTCGCACGTCGGCTACATCACGCCCCGTCACGCGGCTGCCGTCCGCGAGCGCGGGCCGTGCGCCGTGCACCGGCGCAGCTTCAATGCGCTCTGCTACGAGCCCGAGCGGCCGCGCGAGGAGGCGTGAACCCGGCGGGCGCGGCGGCGGAGCGGCGCGTGCGCCGCCACTACCGGCTGCGCGGCTACCGCGTGCTCGCGGCGAACGCGCGCGCGGGCGGTAACGAGCTGGACGTCGTCCTGCGCCGCGGCCGGCGCCTGGTCTTCTGCGAGGTGAAGATGCGTGCGGGCCCCGGGTTCGGCGATCCGCTCGAGGCGATCGGGCCCGAGAAGATCCGTCGGGTGCGGCGCGCCGCCGAGACGTTCCTCGCTGCGCACCCGGGGCTGGCCGGCCTCGAGGTGGCGCTCGAGGCCGCAGCGGTCAGGGGCGGCCGCGTGGAGCGCGTGCCGATCGGCTGATCGCGGACGAGCGAGCGCGGAGCGGCTAGCCCGAGGTCGATTCGATCACGTACGCCGACACGTCGAGCAGCTGCTGCTCGTCGAGTTGCCCCTTGAAGGCCGGCATCGAGCCGCCGCCCATCTCGACCCGGTTGAGGACGAAGTCGAAGTCGAGTGTCGCCTCGTCGAGGTTCGGGCCGACCTCGCCGGTCGCGCCGGCCGCTTCGAGCGTGTGGCAGGTCCCGCAGCCGGCGCTCTCCCACACCCCGGCCCCGGCCGCCGCGTCTGCGCTCGCCGGCACCGTTGAGGTCGGAGGCTCCGCCTCGCCGCCGCCGCCGCCGCAGGCCGCCAGGCCGAGCGCCAGTACCAGCAGCGTGAGCGCGAAAGAACTCCGTCTGCGCAGCACGGTCATCGTCTCCCTCCCGTCGGTCGTACCGCGTGAGTCTCGCAGACCCGCCGGCCGTCGCTGCGCGCGAGACGCTCCCCCCGCGTCACGTTCCCGTCACGGTCCGCGCGCCTCGCGTGCGCTCGGCCCGCGTAGCCTCGAACCGTGCTCGCGAAGGCCTTGACGCACGTCGTCGTCGGGCTCGACGCCCGGCCGGTGGAAGTCGAGGCGCACCTCCAGCTCGGGGTGCCGGCGTTCGCCATCGTCGGGCTGCCCGACAAGTCGTGTCAGGAGGCGAAGGAGCGGGTGCGCAGCGGGATCGCGAGCGCGGAGCTCGAGTGGCCGCTGCGGCGGATCACCGTCAACCTGGCCCCCGCCGGGCTGCGCAAGGAGGGCTCGGGACTCGACCTGCCGATCGCGCTGGCCGTGCTCGCAGCGTCCCGCCAGGTGCCGGTGGAGCGCCTGGTCGGGCACGCGGCCGTCGGAGAGCTCGCCCTCGACGGGCGGCTGCGTCCCGTGCCCGGCGTGCTGGCTTGCGCCGAGGCCGCGCGCCGGTCAGGCATCCCCCGGCTGCTGTGCCCGGTCGAGTCCGCGGCCGAGGCCGCCCTCGCCGGCGTGGAGCCCGTCCCACTGCGCCACCTCGCGGAGGCGGCCGCGTACCTGCGTGGCGAGCTGCATCCCCCGGTTCCGGAGCCGCCGCCGCCGTCGCCGCGTCCCGCGTACCCGGACCTGGCCGACGTTCGCGGGCAGGAGCGTGCCCGCCGCGCGCTCGAGCTGGCCGCCGCCGGCGGGCACAACGTCCTCCTCGCCGGCCCGCCGGGCACCGGCAAGACGATGCTGGCGCGTCGCCTGCCCGGGCTCCTGCCCCGCCTCGGCCGCGACCAGGCGCTCACGGTGACGCGCATCCACTCGGTCGCCGGCCTGCTTGCGCCCGGGCGTGGCCTCGTCGAGCATCCGCCGTTCCGCGCGCCGCACCACAGCGCCTCGACCGCGGGGATCGTCGGTGGTGGCGCCGGCCCGCGTCCCGGCGAGATCACCCTCGCCCATGGCGGCGTGCTGCTCCTCGACGAGCTCGCCGAGTTCCAGCGGCCGGTGCTCGAGGCGCTGCGCCAGCCGCTCGAGGACGGCGTGGTCGCGATCGCCCGCGTCCTCGGCAGGGCGATCTTCCCGGCACGCTTCCTACTCGCGGCGACGATGAACCTCTGTCCGTGCGGCGGCCGCGGCGACCCGGCCGCAGCCTGCGCCTGCACGCCGCAGCGGATCGCCGCCTACCGGGCGAAGCTTTCGCGTGCGTTGCTCGACCGCTTCGACCTCGTCCTGGTCGTTCCGCGCGCGCGCTCGCGCGAGCTCGGCGGCGCGCCCGGGGAGTCAAGCGCGATCGTCGCCGGACGCGTCGATGCAGCCAGAGCCCGTCTCGCGGAGGCGCCCCCGCCGCTCTCGCCCGCTGCCAGGGAGCTGCTCGACCGCGCCGTCGACAGGCTGCCGCTGTCCGGGCGGGGTCGCGCCCGGGTCGCGCGGGTGGCCGCGACGGCCGCGGCGCTTGCCGGCGCGTCGGAGATCCGGGCGGAGCACGTGGCGGAGGCGCTCTCCTACCGTGTGCCGCGGGAGCTCGGGGAGGGGCCGTGACGGGGGCGGTGCTCGAGCTCGGCGCACCGGGCTTCCCGCAGCTGCTCGCGCGGATCTACGATCCGCCGCGTCGCCTCCACCTCCGGGGCGCGCAACCCGAGCACCTGGCGGGCCCGTGCGTCGCCGTCGTCGGCGCCCGCTCCTGCTCCGGCTACGGGGCCCAGGTCGCGCGCACGCTCGGCCGCGACCTCGCCGGCGCGGGGGCGGTCGTCGTGAGCGGGCTCGCGCGCGGGATCGACGCGGAGGCCCATCGGGGTGCGCTCGAAGCCGGCGGCGCCACGATCGCGGTTCTCGGCTGCGGCATCGATCGGGACTACCCGCGGGCCCACGCGGAGCTGGCGCGCAGGATCGCCGCGACGGACCTGATCGTGTCCGAGTACCCGCCCGGCGTCGAGCCGGCGCCGTGGCGGTTCCCGGCCAGGAATCGCATCATCGCCGGCCTCTCGCTCGCCACCGTCGTCGTCGAGGCGAGGGAGCGCTCGGGGGCCCTGATCACCGCGGACTTCGCGCTCGAGGAGGGACGGGAGGTCTTCGTCGTGCCCGGCGAGATCACCTCGGCGCTCTCGCTCGGCACGAATGCGCTGCTCCGCGTCGGCGCCGGGGCGCTGCTCTGCGCCGGGGACGTGCTGGCGGCGCTGGGTCTCGAGCCGCCACCGGCGCCGGTCGGCCCGGAGCCCCCACCGGCGGCCGCGGCCGTGCTCGCCCTGCTCCGGGACGGCCCCGCCGACGCCGACGCGCTCACCCGCCGCAGCGGCCTCGCGGCCGAGACGGTCGCGGCCGCGCTCGTCTCGCTCGAGCTCGATGGGCTCGCGGCCGTGGACGGCGGCCTCTACCGCGCCACCGTGGCCGCGGTTACGCGAGCTCCGTCGCGCCCGAGCCGGTGAACCAGGTGCCGAAGCCGCCGATCGCCGCCGCCGCAAGCGAGAGGCGCCCGAGCGCGCCCTTGCCAGCAGGGCGCTCACGCGCCGCACACTACGCGCCGGCGGATGCGGCCACTAGTATCAGGGTCAACGACACGGAGGTGCTCATGGGGTTTCTCGACAGAGCGAAGGAAGTCGCCGGCCAGGCGGCAGTCAAGGGCAAGGAGCTGGCCGGAGAGGCGGCGCAGAAGGCCAAGGAGGAGGCAAAGGAGCTCCAGCTCAAGCGCGACCTCAACAACGCGTACGAGGGTCTCGGCAAAGCGGCGTTCGATCTCGCCGACCAGGGACAGCTCACCCACGATGGGCTCGCCGCCGGTGTGGAGCGGATCCGCTCGCTCCGGGCGGAGCTCGACGCGCTCAACGCGAGCTGAGCCCGCGGGAGGAGTGCCACCGCTCGCGTCCGACTCGGCGTGGTAGGGTGAAAGCGAAGGTGGCCTGACCGTCTAGTGGCGAAAGCAGTCGAGGAACGAGATCGGGTCGTCATACGGTTCGCCGGGGATTCGGGCGACGGGATGCAGCTCACCGGCGACCGTTTCACGAGCGCCACCGGCCTCTTCGGCAACGACCTCGTCACGCTCCCGGACTTCCCCGCCGAGATCCGTGCTCCGCGCGGCACGTTGCACGGCGTCTCCGCCTTCCAGATCCAGTTCGCATCGCGCGACATCCTGACGCCGGGCGACGAGCCGAGCGTGCTCGTCGCGATGAATCCGGCGGCGCTGAAGACCAACATCGGCCTGCTCGAGGCCGGCGGCACCGTGATCGTCAACGACGACGAGTTCAACGCGCGCAACCTCGAGCGGGCGGGCTATACCACCAACCCCCTCGACGACGACAGCCTCGCCGGCTACCGCGTCTACCGGGTGCCGATGCAGACGCTGACGCTCGGAGCGACCGAGGGCATCGCGGGCCTGTCGAAGCGGGAGGCGGAACGGTCCAAGAACTTCTTCGCGCTCGGGCTCGTCTCGTGGATGTACGGCCGGCCGGTGGAGGTGACCGAGCAGTGGATCGCCGAGACGTTCGCCAACAAGGTCGAGATCCGGGAGGCGAACCTGGCGGCGTTCCGGGCCGGCTGGAACTTCGGCGAGACGACCGAGGTGTTCGCCGTCCGCTACGAGGTCAAGCCCGCTCCCGCCGCCCCCGGCGTGTACCGCAACATTTCCGGTGCCGCGGCTCTCGCCTGGGGCCTGATCGCGGCGAGCGTGCGCAGCGGGCTGCCGCTCTTCTACGCGAGCTACCCGATCACCCCGGCCTCGGAGATCCTCCACGAGCTCTCGCGCCGCAAGAACTTCGACGTGCGCACGTTCCAGGCCGAGGACGAGATCGCTGCCGCCAACCTCGCCCTCGGAGCCGCCTTCGGCGGCCACCTCGGCGTGACCGGGACGAGCGGCCCCGGCATGGACCTGAAGGCGGAGACGATCGGCCTCGCCGTGATGCTCGAACTGCCGCTCGTCATCGTCGACGTCCAGCGCGCCGGCCCGTCCACGGGCATGCCGACGAAGAACGAGGCGTCCGACCTCATGATCGCGCTCTACGGCCGCCACGGCGAGGCGCCGCTGCCGGTGGTGGCCGCCTACGCGCCCGCGCAGTGCTTCGACGCCGCGATCGAGGCTGTCCGCATCGCGGTCGTGTACCGAACCCCGGTGATCCTGCTCTCGGACACGTTCCTCGGCAACTCCTCCGAGCCGTGGCTGATCCCCGCCGTCGACGACCTGCCCGTGATCGACCCTGCCTTCACGACTGTCGCGGGCTCACCCGACGGCTTCCTGCCGTACTCCCGCGACGAGCGGCTGGCCCGCCCGTGGGCGGTACCCGGAACGCCCGGGCTCGAGCACCGGATCGGCGGGCTGGAGAAGCAGGACGGCACGGGCGCGATCTCCTACGATCCGGAGAACCACGAACGGATGACCGCCCTGCGCGCCGACAAGGTCGCCGGGATCGCCCGGGACATCCCGCCGCTCGACGTCGACGACCCCGACGGCGCCGACCTGCTCGTGCTCGGCTGGGGCTCCACGTACGGGGCGATCCGCGCGGCCGCCAGACGGGTGCGTTCGCGCGGCGGCGCCGTCGCGACCGCCCACTTCACCCATCTCAGCCCGCTGCCCGCGAACACGCGCGACGTCCTCGCCTCCTACGAGCGAGTGCTCGTGCCCGAGCTGAACGCAGGCCAGCTCGTCCGGGTGCTGCGCGCGGAGTACCTCGTCCCCGCGGAGGGCTACTCGAAGATGCAGGGCCAGCCGTTCGGGTTCGCGGAGCTCGAGCGCGAGATCGAGAGGCGCCTCTGATGGCCGTCGCCGCGAATGACCGCAAGGCGTGGGCGTCGGGGGAGGAGCCGCGCTGGTGCCCCGGCTGCGGCGACTACGCGATCCTCGCCGCAATCGAGAGCTTCCTGCCCGAGCTGGGCGTGCCGCGCGAGAAGTTCGTGTTCGTGTCCGGCATCGGCTGCTCGGGACGGTTCGTCTACTACGTCAACACCTACGGCGTGCACGCGATCCACGGGCGCGCGCTCGCGCTCGCGAGCGGACTGGCCGTGGCGCGCCCGGATCTGTCCGTCTGGGTCGTGACCGGTGACGGGGACTCGCTCTCGATCGGCGGCAACCACCTGATCCACGCGCTCAGGCGCAACGTGCCGGTCAAGGTTCTGCTCTTCAACAACCAGATCTACGGGCTCACGAAGGGGCAGTACTCGCCGACGAGCGAGGAGGGGAAAATCACGAAGTCGACGCCGTTCGGGGCGCTCGACCACCCGTTCAACCCCCTCGCCCTGGCGCTCGGGGCCGAGGCGTCGTTCGTGGCGCGCACGCTCGATGTCGACCGCGCGCACCTGACCGGGGTGCTCCGGGCGGCGGCGGCGCACCGCGGCACCGCGTTCGTCGAGATCTACCAGAACTGCAACGTCTTCAACGACGGCGCCTTCGATGCGCTCACCGACAAGCAGACGCGCGCGCTGAACCAGATCCGGCTCGAGCACGACCGGCCGATTCGCTTCGGGCCCGAGGGAGAGCGAGGCGTCGTCCAGCGCGGCGACGGGAGCATGGAGATCGTCGACGTCGCCGACGTCGGCGAGGACGCGCTCGTGGTCCACGACGCCCACCACCACGACCCGAGCCTCGCGTTCGCGCTCGCCCACCTGAGCGAGCGGCCGACGGGCCCCACCCCGATCGGGGTCTTCCGGTCGGTCGAGCGGCATGTGTACGGCCAGGCGCTCGACGACCAGCTTGCCGCCGCCCGGGCGAAGCTCGGAGCCGGCGACCTCGCGGCCCTGCTCGGCTCCGGCCACACCTGGGCCGTCGCCTGACGCGCCGTCGGCGCGCCGCTCAGTCCGGAAACGACTCCGGGCGCTCGACCGCCCGGTGCCACAGCTCGTCGTCGATGTTGCGGCCCGTGACGACGAGGACGAGCGGATCGGGGACGTCGCCGAGCTGCGGGAGCGCCGCGAGCGCGGCCGCGGCTGCGCCCTCGACGCGGATCCCCGCGCTCGCGTAGGCCCCCACGGCCTCCGCGATCGCCCGCTCGGACACGAGCAGCATCCGGCCGGCGACCCGCGCCAGCACGTCGACCGCACGGGGGATCGCAACCCGGACGGCGAGGCCGTCCGCGAACGTCCCCGACCGGTCGCTTTCGACGATGCGGCCCGCCCTCCAGCACTCGACCATCACCGGCGCCTCGCGTGACTGGACGCCGACGACGAGCGTCGAGGGCGATCGGTCGGCGAGCTCGACCCCGATCCCGCCGAGCAGCGCCCCGTTCCCGAGCGGAACGACGAGCGCCGCAGGCGCGCGCCCGAGCTGCTCCAGCACCTCGCGGGCGATCGAGCGGTAGCCCTCGTACTGGGCGGGCTCGGCGCCGTCCTCGAAGAACGGCAGCCCGCTCGCGGCGGCGAACGCCCTCGCCTCGTCCTTCGCCTCGTCGAGGTCGGCGCCGGTCAGCCTGACCTCGGCGCCGAGCGACTCGATCAGGGCCGTCTTCGCGCGCGGCGCATGCTCGGGTGCGTACACGATCGCCGAGACGCCGAGCTCGCGGGCCGCCCAGGCCGTCGCCGCCCCGTGGTTCCCGGTCGAGGCGGTGACGACTGTGCGGGCGCCGCGTGCGGCGTGCTCGCGCAGCGTGGGGAGGGCCCCGCGCCACTTGAACGCGCCGAGCTCGTGCGTGTCCTCCCGCTTCAGGTAGGCCTCGCGTCCGCTGACGAGCTCCGGCGGCGCCTGCTCGAGCGGTGTCGGTCCGGTCACGGCCGCACCCCCGCGAGCTCGGGATCGATGACGAGCACCGTGCGGGCGCCCTCGCCGCGGCGCATCCGTCCGAACGCGTCCTCGACCCCGTCGAGGCCGGCGAGGTGGGAGACGCTGCCCGCGACGTCGATGTCCCCGCTCGCGGCGAGCAGCGCGAGCTCGCCGATCTCGCGTCGGGGCTCTCCCGAGCCGTAGAAGCAGCCGCGCAGGCTCTTCTCGGAGAGAAAGCCGATCGCGGGCACCGCCGCCTCGACCCCGATCGGGGCGAGGCCCACCACGACCGCGGTCCCGCCCGCCCGCAGCGAGTCCCACGCGAGTCTGATCGTCTCGGCGCGCCCGACAGCCTCGAACGCGTGGTCGGCGCCGCCCCCGGTGAGCTTGCGCACCTGCCGCGCCGCATCCTCCGCGCTCGCGTCGACCGCGTGGGTCGCTCCGCGGGCGAGGGCGAGCTCGAGCTTCTCGGCGACCCGATCGACGGCGACGAGGGGGTCGGCCCCGGCCAGCCGCGCCGCGGCGAGCACCTGCAGGCCGACGCCGCCCAGCCCGATCACGCAGACACTCTCGCCGGCGCGTACGCCGGCCGCGTTGCTGACCGCTCCGAAGCCGGTCACGACGGCGCAGCCGACGAGCGCGGCCTGCCAGAGCGGCAGCCCCGGCGGCACGGGCACAGCCGCAGCGGCGGGGACGACGCACCGTTCCGCAAAGCACGCGACCCCGAGGAAGTGGCGGGCGGGCTCGCCGCCGGCGAGGCGCAGGCGGGTCGTGCCGTCGAGCATCGTCCCCTCGAACGACGCTCTCGAGTTGCGCTCGCACAGCGTCGCCCGGCCCTCGAGGCAGCGGCCGCACTCCCGGCAGGCGGCGATGAAGCAGAACGCGACGGTCTGGCCAGGCTCGAGGCCGGTCACTCCAGCCCCGACCGCCTCGACGATCCCCGCGCCCTCGTGGCCGAGCACGATCGGGAACAGCGCGTCGCCGAGGTGGCCGTCCGCCTGGTGGAGGTCGGAGTGGCACACCCCGGCGGCCGCGACCCGGACGAGCACCTCGCCCGCTCCCGGTCCGTCGAGCAGCACCTCCTCGACGGAGCCCGGCTCCCCCGGGGCCCGCCACACGGCCGCCCTGACCCGCATCGCGTCTGCGCGCTGCACCGCGCTACCGTATCGCGCGCGTCGCGAGGGCGAGGGCGAAGTCGCCGCGCCGGTCTGTCCACCAGCCCGCGAGCTGGAGGCCCGCGGCCCCGAGCTCCTCCTCGACACGCTCGCGCCGGAACTTCGCGCTGATCTCCGTGCGCAGCTCCTCGCCGGCGGCGAACGCCACCTCGAGGTCGAGGGCGGCGACGCGAACGCGCTGGCCGGCGCGGGCGCGAAGCGCCAGCTCGACCCATTCGTGGCGTGGGTCCCAGCGAGCGACGTGCTCGAAGGCGGACGGGTCGAAGTCCGCGCCAAGCTCCCGGTTCAGGACGGACAGCAGGTTGAGGTTGAACGCGGCCGTAACGCCCCGAGCGTCGTCGTAGGCCGCCACGAGCCGCGCCTCGTCCTTGACGAGGTCGGTGCCGAGGAGCAGGGCGCCGCCGGGCCCGAGGAAGCCAGCGACGCGCGCGAGGAACCGCGCCCGCCCCGGCGGCTTCAGGTTTCCGATCGTCGAGCCGAGGAACGCCACGAGACGGTTCCCCGCCGCCGGAGCGTGCTCGAGGTGTCGCTCGAAGTCCCCGACGACCCCGTGCACCTCGAGCCCCGGGAAGCGGGCGGCGATCGCGACGGCCGAGTCGCGAAGCACGCGCTCGTTGACGTCGAGCGGGACGAAGCGCCGCAGGGTGCCCTCGCCGGCCAGAGCGCCCAGGAGCAACCGCGTCTTCTCCGATGTTCCGGAGCCGAGCTCGACGAGCGTCTCCGCCCGCGTCAGGCGCGCGATCGTGGAGGCCTCCGACGTCAGGATCTCCCGCTCGCGCCGGGTCAGGTAGTACTCGGGCAACCGCGTGATCTCCTCGAAGAGCGCGCTTCCCACCTCGTCGTAGAACCATTTCGGCGGGAGCTCCTTCGGGGTCTCGGTGAGGCCCGCAAGCGCGTCCGCGCGCAGGGCGCGCCTCAGGTCGTCGGGGCCGAGGTGGACGGCGATTCGCGGAGCCGGCGCGGGCCTCTGCGCCCGCTCGCAGCTCACGCGTCCCTCGCGCAGCGAAACCCGGCGAAGATCTGGCTGCGAATCGGGAAGTCCCAGTTGCGAAACGTCGCCCGGGCCACGGAAGGGTGGGTCGCGAACGAGCCGCCGCGCAGAACGCGGTAGCCCGAGTCGAAGAACACCTCCGAGTACTCCCGGTAGGGGAACGGGGCGAAGCCCGGGTATGCGCGGAACTCCGAGGCCGTCCACTCCCAGACGTCTCCGACGAGCTGGTGGCAGCCGCCCGGCGAGCTGCCGGCGGGGTAGGCGCCGGCAGCGGCCGGGCCGAGGTGGCGGCCGCCCAGGTTGGCGCTCCCTCCGGGTTCGTCGTCTCCCCAGGGAAAGCGGCGCTTCCGCCAGGCGGTAGCGTCCCAGGAGGCGGCCTTCTCCCACTCGGACTCGGTCGGCAGGCGCTTGCCAGCGAAGCGCGCGAACGCCTCGGCCTCGTGGAAGCAGACGTGCAGCACCGGCTCGTCGGGTGGGAGCGGCTCCACGTGGCCGAAGCGGACGCGCGACCACGAGCCCTCACCCTCGCGCCGCCAGAACCGGGGGTGCTCGAGGTCGGCTTCCTGGCGATGCTCCCACCCTTCGGCGCTCCACCAGGCCCGCTTGTCGTAGCCGCCGCCGGCGACGAACGCAGCGTACGCGCGGTTCGTCACCGGCGCCGCGTCGATCCAGAACGCCGGCAGCTCGAGCTCGTGGGCGGCCCGCTCGTTGTCGTACGCCCAGGGCTCGCTGTCCGTGCCCAGGACGAAGGCTCCGGCCGGGACGAGCACCTCCGCGGGGTCGACCGGCGAGCCGGCCGGTGCGGGCGGGCCGAGCGGGTACGGCTCCTCGCGAAGCTGCAGCGTTTGCAGCATCGTCTCCACGTGCTGCTGCTCGTGCTGGGCGACGAGCGCGAACGCGAAGCCGCCGGCGCGCAGGGGGTCACCCGGGTCGAGCTCGACCCGCTCGAGCAGGCCCAGGGCGCGCTCGCGCACGTCGGCGGCGTACGCCCGCGCTCGCTCCGGCTCGAGCAGGGGCAGTGAGCGGCGCTCCGCGCGCGGGTGGCGGAACGCGTCGTAGAGATCGTCGAGCTGCGGGTCGACCGGGAGCGCGCCCGCGAGCCGGCGCAGGAGCCACGTCTCCTCGTACCAGGCGAGGTGCGCGAGGTCCCACACGAGCGGGGACATGAGCGGCGACACCTGCCGCGTCAGCTCACCGTCGGGAAGCGGGGCGAGCAGGGCGAGCGTGCGCTCCCGGGCCGCGACGAGCCCGGCGGCCAGCGTCGCCTTCAGCGCGCGGTCTCCGGGCTCGCCCACGGCCGGGCCTCGGTTCTACGCCGCTGCCTTCAGGCGGCGCTCGACCTCCGGCCAGCTGACGACGTTCCACCAGGCGGCCAGGTAGTCGGGCCGGCGGTTCTGGTAGTTGAGGTAGTAGGCGTGCTCCCAGACGTCGACGCCGAGGATCGGCGTCTTGCCCTCGGAGAGCGGGCTGTCCTGGTTCGCGGTCGACATGACCTCGAGACCGGAGCCGCTCCAGACGAGCCAGGCCCAGCCGCTGCCGAAGCGGGTGATTCCGGCCTGCGTGAGCCTCTCCTTGAGCGAGTCGAAGTCGCCGAAGGCGGCGTCGATCGCGCTCGCGAGCTCGCCGCCCGGGGCGCCGCCGCCGTCGGGTGCCATCACCTGCCAGAACAGGGAGTGGTTCGCGTGGCCGCCCGCGTTGTTGCGCACGGCTGTGCGGATCGCCTCGGGGACGCTGTCGAGGCTTCGGAGCACGTCCTCGACGGCCTTGCCGGCCCACTCGGTGCCGTCAAGGGCCTTGTTCGCGTTGTCCACGTAGGCCTGGTGGTGCTTGCCGTGGTGGATGCGCATCGTCTGCTCGTCGATGTGGGGCTCGAGCGCGCCGTAGTCGTAGGGGAGCGGCGGGACGCTGTAGGCCATCTCTTCCTCCTAGGTCGGTCTTGGCATCTTGAGCCTAGCGAAACGCCCTCGGGCCGCCCCGGCGTCCGCCCGCGGCCGGCATCATGTCCCGGGATGGCGGGGGCGCGCAGGATCGTGATCATGGGGGCCGGAGGGCGCGACTTCCACGACTTCAACGTCGTCTTCCGGGGCGACCCGGCGGTGCGCGTGGTGGCCTTCACGGCCGCGCAGATTCCGGGCATCGACGACCGCACGTACCCGCCCTCGCTCGCGGGGCCGCTCTATCCGGACGGGATCCCGATCCGGCCGGAGGCCGCGCTCGCCGGGATCATCCGGGGCGAGGAAGTCGGCGAGGTCGTGTTCGCCTACTCCGACCTGTCTCACGAGGACGTGATGCACAGGGCGTCGATCGCGCTGGCCGCCGGCGCGAGCTTCACGCTGCTCGGGCCGCGAGCGACGATGCTGCGTGCCGACAGGCCGGTCGTCGCGGTGTGCGCCGTGCGCACCGGCTGCGGCAAGAGCCAGACCAGCCGCAGGGTGGGGCGGATCCTCCTCGACGCGGGCCTCTCGGTCGTGCTCGTCAGGCACCCGATGCCCTACGGGGATCTCGAAGCGATGCGCGCGCAGCGGTTCGCGACGCTCGCCGACATCGACGCCGCGCATCCGACGGTGGAAGAGCGCGAGGAGTACGAGACGCCCGTGCGCGCGGGGATGGTCATGTACGCGGGGGTGGACTACGGGGAGATCCTCGAGCGCGCCCAGGCGGAGGCCGATGTGATCGTCTGGGATGGCGGCAACAACGACCTGCCGTTCTACGCGCCCGATCTCCACGTGACGGTGGTCGACCCGCTCCGGCCCGGCCATGAGCTCGCGTTCCACCCGGGGGAGGCGAACGTGCGCCTCGCCGACGTGGTCGTCGTCAACAAGGTGGACTCGGCTACACCCGCGGCTGTCGAGCTGGTTGTGGCGAATGTCCGCTCCGTCAATCCGGGCGCGCCAATCGTGAGGGCGGCCTCGCCGGTGCGGCTCGAGCCGGGCCCGTCGCTCGCCGGCGCCCGGGTGCTGGTCGTCGAGGACGGGCCGACCGTGACCCACGGGGGCATGCCGTTCGGCGCGGGGACGGTTGCGGCGCGCGAGGCCGGAGCGGGAACGCTGGTCGACCCGCGGCCGTACGCGGTCGGCTCGCTCGCGGACACGTTCTCCCGGTACCCCGCGGTCGGGCCGGTGCTGCCGGCCATGGGCTACTCGGATGCCCAGCTTGCCGAGCTCGCGGCGACGATCGACGCAGTCGACTGCGACGTCGTCGTCGCCGGGACGCCGATCGACCTTGCCAGGCTGATCGCGACACGCCATCCGGTGCGCAGGGTCACGTACGAGCTCGAGGAGCTTGGTGAGCCAGCGCTCGCGCAGCTGCTCGAGCCCGTGATCGAGCTGGCGCGGCGACGGCCCGTCAGTCGGCGCTGACCGCGCTCTCGCTCGCGGACGGCAGGGGGCAGAGCCAGTACTCGACAGCCCCGACGACTCCCTGGCTCGCGCAGGATCGCTTCGCCATGTCCGGCGCACCGCCGAGCCGGCCCGCCCGACACGCCTGCCACCGGCCCGCAGGCCGGCCGGCGCCGCGATCGTGCGGCAGGAGCCGAGCAGGCCGAGCTCCTCCAGGACGCCCGAGCCTCGCACAGCGACGCCGAGAGCGACGACCAGGCCTATGAGGAGAGCGGCGCGAAGCATCCCGAACCCGAGCCGATACGTGCTGTTCGTTGCGTATCGGCGAGGGCGTCGCTCGGTGCGATCCCCCGATGTGAGGGAAGGTGCGCGACGAGACACGGAAGGCGGCCCCCGCTCTCGCGCCCGGGCCGCCTTCCGCTGGATCGACCCTCGCTTGCAGCGCCCGGGCCGGCCCGACCGGCGGCGGGTGCGGCCGCCGCCGTATTCCGGGCTCAGCATCGCCCCGGCGCCGTCGCGCGACCATCCCCGATTGGCGGATCGCGCGATCCACGGATCGGGGGATCCTCGCGGCGGCCCGGCGGGGCCGGCTCGAGGAAAGCGGGCCCCCGAGCGGTCTTCAGCTCCGTCGCCGCGTTGCCGGGCGAGGGAGTGCCGTCATCAGACACGGGCTGGCCGGCCGCTGGCCGTGCTTCCCGTGGGGAAGAGAGGCTCGGGGACCCGCGCCAGTCTACGCGCCTTCGGGCGCGAAGGGAAGGGCGTCGGGTCAGCGCAGCCGCTGGCCGGCGGCGCGTGCGCGGCAACTCTCGGCTGCCGCCTGCCACCTGGGCTCCCCGGTGCGCTCGAACAGGCGTCGGTAGGCGGCCGCGAGCGCCCGTGCCACGGTCGGATCGGTTGGGTTGACGGCCAGCAGGCGCTCGCCCTCTGCCTTCGCGTCGTCGGTGCGGCCGACCTCGAGGAGGACCGCGACGAGGACCGCGTACGTCTCGCGGTTCGTCTCGCGGGACGCGTCGATGCCGAGCGAGCGGCGCGTCAGCTCGAGCGCCTCGGCGGCCCTGCCCGCCCCGAGCACGATCGAGGCGCGGCACGCGAGCGCTGCCGTCTCCTCGCCCGGGCTCCTGGCGAGCTCGAGGGCCCGCCCGCTGGCCGCGAGCGCCAGGTCGGCTCGGCCGTCGTCCCGCGCAAGCGCAGCGACTCGGAGCGCGTCCGCCACGCTCGTGAGCCCGGCCGCGCGCTCGAGGCTGCGGGCGCGCTTCAGCCCGTTGCGTATGCGTCGGTCGAAGCGTCCCCGGTCGGGCAGCGCGAGCGCCCGCTCGTACGCGGCACGCGCCTCCCGGGCGCGCCCGGCCCGCTCGTGGCAGGAGGCGAGCATTACGAGCGGGCCCGCCGCCGTCGGCGCCAGCTCGGCGAGGCGGGCGTAGACGGCAGTGGCCGCGTCGCCCCAGTCGCCCGTCTCGCGCAGCTCGTGCGCGCGGCCAAGGAGATCCTCGAGCTCGGCGATGACGTGACTCTACCGCCCCCGGCTTCTGCGGACCGGGCTGCGAGCCTACGATACCGCCGTTGAGGAACCTGCCTCGGAACCCGAGCTGATGGCGGACACCCACGGCGAGCGCCTGCCGGTCGGCAAGCTCCCGGGCGAGCTGCTCGCGCGGCTGATCGCGACGTACGCGACGACCGATCCGACCGTCGTCGTGGGGCCCGGCGTCGGCAGCGACGCCGCGGCAATCCAGCTCGCGGGAACGACGCTGGTCGTCAAGACCGATCCGATCACGTTCGCCACCGAGAACGCGCCGCGCTATCTCGTCAACGTGAATGCGAATGACCTCGCCTGCCTGGGCGCCACGGCCCGCTGGATGATGATCACGGCGCTCTTGCCGGAACGGGAGACGACCGAAGCGCTGATCGAATCCCTGTTCTGTGAGTTACGTGACGCTTGCCGGGAGCGAAGCATCTGCCTGGTCGGCGGCCACACCGAGATCACCGCCGGTCTCGATCGGCCGATCCTCGTCGGCGTGCTGATCGGCGAGGTCGACGTCGACCACCTGCTCCGTCCCGGCGGAGCCCGCCCGGGCGACCAGCTCCTGCTGACCAAGGCTCTTGCCCTCGAAGGTACGGCCCTGCTGGCGCGAGAGCTCGGCCCCCGGCTTCGCGTCGCTCTCGATCCGGCGTTGATCACGCGTGCGGCCAACCTGCTCTACGACCCCGGTATCTCGGTCGTCGCGGACGCGGCCTGCCTTCTGCGGGCCGGCGGCGTCACGGCTCTCCACGACCCGACCGAAGGCGGCCTGGCCACCGGCGTTCGCGAGCTGGCGCTCGCCGCAGGCTGCGGCGCCATGATCGACCGCGATGCGGTCCCGATCCTTGCCGAGACTGCGACGATCGCCGCCGAGCTCGGCATCGACCCCCTGGGGATGCTCGCCTCCGGCAGTCTCCTCGCCGCCGCCGATCCGGGAGCCGTCGAATCGCTGATTGCAGCCGGCGTGGCTGCCGGCATCACCGTAACCCGAATCGGCTCGGTCACGAACCAGCCGGACCGCTTCACGATTCGTGTCGGCGGAACTGAACGCGAGCTACCGGTCTACCCGAGCGACGAGGTGACGCGAGTCTTGTAGGTGCGGCTCCTCGGGGGCGCCAAGACGGGATTCGTGCCCGCCATCGGGCGTCACCGGTCGAGCTACAGGGCAGGAGGGACTCGAACCCCCAACCCCCGGTTTTGGAGACCGGTGCTCTACCAGTTGAGCTACTGCCCTAGGGGTCGCGCCATTGTACCCCGGGGCGCGGTCTCTACACTCGGCCCATGACTCGCCCGAAGCGCCGCTCGCTCGGCGCGCTGTTCGCGCTTCTGACCGCCGTGTTCGCGTCCGTGGCCGCCTACTCCGCCGCCGGCGGGGCGTGGGTGATCGCTGCCGCCGCGGGCGCCCTTACCCTGTGGATGGGGGAGCTTTCCTTTCGCACCCTGCGCTGAGGGCCGTATGCTCTGATCGTGCCGAACTCCGAGGACACCGACACCCTGTGGCAGCGCTACAAGCGCAGCCCCGACAAGGCCCTTCGCGACCGGCTCGTTCTCACCTACGCCCCGCTCGTCAAGTATGTGGCCGGGCGGCTCGGCGCCGGGCTCCCCGCGCACGTCGACGAGAGCGATCTCGTCTCCTACGGCCTGCTCGGCCTGATCGACGCGATCGAGCGCTACGACCCGGACCGGGAGGTGAAGTTCGAGACGTACGCGATCTCCCGGATCCGCGGCTCGATCATCGACGAGCTGCGCTCGCTCGACTGGGTGCCGCGCTCCGTACGCAGCCGCGCGAGGGCGATCGAGAAGGCGATCGCCCAGCTCGAGGCGCAGCTCCTGCGCGCGCCCACCGACGAGGAGATCGCGGCAAAGCTCGGGGTCAGCGAGGAGGAGCTCGACGAGTCGCTGCTCGAGATCTCCCGCTCGTCGATCGGGGCGCTCGACGAGCTCTGGGCGAGCCCGACGGGCTCCGGTGACGCCGTCGCGCTGGTCGACACGCTCGAGGACCCGCACGCGGTCGCGCCCGGTGGCCAGCTCGAAGCGAGCGAGATCAAGGAACTGATCGGCGAGGCGATCGCGTCGCTGCCCGAGCGCGAGAAGCTCGTGATCACCCTCTACTACTACGAGGAGCTGACGCTGCGCGAGATCGGCGAGGTGCTCGGGGTCACGGAGTCGCGCGTATCGCAGCTGCACACGAAGGCGATTCTGCGCCTGAAGGCGCGCCTTTCGGACGCCCAGACGCGCGCCTCGCTCAGCGGGTAGAGGCTAAACTCCGCACTCCAAGCGGAAGGAGGTACTCGAGCCCATGCCTGCCCTCGACCCGAGCGCGATCCGGAACGTCACCGTTGTCGGCCACCGCGGCACGGGGAAGACGTCGCTCGTCGAGGCGCTGCTGTTCCAGGCGGAGCAGACGAATCGGCTGGGAACGGTCGAGCAGGGGACGACCGTCTCCGACTGGGACGAGGACGAGCACAAGCGGCAGATGTCGCTCTCCGCGTCGCTCTGCCACCTCGACTGGCAAGACACCAAGGTGAACCTGGTCGACGTGCCAGGGGACGCGGGCTTCCAGGCGGACGGGCTCGCGGCCCTGCGCGTCACCGAGGGAGCGCTGCTCGTCGTCAACGGCGTGGCGGGCGTCCAGGTGCAGACGTCCAGAGCCTGGCGGCGCTGCGAGACGCTCGGCGTCAGCCGCGTCGTGTGCATCAACATGCTCGACCGGGAGCGCGCCGACTTCGCCGCCGTCCTCGAGCAGATCCGCTCCCAGCTGTCCCCGGCCTGCGTCGCCGTCGAGCTCCCGATCGGCCGGGAGCACGAGCTTCGGGGGATCGTGGACCTCCTGCACATGCGCGCCTACCTCTCGCCCGGCGGCGCGCGCGAGGCGGGGCCCGTCGACGTGCCTGACGAGATCGCGGGCGAGGCGGCCGCCCTCCGCGAGCAGCTCGTCGATGCCGTCGTCGAGACCGACGAGGGCCTGATGGAGCGCTACCTCGAGGGGGAGGAGATTGGCGGAGCCGAGCTGGGCGCCGCGCTGCGCGGCGCCGTGGCCCGCGGAGACCTCGTCCCCGTCGCGTGCAGCGTCGCGACCCAGAACCTCGGCACCACCGCACTGCTCGACCTCCTCGTCGAGTCCGTCCCCTCTCCCGCCGAGAAATCGGCGGCGGAGACGTCTGACGGGGCGGCCGCATTCGTGTTCAAGACCGTCGCCGACCCCTTCGCCGGACGGATCACCGTCTTCCGCGTCCTCTCGGGGCCGATCAAGGCGGACTCGACGCTCGTCAACCTGCGCACCCACGGCAAGGAGCGCCTCGGCCAGCTCCTCATGCTCCAGGGTAAGGATCACCAGCAGTCTTCCGAGTTCGGCACCGGCGACCTCGGCGCAGTCGCGAAGCTCAAGGAGGCCCAGACCGGTGACGTGCTCGCAGCGACCGACCGGTCGGTCGAGGTCGATCCGATCGTCTTCCCCCAGCCGGTGATGAGCTTCGCCGTGACTCCGAAGGCGAAGGGCGACGAGGAGAAGGTGGCGACCGCGCTGCGGCGCCTCGCCGAGGAGGACCCCACGCTCGTCCTGCGCCGGGACGAGCAGACCGGGGAACAGCTTCTCGCCGGGATGAGCCAGATGCACGTCGAGGTCGCGGTCGACCGTCTGAAGCGGCGCTTCGGTGTCGAGGTCGACCTGCACCAGCCGCGCGTCCCCTACCTCGAGACGATCCGCAAGGAGTCCCGGGCGAGGCATCGCTACAAGAAGCAGACCGGCGGGCGCGGCCAGTTCGGCGACTGCGACATCGTGCTCGAGCCGCTCGACGGCCACGAGGGCTACGAGTTCGTCGACCAGATCGTCGGCGGCGTGATCCCGCAGAGCTTCCGGCCCGCCGTGGACAAGGGGATCCAGGAGGCGATGCGGCACGGCGAGCTCGCCGGCGCCCCCGTCCAGGGCCTCCGGGTGCGGCTCGTCGACGGGCAGTACCACACCGTCGACTCGTCCGAGATGGCGTTCAAGATCGCCGGCTCGATGGCGTTCAAGGACGCCTACGCAAAAGCCGACCCGGTCCTGCTCGAGCCGATCATGGCGGTCGAGGTCGCGGCACCCGACGAGACCGTCGGCGCGGTCAACGGCGATCTCAACTCGCGCCGAGGGCGGCTGCTCGGGATGGAGCCCGCGGGAGGTACGACGACGATCCGCGCCGAGGCCCCGCTCGCCGAGATGCTCACCTACTCCCAGTCGCTCACTTCGCTCACCGGCGGGCGCGGCGACTACACGATGAGCTTCCTGCGCTACGAGGAGGTACCCGCCCACATCGCGCAGAAAGTAGTCGCGGACGCGACGAAGGGACGCGAGGAGGCGAAGGCGTGATTGTCAAGAAGGTCGATACGCTCTCGCGCTGCGCGATCTGCGAGCGCACGCTGCTCCTGGGCGAGCGCACGTGGCGCTACCAGCCGTCGGGCGGGGACTGGGTGGACGTCTGCGCGCTGTGCACCGACGAGGCGAACGAGCACGGCTGGGCCCGCGAGGGCAGCCCGACGACCCCGTTCGTCGGCGATGCCCGCCGTCGCCGCCGCCGGCTGCCGCACCTCGGGCTGCTCGAAGGCCGGCGCGACGAGCTGCCGCCGGCAGCGGCTGCCGAGCCGATGCTGCGGCGCCTGTCGCTGCCGGAGCAGGCGATGGTCGAGGCCGCCGAGCTGTTCGACGAGAGCCCGTTCAGACGCACGATCTCCGGCATCGCGAGAAGCCTCGGCGAGCCGCGGGTCAGCCTGCTCGCCCTCTCCGGGACGAACCAGGAGGTCGTGATCACGGTTGCCTGGGAGATCTCCTGGTACCAGTACCGTGTCGGGCTCGACTCGAGCCAGCCGATCCGCCTCGTGGAGCGCGGCTACGAGATCGACGAGCTCGACCCGCGGTTCAAGGACTGGAACGCGTCGTTCGACGCCAACGGCCGTCTCGTGCCGGACATCCCGAGGCTCTGAGCGCGGGAGCGCCACCGTGATCTACTGCGTGATCCCGAAGGAGCTCGAGGGCGCGCTCTACGAGAAGCTGGTCGCCCACTACCGCGACAACCCGAACGTCGAGGTCGTCCTCGACCGTCGCACCGGCCCGCAGCGGCGATCCGGCGGCGGCGGCGGCGGTGGGCAGCGCGTAACTCGCGACCGCCGGCGCGCCCGCGTACCGGGCACGTTCCTGCCAACCGACCCGCCTGCCGTCTGACCTGAAAGCGCGCCTCTTCACGGACGGGGGAGCGCGCGGCAACCCGGGGCCGGCGGCGTTCGGCTACGTCCTCGAGGCGGAGAACGGGACGGTGCTGGACGCGCGCGGGGAGACGATCGGGGTCGCCACCAACAACGTCGCCGAGTACCGGGCGCTCGTGGCCGGTCTCGCGAAGGCCGCCGAGCTCGCCGTGTCCGAGCTCGAGGTCGTGTCCGACTCCGAGCTGCTCGTGAAGCAGATGACCGGGGTGTACCGGGTCAAGAACGCGGCGCTCCGCGAGCTCTCGCTCGAGGCGGCGCGGCTGGCCCGGCGGATCGGAGCGGTGCGCTACACCGCCGTGCGCCGTGAGCACAACACGCTCGCCGACCGCCTCGTCAACGAGGCCCTCGATGCCGGAGGCTGAGCGGGTCTCCCGCCGCGTCGGGCTCGTCGTCAACCCCGTCGCCGGCGTGGGCGGCCGGGCGGCGTTGAAGGGCAGCGACGATCCCGCGCTCGTCGCTCTGGCCCGCGAGCGCGGCGCCGAGCAGGTCTCGCCGGGTCGCGCCGAGCAGGCGCTGGAAGTGCTCGCGTCCGACGGCGACGGGCTCGAGCTCTTCGTCGCGCCCGGGGAGATGGGCGAGCGCGAGGCACGCGCCCGCGGCTTCGATCCGGTCGTGGTCGGCACGATCGGGGAGGCGACAACGGCGGCCGACACGCGCGCTGCTGCGGCGGCGATGGCCGGCGCAGGGGTCGACCTGCTCCTATTCGCGGGAGGGGACGGCACCGCCGTCGACGTGCTCCAGGCGATCGGCGACCGCGTTCCCGCGCTCGGGATCCCGTCCGGCGTGAAGATGCACTCCGCCGTGTTCGCGGTCAACCCGCGCAGCGCGGGCGAGCTGGCGCTTCGGTTCCTACGGGGCAACGGTGCGGTCGAGGAGGGCGAGGTGATGGACGTCGACGAGGCCGCGTTGCGCGAGGGTGTCGTCTCGGCACGGTTGCACGGCTACCTGCGCGTCCCCGTGAGCGCTTCGCGAGTGCAGGGCGGCAAGGCGCGCAGCGCGCCCTCCGAGCGTGCCGCGCAGGAGCTGCTCGGCCGCTACGTGGCCGGGGAGGTGCTCGGCGACGGGCTCTGCCTCGTCGGCCCCGGAACGACCACTCGCGCGGTGCTGGCGGCGCTCGGGCTCGAGAAGACGCTGCTCGGCGTGGACGCCGTGCGCGGGGGGCGGCTCGTCGCGTCCGACGCGGACGAGAGCAGGCTGCTCGAGCTGGCCGAGCCGGGGACGAAGGTAGTGGTGACGCCCGTGGGCGGCCAGGGCTTCGTGTTCGGGCGTGGCAACCAGCAGCTCTCGGCGCGCGTCCTGCGGTGCTGCGGGCCCGAGAACGTGGTCGTCGTCGCGACGGAGGCGAAGCTTGCCGCGCTCGGCGGTCGCCCGCTCCTCGTCGACACCGGGGCCCCCGATCTCGACGCGGAGCTTTCCGGCTTCCGGCGGGTGATCACCGGTCCCGGGCGCGAGGTCGTCTACCGCGTCTCGTCGTAGCGGGATATGGTCGGGGTGTCCCGTCTCGACGTCAGGAGCGTGTGCCCATGCCCGACACGGCCCATCCGTACATCCCGAACTCGGTGCCGCGGATCAAGGAGGAGATGCTGCGCGAGATCGGCGCGGCCAGCATCGAGGAGCTGTACACGGCGATCCCCGCGCGGCTGCGCCTCGACCGGCCGCTCGACCTACCTCCGCCGCTGGCCTCGGAGGCGGACCTGCGCCGCCACCTGGAAGGGCTGCTCGGCGAGAATCGAAGCTGCAAGGAGACCCTGAGCTTCCTCGGCGGCGGCTGCTGGCCCCATTACGTCCCCGCGGTCTGCGACGAGGTCGCGAGTCGGGGCGAGTTCCTGACCGCCTACTACGGGGAGACGTACTCGGACCACGGAAAGATGCAGGCCCTGTTCGAAGGGGCGAGCATGCTCGGCGATCTCGTCGAGCTCGACGCCGTCAGCCAGCCAACGTACGACTGGGGCACGGCGGCGGCGACCGCGCTCTCGATGGCGGGTCGCCTGACCGGCCGCAGCCGCGTGCTCGTGCCGGAGTCCGCGGCGCCGGAGCGCCGCTCCGTGATCCACGGCTACTGCGGCGCGTCGCTCGAGGTCGTCGAGGTGCCATTCGAGCCGGGCACGGGCCTGCTCGACCTCGACGCGCTGCGAGCGGTGCTGACGGGTGACACGGCCGCGGTCTACGTCGAGAACCCCGGCTACCTCGGCACGATCGAGACGCGCTCGGCGCAGATCGCCGAGCTCGCCCACGAGGCCGGGGCGCTCGCGGTCGTGGGCGTCGACCCGATCTCGCTCGGTGTCCTGGAGGCACCGCCCCGCTACGGCGCCGATCTCGTCTGCGGGGAGCTGCAGCCGCTCGGGATGCACATGGGCTTCGGCGGCGGCCTGGCCGGGTTCGTCGCGATGCCCGACGAGGAGCGGTTCATCGCCGAGTGCCCGACCTTCCTGATCGGCCTCGCGAGGACGACCCAGGGCGAGTGGGGCTTCGGCGAGGTCGTGTGGGAGCGGATGTCCTACGTCACCCGCGGCGACTCCAGCGAGTACGCCGGGACGACCCAGAACCTGTGGCTGATCGTCGCCGGCGTCTACCTCGCCCTGCTCGGCCCCCGCGGGCTCGCCGAGCTGGGGGAGGGGATCGCGCAGCGCGCGCGCTACGCGGCGGCGACGCTCGGGGAGCTTCCTGGCGTCGAGGCGCCCGCGCTGTCGGGCCCGTTCTTCAAGGAGCTCGTCGTCCGCTTCGACGGGACGGGCAAGACGGTCGCCGAGGTCAACCGGGCTCTGCTCGATCGGGGCATCCACGGGGGCGTCGACCTCTCCGCCTCCTACCCGCAGCTCGGCCAGAGCGCCCTCTACTGCGTGACCGAGGTCCACACGAAGTCCGACATCGACCGTCTGGTCGAGACGCTCTCGGAGGTGATCGCATGACCGCGCTCAGACCGTTCCACCAGGCGAGCTGGAACGAGCCGATCCTCCACGAGCAGACGAGCCCCGGTGAACGTGGCCTCCTGCCGCCCGCTGTCGAGCCGGAGGTCGTCGCGGTCGCCGGGGATACCGCCGCCGCGATCCCGGACGGGTTGCGGCGCTCGGTGCCGCCCGCTCTCCCCGAGCTCTCCCAGCCGCAGGTGCTGCGCCACTACCTGCGCCTGTCCCAGGAGACGCTCGGCAACGACGTCGACATCCACCTCGGGCTCGGCACGTGCACGATGAAGTACAGCCCGAAGGTGAACGAGGAGCTGATCCGGTCCCACAAGGTCGCCGACCTGCACCCGCTCCAGGACGACGAGACCGTGCAGGGAATTCTCGAGGCGATGTGGCAGTTCGAGCGGGCGCTCTGCGCGATCTCCGGGATGGAGCGGTTCACGCTCCAGCCGGGCGGCGGCTCACAGGCCGTCTACGCGAACGCGCTCATGATGCGCGCCTACCACGCCGCCCGAGGGGACGCGAATCGCGACGAGATCGTGACCACGATCTTCTCGCATCCCTGCGACGGTGCGGGCCCGGCGACGGCCGGCCTCAAGGTCGTCACGGTCTACGCCGGCGAGCGCGGCTACCCGGACGTCGACGCGATCAAGGCTGCGGTCTCCGAGCGGACCGCCGGGCTGATGATCACGAACCCTGAGGACACGGGCCTCTTCAACCCGCACATCGACGAGATCGTCGAGATCGTCCACGACGCCGGCGGCCTCTGCCATTACGACCAGGCGAACGCGAACGGGCTGTTCGGGATCACCCGCGCCCGCGACGCTGGCTTCGACCTCTGCCAGTTCAACCTGCACAAGACGTTCTCCTCGCCGCACTGCTCGATGGGCATGCCGGTCGGCGCCTCCGGCGTGACCGGGGAGCTCGCGCGCTTCCTGCCCGCCCCGATGGTCGAGCGGGACGAGGCGAGCGGGCGCTTCTTCCTCGACTACGACCGCCCTGACTCGGTCGGCAAGTTGCGGGCCTTCCACGGCGTGCCGGCGACGGTCGTGCGCTCGTACGCGTGGGTGCTCTCCCTGGGCGCGGAGGGGCTTCGCGAGGTCGCCGAGGTGGCCGTGCTCAACAACAACTACCTCGCGAAGAAGGTGGCGGAGATCCCCGGCATCGAGATCTCGTTCGCCGAGGGGAACTCAGACCGGCGGCTCGAGCAGATCCGCTACAGCCTCGAGCGGCTCCAGCAGGAGACGGGCCTCTCGACGCTCGACATCGCCCGGCGGACGGTGGACTTCGGGGTCAGTCAGTACTTCCCGAGCCACGAGCCGTGGCTCGTGGCCGAGCCGATGACGCTCGAGCCGGCAGAGTCCGTCTCGCGCGCCGACCTCGACACGTACGCGGCGATCCTCGCCCAGGTCGCGAAGGAGGCGCGCGAGCAGCCGGACGTCGTGCGCAGCTCACCGCACCGGAGCACCGTCCACTACATGGACCCGGAGCCGCACAACGACCCGGAGCGCTGGGCGCTCACGTGGCGCGCGTGGCAGCGCAAGCACGGGGAGGGCTGAGCGTCAGGAAAGGGGCGCGAAGCGGGCCGTGAAGTGGCGCAGGACGGGGGGCTGCGAGGCGATGCGGAAGCCGCGCAGCTCCCCGGCCCGGGCCGCGACCGAAGCGCACACTTCGATCACGTAGTCGACGTGGCTCTGCGTGTAGGTGCGCCGCGGCACGGCGAGCCGCACGAGGTCCATCGCGGCCGGCTCCTCGCTCCCGTCGGGGCGGCGGCCGAACATGACCGTGCCGATCTCGCAGCCGCGGATCCCGCCCGCCTCGTAGAGCGCCACCGCGAGCGCCTGGCCCGGGTACTCGAGCGGCGGGATGTGCGGGAGCAGCGCCCGCGCGTCGACGTAGACGGCGTGCCCGCCGTACGGCTGCACCATCGGCAGCCCCGAGCGGGCAAGCCCCTCGCCGAGGTAGGCGGTCGAGCGAACCCGGTAGCGCAGGTAGTCGTGGTCGACGGCCTCGCGCAGTCCTTGCGCGATCGCCTCGAGGTCGCGCCCGGCGAGGCCGCCGTAGGTGGGGAATCCCTCGGTGAGGATGAGCATGTTGCGGCAGCGTTCCGCGAGCTCGTCGTCGTTGAGGGCGAGCCAGCCGCCGATGTTCGCGAGCGGGTCTTTCTTCGCGCTCATCGTCATCCCATCGGCGAGCGAGGCCAGCTCCCGCACGATGTCGGCAACCGCCCGTCCCTCCTGGCCGGGCTCGCGCTCCCGGATGAACCAGGCGTTCTCGGCGAACCGGCAGGCATCCAGGTAGAGAGGCACGCCGTGGCGGTCGCAGAGCGCGCGCACGCCGCGGATATTCTCGAGCGAGACCGGCTGGCCCCCGCCCGAGTTGTTCGTCACGGTCACGAACACGGCGGGCACCGAGCCGGGCTCCCGCGACGCGAGGAACGCGTCCAGCGCCCCGAGGTCCATGTTGCCCTTGAACGGGTGCAGCCGGGCAGGCTCGAGTCCCTCGGGCACGACGAGGTCGACGGCCTCGGCCCCGGTGAACTCCACGTTCGCGCGCGTGGTGTCGAAGTGCGTGTTGTTCGGGATCGCCTTCCCGGGTCCGCCGATCACCGAGAAGAGGATCTTCTCGGCCGCCCGCCCCTGGTGGGTCGGGATCACGTGGCGGAACGGGAATAGCTCCTGGACGGCGTCGAGGAACGTGAACCAGGACGGCGACCCGGCGTAGCTCTCGTCGCCGCGCTGGATCCCCGCCCACTGGTCGCGCGACATGGCGCCGGTGCCGGAGTCGGTCAGGAAGTCGATCAGGACGTCCGCGGCGTGGAGGTTGAAGAGGTTGTAGCCGGCCTCCCGGATCGCCGCCTGCCGCTCCTCGACGGTCGTCAGCCGCAGCGGCTCGACCGAGTGGATCCGAAACGGCTCGATCACGGTGCGGTATTCCACGCGGCCGGAGTCTACGCGGCTGCCGGGCAGCACCGCAGCGTGTGCCGGTAGGCTGGCGAGCCGGTGCCTCGCGCCTCGGACATGATCGCGCTGACCGCGCGGGAAGCGGTGAGGCTCCTGCGCAACGGCGCGCTGGCGCCTCTCGAGCTGATCGACGCCGCGCTCGAGCGGGTCGCGGTCACGGACGGGTCGCTCAACGCGTTGCCCACACTTTGCCCCGAGCGCGCCCGGGAGCGTGCCCGCCGGCTCATGGCCGATCCTCCGGACGCCCCGGGGCCAGGCTGGCTCGCCGGACTGCCGATCGTGGTCAAGGACCTCGAGGACGTGGCGGGCGTGCGCACGACGTACGGCTCGCCGATCTACGCAGATCACGTGCCGGGGCGCTCGAGCCTGGTCGTCGAGCGGCTCGAAGCGAACGGGGCGATCGTGCTCGCGAAGTCGAACACACCGGAGTTCGGCGCCGGGGCGAACACGTTCAACGAGGTCTTCGGCGAGACGCGCAACCCGTGGAACGCTGCGCTCACCTGCGGTGGCTCCTCCGGGGGGTCAGCGGCCGCGCTCGCGACGGGCCAGACCTGGCTGGCCACCGGCTCCGACCTCGGGGGCAGCCTCCGCACGCCGGCGAGCTTCTGCTCGGTCGTCGGCCTGCGCCCGAGCCCGGGGCGCGTCGCGACGGGCCCGCGCGAGCTGCCGTTCGACACGCTCTCGGTGGCTGGCCCGATGGCCCGGACGGTGGCCGACGTCGCGCTGATGCTCGACGCCATGGCCGGCCGCCACCCGGCGGACCCGCTGTCGCTGACGGAGCCGGCGGAGCCGTTCACGATCGCCGCCGCAAGCCGGCGCGCTCCCCGCCGGGTGGCGTTCAGCCCCGATCTCGGCATCTCTCCGGTCGACCCCGAGGTTCGCGGGCTGTGCGCTGCGGCCGCCGCCCGCTTCGCCGATCTCGGTGCCGCGGTCGAGGAGGAGTGCCCCGACCTGACGGATGCCCCGGAGACCTTCCAGATCCTGCGCGCCGCGGGCTTCGTCGCGGACCTCGGACCCCTCTACGAGACGGCGCGCGATCGCCTGAAGCCCGACATCGTCTGGAACGTGGAGGCGGGCCTGCGGTTGACGCCGGAGGAGGTCGGCCGGGCCGAGCGCGCCCGTGGGGCGATCTACCACCGCGTGGCCGCGTTCTTCGAGCGCTACGACCTGCTCGCGTGCCCGGCCGCCTGCGTGGCGCCGTTTCCCGTGGAGACCCGCTGGATCCGCGAGCTCGAGGAAACCGCCTTTCACAACTACGTCGAGTGGCTGCGCGTGACCTCCGCGATCACGCTCACGTCCTGCCCTGCGATCTCGGTTCCCTGCGGCTTCACCGCCGATGGGCGGCCCGTCGGGCTCCAGCTCGTCGGCCGCCCGCGCGGCGACGCCGATCTGCTGGCGGCGGCAGCGGCCTTCGAGGAGGCGGCGGGCCTGGCCACTCTCCTACCGATCGATCCGCGCTGAGAGCCTCCGGCAACGAAAAGCCCCGCCTGAGCGGGGCTTTTCCGAGGAGCGGATGAAGGGACTCGAACCCTCGACCTTCTGCATGGCAAGCCGTCAAGGGCCGTCGTCGCGTTCCGCCGGGTTCCGCCGAAACGCGACGCGAGCAGGGGGAAACGCCCTCACGGCCGGCGTTCGGACGGAACCCGGCTGCGTCCGTGCGAAGGACGAATGCTTGCAGGCCGCTTGCAGGCATCAGTGGGTGGCGACCTCCACGGGTTCCGCTTCCTTCGACCCGCCGGGCTCGCCGAGCGTGAACGCTTCGGCCAGCCGGGCGGCCTCACCGCCGCGCGACCGGTAGTGCGTGTAGCGCGCCGTCGTCTTCAGGTCGGCGTGGCCCATCCATTCCTGGAGCTCGCGGCCGCTCTCCGCCTTCCTCGCGGCGAGGCTCCCGAACGTGTGGCGCAGATCGTGGAGCCGGAGCGGCCTGAGCTTCGCTCGGGTCTGAGCGGTCTTGAAGCGGCGGCGGAGCGCGGACCCGTCGAGGTACCCGCCGGACTCGCCGACGAACACGGGGTCGTCGTCGCCGGTGTGCTGCTCCCGCGTGAGCAGCCTGGCGAGCGCCTGCGCGACCTCGGGCACCATCGGCACGCTTCGCGTACGACCGGACTTCGGGGTGCCGCGCTCGCCCGTGATGTCGATGCTTCCCTCGACCCGGATCGCCTCCGCTGCGAGTCGAGATCCCGGACGCGAAGGGCGAGGAGCTCGCCGCGCCGGAGCCCGGTGAACGCTGCGGTCAGGAAGATGGCGCCGTCCTGCCCCGATGCAGCGGCCCGGACGAGCGCCCACACCTCCTCCGGCGAGTAGAAGTCGAAGCGGCCCGAGTAGCTGACCTTCAACCGCTCGATATCGTCGGCTGGGTTCCGCGGGAAGCCGTACGCCTTCCGGGCCCGCTCGAAGACACCGTGGAGGATCGCGATGAGCTTGTCGGCCTGGCGCCGTGGAAGCCTCTCGTCCTTCTTCGCCCGGGCCATCGCTTCCGCGCGCCACCGCTCGATCACCGAGGCCGTGACAGCGTCGAGCCGAAGCTCGCCGAACGCCGGACGGAGCCACCGCTCCACGCACGACCGGTAGTCCCTGATCGTCGAGGGCTTAAGTCCCCGCTCGAGCTCGCCGTGGCGGAGCCACTCGTCGAGCGCCTCGCCGAACGTGACTCGGGCCGGCGCTCGCAGCTCGCCGCGAGCCCTCTCAACCTGGGCCTGCGCGAGGTGCAGCTCCGCCTGCTCGCGCGTCGGGAACGACCGCCAGACTTGCCGCCCGTCGACGCGGTAGTACACGACCCACGACCGGCCGCGACGCCGGATGTTCGTGCGCTTCGCCATCACGTCCCCCTTCCATGGAATCGCCCCAGCATGACCTCGGCCATCACGACTCCTTCCCTCGGTCCCGAGCCGGAAAAGCAGAGACCGGCCGCGTAGGCACCCCCATGTCCGCGAGCGCGTCCACGAGCGCGTCCGCGAGCAGCCGGATCGCCGGCTCGTCTGCATCCGACCGGGCAGGGACGAGCTCCCGCAGCTCGTCGGCGATCTCAGCCGCCCTCGG